>JAPOVP010000025.1 GCA_026708085.1 Caldilineaceae bacterium
GAACTTCTATTCTACCAGCTTGATAAGGTGCTCATTTACTCCGAATTCAGGTTAAGTAAACATGGAAAGGAGGAGCTGGATGTCGTAAATGTCTATTCCACTACGGAATTCCAACTTGAGCGGTGAGGCATATCCACTTACATACAGCCTGAGCTCACCGTCCGTGTCCCATATTCCCGCCGTCTCAACCGAGAAGGCGGAAATCTTAGAATAGGGTATGCTCGTTAAGCTGCGCTTCTTTCCAGTCAATCCCTGGATGTCCTCCCAGATAAATCGACGGTTGGTAAAGACATAGCTGTCGCGTTTCGTTCGATATGCGCTAACCAGCTTCTCATCATTGTTTAACACTCGCTTGACGAACTCTTCAACATCCTTGTCTTTCATTCGCCCGGCGGCTCCAAGAAGTGCATTAAGAGTCACAATTGTTCTCCTCTGATTATTGGCTTACAAATCCGGCCGCCCCCGGGCTATGGGTAAAGAGAGAATCTTTTGTGATTGCCAGAGCTACCCTGATTGAACGCTTGCGCGCACGGAGAACTGGCCGATATGCGCATTAAAACATATATTACAAGAAGCGAAAAGCATTTCAGCAAAATTGACAGACTTGCGGAATTTCTCAGTGGCCTCAAGGATCCAGATTCCCCTTCTTTCCGGTAACCAACGCGGCGCGCAAGGATTGAGCGGATGAATGAACAGCTGGCAGATAATGGCGCGCCGGCATCACTTTGTGTTCCTCCATCCCCGTACAAACAGCTTGTGTGGTGAACCGTTGTTCTAAATTTGCGCCCCTTTGGCGTCTGTGATACGATAGGCTGGCCGTTAAACAGAAGTGCCCCAGCTGCTGTAACAGCCAGGGCAGCCACGCTAACAAGGATGTAGGCCTTGAGAGCGCAGCCAGCGCAGTATATCCCACGACAGCGAAAAGCACACCTCAGCGCCACCCGGCGCCGGTTCAGCGCGCGCTCGATGAGGACTCGGCAGGGCGAGGCGCGGCCTGTCTGGCGCGGCAACGCAGGGACCGTTCCACAACCATCAGGCGGAAAGAGGAGGAAGCATGACAAGAGATCCATACGGCGGCAATTACAAGCTGGCGAGAGCGCAGGCGTTCGACCGTTCGGGCGGAACCTGCCAGCTGTGCGGGACCGCGCAGGCGACCGATGCCCATCACTGGGCGTTCGACGACTACCCGTCCGGCGAGGATGTAACAGCAGACGACCTCGTGGCGCTGTGCACAATATGCCACGAGGTCGCAACGACATTGCGGCGAACTCTTCGAGCAGGCGGCAACCGGTTCGAGATCGTCCACAACATCACAAGGAGTATAGCATCATGCAGTACCAGTTCAGAATATCCGGCACCAGCGCCATCCTCATGCACAACGGGGCAGCCGGGCTTGACACCCGCAGCCCTGTCAGCCGTGAGATCGCAGCGATCACGGCCAAACGCGGCGGCAACAGAACAGAGGCCGACGATGAGCGGCTGCGTGAACTCGAGTGCCGGCGCTCCCTTTGGCTCGACGCGGGCGGAGCGCCTGCGATCCCGGCAACAGCTGTTAGAGCGGCCATCGAAACCGGGGCCAGAAGAAGGAAGCAGGGGCCGCAGGTCCGGGGTGGGTTAATCGTCCTGGAAACCGTTTTCGAATACGATCGTGAGAGGTACGGCGCTACGCTGGAGGAGATCGGCGGCGAGGCCCAGTACACCGTGCCGGTCGTCGTCAAGGGCAGCAGGGTCAACCGCACCCGGGCGAGATTCGAGCCGCCGTGGAGTTGCACGGCCACCGTCGACGTTGACGGTGAGCTGATCGACCGGGAGCAGCTGCTGGAGTGGCTTGAGATCGCGGGGCGGCAGGTCGGCCTGGGCGACTGGCGACCTGAGAAGAGCGGGGTGTTCGGCCGCTTCACGGTAGCGTCTTTCGAGGAGGTTGCAGAGTGCGGGCATGAGGGCGCGGGCGCGGCACAACCTGCTGCGGCATTGCAAGGCTAGGCAGGGAAATCACGGCCAGGCCAGGCTCGTCCGGGCACGGCTTGGCATGGCGGGGCAGCGCGTGGCTCGGCTTGGTGTGGCAAGGCATGGAAAGAGAGGGGCGGTTATCCGCTCCTCTTTTCAATTGGCGCGCTTTGGGCCAAGCAGGCGACTTTATGGACGTTGGCAGGCAAAGGATTGGACGATGCGCGCCGCGCGCTGGCGGCCTGGGGGCGATGGGCCGAGCTGCAGGGCGTTCGTGCGCCGGGACGCTGGAAGACGGTGAGGATGGTGGGGGGTCTATACGCGCGCGGAGGAGGCGGGACGCGCGACGAAGTGGCTGGCTTGATTGCGCCGGCGCTGGCGAGGTACGTCTGCTGCGCTCCCAAGCGTTGCCCGAAGACTGGAACCCCGAAGATCGTCCGCCGCCGCACAGTCCGGCGAGATGGAGACCACCCATTGCTAACCAAAATGCATGCCGCGTGAACTGGCCCACCGCATCTACGAACAGAAAGACCGTGCCCTGGCTGCCTTGGGGTATAATGCCCCGATGCAGAGTTGGTCGCAGATCGCCCGCTTGGCGCGTTGCGGTGGCTGTTCCACATGGGCTTGCGCACCCTCGTGTTCGCCAGAAAAGCTGTAGATTCGTGAATTGCGGTCGCATAAATTAGCCGAAGAGGTCCAGGGCCAGAGAAGCATCACCCCAACCCCAATGGCGTTGTCACTACGCCACCAAATTCGCAAATCAGGACGTCGTGAATGGCAATGGATTCGCCTATGTCCGGACAGCCATAATTCGTTCGACGAGCAACTGATGCAACAGGCAGTCGCGCTCGACGCTTCCCAATGAACAGAGGAATGCAGAACAGATGTCTAACCTCATCTTACAGGAATTGCTATATGAGCAAGCTTGAAGACCTGACACCCGATGCTGACGTACGCGGCATACTACCGGACTCTCTCGTCACTATAGTCCATGTCGAGTGGCACGGCTCAGATGTCTTGACCCTTACCTATCGGACCCCTGCCGGACTACTCGGAGATCGGCTTGTCTACCGGGATTCCGAATCTCAAATCCAGATTGTCGAACAAGGCCGTCCCTGGAGTTTCGACGGAGACGGGAAACTGTTTCGCCTTGTCTCCGAAGCCAACCGCATCAAACTGGCCCATCTGTTCGATCCGGTCCTGGCCGTCCATACATCGGAAATCGAGCCACTTCCTCACCAGATCACAGCCGTCTACGAGACTATGATTGAGCGTCAACCCTTGCGTTTCCTGCTGGCGGACGATCCGGGCGCAGGCAAAACGATTATGGCCGGGCTTCTGATGAAGGAACTCATCGCCCGCGGCGATCTGCAAAGGTGCCTCGTCGTCTGTCCGGGGAACCTGGTCGAGCAATGGCAGGATGAACTGAGCCAGCGCTTCGCCTTGCCTTTCCAGATTCTCACCAACGACAATCTTGAAGCGGCACGAACGGGCAACTGGTTTCTAGAGACCGACCTCGTGATAGGTCGACTGGACAAGCTGGCCCGCGACCAAAGCGTTCAGGCCAAACTGGCCGCGCCTGATTGTCGGTGGGACCTGATCGTCTGTGATGAAGCCCATAAAATGTCGGCCACCTTCTCCGGCGGCGAAATCAGCTACACCAAGCGCTATCGCCTCGGGAAGTTCCTGTCCAACTTGACACGTCACTTCCTGCTGATGACCGCTACACCTCACAATGGCAAGGAGGCAGATTTTCAACTCTTTTTGGCCTTGCTCGACAGCGACCGCTTCGAAGGCCGCTTCCGCGACGGAGTCCACGCATCCGACGTTTCAGACTTGATGCGCCGCGTGACTAAGGAGCAGTTAGTCAAATTCGATAATACGCCCTTGTTGCCGGAGCGCATTGCGGAAACCGTCCCTTACCAACTGTCAGAAGACGAAAAGAGTCTCTACGAGGACGTGACCAGATACGTAAGTGAAGAGTTCAATCGCGCCGCAGCGCTGCAAAACAACAAGCGCGCCGGCAACGTAGGTTTTGCGCTTACCATCCTCCAACGTCGTCTGGCGTCATCACCCGAGGCGATCTATCAGTCGTTGCGACGCCGACGTGAACGGCTGGCAAACGCACTGCGCGAACTGGAGGCCTTGCAGCGCGATGAGCAGGTGAAAAGCGCTCTCAATGAAGCCGCATCCGTTCTCGACGATGAGCAGATCGAAGATCTCGAAGAAGCCCCCGACAGTGAAATCGAGGAGGTTGAAGGAGAACTGCTAGATCGGGCGACTGCCGCCAGTACTATCGTCGAACTGAAAGCCGAAATCGCCACACTGAATCGATTGGAGGCCTTGGCTTCTAATGTTCGGCGCAAGGGCGGCGACAAGAAGTGGCAAGAGTTGGCGAACCTCTTTACGCATCAATCCATGTCCAATCAGAAACTGGTGATCTTCACCGAGCACCGCGACACACTGCGGTACTTGCAAGACCGAATCGCTGTCTTGTTGGGAAGAAATGAGGCCATCGTCTGCATTCATGGCAGCATGAGACGCGAAGAGCGCGCCCAGGCCCGCGAGTCATTCGTTCACGACCCGAAAGTTCAGGTTTTGCTTGCCACCGATGCCGCGGGCGAAGGCATCAACTTACAGCAGGCCCACCTCATGATCAACTATGACCTACCCTGGAACCCCAACAGGATCGAACAACGATTCGGTCGCATTCACCGCATCGGACAGACCGAAGTCTGCCGCCTGTGGAATCTAGTTGCAGCTGAAACGCGGGAGGGCGCGGTATACCTACGCCTGCTGCAGAAACTTGAGGAGGCCCGCAAAGCGCTCAGCGGCAAAGTGTTCAACGTACTGGGGAAACTGCATTTTGCGGGCAGGCCCCTGCGCGATCTTCTCATCGAGGCTGTCCGGTATGGCGAGCAACCCGAAGTGCGGGGTCGGCTAACCCAAGCCGTCGATAACGCGTTCGACCATGGGTACTTGCAGGACCTTTGGGAGGAAAAAGCGCTTGCCCATGATGTCATGGATACCAGCCGGGTCAATCGCGTACGTGTACAGATGGAGCGGGCCGAAGCCCGGCGTTTGCAGCCTCATTACATTGAGTCGTTCTTCCTGGAAGCCTTCCGGCACATGGGCGGCGCTGTCGCAGAGCGTGAACCACACCGTTACATCGTCACCAGGACACCGCGTGCCATTCGCAACCGCAACAGGAGCGTCCGTTCCCGCTATAGCCGCATCGTTTTCGACAAAGCGTTGAAGGCGCCGCTGGATCATCCCTTGGCAGACTTTGTTTTCCCCGGTCATCCCTTGCTTGATTCGACGGCAGATCTCCTGTTGGAACAGAATCGAGACCTACTCCGCCGCGGCGCAGTCCTCGTGGACGAAGACGACCAGGGACTCGAGCCTCGGGTACTTTTCTACTTGAACCATGCCATTCAGGATGCCACCAGTACACAGACCGATGATCGCCGCGTGATTTCCAGGCGCATGTTGTACGTGGAACTGGACGCCAACGGAAGTGCACGGCATCCCCACTTTGCCCCTTACCTTGACTACCGCCCATTGGCGGATGATGAGCCAGACGCCCGCGCAATCCTTGACCGGCCAGAATGCGCCTGGTTGACCGGGAAGTTAGAGGACAGGGCCAAGAATCATGCCATCGAACACGTTGTACCGGAGCACCTGAAGGAGGTCCGCGACCGGAAACTGGATCATGTAGTAAAGATCAAGGCCGCCGTCAAAGAGCGCCTGACCAAGGAGATCGACTATTGGAGCCAGCAAGCAGACGAACTGCGAGTACAGGAACAGGTCGGCAAGGTGAATGCCAGTCTGAACTCGGGCGAAGCCCGCAAACGAGCGCTGGACCTGCAAGAACGCTTGCTGAGGCGTGTCGAGGTGTTGCGCCTTGAGAAACAGCTGACTCCTCTACCCCCTGTGATACTTGGCAGCGCCCTCGTCGTGCCTGCAGGCCTCCTCTCCGACATGATTGGAGCGCCGCTTTCCGCCGATACCAGTGCAACCGACCGCCAAGCAGTCGCAGCCGCGGCCAGGGAGATTGTGATGAACGTTGAAAAAAGTCTTGGATTCGAGCCAGTAGACTGTGAACAGGAAAATCGTGGCTACGATATCGAAAGCCGGGTGCCGGGAGAAGGCAGGCTGCGGTTCCTCGAAGTCAAGGGCCGCGTTGCAGGAGCGAATACGCTCACCGTGACTCGCAATGAAATCCTCTACTCTTTGAACAAGCCCGAAGACTTCATATTGGCGATGGTCGAGTTCCTGCCCGACGGCCAACACCGCACCAGATACCTTCGGCAACCTTTCACCGGCGAGCCGGACTTCGGCGTTACCAGCGTCAACTATGATTTTGCTCATCTCTGGGCCCGTTCTGAGGAGCCCAGCTAATGCATCCGCCCCACTTTTTCAATTCCATAAGGGATTCCGCCTCTAAGCGTTGGAATCAACTCGAGAGCGACGAGGAGTTGGCCCGTCCTTGGCGTCTCCTGTTCAAACAGATCCAAAGCCCCCGCCATGTTGTGTCGGAACTTCTGCAAAACGCCGATGATGCCGGAGCAACCGAAGCAACCGTTGAAATCAAAGGCGGGGAGTTCATCTTTTACCACAATGGCGAAGACTTCACCCGGGAGCAGTTCGCCTCGCTGTGCCGCTTCGGTTATTCCAACAAGCGGACTCTGCATACCATCGGGTTCAGGGGCGTCGGGTTCAAAAGCACCTTCAGCTTGGGCGACGAGGTGCGTCTAGTTACGCCAACACTTTCAGTTGCTTTTCACGAACAAAGATTCACGGAGCCCGTGTGGACCGAATCTGCCGCAACAAACGATGGCCGAACTGAAGTCCGTGTCGTCATCAGGAACGAGGACGTGCAGAAAGAATTGGACAAAAACCTCCACGAATGGAGCCAAAGTCCGACATCGCTTATCTTCTTCAACTGCATTCGTTGCCTGCGCGTTCAAGAGCGCGAGATTCGCTTGTGGTCGCACGGGGACGGACCTGTTGATGATTCGGAGTGGATTTCGATATCCAACAGGCCCGGCACCCGATATCTGGCAATTCGCTCTCTTGATGAAGAATTCCCCGAAGACGCGCTTCAAGAGATCAGAAATGAACGCAGAACCCAGGAGGATGACATTGACTCTCCTACCTTCCGCATTGAAGTTGTCCTGGGTGTTGAAGGCCGACTTTTTGTCGTTCTTCCCACCGGCGTCTTGACCCAACTGCCATTTGCCTGCAACGCTCCCTTCATACAGGACCCGGCCCGCATGAAGATCAAGGACCCCGCGTTGTCACCGACCAATCGCTGGCTGTTGAAGCGGACTGGCGAACTGGCAGCCAATGCCATGCTGGGTTGGTTGGGCAACCAGTCGCTTGAAATCGGAGAACGCGCCCAAGCATACAGTTTGTCCCCTGACGTCAACCGAGAGGACGGTTCAATCGAAGGGCGTTGCGGGGCCATCGTCGAGCAGAGTTTCGAGGCAGGGATTGAAGGAGAAAAGTTCCTGCTGACCGAAGCCGACATCCTGGAACCCTTGGGCAACTGTCTGGCGGTTCCGGGCGAACTGTTGACCATTTGGTCTGCGGAGCAGGTGTCGGCAGCGTTCGGCGCTAATAATCCGTCAATACTGTCCCGGCATATCAATAGACAGGACCGTATCAAGCTGCTCAACTGGGGGCATGTCGAAATTTTGAAAAAGTCTGACGTCCTTGCGGCACTGAAGAGTACCCACCTGCCGCGTCCACAATCTTGGATACAACTGTTGAACCTATGGGCGTACGTGTCAGACGAGATAGTCACTCCTTGGCCCAGTCACCGAGCTGCACGTATATTGCCGGTACTGGGCAAAGAGTTGCTCTACGCAGCCGATGAGGTCGTCCGGGTCGGTCTAAGGCTACCTCTCGAACGCGCAGACTGGGAATTTCTTACTCCTTTTCTTTTGCGGCTCGATCAAAACTGGATCACCTTCCTGGATAACAAGCATCGCACTGCCGAAGCAGACGGTGATGAAGCGCTGAAGAGACAGATCAAGCAAGCCCGCGGATGTATGTCCGCCCTGAGGCTGAATGAGTCAACCGGCGTTGACCGGGTCATGGGCAACATCGCGGACAGCTTCTTTGCGCAAGACTCGTCGTATAAGATATCGGACTACGTCCGGCTTGCGCACATCGCCGCCAAACTCAAGGCTGCTGTTCCTCACGATTTCAGATTTGTGACGCGAGATCGGCGACCCATACCCGCGCCTGTTCTCTCCGACCTGGACAACGACCTGGACACGTTTGTAGACGTGGATTGGTACAGGAAAAACGTACTGCATGGCGCCTATACCGAACCATCTGCAACCTGTACATTCGACGAATGGCGGCAGTGGGTGCGTTCAGATGGCAATCGTCTCCACACTTTCGTTCCTTTCTGTCAGACCAAGGAATGGGTGTGGAGTCGCACCGATTTGACGGAGGAATTACGTCGGCGCGGCATGGACGGGGACCCCTATTTTCACTACAAGCGCGACAACTTTATTGTAACGGATTGGAATTTT
Organism: Caldilineaceae bacterium; assembly: GCA_026708085.1. Taxonomy (GTDB): domain Bacteria; phylum Chloroflexota; class Anaerolineae; order Caldilineales; family Caldilineaceae; genus Bin5. The sequence goes on from JAPOVP010000025.1 coordinate 8,496, forward strand.
GCTACGGCCCACTGGCAACATTGGAGTTCGTTGGCTGAAGAAGACGACCGGTTTTGGAGCAGATTGATGACCCGCATTTTGGAGCAGCCCCAGTCATTCTGGTCGAAAGCGAAGTCTGCCCGGGCAGACCAGACTTGGGGTGACAATGCCCGCCGAGTCACGCAAGAGCCTTTGTTGCCCACGTGGATTCTCCGTTTGCGTGACTTGCCTTGTCTTCCGGACACGTTGGGGCGGCCTCGCCATCCGGCAGAACTGCTCCTCCGCACGCCGGACACCGAGCCATTGCTCAACGTTGAATCTTTCGTCAAAGCGGACCTGGATACGGAAACAACCAGGCCTTTACTGAAATTGCTCGGAGTCAGTGACAAACCGACGGGCCCGGAGCGGCTCTTGGAGCGGCTGCGCGCGCTGGCTGACAGCGAGAATCCCTTTGTGTCCGAAGTGCAGAAGTGGTGTAACTCTCTCGATCAGTTATTCGATGGGTGTTCGTCGGAAGAAGCTCAGGTCATCAAGACAGCCTTCGCCGACAGCAAGCTGATACTTACCAATCAGGAAGAGTGGGCAGGCGCCGACGAAGTTTTCCTGAACCCTGACCAGGAAGGCCTGCTGGAGACGACGCTCATCCATCCCGCGCTACGGGGACTGACAATCTGGCGCAGAATTGGCGTTGCCGAGTATCCGACCGAGGAGATGGAGATCGAGTGGCTGAAAAACCTGCCCCCTGGAGAGAAGCTGACCCCGGCCCGGACAAGACGTATCAGACAACTGTTGGGCATCTATCCCGGCCGCGTCTGGCGCGAATGCGGACACTGGTTGAACCTGGCGGGGGATTGGGTTCCTACCAGCAGCCTGGAATACTGCTTGACGACGCAGTCGCTCGTGTCGTGGAGTCACCTCTTTCCGGCAGTGAAGGCAACCGTGGCCGACTTTCGGCATCTGCCTTTTGAGGCCTGTCAAAGTTATCCGTTGTCTACCTTGCCGCGGCTGGCTGATGTAGTTGAAGAGCGGTTCCAGAGGGAGTCAGGACTGGCGCAGGCCCAGGTAAGGCCGTGGATAGTTGCTCTAGGCAGGGGGCTAAAGCGCATCGCCCTGGACGACGCCGAGCAGACGCGGCGGGTGCGGGCAGCGGCTCGTCGGCTGGAACAGACGAAGTGGCAGGTGGCCGGAGGCATGGAGTCCGTGCCGTACATAAACGGAAAACCTGCCGGAACCTCCCGCACAATGGAAGTCTCCTGGCAGGGCGACGCCCTGTATGTTCAGAACAGTTCACCCGCACGCATGGCCAAGGCGGTGTCACAGGAAGTAGGCAGAGCCTTTGAGAATCGGGAAATCGTCGATGCCATCAAGCTTTGCTATGAACGGAATGAAGACTTCATCGATGAATGCCTGGACAGCTCCTTTGATTTGGCGCCTCTCGAAGAGATCGAACCAGCTCTGGCCCCCGATAAGCCAGCCGAAAATGCCGAGGTGTCTGCCAATGTGCTGCCGAAGGCCGGTGGGGGCCTGCACATTGCAGGAGACGGCGACTCAGATGGGCCAAGCCGGGGCAAAGTAGGCGAAGAAGCGACCAGGATTGCAGAGCCGGGTGATGGAGCGCAGCCGCATGAAACTGTACGACGACAAAGAGTGCCGCACCCAAGCCTGATAGAACGGTTCGCCAAATCACATGGTTTCATGACGGGCAGCAACGGTAGGTTTCTTCATGCAGACGGGAGGCGTTTGGAGAAGACTCACCAAAACGCGTTTCCTTGGGAACTCCGTTCCACGTCGGGCATCCTCTTGCGATATTACTGGCCAAGTGAGCATTGCATACAACATGAACCTCTTCAGTTGAGAGCGGACACCTGGGATCTCTGCGAACGCTACCCAGAGCGGTATTCCTTGATTCTGACAGATGTGACTGGAGCGCCGGTCGAGATTTCCGGCAGTCAGTTGGTGAAAATGCGGGAACTGGGGATGCTGGACTTGTTCCCCGCGACATACCGATTGAAGTACACAGGCAAGGGAAACTTACAACCTGGCTAGAATGAATTCACGCCTGAGTGTTTGATGCACATTGCGGGCGATTCCACCCGTCTCTTCCGGTCATTCCCGCCATCAACAGGAAGCTGGTTCCTTCCATATTCTCCTACTTCGAACTGCCGACAAACTCGCAGCCGGATGCGTCGTTCCCAAGCATAACCTGAGGTCCCGAAGTTCTCACATCGATTCGACCGGCGCCCGGTGCGCACAGTGACTTGGGCCCAGCCTGCGAACGGAGAGGCCGCGGGCGGGCTGCCCTGGGGTATAATGCTCTGGCACACAGATGGCCGCAGCTCGCCCGATTGAACCGTACAGCGGTCAACGCGGCCGTACAGGCAATTTGGCCCAGCCGGGCCGGGGGCGCACAGTGACCGACCAGGCCGTCGTCGATACCATGGTAGAACGCATTGTCACATGCTTCCAGCCGGCGCGTATCCTGCTCTTCGGCTCGCGCGCCCGCGGCACGGACAACCGCTGGAGCGACGTCGACCTGCTCGTCGTCATGGACGAGGTCGAGGACAAGCGCCGCGTCGCGGTCGAGATGGGCCGGGCCCTGGGCGACCTCAGCGTCAGCAAGGACATTGTTGTGACCACGCACGAGGCGATCGCCCGCCGCGGCCACGTCGTCGGCAGCGTCCTGCGCGCGGCGCGAGGGGAAGGTCGTGTATGAGCGGCCCTGAACTCCTGGCGCGGGAGGCCCAACGCTGGCTGCGCTTCGCAGCCGAGGACCTCGCTGCCGCGCAGCGTATGCTGGCGGACCGGTCATCGGCCCCGCGTCACGTCTGCCGGCACGCGCAGCAGGCCACGGAAAGGGCGTTGAAGGCGGCCCCGGCGCCTGAGGGGATTGATTTCCCCTTCACCCACGACCTGAACGCGCTGCGCAACCTGCTGCCGGCCAGTTGGTCCGTCCGGACTGAGCACGCGGACTTGGCCGGGCTGACCGAATGGGCGGTCCAGACCAGGTATCCCGGCGAGTGGCCCATTCGGGCGAATATGGGGTGAGTATGGAGCAAACTCATTTATGGATTGTGAGCGGACTGGTTGTCGTCGGCTTGCTGGCAGTAACGAGTGGGGCGATCGGCAAATTGAAAGCGCTGACAAAGGCGCTCCCGTTTGTGGCGGTTGGCGCCAGTTTGTTTGCGGTGGCGGTTGGCGTGAGCGCAGGAACAGACTTGTCGATTATCGGGGGCGCGGCATTGGGCATTTACATTCTGGTGCTATGGCGGAGTTGCATACCAAAATAGCGGCTGTCAGCACTGAGCGTGAACCGAGGGCCTGCGCCGTCTGATCTCCCCCTGTCGGCACTCGTTTCCGCTTTCTCGACCCCCGCCGATTCCTTCCGCCGGCGCACTTCGCCCCTGCCGTGTCCTTCGTACCGCCCGCCGGATCCCCCGACCAGCGATGAGCGCGCAGCGGTTGAGGTCGGTTCTGGCAAGTGACCTTCATTAGTAAAACCGTCGGAGGGGATGCCTTCATGCTCCCTTGCTGGCCATGGGTTAATGAACTCTGTGGCGGCAACCATTCAACATCCACCTGCAAGGGAACATCGCCATGTCTGTAGTTATCCCAAGTTCGGAGTTAGATCAGGGCCGGCAAGAAGGCCATGTCTTTGTCAGAGAGATGGGGAGATGGCTTCCCGGCTTGCCAAGCGCAGGCAATCAACCCGGCGACGGGATTGACGATAAAATTGGTCGTGCCGCGATGACGTGCATGTTCAATCTGCGGGATATTTTTGGGCTAGTCAACTCGATCCGCCGCTCATCCGCCCGACCCATGTTCGCGCCTCTGTTTCGCCCGCATGAAGTCCATCACCTGCGCGGCCAGCGCCCGGTTCGGCTCAACCGGCGCGGCTTCCGCTTCCACTTCCGCCGCGTCCATCGCCGCCTGTGCGGTCGGATAGTTCGCGCCCCGTCCCTGGTCTTCGCCCGTAGCCCGATCCCGTACAACGAAAGACCATAGGCCGGAGCGTTCCAACGCGACAACCGCCGCCCGCGTCCGGTTCGCAAGATCGCCGTTGATGTAATCCCCGCGTCGCGTCAACTTCCAGCCCGTCACATTTCACTCCTGTAAGCAGAAGACAAGTAGGCCCGTTCATCCTCAAGGATCGCTCGCAGAACCTCGCCCATTGCCCGATGATGCCGCTCCCAGAGTTCCAGCCACGTCCACGCGATGCACCTTGCCAGATCATCGATCTCTCTTGCGATCCGGGACAGGTCCGGATCCTCTTTGCCGTGCGCGCGGTCAGGACCAGCCGTCCGCAGGCGCGATGCCAAGCCTGCCATGCTGACAAGCAAAACCGGCAACCTGTGGCTTGGGCCCGGGGATACCGCAAGAGAGACCAGCACGCCCGCGCCGGTGTTGGCATGCCCGATCCCAGCTGCCAGCGTCGCGACCTCTTTCACCTCGGCCCGTATCCAGTAGCCGCCGGGAATGTCCACCTGCTTGCCGCTCTCGATAGCCTGCGCCAGCAGGGGGGACAGCAGCTCGATAACCGCATCGTCCACTTGCGCCCGAGCGCTTTCCACTTCATGGCCGTTTTCTTCCGTGATATGCCGGAGCGCCGCCCGGCGCTCCGTGCGCCGTGGGTTGGCCGTCCTGTTTCGTTTGCCCATGCGTTCAACCCCCGCAAGTGGACAGCCCAAGAGCGCCCTGAGCGTTGGTCCTCATTTCCATCAGCCCGGTCAAAATGAAGCCGTTCAATTCGTTGCCGCCAAGGGACAGTTTTTCAGGTTGGCAACGAGCTACGTGGCTATGACCAGCCCGGCCGCGATTGCCACCACCAGGGCCAGGCGTCTCTAGGCTTTTCGTCCTCTGCAGGGCCAAAGCGGCGGTAGGCCTGGTAGGGGCCGATGAACAGTGGCATACTGACTGATGACACACCCCAACCGAGCAGGAAGGGCAGCAAAAAGTCGAGGTCGAGCTGACGCGCGCGCCCCGAACACCGGCAAAATAGAACCGAGCTGATATGCAACGCCGATTCCGGTCGAGACGCGCCGGCGACACACTGCAGACCGCGAGATCCGTGTAGCGCTGAAAGCCCTTGAAGCCAGTAAAACGATTGGCCGGTCTATTAACGAACGCACACTCGAAGAAAGACGCTTCGCGCCCCGATGACGGTAGCCCGCCCGCCGCCGGTCAGAGGTGGCTGCATTCGTTTGAATGCACTTTGCCATCCCGATTTCGTGGTCCCGGCAGCGGGGCCAACCCCACGCTACGGATGACAAGATATGGCGTCATTCCCGAGTAAGAAATCGTAGGCGCCAAAGTAGAGGCGGGAGTTCCTGGTGATGCCAGGAATCCTGCCGGAGAGCGTTAAAGTGTTGTCCGTGGGTGAGAACTCAAGAGACGCACCGGAAATCGCCATCGAGCCGTAACCTTCTATGTCGCTCTCCCATACATCCGCTTGCAACTGCCCCGCCACTTCAGCGATCGAGATAACCTTGTCTCTGCTGGAGTCCGTAGAAAACACAAAGTGCGAGGCTTGCAGTTCGTAACTGTAGTGATCGTCCTCTTCACCTATAACGACAGAAGCAGACCAGGAGTATTCCAGCACATCCTTTTGCACCCCGCTTCTGTCGAATGTCAGTTCTGCCGGCAGTTCGGCAAGCTCGAATGTTACGGTGAGCATCTCTCCTTCCAGAGACGAGGAGACGCTGACAAGGTCGATATGTCCAAGCAGAGTTTCAGATTCTTCACCAACCACTTTCTGGCCTGGCAAGATGAATCTCTCAGGCTGTTCACACTGGGGCGGAGTACCGGGGAATCCGACAGAGGGAACATGCGCAGAGGCCATGCTAAGGAACTCTTCTCGGAACTCTTCGAGCTCTGCAACTCGTTCCTCCAGCGCCGCATGACTTTCTTCCAGGGCATCGTGTTTCTGTGTCAGATTGTTCAGAGCAGTCATCAGACCTTCGAGTGTGACCATCCCCCCTGCGTTGAGCTGTGACACGCTCAGAGCGAGCAGGGCTACGACGAGAAATGACACTGCGATTCGCTTGTGTCCCATGTCAGTCTCCTTTCTCTGTTGACTGATAGACGAGCTGCGGTTGCGGCAGTCGATCAAAAAAAGAGAATATCGCGCAAGCAGCTTCCGCTTGGTTGGGGCGCGGCAAGTTGACCATCTTGTGCGGGCCAACCATGCCATCGGACTGCGATATGTGGCACTGGCTCGTGAGGCCTGTAGGCGCATACCAAAACGTTCACGGGAACATCCGGGTAAGGACAAGGGTATAGTGTTGGCTCTATGCCAACGTACAGGACGTAGGTGAAGTATTGCCGTCCTACGATCCAACCGAGAATAAGGCTGAGCATCCCCGCGGCGAGCAGGATGGGAACTCTTGTCATTGTCGCTCTCCCCTTAACGATCCCAGGGGGAATGGATCATGGTAGAGAAAGTCGAAATCACAGGCCCTCTGCGGTTGATAGTGAATATGGGTGGGATCCATTGAAGGCCAACCATAGAACCATACCGACGCCTCGGGAGGGGGGTCGGTTTATCGGTGAATTGCTCCATTATACACCTTAGCTTGTGGTCCAGTTTTTGGGGCCAAGCTCAGGGCCGGTCCTCGCTTGCGCGTCACACCTAACAACTTGGCATTCTCCCTTGCAACCAACCACTGACAGAAGTCATCGACATGACAGAACAGTTTGAGTATACTCATCTCTGAGCACCTTTCTATGCTGGAGAATTTCTGTTGCAGAACTTCAATTCTACCAGCTTGATAAGGTGCTCATTTACTCCGAATTCAGGTTATGCAGGAAAAGTCATGGATACGCACTTGCTTTTGTAACACACGTGGTCCCATGGCGTCGCGAGAGATTCAACATGCGCGACTGAGCCGCTTCAACATGACGAAATCGCTGACAAGACCCTTAGCTCACCTGAACCTGTCTCCCCTCGTCCTCCTCTCCCTCCTGCCATGGCTCACACTCCTGGCTTGGCTCTCATCCGCCGCCTGGTTCCTCACCGACGACGCCTTCATCAGCTTCCGCTACACCCGCAACCTCCTCGAAGGCCACGGCCTCGTCTTCAACCCCGGCGAACGCGTCGAAGGCTACACCAACTTTCTCTGGATCCTCGAACTCGCCGCAATCTGGGGCCTCTTCGGCATCCGCCCAGAGCACGCCGCTCCTTGGCTCTCCGTCGCTTACACCGTCGCCACAA
>JAPOVP010000041.1 GCA_026708085.1 Caldilineaceae bacterium
CCCTTGTGCGGGGGCTCCGCCCCCGCAACGCCCCCTCTCCTACAACCTCTCGCCGCATCCAGTGTGCGCGTAATACGACCTTGACGACCCGCTGCGACCCGCGCCTCCCCCACCTGGTGGCTCGTTCCGAATGTGATCCAGCGCAGACGAAGAAACGCCCAGCCGCGCCCAACATACACCGCGCCGAACCCCCCGTAGGGGCACCCCTTGTAGGTGCCCTCGCGGCTTGACAACACAACGGGCCCGCCAATCCCACGTCAGACAAACATCAACAAGGCCAGGCGATTCAAAGACAAGAACAAATGTGCAATCCCTCAGAAATGTTGTACACTATGAAACATGATCAAACTGTCAGAAACAGACCCAAATCAACGCAGATCAAACAGATCCCCACCCAAGCCCCAACGCGCCGCATCCCCGCTCAGCCAAATCCAACCAGTCCCAGCATCTTATGTTGCGGCCCACCACTGACTACTGACCACTGACTACTGCAGTTCAAAGGTGCCATAATGACCGTACAGTCCCCCGAATGGACAGTCCCAATCCAACAAAAACTCGCACAACTCGACACCAAACTCGACCAAATCCTCGACCAGCTCCAGCAGCTCACCGCCGCCCGCGCCCAGCCCGCGCCAACCCTTCCCACCTTCTGCGGCTACCCCTGCAGCTGGGACATCAACGACGCCGGCTGGCCCACCTGCATCTACCTCGAAGACGGTACCCGCGCCTTACACCGCGAAAAACAGGGCGACCACTGGTACAGCGTGACCCTCGGCGACGGCCAGTACGGAGAACACTACCTCAAGATTCGCCGCCCTTCACCCCCTGAGGGCGCCCTCATCATACCGTCGCCGCCATCCCATCCCGCCCCGGACCCCGCCCCCGGCAAAGACCCCCCAGCCATGCCTCCACCGTAAAAACGTAGGGGCAGCCCTCGTGGCTGCCCTCCGGGTCCGTCTCTTCATCTGCGAAAAAACCAACGCCGCGCATCGACCCCGCGCACCGGTACCCACGCGCACGCTACTACGTGTTAAAATACAGCGGGGCTCGCCCGCGCGCATCCTGCTGCGTTACCGTCACCGACCGCCTGGTACCGCCGTAACCGCAAGCGCGCTCACGAGCCGCCAAATCCTGGCCGCCCCCCGTTCCACGGGGGTACAGAAAGCATCAAACCAAGGCCCGGGTACACGCTTACGCGCACAGGGGGCTGGCCAGGAGTCTGTACAAAGTGGACGCGCTGCATGCGCCTGAAAATGAGGATGTTTCTGAGCAGAAGAACCATTTTACCCCACACACCACCAACGCCCAAAAAGCAAAAAAACCGGGGCAACACTACCCCGGTCTCCTCACAACCATCTCCCGCGCCTTGGCGTCAGCTAAGGCCCACCACGATCACCCTCAAGCACATCTGGCCGCGCAAGGCCGGGCATCTGCGTCTCGTCAGAAAGAGGCGTTTGACACCGCGTTATTCAAGTGAGAACAGCTCTTCCAGCTCATCGAGTACTTCCGGATCACAGCCCACGAAGAATGTCTCAGGATCCTCGCCGAAGGCCATAAAAAAGGTCATAGCCTCAACAAAGGTTGCGTTTTCCAGGTCTCGAAATGGCTCAAGCGGCGCCATGTAACAGGCGAGGTTCGACTGAATTTCCTCGTAAGTAGGGTCAGGCGTAACGATTCGACTATGTACATCGTAGAATCCAAATACCGTGTCCAGAACGCCGAATAGTGCAGCGAAGATTTCGTCGACATCATCAGATTCAAAGGCCGCCTCCCACTCCGGAACCAGATCCAGAATGCGGAGAAATTCCTCATAGACCCAACGCTGATATTGAACTTCGGTCATTTCGATAACACCCTCAACTGGGAGTTCCGGTGTCACTTCGGACATCGCCAGCAACTGAGCGACCTGGCGTTCCAGCGTTGCGATGCGTTCTTCCTGCGCTTCCACCTTTTCCAGGCGCACCAGAATATCTTGCACCTGCTCTTCCAAAGTAGGCAGCACCTCCGACGCGACCACAGGAACCGCTGCGCACAGAACAACCAGAATAGCCGTAACAATCCAGTACTTTTTCATCGAGGGTCTCCTATTGCAGGCTAAAGTGATCGAATGGGGCAAAAAGGGGCCGAAGCCCGCAAGGGGCTTCAAGGGATTGAAGCATTTTCTACCCTTCCGCCGCGCCTGTCAACCGTCACGAACACGAAGGCATGCCCTCGCGTCGTCCCGGCGTCCCCTCCTCCACCCCCCAAACCGCCCCCGTAGGGGTAGGCCTTGTGCCTGCCCACGCGTCGCCCTGGCGCCCCCTCCCTTAACCACCAAACCGCCCCCGTAGGGGCAGGCCTCGTGCCTGCCCTCGCCGCCCCCCCACCCCTGTCCCACTGGCAAAATCACCCCTCCTGTGCGACAATTCCCCTGCCTGATCCCAAAAACCCATCCCCAATCACGCGCCAGCCACAATCCACAAAAAATGCCCGGCCAACTCTTCACCAACTACTTCCTCGAAGAAGGCATCCTCCACACCGCCGCCTGGCAGGAATCCCTCTCCCAACCCGCAGACCTCGACGCCTTCCGCACCCAGGCCCTCACCCTTCTCGAAAAAGCCGGCAACTTCCACTCCATCAACGAAGCCTCCACCGAGATGGAGCTCATCCGCCCCCTCTTCGATCTTCTCGGCTGGAACCACTACCTGCCCCAGCAGGGCAGCGACCAAAACCAGGACATCCCCGACCACCTGCTCTTCGGCGATGCCAGTTCCAAAGACAACGCCGCCACCAAACCCGCCGCCGCCCGCTACCCCGACGCCCTCGCCGTCGCCGAGAGCAAGCGCTTCAACCTGCCCCTCGACGCCCGCGAAGGAAAACAGACCGGCTCACCCCACGGCCAGATCCTCCGCTACCTCGCCACCGCCGACATCAACTCCGACGGCCGCATCCGCTGGGGCATCCTCACCAACGGCCGCATCTGGCGCCTCTACGACCGCCGCGCCCTCCCCCGCGCCAGCGGCTACTACGAAGTCGACCTCAACGCCGCTCTCAATGCCGCCGACGGCGCCCACAGCCTGCGCGCCTTCCGCCTCCTCTTCGGCCGCCCCGCCTTCAGCCCCCAACACGGCGCCCAGACCAGCTTCCTCGAAGACGCCATCGCCGAAGGCCGCCGCTACGAAGAACAGGTCGCCAGCGACCTCTCCGGCACCGTATTCGACAAAGTCTACCCCGCCCTGGTCCGCGCCCTCGCCGGCAAGAGCGGCGCCGAACTGGAGACTGTCCGCCAGGCCGCCCTCATCTTCCTCTATCGCCTCCTCTTCCTCCTCTACGCCGAGGACCGCGACCTGCTGCCCGTCAACGACAGCCGTTACGACGACTACGGCCTGCGTAAATCCGTCCGCGACGACATCGACAACCGCATCGCCGCCGGCGACGCCTTTTCCACCGTCGCCGCCAACTATTACAACCACATCACCACCCTCTGCCGCCAGGTCGACGCGGGCGACGCCTCCATCGGCCTCCCGCCCTACAACGGTGGCCTCTTCGCCCAGCAAGCCGCGCCCATGCTCGAACAGGTCAGCCTCTCCGACCACGTGCTCGCCCCCATCATCCACAACCTCAGCCGCACCAGGGGCGAATCAGGCCGCCGCTTCGTCAACTACCGCGACATGACCGTCCAGCAGCTCGGCTCCATCTACGAACGCCTGCTCGAACGCGAACCCGTCCGCACCCCCGCAGGCGAAATCGTCGTCCGCCCCAACAGCTACGCCCGCAAGGACAGCGGCAGCTTCTACACCCCCCAACCGCTCGTCGACCTCATCGTCGAGCGCACCCTCACACCCCTGCTCGAAGAGCGCAAAGCCGCCTTCCACGCCAAAGCCGCCGCCCTCCAGAGCGACACCCGCGCCAAGGCCGACCGCATCGCCGACCTCCGCCCTCTCGATCCCGCCGCAGCCGCGCTCGACCTCAAAGTGCTCGACCCCGCCATGGGCAGCGGCCACTTCCTCGTCACCGCCGTCGACTTCCTCTCCGACGCCATCGCCGACCTCGTTGAATACGCCCCCACCGCCGCGCCCTGGCTGGAGGACGCCTACACGTCTCCCCTGCTCGACCGCATCGCCGCCATCCGCGCCGACATCCTCGCCCGCGCCGACGCCGCCAACTGGGTCATCGACAGGCCCCAGCTCACCGACCAGGCCATCATCCGCCGCATGGTCCTCAAACGCTGCATCTACGGCGTCGACAAGAACCCCCTCACCGTCGAGCTCGCCAAAGTCTCCCTCTGGCTGCACAGCTTCACCGTCGGCGCGCCCCTCTCCTTCCTCGACCACCACCTGCGCTGCGGCGACTCCCTCATCGGCCTGCGCGTCCGCGACGCCGCCCGCGAGCTCTCCCGCCTCGGCGGATTCACCTCCGCCAGCGCCATCCAGGCCGCAGAAAACGCAGCCGCCGGCATGCAGCAGATCGAAGAAATGTCCGACGCCGACATCTCAGAGGTCGAGGAATCCGCCGCCCTCTTCCGTGAGGTCGAAAAAACGACCGCCCCTCTCCGCGGCCTGCTCAACACACTCTGCGGCGTCAACTGGCTCGCCGCCGGCATGAAAAAGAAGCAGCGCTCCGAGTTCGAAGCGCCGCTCCAGGCGATAATCGTTTCGCAAGAGGAAAAGGCCTTTCCCCTGCTGTCCAACGGCCCCGACCACGTCGACGCCGCCGACCCCGTCCGACAGCACACCTTGTGGCCCGAATTCACCGAAATCTGGCGCGCCGCCAATGACATCGCTGGCCGCGAAACCTTCCTCCACTGGGAAGTCGCCTTCCCCGGCGTCTGGCGCCGCTGGCAGGACGACCAGCCCACCGGCGGCTTCGACGCCATCATCGGCAACCCCCCCTGGGACCGCATCAAGCTGCAGGAGGTCGAATGGTTCGCCACCCGCTCCCCTGAACTGGCCCTTGCCCCCACCGCCGCCGCCCGCCGCCGCGGTATCAAGCAACTGCGCCAACAGGGCGACCCCCTCGCCGCCGATTTCGACGCCGCCAAACTGCGCGCCGACCGCCTCGGCCAGCTCATCCGCGCCTCCGGCCACTACCCACTGCTCGGCGGCGGCGACATCAACCTCTACTCCCTCTTCGTCGAACGCGCCATGCGCCTGGCCAAACCCGACGGCATCGTCGGCCTCCTCACCCCCTCCGGCATCTACGCCGACAAGACCGCCGCCCGCTTCTTCAAATCCGTCTCCACCAGCGGCCGCGTCGGTGGCCTCTTCGACTTCGAAAACCGTCGTCTCGGAACAGACCTTCCGCCCTTCTTCCCGGACGTCGACTCCCGCTTCAAATTCTGCGCCCTCATCTTCGGCGGCGAGGAGCGCCTCTTCCCCCAAACCGACTGCGCCTTCTTCCTCCACGACACCGCCGCCATCGACGATCCGGATCGCTGCTTCCCCCTTGCCCCCGCCGACTTCGCCCGCGTCAACCCCAACACCGGCACCGCCCCCGTCTTCCGCACCCGCCGCGACGCCGACATCACCCGCCGCATCTACGAGCGCCACCCGGTCCTCGTCGACCGCTCCGGCGACGACGAAGTCCGCGCCTGGCCCGTGCAGTACCTTACCATGTTCCACATGACCAACGACTCCCATCTCTTCCGCACCGCAGCCCAACTTGACGCCGCTGGCTTTTATCCGGTGGAAGGTAACCGCTGGAAGAAAGGGGGCATTCTGTATCTCCCGTTGTACGAAGGAAAGATGGTGCAGGCATTCGATCACCGTGCTGCCAGCGTCGAAGTGAATCCGGAGAATCTCAATCGGCCTGCTCAGCCGCGCATCGCCACTATTGATGAGCTTTCCAACCCCAAATGGTTACCTGATCCGCAGTTTTGGGTAGACACTGAATCGTACGACTGGCATTGGCCGCTGCCATGGGCGTTGGGATTCAAAGAAATTACCGCCTCGACCAACCATCGAACGATGATAGCCTCTCTGTTTCCTAGAGCAGCTTTCGGAAACAAGACACCGATCTTTCTTCCAGTTGAAGGTGATGTCGATGAAGTGACGGCGAAATACAAGAATAGTGCCGCGCTCCTAGTGGCGAATTTTAACTGCATGGCGTTTGACTTCATCGCCAGACAGAAAGTTCACGGCCAGACGTTAAACCTTTACATCGTCGAACAACTCCCCGTCATCGCCCCCACCGACTACGACCGCGCCTTCGGCTCCACCACCGCCCGCGACCTCGTCCGCCACCACGTCCTCCGCCTCACCTTCACCGCCCACGACATGGCCCCCTTCGCCCGCGACCTCGGCTACCACGGCCCGCCCTTCATCTGGAACCAAGAAAAACGCCGCCACCTGCGCGCCCGCCTCGACGCCCTCTACTTCCACCTCTACGGCCTCTCAAAAGACGACGCCGCCTACATCCTCGACACCTTCCCCATCGTCCGCCGCCACGACAAAGCCGCCTTCGGCACCTACCGCACCAAACACATGGTCCTCGCCTACTACAACGCCCTCGCCGCCGGCGACACCAACACCGACGTAGCCCTCTGAGCGACGACTCCGCCCTCACCCCCAAATCCGCCAACCCACCCCAATCCCCCGCAGGGGCACCCCTTGTGGGTTACCTCACGGGGGCTCCTTATGCAGGTCCAGAACAGGACTATAAGCTTTCCCCTCAATCTTCTGGGCTCCCGGTAACCCGAATACAACGCCCCGCTGGCCTGTCTACATGCTTATCTCCACCGCCAACTCGCGGTACCGGCAGAACGCATTGGCCAACTGCATCTGACGCGGCGAGCGGCAGGCGGGAGTGAATAGTGCCGATGAGGCAACCAGAACACAGACGCAGCGCGCCCTCGACGTTGCCACATTCAAACGGTTCAGACTGTACAGAAACTCCATCCCCCGCGGCGCCTCCTCCGGCGTCGACGTTGCCATCGAGTAGATCACCACCGGCGCCTCCTGCCCCTGAAACTTGTCCACAGTTCCAACCCGCGCCCCGGGTAGCAGCCGTTGGATTTCAAAAACCTGCGCGTTGTAAGGGGCAATGATCAGAATATCATCAAGAGTGATCGGATTCCGATGGCCCGCGCGGTCAATCCATTCGGCGTGCTCCGCGATTAGAGAATGGACCAAGTCCTGCACGCGGGCCGCCTCTTGCCCCGATACGTTCACGTTTCCCTGGTGCAATACCGGCATAAATCGCAGCCCTGTCCCGCCAATCGGGACCGGCGCGATCAGACACTGCTTTCCGAGATCAGGACGTGACCTGAGCTTGTCCTCGTAGAACATTTCCGACGTAAATGCGCATATATCGGGGTGAAGTCGCCAAGTGTCCTCCAGAAACAGGCCGCGCCCCGCGCCGATCGTCCGATCCCCGGACAGCAAATGCCCCAGCCCCGACTGCTCAGCGCCCTCCGGGTGAGAACCCTGCATCGGCTGGTCCAACTGCTGCGGATCCCCCAACAACACCAGGTTCCGCCCCGCGTGAGAGATCGCTAACACATTGGCCAGCGACATCTGCGCCGCCTCGTCCACAAAGAGCACATCAACCGCGCCGCCCGCCTCTTCCCTCGCCCACAGCCACGCCGTACCCGCCCCAACCCGGCAATCTCTTCCCAGCGCGCGGAAAAAGGGCGGATTGTCTCTTACCAGGATCAAACGTGGATCGCCCGACTCTGTGCTCGCCCCCCTGCCGACCTTCTGAACCGCCCGTAATTCGACGTCTCCCTCTTGTGCAGCCTCCATAACGCCGTCAAGAAGATTTCCAATGACCTTGTGGCTGTTGGCACAGATCCCCACCCGCGCGCCGTTCGCCACCAACCGGCAGATCATCCTCGAGGCCGTAAACGTCTTGCCCGCCCCCGGTGGCCCCTGGATCGGCAGTACCCCGAAACCTGGCCTGCCGGCAATCCGCAGCGCCGCATCCAGCGCCGTCTCATCTTCGTGCCGCAAGGGTTCGCCTCCGGTGCGTGGCGGCTTTCTCAGCAATAGGTCGCGCGCCACCGCAAAGGCCCCATCACCCCTTATCCCTCTGATGGCCACCTCCTCGCCGATTCGCACTAACGCTTCTTTCTGTGCCTTGGTCGCGATGTGATCATGGGCAAAGAGTGCTTCCGGCTGAATGTCGACCACGCCGCGCGGCTTTCTGACATCGACTGTTCGGTCGCGTTCGTTGAGGACAACCAATTTCCCGAAGCGGCCGACTCCTGGTATGTACAATGTTTCCCCGCCGCGCAGATCAACGTCTTGGGCGGGGAAATGGTAGCGTAGGACAGGCTTCCCCTCTTCATCTTCACCTTCGCCGGCAAAAGTGAGATCGGCCAGCGCGGCCTTCTCGTCTATCAACTCCTCAACCGTGTAATCATAGAGCCGAAAATACTCCCACCAAACCGGTTTCTCCTCGCGCCGGTGCCAATCAAGAACATTCGCCAGCAGCCAGCGCGCCTGCTGTTCCTTGCCGCGCTCACCCGCCAAGACCGGCATGTCGGATCCAATGATCCGTCCGCTTAGCTCTTCAATCATCTTCTGCCAGTCCGAGACACTCTCCGGCGCATCCCCGTCTTCCACCGCCGGCCTCTCTATTTCCGCACCGCCCCGCACAATCTCCTGCCGGATGGATTCCAGCCAGTCGCGCAAATGTAACGTCGACGCGCAGTCGTCCCGATTGTACGCTTCGACGACCCGTCTGTCTGCCGCGGCGATGTCTTCGGGGCTGCCCAGCTCCAGGCACGCGCCAAGCCTGAACAGGGCCGGGTTTACCGTCCGCAAGTCGACTGACCGCTTGAATCCGAAGAACTTCTCCATCTCTTTGAGAGAGTAGCTCTCCACGCTTGCCCGCAAACCCCCGCGTACCACCCGGTGCAGATCCACGAACAAACCCGCTCGCAACATGCTGTCTACCTCGTCCTCGCGCGTGGCATAATACCCCATAAGCCGCTTCATCGCGCTCGGTTCGTACGGCGCAAAATGGTAGATGTGCATTCCCGGGTACTGTCGCCAGCGCGCCATCACCCAATCAACATACTCTTCGAAGTTCCTCTTCTCTTGCGCATGGTCAAAGGCCCAGAGACACGTATGCTTCCCCTCCCCCGCCTCGTCCACGGTCAAATAACCGAACAGATACTCCAGCCCCTTCTCCCCAACAAATGGTGAACCTTCAAAATCAAAAAAGATGTCACCCGGCGCCGGTTCGGGGAGAAGGGCAAGCCCTGCCTTCGGTTCAGGCGCTAGCGGCTCCCACACAGGTTGGCCGCTGCGCCGCTCCTCTACCTGCACGCGCGCCTGTTCCCGCACCCGCTCATACCCGGCCGCCGCCCCCCGTTCGGGCCTCCACGCCAGCGGCAGTGCCAGTTCCGCCAAGCCTTCGGTCGTTGACACGTCCTGACTTCGAAGCTCCTCAATCTGCGAGGAGGATATCCCGGCCACCAGACAGAGGTGGTCATCGTTTCGCCGCCGCGGATCGCACAACTCCTGGTTCCAGCGGCAGATGCTGCAATGCTCCCTCGGCTCCGGATAGGTAGGGCTATGCGACTCAGCGGCTGTCTCTAGGTCCGACCGCACCAAACGGTAGTACGCCGCATAATCGTTGCAACGGTAACTCTGGGGTTCGAATTCGCTCCAGGGAACGACCACATGCATATTCTCCGGCATCACGCCCTGCACCGTCCGCACCAGGTCACTGTACAGCGAAAGTTGCAGGATCGTTCCCCCCTTCGTCTCCTGGGCCAGCTTAGTGTCAATGACTTCGTACGACCAGTCGCCCAAGTCGCTCGGCGCGTCAATCCGGCCAAGAATATCCGGCCGCCCACCCCACCTACCTTCCGCCAGCGCGCCCTGTACGATGATGTCCCGGCCTGCCCGCATCGCCGCCACCGTCGCCGCCACAGTCTCGGCGTCAATGCCCACGCCCGCGATCGTCGTCACCTCGCGTCCCATCTCCTCCAGACGGTGGATGAAATCCCTTTCGTGGGCCAGCCCCCGTTCGCGCAGCAGTTTCAGTTCCGGATCCCACGCTTTCGGTGCACCCCGCTGTCCTCTCGCCACCTCCAAGTTCAGCGCGGTCAAATGCCGACACGCCAAATGACCCACCAGATCATTCGCACTGAAGCGTAAAGCCCCATCTTCCCAATACATGTCTATCTATCCCCTCTCGGAACACAAACAAATGCGGACCCCTTCTGGATCCGCAAACCCCTAAAAGCACGGAAAATATGGTCGCGGACGGCTAGTCCGCCCTGCCCAAAGGCGCAGGCTCCTGTTATCGCATAGGACTTACATTAACTCCAAAACATCCACCAGGCACGAGCCGACCCCAACCGTGTCCCCAGGAACTTCTCCAGGTTGACACGGTGAAGCACGGTCCTGCTACCGCTGCTGGCGTCTTCGTCGATCAAGGTGGAGGGCACATCCTCCCAGTCAAAGCCTCGTCGCCCAAACACATCTCGCGGCTCCCAGACGATCACTCTATCGCTGTCAACCGTCCAGCCAGAGGAAGCTTCGCCTTCACTCCTTACGTAGGCCGACTCTCGCAGAAGGCTCAGCAGGCGGGACTTTACACGGTCATAGCGCTTTTCGGCATAACTAAGCCAAGTAGTCTTCTTGCACCAGGCCGGTGCCTTCCCGCCGCTGGTCCCTGAGATCAAACGACTAAGCGTCCCCGAAGATAGAGCCAGCCAATCTTCAGGGAGCCGTTCTTCATTAAGTTGGCCTACAATTTCGACCAGATAGCGCCGGTACAGATGGCCGGTCAGGCCGCGGCGCATCTCCTGTATGCGGCCCTGCAAACGCTGCCGTAACCCTTCGTCGTGGGCTGGCAAGGCGGTCGTCGTATAGATCATCATGCTGCGTTTGACCACCTCATCAGGGAATGATTGCGGCTCAGCATTCATTGAGAGAACGAATCCCGGGTATTCGGCGACAGCCGGTTGCAACTCATCCTTGATCATCTCCCTGCCGTGACTATTGAAGGCACGCCGCCCGACATCATCAAAGATAACAGGGAAACGTCTATAGCTGTGCTGTAATCCCCGAAGCTGAGCCGTGGTAAAGCTGCGCTTCTCCACCGTATGGGCAAGGCCGAACATGGAGGTCATCAGGGTATCAACCAAGCTGGTCTTGCCGCAGTTGGACTTGCCAAAAACGATGGCAAAGGACGGGTAGCGAATGACATCTCTGTCCTGTAGCAGGGCTAAGGAGCGCAGGTCACACAGGAACGGCGAGAAGTAGAGCCATGACATAAGCGTGAAGTAGTCGCGCTGAAGGCTGGCAACATCGCCTTCAAACGCGCCTTCGTAGCTTCTGAAATAGTCCAACAGGATCTCAGCGTCTGTCCTGACCGCTCTGTCCTCCGTTTCCAGCGAGAACGGTTCACCGGTAAGGATCGCTGAGCAGTTTGTCCTGTTGATGGAAAAATAGCGGCTGTCAGCCTGCTCGGCCGATTTGACAATCTGTATACGGCTTATTTCGCGCTTGATTTCGGGCGTTATCGTCTGCTTGCCCCTGCGAACGGGAGGGGCCGCTGCGGACACCCGGGGGGCCAATACCGCGGCAACTCTTTCAATTCGCTCAATCTGGACCGGCGCGGACACCTGAGATTCTGCGGCAGGCGTTGTTTCGATGACCACAGTGCCAGACGCATCCGACATGATGGGCGTATCGGAGACTTCGATCTCGGCGTTGGTTATACGGTCTTCCGGCAACAGGATCTCGTCCGAGGCCGAATTCCTGATTTCATCGTACATCCGGCAGTAGTGCTCCCACGCCGAACTGTCATTGTCAAAAGTAACCAGTGTCTCCGACTGAGTACCCGAAAAGGCCTGCTCAGAAAGGTTGGCAGAGCCAATTATGACGCGTCTCTGGCCATCACCATTGGACAGCAAATACAGCTTGGCGTGAGCTATGGACTTTCTCAAGACGCGGAAATGAGCCTGTCCCGCGTGAACCTTTTCAAGAATTCGAATGTGCCGTTCATCCTCTAGCCCCATGATGGCAGCCCGCATATCCCCGACAACGACCTTTTGAAAGGCAAGGATATTCTTTATCTCACGCAGCGTACCTTCATAACCAAAGACACATTCAAAGCTCTCAAAGGAGTAGTCATCCAACATTCGAATGATGGCATTGACGCTTGCCGAGTATGTCAACACGCGCAGTTCTTGATAGCCGCTGAAAAGATCCCAGTCGAACTTCTGCTCGTCTACAAAGTTGGCACAAACGACGCGCAGTCCGGTGCCGTCGTCCAACGCAAACTCCCCCTGATTTGCGTTGGCTCTATCGGATTGCAGCATTCGTAAGCCCATCTCCGCCACCTCTGGAATCGTCAGCTATCGTATCACTCGCGAGAAGCGCTTCACCCTCTTTCGTGCGCCGGAAACATTGATGCGGAATTTCATCATTCGGACGCTCACGCCAAAAAAATGTGCGGCCCGCGCCGGGTCGATCCCTCTCCTCACAACAGAGATGGCTGCTTCGTCCGGCACCAGCAGGACGCCGCTGAGCCAATTCGCCTCATCTTCTATCTCTTTACTCCAATACCGGCATCCCTGGTCGTCGAAAGTTGGCGTAGGTTTATGCAAGAGCAGGCCATGAGCCAGTTCATGACATACGTTGCTGGCTTGCCGACCTGGAGAATGTGAGTCGTTATGCACAATTAGACGCCTGTTCCCCCAGAAGACAGTTACCGCCGAAAAGACTGCCCGTCCCGATCCGCTAAGGTATCTGTACGCCTGCTCCGCAGACTCTTGAAACTCTGAAAGCCTGAAGACCGGAATCTCAAGTAATTCCGCCAAATCCCATGGGTTGAGCGGATCGGTCATGCCAATTCTTAGTTCGCCCCTGGTCTGCTTGGCGATCCACTTAGCTTCTGTTTTGAATCCTCGTCTCACGCCTACCTCGCTGTCTTTCTCAATCTCGCGTACGCCGCCTTGACAATCTCGTCCAAGGCCGTTGCCGCTTCTTCATTTAAGTGTGGATCGCTGCGAAGATAAGTAGAGATTCTGGCTAGCGGCTCTGCCTCTTCTTTCCGCGACGACCCTCCTTTCACAAATCGGTCCACTTCCAGCCCGGACCAAGCTACTAATGCTGCCAGACTGTCAACGTCGGGTCGTTTACCCTGCGCGATGCGTGTCAATGTTGACGCGCTGACACCGCTCTCTTCGGCCACTCTCTTCCAGGTAAAGTCCCTTGCCTGTCTCTCCCCATCCAGAGCTGCGTAAAATGCATCAGCATCGAAGCTCCCTTTCCTTGTCATAGTCTTCTCCTTTGTTCTGGATATGAGTCGCGATGGCAGATTCGGCGAAAAGCGATTTCGACTCTTGCAATCGAAAGTCATTTGAGGTATAATGATGGATCATAAGGACAATTTCATTGTAGCAAGTGTCCTCTATATCTGCAATGTCAATATGGTTAGAGCCCGCCTGCAACTAAGGTGCCGCGCAATAACTCGAGTACTCTACGGTTTCCCGGAGGCATGAGGGTAGTTTTGAGTAGAAATATGAGCACGAAAGACCAATTGGAAGGATCTCCAGCCAGATCTTCTGGCGCAATTGGACACCGCCGGGTCCAATTGCCTTGGCCAGAGACGCAAGAGTTTCGCATCCTTTCTGTTGATGGCGGAGGTATAAGGGGAATCTTCCCTTCCGCCTTTCTGGCCGACCTGGAAGATCGTTATCTCGGAGGCGCCTCGGTAGCCCGATACTTCGACCTGATTGCGGGAACCTCAACAGGCGGAATCATTGCTCTGGGCCTCGGCGCCGGCCTCACGGCCGCCGAGCTACGTGATCTCTATATCCGCCAGGGACGTGAGATTTTCCCGCCACAGAGCTGGCTTAGTCGTTTTTCAGGAGACGTTCGCCGGGTCTTTCTATATCGCTATGATCGCGGTGCCCTCGGACGGGCGCTAGACGAGACGTTTGGGCGGAAGACGTTCGGCGCTTCCGAGTCAAGGTTGTGTATCCCGTCATCTGATGGACTTCGCAGTGAAGTGTACGTTTTCAAGACGCCCCATCACCCAGATTATCATCGGGATAGCCGGGAGCAGATGGTAAAGGTTGGTACCGCCACGTCAATGGCCCCAACATATTTCAAACCTCTGGAAGATGGCGGCTACACTTTTGTTGATGGCGGCGTCTGGTGCAATAACCCGATTATGGTTGGGCTGGTCGATGCTCTGGCCTGCTTTGCTGTGCCGCGGAAGCGCATTCGAATCCTGAGCATTGGTTGTGGAAGTAGCCCCTTCACTGTTGGCAAATTCAAAAGGAAGATGGGGGGCTTGCTGGCGTGGAAAGACATAGTATATGCGGCAATGCGTTTTCAGTCTCTTAACGCGTTGGGGCAAGCCGGTCTACTGATCGGCGCGGACCGGATTGTAAGGGTAGACGCACCTGAGGATGCAAAACCGATTGGATTGGACGACTACGTCCGCGCTTCACGCGAACTGCCACCGGCCGCGTCAGAGGCGCTTAAGAACGATGGCGAAACCGTCGCTTCTCTCTTCTTGCAAGAAGAGGCGGCACCCTATATCCCCCATTCGTTGGGTCTCCCCAACAACAGCAGGCCGGGATCGGAACCCGGGACAGGAGAATCACTATCATGAAACACACCCCATTCTTTATCGACTTTCTCAACGACGTTGTAAACCTAAACCAGGCCCGGCTCGACCGGTTGAACGGGCATGTGCAAGCTGTTACCGAGTTCCTGAAAGAGAACCTGGACTCCTTCACTGCAGTTGAGCCTCAAGGCTCCTACGGATTGAAAACGATTATTAGGCCTGTCAACGAAGGGCAGGAATATGACGCTGACATTCAACTGTACATGAAGCACAACCCGGGCAAAGAACCGAAAGACTATGTTGACGAACTGTACAACTGTTTGCGGGGTAGCGGTACATACAACGACAAGGTCCATCGCAAAACCAGATGCGTAAACTTGGACTATGCTGGCGATTTTCACTTGGACGTCGTTCCCTGTATCGCAAGACCGGATGGCAGCAAGTGGGTCTGCAACTACGCGACCAACGAATTCGAGCGTACCGACGGGACGGGATACCGGGACTGGTTCAACGAAAAGACGAGAATTACGCACGGGAACCTAAAGAGAGTTACTAGTACTACAACCGCACATTGATCGAAAAGTGTTCCATCGGCGATAATGAGAGAAAGCAAGCCGAGCTGGAGGAACTATGGAACTG
>JAPOVP010000040.1 GCA_026708085.1 Caldilineaceae bacterium
GGGGGCTCCGCCCCCGCAACGCCCCCTCTCCTACAACCTCGCGTCGTAGTTAGTGGGTGGGCAATACGAAATTGCCGCCCCGTGTCGGCCCACGCTACCCCCCGCCTCCTGGCAGATTCCGAAAATGTGCCGGCGCGAGCAAGACAGGCGAGGCCACTCCCATATATGCCCAACGTTCACCGCGATGACCATCGAGAGCCCGCTACAGAAATGCTGACGGTACATTCCCCCCAGGAAGACCGTACACAGAACATGGCTTAGTAGCTACGATTAGCAGATAAAACGGCGCCCCATAGGGCGACTCCCGCGCCAGACCTGAGCACATGCGCTCCTTCGCCGATACCCGCGCGGTGGAGTGCTGGGGCACGCTGACCAACCGCGGCAGCCAGCCCCTGCGCAATCTGAGCGAATGCCTCACCTGGGAGCTGGATCTGCCGCTCCAGCCGGCCGGCCCCGACGAATACGCACAGGTGATCTTCAGCGACGGCGAACGCTCTGTTACAATGGAGTTCAACGTCGATACCCCCGGCAGCGCCAGCCTCAGTATGGCGTAAGCGAAGAGTGTGAGATCCCGGCAGCTGAGGACGGGATGTGACTTCTCTTCTGACACACCACCATCCACCCACCACCTGAACAGGCAACCGACTATGACATCGACCGCGGCGAACGTAAAGGGCAAGATCATCCTCGTCACCGGCGGCGCGCAGGGCATCGGCGGCGCGGCCGCACAGCTGTGCGCGCAGCGCGGGGCCGAGGTGATCATCACCGACATCAAAGACGAGACCGGCGAGGCGCTCGCCGCCTCCCTGCAGGCCGAAGGCCACAGGGCCCGCTATGAAAGGCTCGACGTGCGCTGCCACGAGGACGCGCAGCGGGTCTTCGGCGACGTGAAAGAGCGGCACGGCCGCCTCGACGTCCTCATCTGCTCCGCCGGTGTCCTGCGGGGCCCCAATCTGATGCCCGACGCCTTCCCCGTCGACGTCTTCGACGACGTGATCGCGGTCAACGTGCGCGGCGTCTTCCTCTGCGTAAAGGAGGCCTACCCCCTGCTTGAGGCCAGCGGAAAGGGTGTGGTTCTATTGGTCGGCTCGGGCGCGGGCGTCACCGGCGCCAGCTCTTCGATCGCCTACGGCACCAGCAAGGGCGCGGTCAATGGCATGGGCATGACGCTGGAAAACCATCTGCGGGACAAGGGCATCCGCGTCAACGTCGTCTGTCCCGGCGGCATCGAGACCGAACTGAAACTGCGGCAGATGCGCGAGTCGGCCGAAGCCCAGGGCCAGGCGTTCGACCTGGAAGACGCCCGCTCCCACCTGGGAGACCCCGAAGGTGTCGGCGAGGCCCTGGCCTTCCTCGCCTCCGACGACGGCCGCTACATACGCCGCAACCTCTTTACACGCTGACAATTGGCGCAGACGAGGAGTAGGCAGGGCCGCTCCTCGTCGCTCTGCGCCCGTTTCGCCAAGCCCCGGACTATTGAACAATACCTCCTCGCCAGGACGCCTCTCCTCTGTGGGGGTTCCCTTCAATTGTCGTATAATGGAATGCACTGATTACTGAGCGCACCGTCAGCAACCCGCGCCCTTCAATTGTCGTATATTGGAGTGCACTGATAGCAGAACGCACTGCAAGAAATCCGCACCCTTCAATGCCTTCGCTCGCCCCACGCGCCGGGCCCCGTGCAAGGCTACAAGGAGAACCATTTCATGCCGATAAAAATCGCTATGATCGGGGCCGGTTCGATCGGCTTCACCCGCAAGCTGATGCACGACATTCTCGCCGTGCCCGAGCTGGCCGGCACCCACTTCGCCTTTATGGATATAAACGCCGGCAATCTGGACATGGTGATGCAGCTGGCGCAGCGGGATGTCGACGCCAACGGGCTGCACGCCACCATAACGCCCACAACCGACCGCCGCGAAGCCATCACCGACGCCGACTACGTGATCTCGGTCGTGCGCCAGGGCGGGCTCGACGCCTTCCAGCTCGATATCGACATCCCCCTCAAATACGGCATCGACCAGTGCGTCGGCGATACCATCTGCGCCGGCGGCATCATGTACGGCCAGCGCACCATCCCCGCCCTGCTCGACGTCTGCGCCGACATCCGCGCCGTGGCCAAGCCCGACGCCCTCTTCCTCAACTATTCCAATCCCATGGCCATGAACGTCTGGGCCTGCAACCAGTATGGCGGCGTGCGCACCGTCGGCCTCTGCCACGGCGTCCAGGGCGGCCACTGGCAGATCACCCGCTGCATCGAGGAGTGGGCCAGACGGGAGGGCCTGATCGCGGCCGGTGAATCGGTGCACCGCGACGAGGTCGATATCATCTGCGCCGGCATCAACCACCAGACCTGGTACACCCAGGTCCAGTGGCGGGGCATCGACATGGTGCCGCGCATGCTGGAGCTGTTCGAGGGCCACCCGGAATATCCCACCACCGAAAAGCTGCGCATCGACATGATCCGCCGCTTCGGCTACTACACCACCGAATCCAACGGCCACGTCAGCGAATATGTGCCCTGGTACCGCAAACGCCCCGACGAGATCAACGACTGGATCGACCTCTCGCGCTGGATAAACGGCGAAACCGGCGGCTACCTGCGCGTCTGCACCGAAGGCCGCAACTGGTTCGAGACCGACTTCCCCAACTGGATGAAGCAGGAGCCGCCCACCATCGCGCCCGACCGGCGCAGCGAGGAGCATGGCTCCTATATCATCGAAGGGCTGGAGACGGGACGTCCCTACCGCGGCCACTTCAACATCATCAACCAGGGCCACATCACCAATCTGCCCGACGGCTGCTGCATCGAGATCCCCGGCTACGTCGACAAGAACGGCATGAACATGCCCGTCGTCGGCGACCTGCCCCTCGCCTGCGCCGCCACCTGTGCCGCCAGCGTCCAGGTCCAGCGCATGGCCGTCGAGGCGGCCGTCCACGGCGATGTCATGCTCCTCAAGCAGGCCATGCTGCACGACCCCCTCACCGCGGCCGTCTGCAACCCCGAAGAGATCTGGCAGATGACCGATGAGATGCTCGTCGCCCAGGCGCGCTGGTTGCCCCAGTACCAGGAGCATGTCCCCGCCGCGCAGGCCCGGCTGGATGAGGCCGAGCGCAACAATACCCGCTCGCAGCTGCGGGAGAACTGGAAAGGCGCGGCGCGCCTTCACACAAAGAGCGTCGCCGAGATGGCGCAGGACAAGGCCGCGGCCACCATGAACGCCGCGGCCGCCGATAAAGGCGAGATGACGAAAGAACCGGCCTGATTCAGAACCAAGGAGTCAACATGTCAATCCAACTGACACAGGAGCAGCTCGACAGCTACCGGCGCAACGGCTATCTGGTCGTCGAAGGACTGCTCGATTCCAATGAAGTCGAGGGGCTGCGCACCCGTATGCGCGAATATACCCACGGCGGCCGCTCGCAGGAGCGGATTAGCGTTCAGATCGAACCGCGTGTCCAGCGCGGCGAGCTGCATGTCGATGAGCCGGGCGACGGCATCCGCAAAATCGACGGACTGGTCGAATCCGACGATCGCTTCAACGCGCTCGGAAGCAACGGAAACATCATCAGCGTACTTGAACAGATCATCGGCCCGGACATCAAGATGTTCCGCAACGCGGTCCTGCTGAAACCGCCCGAAGTCGGTTCCGCCAAGGGCATGCACCAGGACTCACCCTACTGGCCGATCGAGCCCATGGACCTCTGCTCCTGCTGGTTCGCATTCGACGATGCCACCGAAGAAAACGGCTGCATGGCCGTCATACCCGGCAGCCACAAGTGGGGCCCGCAGCCCCACATCGACGTCACCGACGACTACGTCGTCGACCCCGAGTACTATGATGAGGCCGACATGCAGCTGGCGCCGGTGAAGGCCGGCGGCGGGCTCTTCTTCCACTCGCTCCTGCTCCACTACACCGCGCCCAACCGCTCCGATCGCTGGCGCCGCGCCATCGCGCTCTCCTACATGTCGTCGCGTTCCACGTACACCAGGGACGGCGAGGGGCCGGTCTACCACCATATCCAGGGCCGGACATTCGACGGCTGCGTCCGTTAAGAACGGCGGTGGCCACCGTTCAGCTTTTGCATGTGCTTTGGCCGCTCGATTAAGGAGTGAAATCTATGGAGTATCGTATCGAAGGCACAACTCTGCCGGTCGTCACGGTTACACTTACCCCCGGCCAGCGCATCTACTCATCCTCCGGTGGCATGAGTTGGATGACGCAGGACGTGGAGATGGACACCAATACCGGCGGTGGTCTGGGGAAGATGTTCAAACGCGCCCTCTCCGGCGAATCCCTCTTTGTCGTTGACTACTACGTCGAACGGGGCGAGGGCGAGGTCGCCTTTTCCGCGGAGTTCCCGGGCAAGATCCTCAATCTTGATCTGGCCGACGGTCAGTCGTACATTGTGCAGAAGGACGCCTTCATGTGCGCCGACAAGAGCGTCGATCTGGACATGCACTTTCGTAAGCGGCTCGGCGCAGGCCTCTTCGGCGGCGAGGGCTTCATACTGCAGCGCCTGACCGGCCCCGGCCGCGCCTTTGTCAATTTCGACGGCGAGATCCTCGTCAAGGAGCTGCAGGCGGGCGAGCTGCTGCGCGTCGACACCGGCCATGTGGCCATGTTCGAGCCGACCGTCGACTTCGACGTCGAGATCGTACGCGGCTTCAAAAACATCCTGCTCGGCGGCGAGGGCCTCTTCCTCGCGACCCTGCGCGGGCCGGGCAAGGCCTACCTGCAGACTATGCCCATGGACAAACTGGCCCAGAAAATCGCCCAGTACATGCCCCAGGTCGGCGGCAAGGGCGCCAGCGGCGGCACCAACGTCGATTTTGGTCAGTTGTTCGGGGGACGCTAGTCGGTTCTTGACTGCTCGCAACGTAGTGTACGGGAGAGCAGGAGACACTACGGAGACGTCAGAGAGCAGAGGTAACTGTGTTCACTTGCGCGGTCTGTCATGCTAAAGAGTGCCGGGACGAACTGGTGACCGAAGTCTTTCAGATCGATGGGCAAAATGTGCTTGTGGATAGGATCCCAGCAGTTGTCTGTGTCCGTTGTGGGGAAGAATCTTTCAGCCGCGACACCACTGAAAGGATTCGTCTAATTGTTCATGGCCAGGCAGAATCTACGAAGTCAATTGCCATGCCGGTATTCGAGTTTGCATAGTATAGCGACTATAGGATCTGTGGAGGTTGGCAATCGGGCTTTCTTGTCCAGAAGGCATCTTGCTGCGGCTATAACCCATTCTCACACAAGTTGCATTCCAGATCAGTAAACTCGATCAGCCCCTCCAACCCTTCCTCCGCAAAGACCCGCCGCACGCGCTGCGCCGGGTTCTCCCTCCGCTCCAGCCGCCGCCATAAAGGAGCGAGCATGCCCTCTTCGCCGTAGCCGCGGCGGGCAAGAGCAGTTGCGGCCAGCTCAAGAATATCGGCCAGGAATCCGGGCACCGGCTCAGGCGCGGCCAAGCCGGCGCGGACTACTTGCTCGTGGTACTGTTGCATGCGCGGCCAGCATTCAGCGAGAGGATCGAGACTGACGCTCTCCTCACCAGCCGGCGCGAGCGCTGTCTGCATGTAATCGGTAATCTCCTCACGCCCCTCCACCAACCCCAGATAGAGTGCCGTCGCAGCCATCAGTTCGTCCGGCGGCTGCTGGCAGGCCGGGCGCAGCTCGACCGTGCCGTAGGCGGTGCGCAAACGAGCGCTGTGCCAGATATAGTGATCGTGCAGCAAAAAGGCGTCAAAAGCGCCGGGAGATAGCGAATAGGAGCGAGTCGTATGAGGAAGTTTCTCTCTCCTCTCTCCTCTTTCCTCTCTCCTCGCTTTCCCAAAATCGGCGCGCAGCACCTCGGCGAAAGGCCGCCCATCAGGCAGCAGGCGCTCTCCTTCGCGGTGCAGCAGCGCGGGCATCCGGCTGAGGCAGGCGACAAAGTCGGTCAGGTCGGCGTAGGGGCGGGCGATCATGCCGTGGCGTTCGCCGTAGAGAGCACTGATCATGCGCCCTTCGCGACCGGAGCAGTCGCCGGTCAGCGCGCCGGCAACAACCGGCGAATTGGCGCACAGGGCGACCACCACCGGCGCCATCAAAATGGCGAAATTGAGAACGCTGACCGCCTCATCGCGGCTGACATCGACGTGGGTCTGGTCGCTGGCGGTCACGGTATACCAGATCCAGTCGTCACCCATGATGTCGGCGAGCGCGTGATAGCGCTGTTTGGGCGACAGCAGGTCCCGCGTAGCCGGGCTCAGCGGCTGCACGCCATAACCCAGCACGCGCCACCCCAACTGCGCCGCAGCCCGCACCAGTCTCTCCACAGCTGTGCCGAAGGCGCTCTCCAGTTCAAAAAGGGTGGTGTAGGGACCGACGTTTAGCTCGATCGTACCCTTTCCCACCTCGAGCGCGTAGCTGTAGGCGGCGCCGTCGAGACCCACGATCAGGTCGGTGTTGACGGCATCCCGCTTGACCTTGAGAGGAGAGAGGGAAGAACCTTCGCCCGTCTCCTCCGCCAGAAGGAGGGGCCACAGCCGGTCAATATCGGCGGCGCGTCCGCTTTGATCGACGACAGGGAATTCCGCTTCGCGGCCGACCGTGCGGGGGCCCTGCAACTGCGTGGGAAAGTGCGCGGCGAAGCGGTCGGCCAGGGCTTCGTATGCCCGGTGCAGTGAAGGCTCCACTATGCCTAACCGAATTGGAGCGGCCTGATCGTGGCCGAGAGGCGTCGGACGATCGTGGGCAGCGCGGCGTATGTGCGGCAGACGGCACTGGCCTGCGTCTCGTCGCTGCCGCGGTCTTTGACACCGGTGAAGAGGATGGCGTTCATCCCGATCGACAGGGGGCCGATGACGTCGTTGCTCTCGCGGTCTCCGATATGGACAATCTGGTAGGGCGCCGCGCCCAGACCGCGTGCGGCCTGCCGGAAGACGTCAGGCTCCGGTTTGGATGCGCCGATTTCATCCGAAAAGAGCATGTAGTTGAAGTAGCGCAGCAGACCCTGGCGCTGCAGAAGATAGCGCAGCCCGCGGCCGGTTGTGTGGATGGTGTCGGAGATGATGCCCAGCTTGTAGTGCAGCGAAAGCTCGTCAAGGGCGGCATGCACGCCCGGCGTAAAGTCCGGTTGGATGCGCACCTCCATCGTTTCGATTTCACGAACCAGTTCATCCACCTCGCGCATGAGTCGGGAGAACCGCCCCGGCCCCGGCCGCAAACCGAGAAACTCGTAAGCGTCGTACATGCGCGCGGCGATGCCTGGTGTATGCAGCTCCTCGTGCCAGGCATGCTGGAAACTCTCGTTGGCGTGTTGGTACGCCTGCACCGCCCGCTCGTAAGCGATCTCCGGATGCTTCTGGGTCACGTGGCTGGCGAACAGTTCGACGCGCGCATTGGCTTTGCTCGGCAGGCCCAGCGCCTCCCGCTTCGGCTCATCCGAATCGTCGATCGCAATTGTGTCCCAAAAGTCGAAAGTGATGGCTTCAATCATGATTGCGCTGGCCGGCGGCCAATCATCAGCGGTTTCTCGCTACGGGTGAATCCACCGTTCGGCTCGGCAGATGATCAATCTGGGCCATGGCTTCGATGAGGCGGGCGTTTTCATCCGGCGGCCTGGCCGCAATGCGGATATGCTCAGGCAGGCCGAACGAGGTGCAGTCGCGTACAAACAGTCGCTCAGCGACCAGCCGCTCGCGCATCGACTTGGCATCCCCAACCGGCAGCAGGAAGTAGCTGACCGTCGTCGGCAGCGGCGCGAACCCGCAAGCGCGCAGACCATCCTGCAGGTCCCGCAGATCCTTGCGCAGTCGCGTCGTCGTCTCCTCGCGCCAGTCCATCTCATCCAGCGCCACCAGTCCGGCCAGCTGGGCGACGCCGTTCACGCTCCACGGCGGCTGCATCTCCTGTAACCGTTCAACGATCGGTGGCGCCGCCAGCAGGTAACCGAGACGCAGCCCGCCCAGCGCGAAATCCTTCGTCATCGAGCGCAGGACAACACAGCCCGGCCCGCGCGCCCGACCTGAGTTGCCGTTCCTGCCCGCCATAACCCACTGCGCCGCGCTCCAAGGGTCTTCGGTAAACTCGGCATAGGCCTCATCGATCACCCACAGGGCATTGGGCGCGCCTTCCCACAGATAGCGCATCTCGCCCGGTGACAGGTACTCGCCCGTGGGGTTGTTCGGATTGCAGATGAAGACAAGCCACGGCGACGACGTCTCCAACGCTTGCCGCGTCTGCGCCAGCGTCGTGCCGCCCGGGGCATAGCTGCGGCGTCGGATACGGTGCCAGCCGGGCAGAGGAAGATGGATGGGATGCCCCCCCGCCATGATGACGCCGTCGGCGTACTCGCTGAATGTGGGCGACAGAATCGCGGCCTGGCGCTGGAATCCATAGGCGTGCGCCAGCAGCCAGATCAGGTCCGCGGTGCCGTTCCCCACCAGCACCGCGTCCGCCGGAATACCGTGGTAAGCGCCGATCTTTTCACGCAGACGCTGGCTGCGGCTGTCCGGGTAGCGCGCCAGGAAGGAGCGGCTGATCTCCTTCTCAACAGCTTCGACAACCGACGCCGGCGGGCCATACGGGTTGATGTTCGACGAAAAGTAGATGACTTCGGAGGGGTCCAACCCTAGCGCATCCAGCTCGGCGTAGTCGGGTGTTCCGTGTATCGAGGTGGTTGGCATTTCCAGGTCCGGTTTGCGCGCATAAAGGGGCGCGACGCCCATCGAGACTGTCGCCGGGTATGCTATCACAACGGCAAGCTGCGCGCCACTTATAGGGCGAATTGGGTGCATCCCAAAATGGGGACGAACTTTCATATACCTCTGGTGGCACCCAAGCCATGGTCAGTTCCAATTCCAGTTTCCGCCAGCATTAGCGCCGTCTCTGACCACTAACCACTGACAACTGACCACTGCAGTTCTGGGCGGTCGGGCCTAGTCGGCCCTCCCTTGTGCGGGGGCTCCGCCCCCGCAACGCCCCCTCTCCTACAACATGCCTCGCCGACCTGGTGTCTCTTTTCGTAACAGGTGCCATGTCGAAGGAGCTCAGCCAGACCACCTCGCGCCAGTCCAATCAAATCCCCGTAGGTGCCGGCCTTGTGCCTGCCCTCGCACCCTCCCCAACTGACGAATTCCACCGTACGGCCAGGCCTGCCGCCAGCCCTGCGTCTCGCCAAAAGACGGTAAACAACGCCAGCCACCGCTGGCACTGATTCCCCGCCAGACTGGTCCCACCATAAACCTACGATGGACCCTGCGATTTAGCCTTGATCCGTTTGCGTATCCCCAGGTGTACTGGTACATTTCAACCATCGAGTCGCTGCACTGCAAAGATGACGGGAAACCCCATGCGCACACCGGACGACCTGCAAAGATTCATCGACGAGAACGGGATCGAAGCCCAGCTCCTGCGTGAAATCGGCGATACGCCCACCGTGCCCGCCGCCGCCGCAGCCCTCGGCGTGGAGCCGGACCGCATCCTCAAAACACTCCTGTTCCTGGCCCAAAAACCGGGCGACCGCGAGGCGCCGCCGGCCCCCTTCGTCGTCATCAGCCACGGCGAGCGCCGCGTCGAGAAACGCCCGCTGGCGGACCTGCACGGCGTGGGTATCAAACGCATCAAACTGGCCTCGCCCGACGTCGTGCTCCAGATGCTCGGATATCCCGCCGGCGGCGTGCCTCCGTTCGGACATAGCACTGCGGTGCAGGTGCTGCTGGACAGTTCGATAGCGGACCTCGATTCCGGGTTCGTCTACGCCGGCGGCGGCGACGACAGGACCATGTTGCAGCTGACGGTCGAAGAGCTGACGCGGGTTGCCCAACCGCAGCTCATCTCCCTGAGCGCCTGAAACATACAGGAGTCCTCAATGACAAGGACAGGGCAGGCAGTTGTCACCGTTGGCAAAGAGTTCAGCATCGGCGAATACACCGTGCCTGACCCCGCGCCAGGCACGATTCTGCTGCGGCAAGAGCTGGGCGGCATCTGTGGCACCGACCTGCATAACTGGCAGAATGGGATCAAGCGGGCAACGATGCTGGGACACGAAAACGTCGGCGTGATCGAGGCCCTGGGCAAAGGCGTGACCACCGACTATAACGGCACTCCGATTAGAGAGGGAGACCGTGTCGTTTTCCATCCCCGCAACACCGTCATGGCTTCAGGCCACGGCGGCGCGGGAGAGCCCTTCAGCGGCGGGTTCGCCGACTACATCTACCTGTCCGACCCGCAGTCGTGCATAATCAAGTCGGAGGCGCCGCCGCAGGTGGGCGTTTTTGCCGAGCCGTTTACGATCGGCGTGCATGCTGCGCTGCGCGGCGGAGTCAAAATCGGTGACACGGTCATCGTGCAAGGCGCCGGCCCCATCGGAATGATGTGCCTGATCGCGGCCAAAATCAGCGGCTCCGGCCGCCTGATCGTCATCGGCGGTCCTGCCGGCCGACTGGAGCTTGCCCGCAAGCTCGGCGCGCACGAGACAATCGACATCATGGCCGTGCCCGACGCCCAGGAACGCAGGGAGATGGCGTTGAAGATGACGCCGGGCCGGGCCGGCGCCGAAGTGGTGATGGAGGCCGCCGGCTTTCTGCCGGCCTTCCCCGAAGGGCTGGAGTTGGTAAAGGAGGACGGCGTCTTCGTCGAGGTCGGCCACTACGTGGATGTCGGCACGATCGCGGTGAGCCCGCACCGGCACTTTCTGCGCCCAAATATGCGGCTGGAAGGCGTTCGCGGCAGCCAATTCAATCACTTCGTGCGCGCGGTAGCGGTCATGGAAAGCGCCGAGATCGACTTCGCTTCCGTAATCAGCCACATCCTGCCCCTGGAGCGGGTGCAGGAAGGCTTTGACGCGCTCGACAGCGGCTATATGCTGGACGGAAAGACGGCTTTCAAGATAACGGTGCGCGGCGCGTTTGGAGCCTCCTGAGCGTCTTGTAACACTAACCTCCGGAAGGCGGCCGCGTGACTGCGCATCAGTTTCCACTGCTTGTTCCCGCTGCAGTCAATGGTAGCGAATCTGGCCCGAATTGCCCGGCCGCAATTCCTTGCGCTGAGTACAGATTGAACTTTTAAGGAGATAACGATGACACGGGTAGGACTGGCAGTTTCCACCGAAGGACAACAGTTCAGCATGGGCGAATACACTGTGCCCGACCCCGCGCCGGGCACGGTTCTGCTGCGGCAGGAGCTCTGCGGCATCTGCGGCACCGATATACACAACTGGCAGAAGGGGATCGAGCCGGCAACGATGCTGGGCCACGAGAACGTCGGCATCATCGAAGCCCTCGGCAAAGGCCTGACCACCGACTTCAACGGCACTCCGGTCAGAGAAGGAGACCGGGTCGTCTTTCATCCCCGCAACAGCGGCATGATCTACGGCTACCGCACCGCGGACGAGCCTTTCAGCGGCGGCTTCGCCGACTACATCTACCTGTCCGACCCCGAATCCTGCATGATCAAGCTGGATGCGCCGCCGCAGGTGGGCGTCCTCGCCGAACCGTTCACGGTCGGCGTGCATAGCGCGCTGCGCGGCGACGTCAAGATCGGCGACACTGTCATCGTGCAGGGGGCCGGTCCGATCGGCATGATGTGCCTGATCGCGGCCAAAATCAGCGGTGCGGGCCGCCTGATCGTCATCGGCGGCCCCGCCGGCCGCCTGGAGCTCGCCCGCAAGCTCGGCGCGCACGAGACGCTCGACATCATGGCCGTCCCCGACGCCGATGAGCGCCGCGAGATGGCGCTTGGGATGACCCCGGGCCGCGCCGGCGCCGACGTGGTCATCGAGGCCGCTGGCTTCCTCCCGGCCTTCCCCGAAGGACTCGAGCTTGTCAAAGAGGACGGCGTCTTCGTCGAGGTCGGCCACTTCGTCGACGTCGGCACGATCGAGGTCAACCCGCACCGGCACTTCCTCCGCCCCAATCTACGCCTCGAAGGCGTCTGGGGCAGCCGCTACCATCACTTCACGCGCGCCGTAGCTGTCCTCCAGAACAGCGACGTCGACTTCAGCGCCGTAATCAGCCACGTCCTCCCCCTGGAGCGCGTCGCCGAAGGCTTCGACGCCCTCGACGGCGGCTACGAGCTGGACGGCAAGACAGCCTTCAAAATCGCGGTCCGGGGTTCGTTCGGCGTGGACGCGGGTTGAGGGAAAGCTAGTTTGTAACCGGAAGTGCTTGTCCGGCTTATGTTGGGGTAGATCCCGCAATCGTGCTCATACCGTGAAACGGTAGCGTATGAATCGCAACGAATCTGCGCAAGTCGAACCAGCGGGCGGCAAAGGGCTATGATTAACGAGAATCGGAGGGACAGGGCATTCGTTGAAACTATGAGGTAACACTGAGAAGAAGCGGCAATATACGCGGCCATCGTTGCCGATTCCGAGAGAATTGAGCTCGCCAGCGACACGAAGGAAGGCGCCTTTGATGGCCGTCGTTGCATGGAATCCCATCTAACAGCTTCAGCAGACCAAAAACGGTGCGCGCCAAGCGACTTCGATACCACGTTGTAACGGGATTCTGCATCTGGATCCAAAAGAAGAAATTTTTGCTTCCCGGTCCAATTCCCCAATCTTTTAGAGGTTCTGTACAATAAAATAACCTGAGTTCCTCGTACCACTTCTTCCCAAAATTCTAGGTACTTCGACCTGTTTGTCCATGCAGCGCGCAGGAGGGATGTCATGAAATCATTTTTCAGAATCCTGATTGCCATCTCTGCTGTGTGCGCCCTGATCGCTGGGCTGAGAGGATCTAAGGTCTATGCATCGTCACGCATTTCTATGGCCAAGAATTTAGATAGGGACGCGTTGGCGGCACTCTACCAGGATACGGACGGCGCTAACTGGACGAACAACAGGAACTGGCTTACCGATGCACCGCTCGATACTTGGCACGGTGTCACCACGGATCGAAGCGATCGCGTTGTTGAACTGGATCTCGCGGAAAACAAACTGAGCGGCACGATTCCATCAGAGTTGGGCAACCTCACCAACCTGGAAGTACTAAGACTCTCAAAGAATCAATTGAGTGGCACGATTCCACCAGAGTTGGGTAACCTTGCCAACCTGCAATTTCTGGACCTCTATGAAAACAAACTGAGTGGCACGATTCCACTAGAGTTGGGTAACCTCGGCAATCTGGAGTCAATAGCTCTCTACAAGAACAATTTGCGCGGGACGATTCCTTCAGATCTGGCTGAACTAAACAGTTTGAGATGGTTCCTCCTCTGGAGCAACCAGTTGAGTGGTTCGATTCCGTCAGAGCTGAGCATGCTAACGAACTTAGAGTGGCTGATCCTCTCGGATAACCGACTCAGTGGAACGATTCCGTCAGAACTGGGCAATCTCACCAATCTGGAAAGCTTGAGCCTTTGGGGAAATCAGCTGCGTGGAAGGATCCCGCCAGAACTAGGGCATCTCACTAAATTGAGGAGGCTGCAGCTAGGAGGAAACCAGCTGAACGGCTCGATTCCTTTGGAATTGGGCAACCTCACTTATCTCGAAAACCTATCCCTTTGGGGCAATAGGTTGAGCGGAACAGTTCCGCCTGAACTGGAAAACCTTTCTGGACTGACACAGCTATACCTTGGAAACAACCCATTAAGTGGATGCCTGCCAGAGATCTGGAGTGATGTTGAGGACAGTGATCTGGATGAAGTCGGTTTGCAGTACTGTTCGGATAGGGAAGTTTTGGTTGCGCTTTACGAAGCTACAGGGGGTGCCGACTGGATCGAAAACGATAACTGGCTGAGTAACAAGGCAATCGGCGAATGGTACGGGGTCACAGTGGATGAAAGCGGTCGCGTTATTGAACTGAATCTATCGAAAAACGAGTTGAGTGGCGCGATTCCGCCAGAACTAGGCAACCTTACCAATCTGGACTGGCTGATCCTCTCAGAGAACCGTCTAAATGGGACGATTCCGTCAGAGTTGGGCCATCTTTCCAGATTATCAGTGCTGAGTGTCTATTCGAACCAGTTAAGTGGTTCGATTCCTCCAGAGCTTGGCAACCTTACCAATTTGGAAGGGTTGAGCTTCTCAGAGAACCGGTTGAGCGGGACTGTTCCGCCAGAATTAGGGAACCTTACTAAACTGTCCGTGCTCTATCTTGGCTCGAATCAACTGAGTGGTTCGATACCCTCAGAGCTGGGAAAACTTTCCCAGTTGGAATATCTTTCCGCATCGAGAAATCAGTTGAGCGAGACGATCCCGGCAGAACTGGGAAACCTGACAAGACTGAAAGGGTTGGCCCTAGATGTCAACCGGCTGACAGGCGCAATTCCACCGCAACTCAACCAACTTTCTGGCTTACAGTGGCTTTTCCTCGCTGACAATCGGTTAAACGGATGCGTACCCGGAGTATGGCAGGATGTTGCAAAAAATGATCTAGATGAAGTTGGTTTGCCCATTTGCACAGACAAAGACGCGTTGATCGCGCTCTACAGAGCGACTGACGGGGCCAATTGGGCGAGCAACCAGAATTGGTTGAGCAACAGGCCAATCGAGACCTGGTATGGTGTCATCACAGACGAGAACGAGCACATTATTGAATTGGACCTCTCGGACAATGAATTGAAAGGTACGATTCCGTCAGAATTAGGCAATCTTAACTATCTGGAAGGGCTGTATCTCTCAGAGAATCAGTTGAGCGGTACGATTCCGTCGGCACTAGGCCTCCTCTCCAGCTTGACGAGGTTGTTCCTCTGGGGCAACGAATTGACCGGACTTATTCCCCCAGAATTAGGCAGGCTTGCCAACCTTGAAACGCTGCATCTGGGGGACAACGAGTTGAGCGGGGCGATTCCGGTTGAATTGACAAACTTAACTAATCTGAAAGAGTTAGGCCTCTACTCAAACAAATTGACGGGAGAAATTCCGGCAGAACTGGGCGCTCTAGCCAACCTGAAATGGCTAAGCCTTACGGCGAATCGACTGAGTGGACCAATTCCCCCAACGCTGGACAGACTTACCAATCTGACTGATCTGTATCTTGGGCAAAACGAACTGAGAGGGACCATTCCGCCAGAACTTGGCAATCTTACCAATCTGGAGCAACTATTCCTCCATTTAAATGAGGGGTGTGCATAAGTGTCACTGGAAAGCAGTAGCGATGTCAGAGATGTTGCGG
>JAPOVP010000191.1 GCA_026708085.1 Caldilineaceae bacterium
TCAGAGGAGGCACCTCACCTACTTCAGGGTTGCAAGCGGACTGGACATGGCTCCGTTGCTACCCGAGGTACAGGAAAATTCACCCCAATATTGGGATGCACCCTAAGAAAAAACGTAGTTGACGTATTCGGAAAAGGCTGCTATACTGTTTGTCGATACTGAAAGTTTGCCTCCGCCCTACATGTCCGCTTCTACTATCCAAACAGAACTTAGTTCAGTAGCCGGCTTGCTCTATACGCAATTGGCGATGATCGATTCAGAATGCCCGAACAGAGCGGATGGCGGTCGCGGATAGTTGGAAGACGCGGCTGATGGTCCGTCAAGTGCACCTCTTTCGCATTTACCCAACCCTGGCGTAAGTCATTTCACTTAGAAAATCTGTCCGAATTCGGGCAATCCCCAAAGAGCACTTTGTGTAGACTGATCGTCTTCACAACCTATCGACAACCCGCGCTTTCAGCACAATCACCCGTATGCAAATGAAACTGTCCTGTTGCGCAAGCAATGTGTGACTATTTGTTGAGCCTGACAAGGAACGAACTATGGAAACGCTTAGTATGACTATGGCCGAATTGGAGGACTGCACTCTGGATGAACTCAGAGAGATGGCGCGGTCCTTGGATATAAGCGGCTATACCCGCCTGAAGAAGCATGATCTGATTATTCTGCTATTGCGGGCCAAC
The DNA here is from genome assembly GCA_026708085.1 of Caldilineaceae bacterium. Taxonomy (GTDB): domain Bacteria; phylum Chloroflexota; class Anaerolineae; order Caldilineales; family Caldilineaceae; genus Bin5. The sequence continues at coordinate 684 of JAPOVP010000191.1, forward strand.
GCCGAAAAACAGGGATATATTTTTGGAGGGGGAATCCTGGAAATTGTACAGGACGGCATCGGTTTCCTGCGAAGCGACCATCTTCTCCCGGGACCGGAGGACGTTTACGTCAGCCAGAGTCAGATCCGCCGTTTTGGGTTGCGCACAGGCGATCTCGTAGTTGGTCAGGTACGCCCGCCGAAGGATACAGAGAAGTATTACGGTCTGTTGAAGGTTGAAGCGGTCAACGGTCTTGACCCTGAGGAGGCGAAACGGCGTCCGGTGTTTGAGAAACAGACGCCGATATTCCCGGACGAGCAGATTCACCTGGAGACCAAGCCGAATTTGCTGGCAACCCGCATGATCGATCTGCTGGCACCTATCGGCCGCGGTCAACGCGGGCTGATCGTCAGTCCCCCCAAAGCGGGCAAGACGACCATTCTGAAGCGCATTGCCAACGGCATGTCAAGCAACTATGAGGATTTGCATCTGATGGTGGTGCTGATCGGAGAGCGGCCCGAGGAAGTAACTGATATGGACCGTTCTGTGGAAGCGGAGGTGATCAGCAGCACATTTGACGAACCGGTCCAGAACCATGTGCGGGTGGCGGAGATGGCGTTGGAACGAGCCAAGCGTCTGACGGAAAGTAGCCGCGACGTGGTGATACTGTTGGACAGCATTACGCGACTCACCCGCGCCTATAACTTGACCGTACCCCCGTCGGGCCGCACTCTTTCGGGCGGGATCGATCCGGCGGCGCTCTATCCGCCAAAGCGATTCTTTGGCGCGGCCCGGAATCTGGAAGAGGGGGGCAGCCTGACGATCGTTGCGACCTGTCTTGTAGACACGGGCAGCCGCATGGACGATGTCATCTACGAAGAGTTCAAGGGTACGGGCAACATGGAGTTGCACCTCAACCGGCGCACATCGGAGCGGCGCATCTTCCCGGCCATTGATATTGAACGGAGCAGCACGCGGGCGGAGGAGAAGATGCTGGAGCCCGAAGTGCTGGCAAAGGTCTACACATTGCGTCGAATGAGCGATGCCATGGGGGGCGGCAACGAAGCGATCTTGCCGATCCTGGAACGCCTCAGCCGGACGCGAGACAACCAGGAGTTCCTGGACACATTGATCAAGTAGGTGTTCGAGCGGGCGGCCCGGTGACCAGTGCGCACCGTCCGGAGGAACTTTTCGACGAGATGCCGCCAAGGAACCAGGCAGGCGGTGCGGAGCCTGAAAAGGAGAGGAAAACGTAAAATAGGCCGGTTTGCAGAAAAATGACGCTTAACCTACGTTTTCCCTACGGTTTACTATCCACTTACCTTTGGAGGGGCAAAAACCGAGTCGAAACCCAAAATCGGATTTGTACAGGCCCTGATTTATGCCTATAATGGCATTCTTGAGGCGAATCGGGCCGTTTGACAGCCTTGAACGCCGACTAATCGCTCTTGGATCTAGAAGAAACGAGCCCAAAAGCATCCCTCCCCCGCCCGGTATTTTTTTGAAGTTTGCGTATATTGTACAACGTGGTACAGTTTGGTGCTGTATCCCTAGACTTGGGCAGGCTGTATGCTTAAGAGCAAAGAACACGTAGAACAACGCCGATTCAGTTATCATACTTTCCGCCGATCAAATAACACCCCCCCATCGGATCGGGAAGTAAATCAGGCCCCCCTCTCCAGCAGTTTGACAGAATTCAGCCCCAGTCCAACACAGAATCAGATTCATCAGAGTTCAGAAGGCGCGGTCGAAGCTGCTCTGGAAGAGGGATCGACGGGACTTGCAGATGCGGCAGGCGGGGCGCTTGAGAATCTGTCTTCAGGCATACAGGGCTTCTTGCGCGAGCAGGTTGCGCCGGTCCGGCTTGCCAGCCATCTTGCCGTGCTGGTGGTAGCAGCGATAGTCATTCTTGTCAGGCGAGTAGATCCCCCTGATTGGAATTTCCCGCTTCACACTCTGCCGGCGGATGTGCCTCTTGTGCAAAGTGCTGCTGTTGACACACAACTGGCACGCCGCAATCCAATAGTCGAAGTCAGTAATGCACTGCAGCGTGCAGTGCTTCCTTTTACCCGAAACTCCGAGGAGCCTGCCGTTGCTTCCCCGAGCAAACAGGGAGCGGAGGGGGAACCGGTTGCGGTCACTGCGCCTTCAAAAATATTCAGTATCCAGATTTACAAAGTAATGCCGGCTGACAATGTTCAGAAGATCGCTGCCCGATACGATCTCAGGCCCGAGACGATTTTGTGGGCCAATCCAAAACTGGAATCGAATCCGGATCTGATGTGGCCTGGCCAGGAGTTAATTATTCCTCCGGTAGACGGCGTGATGCATGTGGTTCGACCCGGCGACACGCTGTCGTCTCTGGCGATGAAGTACAAAGTAAGCGTCGAAGAGATTGTTGAATTCCCTCTGAATAATCTTAAGTCGGCGGATTCCCCGATCAACAGGGGCAGGCAGTTGATCATACCCAATGGAACCAAGCCGTACGTCGCCAGGCAGGTGGCCATGTATCGAGGGCCGGTCCCTGCAAATGCGGTCAGAGGTTCCGGGAACTTTGCCTGGCCGGTCAGCGGTCACATAACGCAGCAGTTCTGGCACGGCCACAGAGCGATTGACGTCGGAGCCAGGGCAGGGGCGCCGATCGTTGCAGCCGACAGCGGCTATGTTATCAAGGCATCACATGGCTGGAACGGCGGCTATGGCAGGATGGTCATGATTGATCATGGCAACGGATTTGTCTCGTTGTATGCCCATATGAATACGGTCTACGTGCGCCAGGGTGAGAACGTTGCCAAGGGTGAACAGTTGGGTACGGTAGGCAATACCGGGCGTTCAACCGGGCCGCATCTGCACTTTGAGATCCGACAGAACGGCGCCGCGCGTAATCCATTCTACTTCCTGCCGTAGACAGACCAGGTTTACAAGACACAGAAATGTCCGGCATTTTGTGCCGGACATTTTCTGTTCTGCAACAGACAGTCAGCGAGGCAGGCTTCCGGGATTACAGGGGCGAGCGTTGCTGATGATCTGTTCCGTTGTCACGTAGATGACGGTGAAGAAGTACAACTTTCCAGCGTTACATTTCAGAGTTGCTGAATGCCGCCTTCTGTCAGTTTGCGGGGGTCGAGCAGCTCATTCAGTTCTTCGGCGCTGAGATCGGTCATTTCCAGGGCGACCTCCTTGAGGGTGCGCCCTTGGGCATAGGCGGTCTTGGCAATCTGCGCCCCCAACTCGTACCCAATCACAGGATTCAAAGCGGTCACAAGGATCGGGTTGCTGTCAACGAGCCGGCCGATGCGCTCTGCATTGACGGTAAAACCGGCGATGGCTGTGTCTGCCAGCAGTCGGCTGGCGCCGGCCAAGATCGAGATGCTCTGCAACAGGTTGTAGGCGATGACGGGGAGCATTACATTCAGTTGAAAGCTGCCGGACTGGCCCCCGATCGTAATCGTCACGTCGTTTCCGGTGACCTGGGCGGCAACCATGGCGACGGCTTCGGGAATAACGGGATTGATCTTGCCGGGCATGATGCTGCTGCCGGGCTGCAGGGCCGGCAACTCGATCTCGGCGATGCCGGCGATCGGTCCGCTGTTCATCCAGCGCAGGTCATTTGCCATCTTCATCAGCGAGGTGGCGACGGTCTTAAGTTGACCGCTGAGCTCAACGGCGGCGTCCTGGCTGCTCAGACTTTCGAAGTAGTCTTCGCTTGTCCTGAATGGCTGATCGGTCATTTCGGCCAGTTTGGCGGCGATGCGTTCACCGAACTCAGGATGGGCGTTGATTCCGGTACCAACGGCGGTGCCTCCCTGGGCGAGTTCTGCCAGCCGCGCTAACGCGTCGCGCAGGCGCCGCTGCCCCTTGTCGATCTGGTTGCTCCACCCCCCCAGCTCCTGGCCCAGGCGGATAGGCATGGCATCCATCAGGTGGGTGCGCCCGGTGGTGACGATGCCGTCCACCTCTGCGGCTTTGACGTCCAGGGTCTGCTGCAGATGCCGGAGGGCTGGCAGGAGTTCCTCGACGACGGCGAGATAGGCGCTCAGATGGATGGCTGACGGAATGACATCGTTGCTGCTTTGCCCCATATTTACGACATCGTTGGGGTGGACGCTGCGTCCGAGGATCCGGGATGCCAGGGTAGCGATGACTTCGTTGGCGTTCATGTTTGTGCTGGTGCCGGAGCCGGTCTGGAAGATGTCGAGGGGGAAATGGGCGTCGTGGGCGCCGTGCGCGACTTCGGCGCAGGCGCTTTGGATTGCCGCCGCCATATCGGCATCAAGCTGACCCAGGTCGAAATTGACAGCTGCGGCCGCGCCTTTGATCAGCCCGATTGCGCGGATGAAGTGGCGGGGGAAGCGGAGCGGACTGATAGGGAAGTTTCCGACGGCGCGCTGGGTTTGGGCGGCATAGAGGGCGTCTTTGGGCACCCTTACCTCGCCGAGGCTGTCATGCTCAATGCGGAATTCCTGACTGCTCATAAGAGATTTATGCTCCAATGGTTTACTTGATCGGAAAGTCTAACGTTCGCCGCGCATATAGGGCAGGCCGAGCGCTGCCGGCGCGCCGAGGCGGCGGCTCACGTTTTCATAGACGGTGATGAGCGTGAGCACAAGGACTGTGAGAAGGTAGGGCATCATTGCCAGCATTGCCGCAGGTATTACACCGCCCCCAGCAGCCTGCAACCGAAACTGAATTGCGTTGACCCCGCCAAAGATGAGGGCACCAAGCAGGGCCCGCGCAGGATCCCAAGTGGCGAAGATAACGAGAGCGATGGCGATCCAGCCGCGGCCACCGGTGAGGTTTTCGGTCCAACCGGGGGTATAGGCGAGGCTGAGGTGGGCGCCGCCAAGCCCCATGAGCATACCGCCGCCGATGGTGGCCAGGTAGCGTGTGCGTGTGACGGAAATGCCCATTGCGTCTGCAGTGTCTGGGTCTTCGCCAACTGCGCGCACGTTGAGGCCGATGCGGGTGCGGTAGAGCAGGAAGGCGGAGAGGGGAACGGTCAGATACATGAGGTAGACGAGCAGGTCCTGGTTGAAGAGGGCCTGGCCAAGCAGCGGAATCTGGCCGAGGGCGGGGATCGTCATTTTGTTGAACTTTGGGCCGACCAGGCCCACGAGCGGCGCGCCCTCCGGGCCAAGGCGCTGGCCGAGAAAGCTGCTGAGGCCGATGCCAAAGAGGGTGAGCGCGAGGCCGCTGACGACCTGATCGGCCCGAAGAGTGACGGAGAGGAAGGCGTGAATGGAGGCCAGGGCGCCGCCAACGACGACGGCCGCCAGTGTGCCCAACAGGAGACTTTCGGTGTGAAGGCCGACGGCAAAGGCGCTGACAGCACCCATGATGAGAATGCCTTCCAGCCCGAGATTGAGAACGCCGGCCCTTTCGGTGTAGATTTCGCCGACCGCGGCAAAGACAAGCGATGCGCCGGCCTGAATTGTCACCGTCAGGATTGAGATAAGAAGGGCGAGTTCCATTGTGGTTACGTCTTCACATGCGTGTTAGCGGGCAGCCAGATTCTGTAGTCTTTCGTTAGATTTGCGCAGGGTCGCATGGCAAAGCACGGGCGCCTAGCGACCGGTCTGCGCTCCAGCTAATCGGCCGGCGTCGGTCCGCCGGAGACGGGCGCGGGGTTCGAAGCGGGTCGGGTCTGCGTACGAAGCACGCGCAACCGGTAGTTGATAAAGACGTCGGCGCCGAGTACGAAGAAGAGTATCGAACCCTGGAGCACGCCTGCGACGGCGGCAGGCAGGCCCATCGTAATCTGCAACTGATCGCCCCCGGTGTTGAGTCCGGCCAGAAGTATGCTTACGAGCAGGATGGCCCAAGGGTTCAGCTTTGCCAACCAGGCCACAATGATGGCGGTAAAGCCATCGCCGACAGCGATCCCGTTCTGCAGGCGGTGGGCGACGCCGGCCACCTGGCTGAAACCGGCCAGCCCGGCGATTCCCCCGCTTACGCACATGACCAGGAGTACGTTGCGGGCGATGTTCATGCCGGCGTAGCGGGCGGCCTGCGGGTTCTTGCCGATCACCTTGATCTCAAGCCCCCATTTGGTACGGTCGAGGACGAGCCAGAGCAGAAAGGCGGCCAGGACCGCGATAATGAGACCGTAGTGGACGCGGCCCAGGTCGATGGGCAGACGAGGCAACCAGGCGTACTCGGGGAACTTGGCGCTGCCGGGAAAGCCGAAGCCTTCGGGATCTTTCCAGGATCCGGTATAGAGATATTGCATCCACAACAAGGCCACATAGTTGAACATGAGCGTTGTTATGATCTCGTTGACCCCCAAGGCGGTTTTGAGAAAGGCCGGTATCAGTCCCCAGATGGCGCCGGCCACAAAGGCGGCCACGATCATAGCTGGCAGGAAGGTCCATTGAGGCATCCCACCGATCTGTTCCGGCAAAAAGAGGGCAACCCAGGTAGCGGCAACGACGCCCCACACAAACTGACCTTCGGCGCCGATATTCCAGAACAGCATGCGAAAGGCGATGCCCACGGATAGGCCGGTGAGCATAAGGGGGATGGCGCGCAAGAGGGTCTCGCTGATATGGTAGCGCTGGCCGAAGGCGCCGGTTGCCATGGCCGCATAGGTCTCGAATGGATTTGCGCCGAAAATCCACAGCAGAATGCCGCTGAAGATGAGCGCGAGACAGAGGGCAATGAAGGGAAACAGGAACTCGACGTGGCGGGGACGGCTCAGGCGTCTTTCAAGAATGAGTTGCATGACCGAGTCTCGTTGTACGCGCCTTTCCTGCGCAGAGGTGCTTTACGGTTCACGATCACCTGCCAACGGGCTGCCGGGCTATGCGGCTTCGGATTCTTCCACGGGCAGGGCAACGAAGACGGTTGTGCCCTTGTTCACGTCGCTGCGCACCCAGATTTCCCCTTGATGGGCCTCGACGATTGCCTTGCTGAGAAAGAGACCGAGGCCGACGCCGGCCGTTCCGCGGCGGAGACCGCTGTCCACGCGGTAGTAACGTTCGAATATTTTGGGGAGTTCTCTTGCCGGAATGCCGATGCCTTCGTCGGCGACATAGAGTACAAGCCGGCCGGCCGCGTTTTTTTCCTGCGGCTCCTCGTGCCAACCGCCGATGCGAATGACGCCGCCATCGGGTGAGTACTTGATGGCGTTGCTGAGCAGATTGGTGAAGACCAGGCGCAGGCGTTCTTCGTCGCCGTAGATAACGGGAAGGTCGGACGGGAGGTCGAGTGCGATTTCATGGGTGTCGGTCTGTGTGCGGTAGTCCTGCGCCACGCGCTCGAGCAGCCACCGCACCTGTACGTCTGACTGTTCGAGGCGCAGGCCGCCGGCCTGGATGCGGCTGACATCGAGAAGGCTGTTGATGAGCGCCTCCAAGCGGTCGGCTTCCTCTTCGATCACTTCCAGGCTCTGCCGGGCAGTTTCGGCGTCCCAGGCGGCGTCGGGCCGGGCCAGCGTTTGCGCGTAACCTTTGATCAGGGCCACGGGGGTCTTCAGTTCATGGCTGATGATCGAAGTAAAGGTGGATTTCATCTCCTCTTCTTCGCGGAAGCGCGTGATGTCGAGCACACTGACGATGATATTGACGAGCCGCTTGCGCTCGTCCTTGACCGGGATGAAGGTTACGGAGACCGATATCTGGCCCCCTTCGGGCAGGACGATGTCGCCTTCACATTGGGCGCCGCTTTCGGGCAGGGAGATCAGGTCGTAGTCGGCGCTGAACAGGTCTTCTCCCTGCAGATTGAGGAGAGGCAGGATCCTTTCGCATTGTCGTCCGACCGCATCTTGCGGGGCGATTCCCGTCATGAGGGAAAGGGGCTGGTTGATGACCTCCACCCGCTTATTGGGTGTCAGGATCATCATGCCATTGACGCTGTTCTGGACGATCATCGAGAGGCGGCTGCGCTCGGTCGTCAGCTGCTGGTAGAGGCGGGCGTTGCGGACGGCGATGGCGGCCTGATCGGCGAACCCCTGCAAGAACTGCCAGTCCAGCGGCGAGAAGGCGGAGTCGCCGCGGAACAGATAGATAACGCCGAGCAGGTCTTCTTCGAAGAGGAGAGGGAGGCCGATCACTTGCCCAAGCTTATGACCCAGCGCCGACTCTACTTCGCGGACGCGGCGTTCGATTTCCTGCTGGTAGCCATCGCCATGCGAAAATTCGGCCGCCAGCGCGCGCCCGGCGTCCCATTCGCCGACCATCGTCTGGTGGTTTGATTGCTCTTGCGTCAGTCGATCATCGGCTGGCGGCCAGGACTGCGAGGCGATTTTGAGGAGGGGACGAAAAGCGGGCAGGAGCTGGCGTGGAATACCATAGGATGCACGAATGCGGAAGGGTTCGTCTTTCTCCACGGTGCTGCGTCCGTCTGCCAGGGGCACGGCTGCGGTAGCGTCGTCGAGCACGATGACACCGGCGGGTGCGGCGAGCATCTCGGCTGCGCTTTCGAGAATCAGCCGCAGCAGGCTAGGCAGATCGAGGCGCGAGGTCATCGCCCGCGTGATGCGCAGCAGATATTCTCGTTGACGCAACTGGTAGGTTGCCATCAGCGCAGGAACATTCATGGTAAGAAAATAACAGAGCGGGAAAGTAAAGTCAACGATTCGGGGCGGGCGGGCGCATTGTCGCGGCCCCTTTCAACTTGCACTCCGGCAGTGGCTCGGCCTCCGAAGGGATCTTCGCGGCGCAGGGGGTGAAGGTGATCAGGTGCAACGAAATCGCCGGCGGTACCAACGGCTCCGAGGCCGGCCCAATGCAAGACCCCCATGTCCAAAAACGATCAGTTCAGAATAAGGGGGTTATTCTCAATCTGGCGACAGCGTCGACTCGGTCTCTGGCTATTCCTCGGCAATCATCGAGATAACACCAGTTTGATAGCCGATGACGTAGACGTTGCCTTCCTGGTCTTCGCCGATGGCGCTGATGGGAAAAGAGGCGTTGATAAGAAGGGGGCTGTGCCATTTATCCCGGGACCCGCCTCTCAATCCCCAGATCTGCCCGCGGCAGAAATCGGCAAAGAGGAAAACCCCCTGCAGGTCGGGCAGGCCGGGCCCGCGATAGACGGCCCCGCCCACGATGGCGCACCCAAGAGAATGGTCATATTCGGCTACAGGAGGGATGTGGCCTTCCGCGCTGCAGATCCAATGTTCGACTTCACAGGGTTCGCCCTTGACACAGCCCCATTGTTCGAAACAGATACTGCCTTCGGTGATACGCCAGCCGTAGTTTTCGCCCCCGGTGCTGGCTGCCGGCTGATAGTTCACCTCTTCGATGGTGATATTGCCCACGTCGGGGATATAGAGATCGCCTGTCTCCTTGTCGAAGGCGAAGCCCCAAGGATTGCGCAGGCCATAGGCCCAGATCTCGCCGCGATAGCCTTCAACCTGTGCAAAGGGGTTGCTGGCAGGGATGGCGTAATGCTCAACGCCCGACTCGACATCGAGGCGAAGTATCGTGCCCAGTAGCGTGCTGGGGTCTTGCCCATGGTTGTCCGGATCGTTGAAGGCGGGTGCACCGCCATCGCCGATGCCGATATAGAGGTAACCGTCCTGGGGGCCGAAGAGGATGCGTCCGCCGTTGTGGGTCTCGTGAGGTTGGTCGACCTTAAGAATAGCCGCGCCGCTGGCGGGATCAGCGATGTCGGGAGCGGAGGTTGTTTTGTAGCGGCTGATGACAGTTTGGCCATCGTAATTTGTATAGCTGACGTAGAAGTGCTGTTTGGCGCTATAGTCCGGGGGAAAAGCAATATCGAAGAGGCCGCGCTCTCCACAGCAGCTGACCCTTTCCGATATATCCAGGAAGGGAGTTTCGTCCACAGACCAGGTTATGGCGCCGTTGGACTGCGCGTATTTTCTCATAATGCGGATGCGTCCCGCCTGTTCAATCACGAAGAGGCGACCGCTGCCGTCACCGGCGTGCTTAAGCTGCACAGGCAGGTCCAGCCCGTCGGCGATTTTAACGAGTTTGAATTCCGGTGGGGGAACAGTATCAGTTGGGTCGCCGAATACGCGAATTTCGCGCCATGCGACCCAACTGGGACTTTGGACAGTGCGAACATAGACTTCGTTTATGTTGCGGGGCGGATCAATTGGTACCGCGAGGGTCTGCCCATCTTCGGTATGTTCGTTGATGAGCCGCGCGTACAGCGCACGCGTACCTGAGCCGTCTCCCAACCAGAGCTCATGCGAGATCGGACCGGGAGGTGTCTGCGCGATAACCATTTCGACTTTGTTGACGAGGTAATGGCCATCAAGTTCGATCCGAAACCATCCCAAGGGGATGCGTCCTGAGTTCCAGAGTGAGTCAAGATCGCCATCGACTGCCAGGTGGGCGGTCTCCTGCCCGGACGAGGTAATCACCTCCCCTGAGGCGGCCACGTTTTTCACCGGCAGGGGCGTTGGGGTAGGGGTTGCCGGCGCGGCGGCCGGCGTGCTTGTGGCAGCGTCAAGGGATACGGCAGTCGGCGAAGCGGCGATCGTGGTTACGGTGGGCTGGGCTGGGTCTGGGAGCGGCGCACAGGCGGCAAAGGCTAACAGTGCCAGCAACCCCATTGCCGCTATGCAGCAGTTTTTCATCGGGATTTCACTCATTGGGTGGGGTCCAGATCCTCAAGACCGCTTCGGTACCACTTCGGCAAGAGGATTCTGCCAGGTAATCAAAGAGGTGTGCCAGCTTGATTACATTGCGGACTCAGCGGCTGATTCGTGGTGCCCTATCCAGGATGCTCCGATTTCGTCTGCATTCTGGAGACCGGGGCGGGCTGAGCCGGCGGGGAGACGTTGCGACCATATTCAGCCGCCGAAGGCATCGGGCAGCAAGGCGCGCACTGTCGTGCTGCGGAAGTTGCCGGCTTCATCACTGATGTACACATCCATCTCCGCCCCAAGCTCGATCATCACCTGGCGGCAGAAGCCGCAGGGCGAGCCGCCGTCCACGGTAACAACAGCGATCGCACTGAAGTCCCGTTTTCCCTGGGCGATGGCGGCTGTGAGCGCGACCCGTTCGGCGCAGATCGTTCCCCCATAGGAGGCGTTCTCGACGTTACATCCCGGTATGATTTCGCCGTCTACCGTTAATACGGCGGCGCCGACGAAGTAGTTGCTGTAGGGTGCATGGGCCTGTTTGCGAGCGGACTGTGCCGCTGCAACCAGCTGTTGCGGGGATACCGTCGGGGTCACGATAGTGTCCTTTTTCTGCTCGGCCTTTTCGAGCAGGGGGCTTTTGCCATTTTGTCAGGCAGCCGACTGAAGGTAACCGGAGCCTGTTGAATCCTCGGTCTGCTCCTCGACCCCGGCTTCGTTCAGGGTCTGCGCGCCGTTTTCTGCGCTGTGGCGCGGTTCAACGCGCACCTGTTCGATACGGCGGGAATCGACGGACATGACGGTGAATCGCCAGTCATGGAAGTGAATGCTTTCGCCCTGCTCGGGGACGCGTCCAAGCTGGCTGTAGATGAAGCCGCCCAATGTGTCGATATTCTCGGGGCCGGCGGACAGGTCGACGTCAATAAGCCGGGACACTTCATCGATATCGTAACGGGCGTTGAAGACGTAGATTTCGGGCGCCAGCTTTTCCAATTGGGGCTCTTCTGAGTCGTACTCGTCCTGGATTTCGCCGACGATCTCTTCAAGCAGGTCTTCGATGGTAACGAGGCCGGCTGTGCCGCCGTATTCGTCGACGGCCAGGGCCATGTGGATGCGGTGGGTCTGCATTTCCTCGAAGAGTTCGTCAAGTTTCTTGCTCTGGGGCACGAAGTAGGCCTCCCGAAGCAGTTGACGAACGGCGATATCCTGACTCCCGTCGCGCAGGCAGAGGAGGAGGTCTTTGGCATAGAGTACGCCTAGCAGATGGTCTATGCTGTCTTCAAAGACGGGAATGCGGCTGTGCCCGTTGCCGATGATCAGATCGAGAGCTTCGCTGAGGGGGGAATTCACTTCTACGGCCACCATATCGAGCCGCGGCACCATAATTTCGCGCACGGTCGTCTCGCCGAATTCAAAGATGCCGGCGATCATCTGCTTCTCGTCTTCTTCGATCACGCCCTCGCCTTCGCCAACGTGAATGAGGAAACGGAGGCCGTCCTCGCTCAGGAATACGCTTTCGGGGGTCACTTCGTCTTCGTCACCGCGGGCGAAGGCAGCCAGGCGGCGCAGGGGCAAGGAGAGCGGGGATAGCAGTGCAGCCAGGAAATTGACGACACGGGCGATCGAGAGCGCGACCGTGTCCGGCTGGCGCAGAGCCCAGCCCCGGCTGAAGACCTGAACGGCGAGAAGAAGGAGCCAGACGAGAGCAACGGCGGCGCTGACGCCGACAGTGGACCACTGCAAGGTCATGGCCAGACAGACGGCCATCGAGCTGGCAGCGATGTAGGCAAGGCTTTTGAGTATCAGGAGGGTGGAGAGAAAGCGGGCCGGGTCGGAGAGCATTTGGTCGATCAGCTTTGCCCGCTGATTGCCGCTGGCGAGAAGCTCTCGCATACGGCTTCTGGACGCTGCCGACAGCGATACTTCTGCGGCAGAGACAAAGCCAATCGTCAGTAATGGCAGCAGTTGCGCCGCGATCAGCCATGCAGGTTCCACTTCCACTGGAGACTCCTTTTTCTACGTTGCTTTGCGCCGCGCCGGGAGTAGCGCAGGCGGATTGACGGCAGGTATCCGTCCCAATTGCTGGTGTGTCGGTCTATTTTTCGTCAAATTGGCCGGTATTATTCATTCGATTCAGGCTGCCTGGCGTTTTCGGCGGCAGGGGGGCGCCTTGCGGGCACGCCGTATACGAGCGTGTCCTCCTCTACGTCCCGCGTTACGACGGAGCCGGCGCCGGTGCGGGCGCGGGCGCCGAGGGCAACGGGGGCAACCAGGAGCGTATCGCTGCCGAGGAAGACGTCGTCGCCGAGAACTGTGCGGTTTTTTGAGACGCCGTCGAAGTTACACGTGATGGTGCCGGCACCGACGTTTACATTTTCGCCAACGGTAGCATCGCCAATGTAGCTGAAATGACCCATTTTGACGCCTTTGCCGAGGCGGCTGTTCTTCACTTCGCCGAAGTTTCCCATATGCACGTCTTCGCCGAGATGGGCGCCCGGCCGCAGATGGCCGAAGGGGCCGACTTCGCTGCCCCGGTCCATTCTGGCCTGTTCGATGACGCTGTACTCGACGCGGCAGGCATCGCCGATTGCGCTGTCGACGATGCGGCTGTTGGGTCCGATGCAGCAGCCGGCGCCGACGGTGGTGGCGCCCTGCAGGTGGGTTCCGGGAAGGATGGTCGAGTCCTGACCGATGGTCACGTCGGCGTCGATATATGTGGATGCGGGATCGACGATGGTCACGCCGGCGAGCATGTGATCGGTGTTGATGCGCCGGCGCAGGGCGCGTGCGGCGACGGCCAGCTGGCTGCGGTCGTTGATGCCGAGTGTTTCATCAGGTGCGGCGGCAACGGTCTCGACTTTTTGGTCCTGTTCGACGGCGATGGCGAGCAGATCGGTCAGATAGAGTTCGCCGCTGGCGCTGGGCGTCAGGAGGGAGATGTTCTCCCAGAGCCATTGGGCATTGAAGCAGTAGACACCTGGATTCAGCTCGCGAATGGCGAGCTGTTCGGGCGTGCAGTCCGCCTCTTCGACAATTGCGCGGACAGACCCGTTCTGACCGCGCACGATGCGGCCGAATCCCTGAGCGTCCTTACGCTCGACCGTCAGGAGAGAGAGCGCTGCTGGCGGGTGCTGCCTATGTGCGCTGCCGGCGCGAAGCTGGGTCAACCCTTTGAGCGTTTCGGTCCGCAGAAGGGGCATATCGGCGTAGAGGACGAGGACCTGGTCGGCCCGTTGATAGAGGCGTTCTTTTGCCTGCATCAGGGCATGTCCTGTGCCGAGGAGCTCCTTCTGCACGCTGTAGTCGACGCGCTCGCCGAGGTAGTCCTGCACCTGTTTTTTTGCGTGACCGACGACAACTACCGGCCGCAGGTCGGAAAGCCCGTCTACCGCGCGCAGAGACCACTCGATCAGAGGCCGTCCGGCCAGAGGATGCAGGGATTTGGGCAGGGCTGAGTTCATGCGGGTGCCGTGCCCGGCAGCCAGGATGACGGCGGCAACGGTCATTCAGGATGCTCCTATGCTCCAGGAAAGAGAAGCGACGCGCGCGGCGTACGCGGACGGTGAGCGGCCAAGGCGGTGAGCGCGTCGGTCAGATGGTCAAGCGCGAGAGGGACGGCGAATTTAAGCGAGGATAAGAATGGTAGTGAGCCGTGTTCTGGAGGGTTGTCATCCATGAAACAGATCGCAGACGGGGGCCAGAGTGGTGTCTGCGCACATTTTAACACAAAGGAGCAGGTTGTCCAGAGAAGCTTTCATAGTGGAGAGTGAAAGAAAGAGGAGGTTGGCAGCGGTCTACTCTCACACGGGGTCGCCCCCGCACTAC
>JAPOVP010000107.1 GCA_026708085.1 Caldilineaceae bacterium
CAACGCCCCCTCTCCTACAACCTCGCGTCGTAGCCAGTATGTGGGCAATACGAAAATGCCGACCCGTGTCGGCCCGCGCTACCCCCCGCCAACTGGCAGATTCCGAAAATGTGCCAGTGCGAGCAAGACAGGCGAGGCCACTCCACTTATATGCCCAACGTTCACCGCGATGACCATCGAGAGCCCGCTATAGAAATGCTGACGGTACATTCCCCCCAGGCAGACCGTACACAGAACATGGCTTAGTAGTTACCTGACTACTAAAACTAACAAAAATTCTTGCCCATTGCACACCCACTGTGGTACTTTCTGCCCTATGGTCACAAGTATCCAGCCCAAACGCATCCCAGCGATGCAAGACCGCAGAGACGGTGGAGGCATCCTGGGAGCAATTCGCTCGGGCACAACGATGGGCGCCCAGACCGACGTCCATCCCGAAGTGGACACCGCCGTCGACACCGCCCGCGAAGAACCATGGACCATCCTCGTCCACAACGATGACGTCACCCCCTACGACTTCGTCGTCGACACTCTCGGCCATGTCTTCAGCCTGTCCGCCGAAATCGCCGAAACCGTCACCTGGGAGGCACACCACAAAGGTGTAGCCCCCGTATGCTTCCGCCCCCAGTCCGAGGCCAAACGGCTCATCAGCGACGCCCATTCACTGGCCCGAGCCGCCGGCTACCCCCTCTCATTCTCGATGGAACCGAAACTGTGACAGTCCACGACCCGCTCGCCCCCCACTCACACGAGCCCAATCCCCACCCCCCGTCCCCCGTCGCCGACCTGACAGTCCATCTGCCGGATGGCTCGGACCGTCGCATCGCCCCGGAGGATCTGCGCAGCCTCGATTTTGCCCCGGCAGACCGCCGCCCGGGCCGCCTGGCGAGCGCAAAACAGATAACCCTGCCGGACTGTTACATCGTCTCCACTGGCCACGGCACTTCCGGGCCCTTTTCCTTCACCGGCCTGCCCCTCCTCGATTTCGTCGAACTGCTCTGGACCGGCGACTGGACGCACGTGGAAGTGGTCAGCGGCGACGGCTTCGGTACACGCGCACAGCGGGCCGAACTGACCGCACCCACACCGTGGCCTATCCTTCTGGCCCACACGCTCGACGGCCGCCCGCTGACACGCGCCGGCGGCCTCGTCCGCCTCATCGTTCCCAGCGAAACCGACGACGCCCTCCGCCAGGTCAAATGGGTGGCGCACATACGCATCATCTAGGACAGATAACAGGTCTCACCCGCCCGCGGTAGAGCACCGCCAGTCGCCCGCACCTTCAGGACTTTCTACAATGCCCACAACTCTGGTTGGAATCGACGTTGGCGGTACATTTACCGACTTCGTACTGCTGCAGGATGGCCGCCTCCAGGTGCACAAGGAGGCGACCACGCCCGAAGACCAGAGCCGCGCCATCCTGGCCGGGCTGACCCACCTCGGCATTGTGTCCTCCTCCCCAGGAGACGCCACCGCTGACGCCGAGCTCGTGCACGGGACAACCATCGCCACCAACGCCCTGCTCGAGCGCCGCGGCGCACGTACCGCCCTGCTCACCACCGCCGGATTCGTCGACGTCATCGAGATCGGTCGCCAGAACCGGCCCCATCTCTACGATCTCCATCAGGTCCGCCCCGATCCCCTGACACCTCCCAACCTGCGCTTTGAAGCCGCCGAACGGCTGGATAAAGATGGCAATGTACTGATCGCCCTCGACGAGTCCGCGCTCGCATGCACCGCCGAGCGGCTGGCCGCCACCGCACCCGAGAGCCTCGCCATCTGCCTCCTCTACAGTTTCCGCAATCCCCGCCATGAACAACTGGCCGCCAATATTCTGCGCCGTTCCCTCCCCCATCTCCCCATCTCCCTCAGCAGCGACATTCTCCCCGAGTACCGGGAGTATGAGCGTACCGCCACCACCGTCATCAATGCTTACCTCCTTCCGCTCGTGGGACGCTACCTGCAACGCCTCACCGGCAAATTGCCCGACCTTCCCATCCGCGTCATGCAGTCCAACGGCGGCGCCATCGGCACCTCCCAGGCCGCCCGCGAACCGGCCCGCCTCGTCCTCAGCGGCCCCGCCGGCGGCGTGGTCGGCGCCTTTCGACTGGCCCAGCTCGCCGGCGAAGACGACAATCCGCGCATCATCACCTTCGACATGGGCGGCACCAGCACCGACGTCGCCCTCTGCCCCGGCATAGTCCCGCGCACTGCCGAGAGCGAAGTCGCCGGCCTGCCTCTGCGGCTGCCAGTCATCGACATCCATACCGTCGGCGCCGGCGGCGGCAGCATCGCCCGCGTGGACGCCGGCGGTGGCCTGCGTGTCGGGCCCGAAAGCGCCGGCGCCGAGCCGGGCCCCGTCTGCTACGCCCGCGGCGGCGATCAACCCACCGTCACAGACGCCAAACTCGTCCTCGGGCGGCTCGACGCCGGTCAGTTCCTCGGCGGTAGCGGGGCCATGCAGCTCGACGTCTCCGCGGCCCAATCAGCCTTGGCCGCCCTGGGCGCCGGGCTGGGCGGACTCTCCGTCCACGAGGCGGCCCTGGGCGTAATCCGCGTCGCCAACGCCCGCATGGAACGCGCCCTGCGCCGCGTCTCAGTCGAACGCGGCTACGACCCCCGCACCTTCACCCTCGTGCCCTTTGGCGGCGCCGGCCCCCTCCACGCCTGCGACCTCGCCGACGCCCTCGGCATCCCCCGCATCCTCCTACCCCCCAGCCCCGGCGTCCTCAGCGCCCTCGGCCTCCTCATCGCCGACGTCGTCCACGAGTCCTCCCAGGCCCTCCTGATTGAGGCCGACAGCCTCGCCCGGGACCCTGCCCCCTTACAAGAGTTATCTGCAGCCCTGGAAGAACGGGTGAAATCCGTACTGGCCGCTGAGGGGGTCGACGTGCCTGTGTTGGAAGCCTCCATGGACCTGCGCTATCGAGGACAGAGCTACGAGCTCTCCGTCCCCCTCGACCTGCCCGCGCCGACCGCGGCGCAGGCGTCCCAGGCCGTGCAGCGTTCAATCGAAGCCTTCCACGCCGCCCACGATGCCCGCTACGGCTACGCCATGTCCACCGAAACCGTCGAATCCGTCGCTGTCCGTCTGCGCGGAACCGGCTCCGGCGCCGAGCTGAACCTGCCCCAGGAGCCCCTCGGACCCCCCGACCCGGAATCAGCACAAGTAGCCTCCAAACCGGTCTGGTTCGGCCCCAACGGCGCCGCCGAAACCCCCTGCTATGATCGCCTTCGCTTGCGCCCCGGCCACCGTCTCCATGGCCCCGCCATCGCCTTCCAGTTCGACACCACAACCGTCGTCCCCCCCGGCTGGTCGGCCAGCGTCGACGAAAGCCGCAACCTATTGCTGGCGCGCGCCGGCACTTGAAGCTGGTCTTGCGGACTTGCTGTGTTATGATACGGTCTGGATGTCCAAAGGGCTCCGCCGGGCAACCGGAATCTGGATACCACATCACGTAAAAAAGCTTCCCTTCGGAGTTGTACGATGGTGACACTGTCTTCCCAGCAACGTCTTCTTCTCTTCCTGCTGCCCCTGATCGTGGCCGCTCTCCTCCTCTGGATCCCGGTCCGCGACGCGCTCGAAGTCGGCCTGCCCGACGCCGAAATCTACGCAGCCGACGTACCCGAGGGCCATCACTGGGTCGCCTTCACCGTCCCCGAGGATGACATCTACGCCACCGACGGCGCCACGTTCTCCCTCGCCCTTGAATTTGAAACTCTGGAAGGCCAGATCGACGCCACCAACCGCACAGTCCTCTTCGACCTCGAAGACGTCGAAGAAGTGCATGAGTTGACCGTCCTCTGGCCCGACGGCCGCCAGCAGAACTTCACCAACGTCGCCATTGACGAACGCCACGAACTGGCCTACCCCAAGACCATAAACGACGCCCTCGCCGCGCAGTGGGCCCTCCGCGGCGCCTTCTTCCGCTTCTGGGTCTGGACCGCCGTCGCCGCACTCCTCATCCTCTTCGGCCTCCGCGTCCTCTCCTGGGCCCAATCCCAGGACTCCCACGCCTGACGAACCGTGAAACTCTCATCAGCCCTGGCCGCAGCCAACTAAAAACTAGAAACTCAAAACCAAAAACTCCCAATGGCTCCCGACCCCATCACCCTTGAGCTATACCGCCACCGCTATAGCGGCATTGCCGAGGAGATGGGCATCACCCTCCAGCGTACCAGCTACTCCCCCAACATAAAAGAGCGCCTCGACTTCTCCTGCGCCCTCTTTGACGGCTCCGGCCGCCTAGTCGCCCAGGCCGCCCACATCCCTGCGCACCTCGGTGCCATGCCCGACAGCGTCGCCGCCGCCCTCGCCGTATTCGACCACTGGCAGCCCGGCGATGTCGTCATCCTCAACGATCCCTACTTCGGCGGCTCCCACCTGCCCGACATCACCCTCGTCTCCCCCGTCTTCCTGAACGAGCCACAAGTCGGCTACCGAGAAGAGAGCAACGAGAATGGCGCGGAGAGCGAAGTCTCTCACACCTCACTCCTCTCCCCTCTCTCCTCGCCCTCCACCCCCCACTACTTCGCCGCCAGCCGCGCCCACCACGCCGACGTCGGCGGCATGTCGCCCGGCTCCCTGCCCCTCTCCACAGAGCTCTACCAGGAGGGCATCATCATCCCGCCTCTCAAGCTCTACGAAGGCGGCAAGCTGGTGGAATCCCTGCTCGAACTGGTCCTGCGCAACGTGCGCACGCCCGACGAACGCCGCGGCGACCTCGCCGCCCAACGTGCCGCCCACGCCGTCGGCGACCGCCGCCTCCACGAGCTGGCCGCCCGCCATGGCAACGCCGAGCTGCTGGCCTATGCCGGCCACCTGCAGCAATACAGCGAGCGTCTCACCCGCGCCGCCATCCGCACCTGGCCCGACGGCAGTTACACCTTCGAGGATCCAATCGAATCGGTCGTCGACGGCCGCACAACACCCGCCCCCATCCGCGTGACCGCCACCATCAGCGGCGAGACAGTGACCCTTGATTTCAGCGGCACCTGCCCCAGCATCTTCGGCTCCCTCAACGCCCCGCTAAGCGTGACCAGGTCCGCCTGCTACTACGTCGTCCGCTGCCTCGTCGGCGAGGACGTACCCGTCAACGCCGGCTGCTTCGCGCCCGTCCAGGTCGACGCGCCGCCCGGCTGTCTCGTCAACGCCCGACCGCCCGCTGCCGTAGCCGGCGGCAATGTCGAGACCTCCCAGCGCATCACCGATGCCGTGTTCGGCGCGCTCGCGCAGGCCCTGCCCGACCGCATCGCCGCCGCCGGCCAGGGTACCATGAATAACTGTACAATGGGAGGTGAAAACGCCGACGGCTCGCCCTGGACCTACTACGAGACGCTCGGCGGCGGCATGGGCGCCCATCCGCAGGGCGACGGCTTCAGCGGCGCACACGTCCACATGAGCAACACGCTCAACACGCCGGTCGAAGCCCTCGAAATGGCCTACCCGCTGCGCCTGACCCGCTACCACCTGCGCCGCGGCAGTGGCGGCGCCGGAACACATCGCGGCGGCGACGGCATCGTGCGCGAATACGAAATCCTGCGCCCCACCACCGCCACCATCCTCAGCGAACGCCGCGCCATCGCCCCCTGGGGCCTCGCCGGCGGCGAGCCCGCCGCACCGGGCCGCAATCTCCTCATCGACACCGACGGCTCCGAAGAAGAGCTCTCCTCCAAGGTCACCCGCCGCATGCAACCCGGCCAGCGCCTGCGCATCGAAACCCCCGGCGGCGGCGGCTGGGGCAACCCCTCCTCCTGACAGAGTACGCTTCTATCTTTCCAACCTCCACGCCACCGCCAGACTCGCCAAACTGATCACCGCAACCATTCCAAACACCCACTGGTAAGCCTCCAATGGCCCCGGGGTAAACAGGAGTGACTGCTGCAGGGCCACCCCTGCGATCGTCGCACCCACCACGCCGCCGCCAAATCGCGCCGTGCTGTACAGCCCCGCCGCCGACCCGCTCTCTTCCATCGGGATCTCCTCCATCGCCGCACGATGGAGCGCAGCCATCGCCAGCCCGCCCGCCAGCGACTGCGTCAGCATCATCGCTGCCGCCCCCAGCAGCGGCAACGGGAACAATGCCAGACCGGCCAGCGAACAGATCATCACTGCGAAGCTCCCTCCCACAAGCCAGCGGGAGTGCATCCGGTCCGCCAGCTGACCTCCAACCTGGGTCGTGGCAAAAATCGCGCCGGAAAAGATCGTCGTGAAAATACCCAGTTCAATCGCATCCAACCCGTATACATCGGTCAGAAACAGTACATTTAGAAACATGGCCGTGTGCATGATTACCATGCGGAAGCCGGCCGCCAGCGAGGCAACCCCGAAATTCTTGCGCCGGTAGAGAGAAAAATTGACAAGCGGTCGCGGTGTCCGGCCCTCCCGCCGCCAGAACAGCAGACCCAATCCCACCGCGGCCGCCAGCAGCCGCCAGTCGCGCAGCGGTTCCACACCGGTTACCGTGCGGCTCGAGAGGAAAAATATCCCGCAGACGAGAGCACCACCCAATAGGACCGCGCCCAGCCAGTCAAACGCCTGCAACCCCTCCCCGCGAATCGGGCGCTGCGACGGCACCCGCAGGTACGCCGCCCACAGAGCGATGAGCGCGACCAGAAGGCTCGGCACAAAAACGTAGTTCCAGCCGAAATTATCGACCGCAAACCCGCCCAACAGCGGCCCCAGCGTCGACGCGCCCGGCGCCACAGAGCTCCACGTCCCCATCGCCCTGCCCCGCTGCCCCGCCGGAAATCGCTCCGCGATAATGGCGATGCAAAGGGGGTAGTAGCCCGCCGTACCCATCCCCTGCAATACGCGGCCGATCAGGAGCTGTGGCAAGTTTTTCGCCAGCACACAGATCAAGGAGCCGGCAAAAAAGAAGACGATTCCGCTCTGGAAGAGACGCGCCTTGCCCAGGCTGTCTCCCAGTTTGCCGTACAGCGGCATGAATATTACGAACGGCAGACTGTATGCCGCCAGCAGCCAGGCCGTCATGTCCGCATCCACCGCGAACGCATCCCGGACCGTCGGCAGGGCCACGCCGAACATCGACATGTTCATCGTCGCCATGCCCACCGGTATCATCAGGGCGATCAGCAGTCCCCAATGCGACCGCGTCGCGTCAGCGGCTGGCGTGGATTCACTCGACTTCATGGAGGGGCTTTTCCGTAGTGGGCACAATCTGTCTATCTTACACTGAAGTCAACTCCGCAACGAAATATTTTCAGGCAATTCCCATCACCGCAAACGGACCCGCTCTCCCGCCCCCATGCTCATGACAACCCGGATCGGTCTCTATTTTGGACCGAATCCAACCAACCTTTCTGATAGGCATTTCCCGCATTTTCAGGTATGATCACGGCGTGACCGGGCCCTCCCCTAAGCCCTGCATCTGGCCCCCGATTTGAGCTCATGTTGGCCTTGCCGCGCGCGCGGCAATCGGGCCTGATGCGTAGCCTTTTCTCAATCTCAGCACACTCAGCGTGCCCCAAAATATCCTAGCATCCACTCCACCAGGAGACACCCGATGACCGATCGCTCCTTTACACCGGTCGAAGTCCCGCAACACATTCTGGACCGCTTCAAGAAACTGCCGGTTGCCACCGTATGGAACTCCGTCCACCGCTACGCCGGTGTGCCCCTTCCCTATATGAGTGACGTGCGCCTATGCACGCCGGGCCAAACACTCGCCGCCCGCGCCCGCACCCTGCGCTATCTGCCGCCCCGCCCCGACCTGCAGGCCGAGGTACAGATCGGCGCAGACTCGCCCGAATACAAGGCCATGGGCCGCTGCGGCCCCGGCGATGTCCTCGTCTGCGACGTCATGGGCGATGCCCGCCCCTGCATCTTCGGCGACGTCAAAGCGCTCCAACTCAAAATGACCAACGCCGACGGTGTCGTCACCGACGGCGGCATCCGCGACCTCGATATCATGGTGCAGGAGGAGTACGGACTCATCATCTACGCCCGCGACCGCACGCCCCTCGGCGGCGTCCCCTACGCCATCCCCGCCCAGGAAAATGTCGACGTCCAGTGCGGTGGCGCCCTCGTCCGCCCCGGTGATGTTCTCGTTGGCGATGCCGACGGCGTCGTCGTCGTGCCCTCCTGGTTCGCCGAAGAGTGCGTCGAACTGACCGAAGTGCACGAGGAAGCCGAGGAGATGATCAAGCAACGCATCCTTGCCGAAGGCGTCGTGCCCGGAAAGTACTACCCGCCCGGCCCGGAAACATACGAGCAGGTGCGCGCCGCCCGCAAGCAAAAGTAAGGACAGGGTGCATACCAAATTGGGGGTAAACTCTCGTATACCTCTAGCTGCAGATTAACCAAGGACAGTCCACGATCAACTCTGATTCAGGAGAAGTGCCGTCACTGACAACTGACCACTGCAGTTCTGGGCGGTCGGGCCTATTCGGCCCTCCCTTGTGCGGGCTCCGCCCCCGCAACGCCCCCTCTCCTACAACATGCCTCGCCGACCTTGTGTCTCTATTCGTAACAAGTGCCCAGTCGAAAGAGTTTCGCCAAACCACGTCCCCCCAAATCCTATGTGTTCTCCGTAGGTGCCGGCCTTGTGCCTGCCCATCTGCCACCTGGTCACTGGCCAGCAAGCAATTTCAGCCACCACTGGCACGATGCCCTCACCTGACCTTTCTCACCCCAAGACTGAACTGCACACTGAGGACAGCTGCAACGAGCGCTGCCTTTGGCCGTCTACGCCGCCTGAACCCGGCCGCTCCACTCGCGCCATTGCACTTGGTGGACGATTCGCCCGTTTTCGCGTATGATCATGCAACCGTAGCCGCCTGAGGGCACGGCCTGACGTCTACACTTTCGCCGTTCACCGATTTTCCGGAGACACCCGATGACCGAACGCTCCTTTACTCCTGTAGAAGTGCCGCAATCGATCCTGGACCGCTTCAAGAAACTGCCGGTAGCCACCGTATGGCACATCGTCCATACCTATGCAAATGTGCCCCTTCCCTTTATGCATAATGTCCGCCCATACACCCCGGGCCAGCGTCTCGCTGCCCGCGCCCGCACCATGCGCTACCTGCCGCCCCGCCCCGACCTGGCCGCAATGACGCCCGGCGGCGAGGACGCCATCGACTACAGGGCCATGTCCCGCTGCGGCCCCGGCGATGTGCTCGTCGTCGACATATACGGCAACGCCAGCCCCGCCGTCTTCGGCGACGTCAAAGCCCTCCAACTCAGAATGAACAACGCCGACGGCGTCGTCACCGACGGCGGCATCCGCGACCTCGGCATCATGCTCGAGGAGGATTACGGACTCATCATCTACGCCCGCGACCGCACCCCATACGGCGGCGGCCCTTGGGCATTCCCTGCAGAGGAAAACGTGAACATCCAGTGCGGCGGCGCCCTCGTCTGCCCCGGCGACGTGCTCGTCGGCGACGACGATGGCGTGGTCGTAGTACCCTCCTGGTTCGCCGAGGAGTGCGTCGAACTCACCGAGGTCTACGAGACCGCAGAAGGGCTTGCCAAAGAGCGCATCCTGGCCGAAGGTGTGGTGCCCGGCAGACACTATCCGCCCGGACCCGACATACTGGAACAGGCGCGCGCAGCCCTCAAGCAGGACTAAACATAACGACAAGCTGGGACGACGGCCCGCCTGCAGTTGGTTTATGCGCAAGAAGCAAAGGAAAGGAGCCAAAAATGGCGACCGCGGTGATGGAGCGAACTGGCAGCGACAGCGTCTCGCCGGCAAATCAGGCCCAGGCAACGCCCTCTGAAACGCCCGAGAAACAATCCGCCACGCGACAGCGGATCATCGACTGCGACGTGCATCACGAACCCCCCAACGTGGAGGTTCTCTTCCCTTACATGCCGCGCCAGTACGTGGAGCAGAGCAAGGATTTCGGCTTGATGGCGCCCAGCATGCCCTATACAAACATGCCGGGAGGCCATGCCCGCGAGGACCTGTGGGAGGGCATTGAGGGAGAACCCGACCCGGCTACCGTCCCTGAAGTCTGTAGCAGGAAGCATCTGGACACCTACGGCATCGACGTGGCCGTCCTCACCGGCGCCGGCGCGCCATACAGTATGGCCGTGCATCCCATGGTCGATTACGCTGCCGCCTACTGCCGCGCCCACAACGACTGGACCCTGGAAGAGTGGGTGGCCAAGGACGACCGCATGAAGGCTTCCATCCACATCGCGCCCGCCGACCCCCAACAGGCCGCCGCCGAAATCGACCGCCTCGGCGACCATCCCGGCGTCGCCCAGGTTCTGATGCCCGCCGGCAGCCTGCACCCTTTCGGCAACCGCATTTATCACCCCATCTACGAAGCCTGCGAGCGCAACGGACTGCCCATGTGCGTCCACTTCGGCGGCGAGGGCGCCGGCTTCTCCGCACCACCCACCGCGGCCGGCTACCCCACCTACTATCTGGAGATGCGCATGGCCCGCCCCCAGATAGCCATGGCCCATACCGCCAGCCTCATCTGCGAAGGCGTCTTCGAAAAGTTCCCCAACTTCAAGTTCCTCTTCATCGAGCTCGACACCTTCTGGGTCCCCGGCCTCATGTGGCACATGGACTCCGACTGGAAGAGCCTGCGCGACTACACGCCCTGGCTCAAGCGCCTGCCCAGCGAATACCTGCGCCAGCACATCCGCTTCGGCACCCAGCCCTTCCCCAACCTGCCCAACCGCCAGTCCCTAGAAACCTACCTCGACTGGCTCCACGCCGACGAAGTCCTCGTCTTCGCCAGCGACTATCCCCACTGGGACTGGGAAGAACCGAGCGGCCTCATGCGCTCGCTCGACAAAAAACTGCGGCCCCGTGTCATGTACGACACCGCCGCCGAGCTCTACGGCCTCAACTGATGCCCGCCCACATAATCGCAACCGCCGCCGAAATCCCCCCCGGCGGCCGCAAAATCGTAACCGTCAACGGCCGCGAAATCGGCGTCTTCAACCTCGACGGCGACTACTACGCCCTCCGCAACATCTGCCCCCACAGGGCCGGTCCCCTCTGCCGCGGCCGCCTCCGCCCCCTCGTCCTCCCCGACGGCCTCACCGGCATGACCTACACCCGCGAAGGCGAAATCCTCAAATGCCCCTGGCACCAATGGGAATTCGACATAAAAACCGGCCAGGCCCTCTACGACCCCAAACTCCGCGTCCGCACCTACCGCGTAGAGGTGGACGAAGGGAATATTGTGTTGTACGTGTGAGGAAGTTAGGCGTTAGCCTGAACCGGTCTTTGGGTGAAGAATGAGCCGGTGTCGATCATGCGAGCGACTAAACAGTGGGTGGGCTACCTTGAAGCACGAGATCGTCGTCTCTTCTGCGTAATCGGGTACAGATCAGATCGTCTGACTCTCTTAGCGAGTTCCATAGCTACACCCCTGTTGAATCTCTCTGGATACCCGGCCACACCAACGTGGGAGGGATTCTCTGAACTCGGAACGGGAAATATCTCTGGCGACACCATTGCGGCTTCCTGGACTGCCGCCGAAATCGCTTCACAACTTAGAACTGCCCACAGTTGCCCTGCGCCGATTTCCAATGGCGGGGCTTTCTCAAGCTCTTGGATCGCCCTCTTGTGATCTACAACGATTCCGGCGTCAACGCAGATCTTCTCCAACCAGTTGAACGATAGATACTCTTCGTTTCGCCTGAGTCTGAAAGCCTTAAAGGTGGGGACATCGTTGTCTATCTGCCATGCTCGACAATGCCTGATCAGGTGAGAACTGCTGAGATCATATCCATTTGCTTCCATCAGCTACTTAATCTTCTGAGAAACGGAGCGATCTCTTTCATGATCTGCTTCTGCGAGGCAACGCCTTCAAATTTCAGTTCCTTCTCAACTCCTATTGCTCTTGCGCCGCCAAAATACTCGATTTCTCCTGACGGCAGGAATTCCATGCAAAGAATGCCATCGCAGTTCTGCCAATTCTCATCAGGTGCAAGAGTCAGAGGCAACCTCCATTCAACTGCCAAAGTGCCATCGTAGTCAGCCACTATCGCAGGATGGGGAGGACTGTTGCGTATGAAGAAATCAGCGATGGAAAGTACCGATTCCGGTACCAATCGATCGACCTCCGGATCTTCGGCAAACATTTCGATCAAGCTGTTGAGCCTGTCAGCAACTCTGCCGTGATCTCTCGATACCAAACGGTCCAGGATGGCCTTTTCTTTTTCCGTCGCGTATCTCGACCACACCGAGGCAACAACGTTGGGGGTCTTACTTGCTGCCGTTACCATTTCTCTCTATTCTCCACTTTTCTTCAACGAGAACACCTCAAGAAAGCTACTCCAGTTTTGTTCCCATTCTACCATGTCGAAGACGATTATGAGAACGGTTCAGCCTGCCGTCTCTGCCAGACCTCACTACCAATACAGTTCTGCACACGCTCCTTCCCAAAGAGCGCCTACCCCACCGCCCACCTCTCCGGCACTTGAAAGAAGGTCAGCACCAAAGCATGACGCCCTATTGGAACTCTGATCTCTTCCTACCAAAACTCCCCCTCCCTCACCTTCCCCTTCCCTAACCTCTTCACCACCTTCGGCACCACAGCCTCATTATCCGCCAGCACACCCTCACCCTTCTTCAGCTTCTTCACCGCAACACTATCCAGCCCCGCCAGTTTCTCCGCCCCTTCCAACGCCTTCAAATCACCCCCATAGTACTCAAACCACGGCAGCCCCGCCTCCGTATACTCCATCGCCGTTGGCGGCCTGCTCGGCGGCTGGGCGCCCGTCACACTGAAGAACTGAACACTGTTCACAATATGCACGTAACAACGCGACCGCACCGACGTCTCCCACGCCTCCAAGCCATAGTCGTCCTCGTATATCTCCTGCCGCATCAGACCGCCCGGAGCCAAACCCATCTCCCGCGCCGGAGCCTGTTGTATCTGTGGACTATACGTTATGAAATTGAGCTCCTCTAGACTCCTCCGGTAGTACGAAGGCTTAATCGGATAAACCACAATCTGCAGCCCGCCGTGCTCACCCTCCCCCGTCAACTGCTCCTCCGCCGTATATCCCTCGCCAAGAGGCATCGCCACAAACTGCCGGATCATCCCCTTCATCACTGAGAACCCATCCAACCAAGGCTGATCGGGTATGACCACATAGTCCTGCGGCTGTTCGGAAAGCTCGTTCTCCCATCCCTCACCCGTCACCGCATTGATCTTGCCTGCAGCCACCTTCACCGCCATCGGATACGACCCGCTGAAATTGAGCCACATCGCCTCCGCCTGGTACATCGGCAGAAAGACGCCTCCGTGCGCGTTCCAACCCGCTGGCACACTGTCCGCATAGTCGTCCACGAGATTAAGCGGAAATCTCCCCAGCCCCGGCGGCAGCGAATAAGCCCGGTTGTCATCCGGTATGCGTAACGTCCGCTGGAACGAGATCCGGCACTCGGCATCTTTATGCACCTCCGGAAATCGAAAAATCAGCTGGTCACTTTTCAGTTCAATCATCTCTGGTTCCTCTCGGGTCCTTTCCCAATGCAACACCGGCCCTCACCAATCTCCGTCCCGTATCTCCCGCGCCACGCTCTCAATCGCATGATCCGGCGCGTCCCGCAACTGCCGCAACAACTCCGCGAACAACTGCGGCCGCTGCAAAATGATATTCCGCAGGTCGCTCGAGACTTTGCCCGCCATCGCCAGCAAAAGGTCCGCATCCTCCCCCAACTCCCCCGCTAGACGGCGGATAGTTGCCTCAGAAGGCGGCGAAACCTGGTCTCGCTCAATCTTGCTCAAGTACGACGGCTCCACCCCAATGCGCTGAGCAACCTGCCGCACCGAGAAGGACCGGTCTTCCTTGAATCTCTTATCGCGAACCGAACGGACAAACTTGCCGAATGTCATGTGTACTACATAGTACACAAAAATCAGAAATCTGTCAAGAGGGTATTTCAAAAAAAGGAATCTGACACCCGTACTACGCCAAATGGGGAAAAACCCTGCGAAGAGGAATGCTGCGTCCAGTTGTTTCTACTATCGCGCCGGGTAGACCAACATTGCAGATTTCCAAGGAGCCTCTACCCTCACGCCCCCTCCTCCTCCGCCCGCGCCTCATGCAGCGCACCCAACCGCAGCAACTGCGGCGACAGCGCCGCCGCCCCCGCCACCACCAGGATCGTCCCAATCCCCCCACTAACCACCGAAATCACCGGCCCGAACCACTGCGCCACCAGCCCCGACTCAAACCCGCCCAGCTCATTCGACGCCCCAATGAAAATCCCGCTCACCGCCGACACCCGCCCCCGCATCCGGTCCGGCGTCAGCAGCTGCGTCAACGTCTGCCGCACCACCATACTGATATTGTCCAGCGCCCCCGTCAGAAACAGCATCGCCCACGAAAGCGCGAAATTCTGCGAAAAGCCGAAAACGATCGTCGCCACCCCGAATCCCGCCACCGCCAGCAGCAGCGCATGTCCAGCCCGCTTCATCGGCGGCAGATAGATCATCGCCACCGCCATCAGGAACGCCCCCACCGCCGGCGCCGCCCGCAGATAGCCGAACCCCGTCGCCCCCACATTCAGAATATCCTCGGCAAAAATCGGCAGCAGATACACCGCCCCGCCCAGCAGCACCGCAAACAGGTCCAGCGCCATGATCGTGAACAGAATCCGTTTGTCCCACACAAATCGGATCCCACCCAGCAGCGTCTGCCAGTTGGCCGGCTCCGGCTTCTCGTCCACCGGCCGGAACTGGATGCGGGTAAGGATAAAAGCCAGCCACAACGAACCCGCTGCAGCCACAAAATACGCACTCTGCACACTGACGGCAACCACGATGCCGCCCAGCGCCGGACCCACAACGGACGCGATATGCATCAGGCTCATATTCCACGTCACCGCGTTCGGAAACACCTCCGCCGGCACCAGCTGCGGCAGCAGCGCCGTCCGCGCCGGCC
>JAPOVP010000176.1 GCA_026708085.1 Caldilineaceae bacterium
CACAAGGGAGGGCCGAATAGGCCCGACCGCCCAGAACTGCAGTGGTCAGTGAAAGCACAGATTGATGGGTGATGGGCTTTGAGAGGAGTGAGGAAAGAAAAGACTTCGCTCGCCTTGTCCGGCGTCGCGCACTGAGTAAGGCTTAGTAGCTGCGAATTCGTTAACGGACGGTTGCGCTTCTCAGTCCTGCCAGATTACGTTGTGGAAGAGGTCCGGTTCCTGGTAGGCGCTAGGGGCGGGGAAGGCGCGGGTGTAGTTTTCGTAACGGGACAGCCTGCGACGCAGCGGACCCGGCAGGGCGCGCAGCGTGGAAGGGCCACCGCTATACTGGCTGGCATGGGCGCGGCTGGCGCGTTCCTTGCAGTCGAGAAAGCTGCCCACGTCGATGCGGGCGTGGATCGGGGTCTCCCAGGCGGCGATCTGGACGAGGTCGACGTCCTGGTTGCGGCCGACCTGGCGAGGGTTGCGGCCTGTCAGCTGCATAAATTTCACTACCCAGCGAAGGATGCGTTTGTCGAAGCTGGAGTAGTAGAGTTTCTGGGCGGCGTGGGGAGGCAGGAGGCTGTTCTTGCTGCGGTCCGGGCCGGATGCGTCCGCCTGTCCTGCGGCGTAGAAGGCGGCGGTTACGACTTCACAGCAGCGAATGTGGTCGGGGTGGCCATAGCCGCCGTAAGGGTCGTGTGTAATGACGACGTGCGGTTTCAGGCGGCGGACGTAGTCGATCAGTTCAGCCAAGAGGCGGTTGATGGGCTGTTGCACGAGGGCCCTGGGGTGCTCGTTGTCGGATGAGCCGCGCATGCCGCTGTCGCGGTAGGGGAGATTCCAGATGCTGGTGACGCCCAGTTCGACGGCGGCGCGTGCGAGCTCCTCGCTGCGCACCTGGGCGAGGGTGCGTTCAGTCTGGTTGCGGTGGCTTTCGGTTACGGAGCCGGCGTCGCCGTCGGTGGCGATGATGACATGCACGTGCACGCCTTCGGCAGCGTAGCGTGCCAAGGTGCCTCCGGGTCCAAAGCTTTCGTCGTCGGGATGGGCAAAGACGCCAAGCAGTGTGCGTGTATTGGTCATATTACGTTGCTCTCCGGTTGCGGCCGACGGCCGGTAATCGTTGGTCGTGAACTGGGCCGGTTGCTACGGTTCTGCTCTGCTACGGAGAAAACTCCAGATTATGCCATGCACCAGCCGTTCGACGGGGGCACGGTCGTCGGTGAAAACGGGCGTGTCTGCGGGCGGACTGGTGGCGCGCACGCGGGACAGATTGAGGTCGCATGAGGACTCGCTGGCGCAACCGGCCACCTCCAGCGCGAACTGACGGAACTGGCGCGGCAGTGTTGAGGGCATGGCGGTGACGTTGGCGGTGAAGGCTTCCCGGGTCGCCGGTTGGTTGGCGGCGACGACGAGGGAGTTGCCGAGGTCATCGGGCGGCCCCGGTTCGTCGATGATGAGCACGGAAGGGAACACGGCGGCCAGGGTGGCGGCGAGGGCGTCGACGAGCGCAAAATCGGTGGGAGAACGGCCGACGTTGATCATGAGGACGCCCTGATCGCTCATGTGACGGCGCGCGAGCTGGAAGAACTCGAAGGTTGTGAGGTGGAAGGGTATGTAGGGCGGCCGGTAGGCATCCACGAGGACGATGTCGAAGAGCTGGTCTTCGGGTTGGTCAAGGAGCCAGCGGCGGCCGTCGGCGGCGACAGCTGTCAGGTTTGGTTGGGTCATATCAAAGTAGCGCTGTCCCACCTCGATGATCTGCGGGTCGAGCTCGACGCCAACGATCTCAAGCGGGCCGTAGATTCGGGTATACAGACTGGGGGTTGTGCCGGCGGCGAGCCCGATGACAAGCACGCGTTCGCGGGGGTCCAGAGAGCCATTGGGTCGGAAGAGCGGCGCCAGCAGGAAGTAGTCCCAGATGCCTTTGCTGAGCAGGCTGTCGGGGTGGTAGACGCTGTGGAGGCCGACGCCTTCGTTGAGCTGGAGGTGGCGTTCGCTGCCCCAAGACCGAACCAGAATATAGTTGTAGAGAGATTCGTCTTCGTATAGAATTGGGCCATCATCCTGGCTGTCCCAGTAGGCGCGCACGCTGCCGGGGTCGATGAAGGCCAGGGCGAGCGTTACGCCGAGGGCAAGCAGCGCCATGCCGTGGATGCGCCGGCTGCGGGCGTGCAGGAGGGCTGCCAGCAGGGTGACGGCCAGCAGCCAGAGTGCCAGCAGGTAGAAGCTCCAGCGCGTGCCGTAGGAGGGGATCAGCCAGAGCACGGGCAGAAATGTACCGATGATGCTGCCGCAGGTGCCGATGGCATAGAGGCTTCCAGCCACGCGCCCGGTCTGGTGCAGATCGGTTACGGCCAAGCGCACAGCCCAAGGGCTGACCGCCCCCAGCAGGATGACGGGCAGGCTGAAGAGCAGCAGGACGACGAACAGCGCGCCGGCGAGCAGACCTGGAAGATAGTCGTTAAGCCCCACAGTTGCCAGGCGCAGAATGGGCGGACTGACGGCGGGTGTGAGTGCGACGCCGAGACCGGCTATCGTAACGAGCGTCAAGAGGCCGCCGAGGCTTGGGTAGCGGTCGGCCAGTTTCCCGCCGAGCCAGGCTCCTATTGCCAGATAGGACAAGATCAGTCCGATCAGGGCGGCCCAGACAATCTGGCTGTTTCCGAACCAGGGTTCCAGCAGACGGGCGGCGCTCAGCTCAACGCCAAGGGTGACTGCGCCCGCGGTGAAGACGAGCATGCGGAAGACAAAGGTTTTCATACAGGAGCGACACGGTCCCGGTAGCTGCGGATACACCCACAGAACTGCCGCAACAGTATAGCACATCAGAGATGCGCCTGGAGAGATACCGATGGGGGTAGCAGGGCGAAAGAGGCTGAAACTGTGCAAGGTTTGCGTGCCGTTGTCATGGCTGCATGCCTGTTGTCAGATTTCCATAACGGGGTCAGAGATGGGTGGAGCAGCTGGGTGAAAGGGGGGATGTGATGAGTGAAATTGGCCCGATAGCACTCTTCGGTTCTGGGGAGACGGCGCCGGGTGCCCACCGGATTCATGAGCGGGTGATGCGCGAACTGCCGGCACCGGTTCGTGTTGCCATATTGGAGACGCCGGCCGGTTTTGAGTTGAATTCGCCCGCGGTTGCCGGGAAAGTCGGCGCCTATCTGGAACGTCACCTGCGCAATTTTTCTCCACAGATTTCGATAGTGCCGGCGCGCAAGCGGGGCACGGCGTTTGATCCCGACGACCCTGAGCTTGCGATGCCATTATTGGAAAGCAGTTATCTTTTCATGGGGCCGGGTAGTCCTTCCTATACGGTACGCCAGTTGCGGGACAGCTACGCCTGGCATGCGTTGCGGGCGCGGCACCGGCTAGGCGGGGCGCTCTGCTTTTCGAGCGCGACAACGGTGGCGTCGGGCCGCTACACGCTGCCGGTCTATGAGATATACAAGGTTGGCGACGACCTCCACTGGATCGAAGGGCTGGCCTTTTTCAGCGATTTTGGACTGCGGCTGACCGTCATTCCCCACTGGAACAACAATGATGGCGGCGACGAACTTGATACCAGTCACTGTTACATGGGTCAACCTCGTTTCGACGAACTGTTGTCGCTGCTGCCGCGGGGGGTGACGGTACTGGGAATCGATGAGAACACCGGCGTGGTGATCGATCCTGCGGCGGGGGTATGTGAACTGGTGGGCCAGGGGGGCGCAACAGTACTCACAGCGGAAGGCGAGCAGGTGTTCGGGAAAGGGTCGCGATTTCCTACAACGGCGCTGGGGGATTGGCGCCTGCCGCCGACGCAGCAGGACGGCATTCCGGGGGAGATCTGGGAGCGGGCTTGTGCGGTGCGGGACGCGGCCGCGAATGCTGAAGATGAGGAGGCGCCGGAGCCGATCCTGGCTCTGGCCGAACAGCGCCAGGCCGCACGGGCGGAGCGCAACTGGGCGGAGGCGGACGCGCTACGGGACGAGATCAGCGCGCAGGGCTGGCAGGTACACGACACGCCTGAAGGACCGCGTCTGGAGAAGGCGAAATAGAAGAGAGCGGGTGGATGTTTACGGCATTCCAGCCGGTTTCTGCCATACACTGTACACGGTAAGGAAACGGAGCCATGGTATTGAACGCTGTGACAAGCCTCCAGGACCAGATTCGGGACAGGTACGACGCCTACGAGCATCACACTATTTCCTATCACATTCTGGTCAACAACGAGGGGCAGGAGCCCGAACGCAGTTTCGATGTCTGGGCTTCACGGGCCGAGATTGAGGCGTTTGCGAGAGACGGTTACCTGGTGCGGGAGGCGTTGATCGAGGGCGAGCCGTTGGAGATGCTGCGCCAGGCATTGGACGAGGTGGAAGAGGCGGAGTTCGAGGAGGCCGATGGGAGCCGTTTGCGCGGTAGGGACTGGATTCCGCGGCATCTGTTTGACAAGCATGCCCACTTTCACATGTTGATCAACTTTGACCCGCTGCTCTCGGTGGCGCGTGCGGTACTGGGCCCGTTTGTGCGCATTCGCCAGCTGGCGGCGCGCATCAGCTATCCGGGGCAGGAGGTCCAGTTCACACGCTGGCATCACCATCAGCCGGGGATGACGGAGCCGGTCCCGCCGTTTTTCGCGTATCCGCACAAGCTGGACTGTCTGATTTATCTGGACGAGTTGAACGACGCCAACGGGATTCTGGCGGTGGTGCCGGGTACGCATTTGCATACAGGTGAGGGTCTGCCGTTGGAGGAGCACGGCGACCTGGCAGACCAGCGGGAGATTCGTGCGCCAGCAGGAACTTGCGTGGTCCTACACGGCAACCTGTGGCATCGCGCGATGCCGACGGGTGCGGAAGGCAAGAAGCGGCGCGTATTGATTCTGAGCTACGGGCCGACGTGGATGCGCAAATCGCCGTTTGGCGACAGTCCGGAGAACGGGCTGATGGAGAAGGTGCTCGAGGAGGCGGATGCGGCGACGCAGGAGTTGTTGGGTATTGGCGGGTATCAGTAGGCAGTTGGCGGGGTGAGGTCTCGCCGCCGGGCCAGACTTTGTGTTGGCTTTGGCTCAGGCTGAAATCAGCGGGAGTGGAAGAATCGAAAGAATTCAACTGCTCCACGAGTTCAGATCTTCTCAGAATGCCTCCAGGGAATTCGCAAAGCAAGCCCCTAAGCTATGAGCAGACTCCCTCCCATTCATCCAAGAGTACTCCTCTATCAGGAGTTCCTCCTGCCGCTAGAGATCACCCCGTACGGTTTGGCCAAGGCGATCGGGGTCGATACGCGACGGATTCACGGAATCGTCCGGGCGCAGCGTTCGATCACGGCCGAAACTGCCCTTCTGTTCTCGCGTTACTTTGGGAACTCTGCAGCTTTCTGGATGGGGCTTCAGAATCAGTACGATCTGGAAAGTGCTGAGGACCGGCTTTCGCTGAAGCTGGACAAGGTGGTGGCCTATTCGTCTGGCGAGTGAACCTGGTTTTCAGCCGAAATTAGACGGGAGTCGCGTTGACCGCGACTCCCGTTTTCTGTCAGTTCGATCGTGCGTCCGGTCAACGGGGCGGGTGCATGGGCATGACGACGTGGAGGAACTCTTCGTCGCCGAGGCCGAGGGGCCGGATGGTGCCGGGGCGGTTTGACTGGGTGGTTTCGAGGACGACCTGCTCCTCGTCGATCTGGCTGAGGACGGCGATCAGATAGCGGACATCGAAGTCGATTTCCAAGTCATCTCCTTCCACCATGGCATCCAATTCATTCTTGCTGTTGCCCATTTCGGCGCTGCTGGCGGTGAGGTGGAGGTTGCCGACGCCGCTGTCGCCGTTGGGCTCGATCTTGAGGCGGACGATGTTGGCGTTGTCGCGGGCGAAGAGTTGGGCGACGCGTACGGCCTGGAGGAAGGATTCGGTGCCGACGACTGTGCGGGTGTTGTGGCTCTTGGGGATAATGGCGCGGTAGTCGGGGAAGCGGTCGGCGATGAGCTGGCTGACGAGATCGACCTGGTGGAAGGCGCCGCGGGTCTCGCCGCCTTTGCCCCAGACGCGGAAGAGAATCTGGTTGCGGGCCTGGGTCACGGTGACCTGGACGGGCCGTTCTTCTTCTGCGTCGGCGATGATGCGGCCGAGCTCGCCCAGATGGCGGGCGGGGACGACGACGGACAGATCGTCGGTGAAGGCCTCGTCGACTTCGATGCTGCGCACGCTGAGGCGGTAGCCGTCGGTCGCGGCCAGGGAGAGGCGATCTTTGGCAAAGGTAACCTCGACACCTGTGAGGGTGGGGCGGCTTTCGTCGGTGGCGGCGGCGAAGACGACCTGATCGATCATTTTGGTCAGCCCAGCGGTTTCGAGGGCGATTGTGCGTCCTTCGAGGGTTTCGGCGGTCTCCTCAGGCCCGTCGCCGTTATCGACAGTGGGAATTACGGGAAACTCCTGCGCGTCGATGCCCTTAATGTTTACGTCGAAGTTGCCGCAGCGCAGATGGAGTGTTTGCGTTCTTACGGACAGCTCCATCTCGATCTTGTCGGGCGGCAGGCTGTTGACGAACTCGGTCAGCAGGCGGGCGGGCACGGTGATGGCGCCTTCATCTTCTATGCGGGCGCCGATCCAGCAGTTGACGCCGATCTCCAGATTGGTGGCAGCCAGCCGCAGCTTGTCATCCTTTGCCTCGAGCAGGATGTTGCCGAGGACAGGCAGTGTACTGCGGGACGATACCGCGCGACCGACGATTGACAGGCCTTTCGACAGATTCTCCTGAAAGCAGCTTACGCGCACTTTTGCCTCCCGTCCTCCAGGAAATAGTTCCTAATTTGGTACATTTTCAGATAGTTCTCGCTCAAGCAGCGAAGTGGTAATACGTTGATCAAGCATAGCATAGCGGAAATTGCAGGCCAAACTATGGGCCTATGGATCAGGCAGTAGCGTCGGCCGTCGCGATCGGATTGTGGAGACGGTAGACCAGCCAGAGAGGGAGCAGCGCGGCGAGCGTAATCGCGAGTTCGGTCAAGACAGTTCCGGCAAAGACAGGCGGCTGCGAATCGATTTCTCTATCCGCGAAGTAACGCGAAAGGACGCGAAGAAAGCAAGAGGCGTATCGGCTTCTCTTTGCGGGACATCGCGGCCCTTCACGGATCAGCTGCGCTTTGCTGCCGCGTTTTGCTGATCTGATGGACGTCAGTGGTTAGTGGCTTGAAATAGCACGAGGGAGAGTAAGTACTGTTAGGTAGGCGTGTTGGTGCGGACGAGGGGGCGTTGCGGGGGCGAAGCCCCTGCACAAGGGAGGGCCGAAGGCCCGACCGCCCAGAACTGCAGTGGTCAGTGATCAGTAGTCAGTGGTCAGGGAAGCTATGGTTGATTGGGAATGGATTTGGGGAGTGAGGAAGCTTTGAGCCTGCGATATGTGCAGTTTCGGAGAGGGAAATCTGCTGAGTTTGGCGGGGGGGCATCGGATTCTCTATAATGGTGACGTGCGCTGCCTCTTCTCTTTTATGCGTGGAAGAGGGGCGAGTGCGGGGAGAGGTCAGCGACTGGCGCTTTGAGTCGGACAGCGGGCAGGCTAACTCCAGTTTCCGCTGCGCAACGATTTCAGCGACGGCGTGTTATAGATTATGAACGGAAACGCTCTGAGCGAAACAGAAAAGAGCGCCAACGGGAGCCGGCCCGTCAGGTCTGAGGTTGAGCCGCCGGAGGACGAACGGGCGATCGAATCGGCGCTGGTGGCGTGGGCGAAGAAGGATACGCAGGCGTTTGGCGAGTTGTATGAGCGCTACGTGGACCGAGTGTACTCGTATGTGTACAGCCGCGTGCAGAATGTCGAGGATGCGGAGGACCTGACGGCGCGAATCTTTTACCGGGCGCTGGACCGGCTGGACAGCTATGAGGACAGGGGACTGCCGTTTGGCGCGTGGCTTTTCCGCATCGCCCACAATCTGGTGGCCAACTGGCACCGTGATCAGGGGCGGAGGACGTTCGTCCCTATCGACGGGATGGTCTTCCGGGGGGAACAGCGGGAAGAACCGGAGGCGAAGGTAGAGCGGCGGGAAGGGGAGGAGGCGTTGTGGGCGGCGATAGATAGGCTGCCTGAAGAGCGGCGCCGGCTACTCTTTCACAAGTTCGGTGATCAACTGACGAACATTGAGATCGGCGAGTTGATGCAGAAGAGCGAGGGTGCGATCAAGTCACTTTATTTCCGCACACTGGCGGCGCTGCGCAAGGATTTGAGCGAACAGTTCGAGGACGGTGAGGCGGAAGGGGCGCCATCCGTTGGCGAACATAAGGGAAAGAAGGCATCCGATGGGAAGCGCGAACAGGCTGAATAGATTACAGCAGTTCAGAATGGACGTTGTGCAGCTCATGCCCTTTTTGCAGGCGCCACACAGCGATACGGAATCTGATGCGATGGAAGATGAGTTGACAGAAGAGGAGGAGGAGCAGTTTGCACAGATGGTGAGCTTCCTGGGCAGGCTCTTCCCCTTTGTGCGGCCGTCGCCTGAGTTCCGGGCGCGGTTGAAGGAGGCCCTGCTGGCGGAGCACCGGCGGCGTCTGGCGAACGAGACGACACTGCCGGCGCGACAGGAGGTCGGCATCTCGTGGTGGTGGTCTCTGGCAGCGACGGTGCCGCTGTTGATCGGTGTGCTGGCGACGATACTGTGGCGGCGCAGCCATCGTTCGAATGGGCAGCTGATCTCGCCGGTGGGAGGGCGGTAGGGCCGTACCCTTGCGACAGCAGAAAACAGGGCAATGCCTCCCGGCTCCTTTGTGGAGTCGGGAGTTTTTTGTGCGGGCTATTGTTTCTTACCCTTTTTCAGGCCGCCTGTGACGCTGCTGACGCGATCCAGTTTGCCGGCGGGCTTCCTGGTTGAACGAGCGGAAGATTTGGCGGCAGAAGGCTTCGGTTCTGTGGAGGGCTGGTCGAGAAGGCTTCCTTGTACGGACTGTTCGACCGAGGCAACTGCGGCCCGTTTGCCCTTGGGCTGGGCAGTGCTGGCGGGTTTTTTCGTTTGTTTTGCCCGGCGGGACGTTGATGCGCGTTTGGAATCAGGTGCGGGCTCTTTGGTGTTGCCGGTTTTCTGGCGGCGGTTTGACGCGTTGGTGGGCGCGGGCTGGGACGTAGTTTCCCGGGCCCCATTCCGACTGGATTTGCGGCGTGGTTTTGCCCGGCGGTTGGTGACTTCGCCGTTGGCCGTTTCTGCCGGGGCCTGCTTCGGTGCGGCCTGCTCACTGGTCGCCGGTTTGCGATTCCTAGTTGTTTCGCTGGCTAGCTTGCGCTGGGCGCGCGGTTTGGCGGGCCTGGCAGCGGCGGTCTCGGCTGATGGTATTCTCTTAGCGGGCGCTTTCGTCGTTTTCTGCTTGCTTTCCTTTGCCGGAGACGCGGAGGCGGTCTTTCCTCTGCCATTCAACTGTGGTTCGGGCGGGGGCGGCGGGCTGTCGATGGCGGCTACGACGGGTGAGAGTGCGTGCACGGCTGCCACCGCGTCGCTGCTGGCGAGAGTCACTTTGCGCGAGCCGAACGCGCTGCGTCCACTGGAGGGGATTTCGTCCAGCCCGAGCGGTTTAGCCACACCTTTTTGCGTAATGAAGGCCGCGAAGGCATGTTCCGGGGTCAGCATGGCCGCGCCGACGAGGTCGCCGGTGCGCTCTTCGACTTTGTGCGCGATGATGCCGCCACCGCCGCGGCCCTGCAGGCTGAACTCGTCGATGCGGGTGCGTTTGATGTAGCCGGCCGAGGTAACGGTGAGAAGCTCGCCGTCGGGCGCGACGGGCAGGGCGGCGATGACCTCGTCGCCGCGTTTGAGGTTGATGCCGGCGACGCCGCGTGCGGCTGCACCCATCGCGCGCACTTTTTCTTCGGAGAAACGAATCGAACGGCCCATGCGGGTGACGAGCAGGATCTCGCCGTTGCCGGGGGAAATGAATGCACAGGCCAGCCGGTCTTTGCCATTCACGCTGATCACGTCCTGGGCGTCAGATGCGCCTTGGATAAAGTCGGCGAGGGCGATGCGCTTGACGGCGCCCTGGCGAGTGACGAGAAAGAGAAAGCCCTCGGTTGCGGCTTGCGGCAGCGCAAGCATGGAAGCGATCGTGTCGCGACGGCTGAAATCGGTCAGGTCTGCCAAGTGCCTGCGGCCCTCCTGCGGGAGCCCATGGACGCCGAGGCGGTGACAGCGCCCGCTGGCGGAGAAGAAGCAGAGCTGGTCGCGGGTGTTGGCCGTGAGGAGGGCCGCGGCCGCGTTTTGGGCTGCCTGGCGCAGGCCGGCGCGGTTGATGCCGTTGAAGTCCTGACGGCGCAAGGAACCATTAGCGCCGAGAGCCACCCAGACGCGGCGGTCCGGCAGCAGATCGGTGGGGGTGAGGGTGCCTTGAGCGCGTTCGACGATCTGGGTGCGGCGGCGGTCGGCGTGCTGCTGGCGCAGGGCGAGCAACTCTTCGCGAATGACGCCGAGGATCTTGCCGTCGTCGGAGAGAAGGTCTTCCAGGTAAGCGATTCGCTGCTGCAGCTCTTTATGTTCATCCTGAAGCTGTCTGCGCTCAAGCGCGGTCAGCCGTCTCAGCGGCATATCGAGGATTGCCTGTGCCTGTACTTCGGTGAATCCGAAGGCGCGTATCAAGTTGGTGCGGGCGGTGTCGACGCGCTGGCTGCGGCGGATGGTCTGGATCACTTCGTCAAGGATGTCGAGTGCCTTGAGCAGACCTTCGACGATGTGTGACCTGGCGCGGGCTTTGGCGAGATCAAACTGGGAGCGGCGGCGGATGATCTCCTGGCGGTGCTCGATAAAGAGCCGCAGGATGCGCTTAAGGGTGAGGGTGACGGGCTCGCCGTTCACGAGGGCCAGCAGAGACATGCCGAAAGTCTGCTGCATTGGCGTCAGCTTGAGCAGCCGGGCCAGCACGGTCTTGGGTTCGACGTTGCGAGTCAGCTCGATGACGATGCGCATGCCGGTGCGGTCGCTCTCGTCGCGCAGGTCGGTGATGCCATCGATTTTGCCGTCGCGCACGAGCAGGGCGATGCGTTCGAGCAGATTGGTCTTGTTGGTCTGATAGGGCAGGTCGGTGACGACGATACGGCTGCGGCTGCGGCTCATCTCTTCGAAATGAGCCTTGGCCTGCATGATCAGCCGTGCTCTGCCGGTGGCATATCCCTGGGAGATGGCGTCGACCTCCTCGTCGCCCTTGGCGGCCTGGCGATAGCGAAAGAGGATGCCGCCGGTGGGGAAGTCAGGTCCTTTGATGAACTGCAGGAGATCGTTGACGCCGACTTCGTCAATTTTGTCGAAGTTATCGATCAGGTAGACAGTGGCGTCGACGACTTCGGCCAGATTGTGAGGGGGGATATTGGTGGCCATGCCGACGGCGATGCCATTGGCGCCGTTGATGAGGAGGTTGGGCAGCGCGGCTGGCAGGATACCCGGCTCTTTGAGCGTGGTGTCAAAGTTGTCGTTCCAGTCGATGGTATCCTTTTCGATGTCGGTCAGCATCAGGTCGCTGATGGCTGCCAGGCGCGCTTCGGTATAGCGCATGGCAGCGGCGTTGTCGCCGTCGATGGAGCCGAAGTTGCCCTGGCCGTCGACGAGTGGGTAGCGCAGGCTGAACTCCTGGGCCATGCGCACCATGGCATCGTAGACGGAGGTATCGTTGTGGGGATGGTATTTGCCCAGCACTTCGCCGACGATACGGGCGCTTTTTTTGTAGGGCTTATTGCTGGTAACGCCCATGTCGTGCATGGCGTAGAGGATGCGACGATGGACAGGTTTGAGGCCGTCGCGCACATCGGGCAGGGCGCGGGCGACGATGACGCTCATGGCGTAGTCGAGATACGAGGCGTGCATCTCGGTGGTGATTTCGATTTCGCGGACGGTTCCTATCATTTTGCTCGTTTATGTGCTAATCAGTGCGTCAACGGTCGTGTTGAGCGCGGCGGCGATGCGGGCTAAGGCGGATGCGGAGCCTGGTTTATGTCCCCGCTCGATCTCGGACAGGTAACTGGCACCGATCCCCGTGCATTCGGAGAGATCGCGAAGCGTCATACCAAGATGGTTTCGGTATGCAAGGAAAGGACTCTGGCCGCGTATGATGGCCACAGCCACCTAATGTGGGACACGGCTGCCGTCTTCTGCTTCAAGCGCAGCCAGCCTGTCCTCCAGTTCGCTATTGTGGTGGAGAAACGCTTCGCACTCCATTTGGCTTTAGTTTGATTGCCTCCATTCAAAAATGTTCGCATACGGCGAACATCCCGTCAAGAGAGTGTATTCGGAACGCCTGCCAATGTGAGAGGAGTTGACAAACTGCAGGTCCTTGCACAGTCTGTGCTTGGCGGCGTTGCCCGAGGAATCACACTCTCTCCAGCTTGAGGACGTTGCGTAGTTCGATGACCTGGTCGCGGAGGGAGGCGGCGCGCTCGAATTCCAGGTTCTGGGCGGCTTCGTGCATCTCCTCTTCCAGGTTGGCGATGCGCTTGACCAGATCGTCGGGGGAGAGAGCGGCCAGATTCCGGGTTGGGGCTTCTTCGCCATCGTCGATGCTGTAGTCGGCCTGCTCTTCGGATATGACCTTCATGCGGTCGGTCAGGTCGCGGATGCTCTTGACGATGCTGCGGGGTTCGATGCCATGGGTCAGGTTATGGGCCTCCTGAATCTGGCGGCGGCGGTTGGTCTCGCCGATGGCGCTCTCCATGGCTTCGGTCATCTTGTCGGCGTAGAGAATGGCTCGTCCCTCCACGTGGCGGGCGGCTCGGCCGATCGTCTGGATCAGGGATGACTCGCTGCGCAGGAAGCCTTGCTTGTCGGCGTCAAGGATGGCGACGAGGGTCACTTCGGGCAGGTCCAGACCCTCGCGCAGCAGGTTTATGCCGACGACAACGTCGTAGACACCGAGGCGCAGATCGCGCAGGATCTCGACCCGTTCCAGAGTATCGATTTCGCTGTGGAGGTACTGGACCTTGACGCCGAGGTCGGCAAGGTATTCGGCCAAGTCTTCGGCCATGCGCTTGGTGAGGGTCGTGATGAGGGCCCGCTGCCCGATGGCGACGCGTCGATGCACTTCATGAAGGAGGTCTTCGATCTGACCGTCGGTCGGCCGCACTTCGACGATCGGGTCGAGGAGGCCGGTGGGGCGGATGATCTGCTCCACGACCTGGGCGGCATTGCTGAGCTCATAGTCGCTGGGTGTGGCGCTGACGTAGATGACCTGGTTCACGACGTCGGCGAACTCATCGAATGTGAGGGGGCGGTTGTCCAACGCACTGGGCAGGCGAAAGCCATGGTCGACCAGCACCTCTTTGCGCGAGCGGTCGCCGGCATACATGCCGCGAATCTGGGGGATGGTCATGTGGCTCTCGTCGATGATCACCATCCAGTCGGCCGGGAAGTAGTCGAGCAGGGTCCACGGGCGGCTGCCGGGGGGGCGGCGTGCGAGGTGGCGGCTATAGTTTTCGACGCCGTTGCAGTAGCCGATCTCCTGCAACATCTCGATGTCGTAGCGGGTACGCTGGCCGATGCGCTGGGCCTCGAGCAGCTTTCCCTGGCTCTCCAGCGAGGCGACCTGCTGCTTGAGCTCTTCCTCGATATCGACGATGGCTTCCCGGACCTGGTCCTGATGGGTGATGAAGTGCTTGGCCGGGAAGATCTCGACCTCGGGATAGTCGTCGAGGATTTCGCCGGTGAGGGTGTCGATTTCGCTGATGCGTTCGATTTCAT
This sequence comes from Caldilineaceae bacterium, assembly GCA_026708085.1. Classification (GTDB taxonomy): domain Bacteria; phylum Chloroflexota; class Anaerolineae; order Caldilineales; family Caldilineaceae; genus Bin5. The sequence continues at coordinate 13,649 of JAPOVP010000176.1, forward strand.
CGCCCCAGAAGCTGACGCGCAGGGCGTTGTCGCTGTAGGCGGGCTGGACCTCGAGCACGTCGCCGCGCACGCGGAATTTGGCCCGTTGGAGGGCGGTGTCGTTGCGTTCGTAGAAGATGTCGACGAGGTGGCGCAGAACCTGGTTGCGGCGTACCATCTCGCCTACGGTGAGCTTCAGGGCCACCTGACCGTAGTCCTGGGGGCTGCCCAGACCGTAGATGCAGGAGACGGAGGCGACGATGACGACATCCCGGCGGCTGAAGAGGGCGCTGGTCGCAGCGAGACGGAGGCGCTCGATTTCTTCGTTGACCTGGGCATCTTTCTCGATATAGGTATCGCTGCGGGGGATATAGGCCTCTGGCTGGTAGTAGTCGTAGTAGGAGACGAAGTACTCCACCATGTTATTGGGGAGGAACTCGCGGAACTCGCTGTAGAGCTGCGCGGCCAGGGTCTTGTTGTGGGCGATGACCAGGGTCGGCTTCTGGATCAGTTCGACGACCTTGGCCATGGTATAGGTCTTGCCGCTGCCGGTGACGCCGAGCAGGACCTGGTGGGGCATCCCTTCATCAATGCCGGCGGCGAGTTTGGTGAGGGCCTGGGGTTGATCGCCCATCGGCTGAAAGTCGCTGACTACCTGAAATTGAGGCATATCCGGCTCCGCAGATCTGATACGAGCGAGGTTCGCAGATCAAGCTTACCACATTGCACAAGGGGATTGGGACATTCTACGCGGCCGCTTGGTTTTCCTGGCGCAGGCGGTCTGGGGCGTCCCGGCATCGTACGGAATTCACATTTGAAGTGTAGGCCGGTCGGCAGACCGGTGGTGGCCAGTGAACGGTGCAGCTGAATGAGGGGGAGCCCTCTTTTTTCGAACTTTTGTTCGTATTCTACGGTTATTATACATGGTTTGGTCATGTCTGTCCAACAGGCGCGAACTGCGGGGTGTATCCCAGATTTGGGGTGGGGATAGTCTGGGGGGGAATCCATGGCGACGATGGCTGAAATTGTTTAACGTCTTTTGGCGAGACGCAGTGCAGGCGCCAGGCCTGGCCGTACGGTGGAGTCCGTCAGTTG
>JAPOVP010000059.1 GCA_026708085.1 Caldilineaceae bacterium
GTTGTAGGAGAGGGGGCGTTGCGGGGGCGGAGCCCCCGCACAAGGGAGGGCTGAATAGGCCCGACCGCCCAAATGCGAGGAGAGGAGAGAGAAAGCTTAGTTCAGCGTCGCAACCTGACTTTGGCTGGGTGGTCAGGATTCGAGAGACCCATGGACTGTCATTTCCAAAGGGCTATTGCCATCCGACGTTGTGAATGGGGTTTACATGCCACCCACTATGCCTTGAGGTCTGAGGAACTGGCTGCTGAGAGGCCGCTTGCCAATTGAGGCCGTCCACTTGATTTCATTGCCACTCCCGGGCTACAGACCTTGCGATATCGGGTGCTACCAGACATAAAAATATTCTTCATTTTGAAATGTTATGGCCGAACCGGTGAGCCTTTCTGTGATTGGCTTCCTCTCTAGGCGTATGCTACAATCGACACCACCTCTGGGTCGGATTACGCAGACGTATTCCAGCCGCCTCTCCCGTGTAGAGATCACTCATGACAGAACCTGTTGTCGTTCTCGAAAACGTCGATATGATCTTTGGAGAAGGCGCCGCAGACCAGGTCCACGCGCTCAAGGAAATCGACCTACAGGTCGAACAGAATGATTTCATTTCGCTAATCGGTCCGTCCGGTTGCGGAAAGTCAACGCTCTTGCGCGTGGTGGGCGACCTCATTCAGCCCTCTTCGGGCGCGGCCACCATAAATGGGAAGAGCGCGCGCCAGGCCAGGCTCGATCAGGACTACGGCATCGTCTTCCAGGCGGCCACGCTCTACGACTGGCGTACTGTTGCAAAAAATGTGCAGTTGCCGCTGGAGTTGATGCAGTACAGCCGGACGGAAAAGGACCGCCGTACGCAGGCCATGTTGGAGCTTGTGGAGTTGACCGATTTCGCCGCGCATTTCCCGTGGCAACTGTCCGGCGGCATGCAGCAGAGGGTAGCTATCGCGCGTGCGCTCTCTTTCGAACCTTCGATATTGCTAATGGACGAGCCGTTCGGTGCGCTCGACGAGATGACTCGAGAGCGTCTCAATATGGAGCTCCTCAACATCTGGAGGAAGACCAACACGACGGTTCTTTTCGTCACGCACAGCATCACTGAAGCCGTCTTTCTTTCCACCAGGGTGATCGTGATGTCCGCCCGCCCGGGGCGCATCACAGCCGATATTGCCATTGATCTGCCCCAACCGAGAAATGCGGAGACCCGCAGCAACGTACGCTTTTTCGAGTTGGAGACTGAGGTAAGAGAGGCACTGCGCATCAGCGAAGGTGGGCAGGAAACCAACAGGGCGCCAGCATGAGCGAGAGCAGGCAGCGTATCTGGGCGCCGGTTCTGATTCTTGTTGCGTTGGTCTTCTTATGGGAAGCGCTAGTGACTGCTTTCAACATCCAGCAGTTCCTATTGCCGAAGCCATCGGCGATCACGGGCAATCTCGTTCAGGTTGTCGTTGTGGGAGGGCCGGCTTCTCACGAGGATTCGGTTTCAGAGCAATCTCTTGATAACCGTTTCATCGTAGTTTTGCCTGGCGAGTTAACACCTGGGATCCAGGCGACATTGCAGGAGGCGGGCTGGCTGGAGTTCGCCCTCGGGGGCCGCAGTGTCTCGGTATTGAGAGGAAGTAACCTGACGCCGATCCTGGCGGCCAGCTGGTTCACGTTGAAAGAGGCGTTGGGCGGAATGGCGATGGGCACGCTGGCCGGCATCGCGGTTGCTCTAGCCACGACCCGGTGGAGCGCCACGCGCGAGGCCCTGCTTCCCTTTGCCATCGCGGCCAATTCGATGCCGATTATTGCATTTGCGCCGATCATGAACAACTGGTTTGGCATCGACAATCCGTTTTCGAAAATGGCGATCGTGACGGTCATGATCTTCTTCCCCATCATGATCAATACCTTGCGCGGATTGATTTCGGTGGACAGCCGTTCGCTGGAACTGATGCATTCTTATGCGGCCAGCGACTCCGAAATCCTGTTCAAATTGCGAATCCCCAACGCGCTGCCGTCACTGTTCAGCGGACTGAAAGTAGCGGGAGCCCTGGCCATGATCGGGGCAATCGTTGGCGAATACTTTGGTGGTCCACGCATTGCCTTGGGCGTGTTCATTACTCAAGAGGCGGCGTTGTTCCGTTTCGCATCGGCTTGGGCCGCAATTCTTGTCGCTTGTCTTATCGGCATTTCAATCTATCTCGTTATCCTGCTTGCGGAACGGTTGGCCCTGCCCTGGCATCCGACTTTCCGCGCCTAGAGAGAGTGATTTCACGCAATTCACAGTTCATCGGGAGGATCTCATGAAGAATCGAACATCACTTTTGCTGACCGGATGCGTACTCCTGGTCCTGGTTCTGGGGGCCTGCGTGCCGGCAGCACCGGCAATGGATTCCGGCGCGGAGATGGCGCCAGCCGACGAGGGTTGCGCCGAAATGACGGCGGTCAAGCTGCAACTCCAGTGGGTGACCCAGTCGCAGTTCGCCGGCTATTTTGCCGCCGTCGATCAGGGCTTTTACGCGGAGCAGTGCCTGGACGTGACCATTCTTGAAGGCGCGGTCGATATCGTGCCCCAGCAGGTGGTCGCCTCCGGACAAGCCGAGTTCGGGCTGGCCTGGGTGCCCAAGGTGCTGGCGTCGCGGGCTGAAGGTGCAGATCTGGTGAATATTGCCCAGGTGTTCCAGCGCAGCGGAACGCTTGAGGTCTCCTGGGCCGATGCGCCGGTGGAAACAATCGCCGACATGGCCGGCAAGAAGGTGGGAACCTGGGGATTCGGTAATGAGCATGAGCTGTTCGTGGCGATGCGGGCAGAGGGCATTGATCCGAACAACCCGGACGATGTCACCATTATTCAGCAGAGCTTTGACATGCTGGCACTGCTCAACCGGGAACTAGACGCGGCGCAGGCGATGATCTACAACGAGTACGCCCAGGTGCTGGAGGCTGTTAACCCAGAGACGGGTGAACTCTATCAGCCGTCTGATCTGGTGGTCATCGACTTCAACGACGTCGGCACTGCCATGCTGCAGGACCATGTCTTCGCACGTGAAGCCTGGCTGGCAGAGGAAGGGAGTGAGGACATCGCCGTTCGCTTCCTAGCCGCAAGTTTCAAGGGCTGGCAGTTCTGCCGAGACAATTTCGACGCGTGTGTGCAGGTGGTTCTGGACAATGGTCCTACCCTCGGCCACAGTCACATGAGCTGGCAGTTGAACGAGATCAATAAGCTGATCTGGCCTTCACCGGCCGGCATCGGCGTGATGGACCAGGCGCTGTGGGACCAGACCGTTCAGGTGTCGGTTGACGGCGGCGTCATCTCTGAAGCCCCGAGCGACGGCGCATTTAGGACGGACCTGGCTGAAGCAGCCCTCGAACTGCTGGATGGTGACTCGATGGGAGACAGCTACACGCCCATCGAAGTCGAACTGGTCGAGGGCGGCGAATAGTCGCTTGATTATTCAAGAAATAGCGAGTCATCAGTGGCCGGTAACCAAGAGTGTTACCGGCCACTGAGCGCGGCTGGCTGCGTTTGAAGGAGGAAAGGAGTAGTGCGGAAAGTACGGGAATCGGTGACAGCTACATATGCGACACAGACCGTTCAGCTTCCGGCCGGTGGCGTGTGGACGTATGAGGACTATGCCCTTCTCCCAGACGACGGCAAGCGCTACGAAGTAATCCGGGGAGAACTCTATATGTCGGCGGCGCCGCGGCCTTTGCACCAGCGAGTCATTACACGTCTATCCTATTTCTTGGAAGGATTTCTTGAGAATTCTGACATTGGGATAGCGTTCGTTGCCCCCATTGACGTAATTCTTCCAGATAAAATTGGTGACCCTGTGCAGCCTGACATTGTCGTAACTCGCCGTGAAAGTCTCCATATCATCGACGAACTCAACATTCAGGGCGCGCCTGACCTGGTAGTTGAAGTGCTGTCCCCTTCCAACCCTGCACATGACCGTAAACTGAAGTATGATCTCTACGCTGAGGCTGGAGTGCAGGAGTACTGGATAATTGATCCCCACAATCGGTCAGTCGAGATCCATGTCTTGCAGGAAGGAAACTACGAACCGCTTGGGAAGTGGGGTGAAGGGGAAACCGCCCGTTCTGTAGTCTTGAAAGATTTTTCCGTTCCTGTCGATGAGATAATTCCCACATGATCCTGGTGACCGGCACTGCCGGCAAGACCGGGAGGGCTGTCCTTGATGCGCTGGCCCAGACCGGACAGCCGGTGCGCGCCTGGCTGCGCCGTCCTGAGCAAGCCCAGGACTTGCCCGCAGCCGATACAGTTATCGGCGACCTGGCGGATGCGTGCTTGTGGAAGGAGGCGTGCCTCGGGGTGGATGCGCTCTATCTCATCTGCCCCAATATGTATCATCGCGAGCTTGAGGTGGGCCGTATGGCGATGGAGGCTGCACGAACGGCCGGCGTCGAACGCTTCGTCTACCATTCGGTACTTCACCCGCAGACAGAAGAGATGCCCCATCACTGGCAGAAGCTGCGTGTGGAAGAGGAGATCTTTCGCGGCGGCCTGCCATTCACAATTCTCCAGCCCTGCGCGTACATGCAAAACGTGGTTGCCTACCTGGATGACATTGTGATGAAGGGCAGGTATGTAGTACCGTACAGTATTCGGGCCCGTTTCGCGCTCGTTGACCTGGCCGACGTTGCCCTGGCCGCTGCACGCATCCTGACCGAATCCGGCCATGGAGGAGCGACTTACGAGCTGGCTGGACCCGCGAATCTTTCCTCGGAGGAGATAGCCCGGGCTTTTGCCGATCGACTGCAGCGACCAGTTGAAGCCGTTGAAAGATCTGTAGAGAGATGGGAGAAATCTGCCTGTGCCGGCGGAATGCCTTCCGAGACAGTTGGACTTCTGGCCGCTATGTTTCGATATTACGACCGCTACGGACTGATAGGCAATGGAAACGTCCTGGGCTGGTTGCTGGGCCGCCGTCCGACTTCATTTTCGCAATTCGTGACGCGGGTGGTTCCAGTTTGACGCTGCCCCTGTGACGGCCCGGCCGTCTTGTATACTGGTGTCAGGCGCAAGCGACACCTGTCCCGAGAACAGACATGCGATTCATTCTGTCCACCGGTTCCCTGTACAATTACAGCATCGACCGCGTCTTTGCCTTGGCGGCTGAGGCAGGCTTCGACGGCATCGAGGTGCTCATCGATCATCGCTGGGACACTCGCCAGTCCGACTACTTGCGACACCTGATGGAAAGCCACTCGTTGCCGATCCCGGCTCTCCACAGCCCTTTCAGCCGCAACTGCAGTGGCTGGGGCGAGACTGAATACGGCGCCATCGCCCGCACCGCCGAACTGGCTGATGAGCTTGGCGCGCAGGTTGTAGTCCACCACCTCCCCATGCGCTTCGGATATGCGTTTTTGCAGGCCGCGGGGCGCAATCTGTTGCTGCCGAATCCATTCGATTCCGGCCGCCAATACGCGACCTGGCTTTCTGAGGGTTACGCTGCGCTTCAAACCTCTACCGACGTATTGCTTTGCATTGAAAACCTGCCGGCCGTCCGTTTTCTGGGCAGGCGCGTCAACCCGGCGCGTTGGAACGCGCATAGCCGCGCAACCCTCGACGACATCACTCGCTTTCCTCACTTAACCTTGGACACGACCCACCTGGGCACCTGGGGGCTTGACCCGCTGGAGGCATACGACCGCTGGGGGCAGCGCGTGAAGCACGTGCATCTGAGCAACTTCGACGGCAGCGAACACCGCCGTCCCGAGGACGGCTCGCTGCGGCTCGGCGCACTATTGTCTCGCATGGCCGCGGACGGATACTCATACTCCATTTCGCTAGAATTGCAACCCGATGCCCTGGAGGCGGGTGCGCCTGACAGTCGAATCGTGGACCTATTGCGAGGCAGCCTGTATTTCTGCCGGAAGGCTGTCGGGTAAGTAAAAAGAGCAGCCCTACACGGCTGCTCTTGAAGTATCAAGCGGTCAAGTCTGGTTCTCATTCCATAGGATAGCGCAGCCCCCAATCCTCGCGCAGTCCGTCCATCAGACGCATGATTGCCAGCGACTCGTCGAGGGGCATCAGTTCGTGTTCGGTAAGACCTTCTCGCAGGCAGCGGCCGCATTCGACGGCCTGATAGTTCCAGCCATTGCCAATATAATCCGGGCGTACCGTCTCCTGCTCGTGGCCGTCGCGACGGATCGTGAAACCGGAGGGAGCCCACCAGCGCGCGTCGGCGCGAATCTCCCCTTGTGATCCACTTATGAGCAGGGAATGGGGTGTGTTGGCTCGAACGGCGGTGGACATAACGGCTAAAGCGCCGTCCTCGTATTGGAAGAGCATGCCGGCCAACTCGTCTACGCCGGTCTCGCCCAAGTGCGCAAAAGACGCGATTCGAGCAGGTCCTCCTAGCAGGTGATGAACCAGAGAAATCGGATATACGCCAATGTCCAGCAAGGCGCCGCCGCCCAAGTCGGGGTTGAAGGCGCGGCTTGCCGGATTGACCGGTGCGCGGTAGCAGAAATCTCCCTGGAAGAGGCGGATGTCGCCGATCTGCCCGTCTTCGATGCGAAGAACCATTTCGCGGATGTGAGGCAGAAACCTCGTCCACATCGCTTCCATCAAGAAGATTCCATTGGCGCGGGCGCAGTCGATCATCTCCTGTGCTTCCGCGCTATTGATGGCGAAAGGTTTCTCGCACAGCACCGCCTTGCCGGCGTTCAGGCAGCTGATTGTGTTCTCTTTGTGCAAAGTGTGCGGGGTGGCGATATAGATGATGTCGACATCATGGTCGGCGGCAAGTGCGTCGTAGGTGGGATGCCGGTTCGGGATTGCGAACCTGTCGGCAAACTCGTCGGCGGTGTGCTGGGCACGCGAACCCACGGCGACGATTTCCGCATCCGACTCGGCGGCGAGCCCGGTTGCAAAGTCGCCGGCGATGCGACCGGTACCCAGAATACCCCATCGAATCTTGTCCATATTCTTAGACTCCAGATTTTTTCTTGTATAAGGTCGGAACAGTTGGGGAAGTTAATCACGACTCCCGCAGACTGTCAACCGCCTGGCCCTATGTTATACTGATCGCGCTTGCAGGGGAACACAGGAGGGCCTCAGTCGCTGGTACAGAACGGGCTCTCCCCGTTCGAAGATGGGTCGAATATCGTGCCCTACAGGAGGTTGATGCATGACAGCGAAAAGCGCGTCCCGGCTTGCCATAGACGGTGGGGCTCCTGCCCGCCGCAGAATGGATTCGTCTTTGGCCCCCGGTGGCCAGGCCATCGACGAAGAGGAGGAGCAGGCCGTCCTCGACGTGTTGCGCGCCAAACGACTGTTCCGCTTTTCGGGCCATGAAGGTGGCGAGTCGAAGGCGGACCAGTTTGAGCGGGCTTTCGCGTCATCGGTCGGCGCGGCCCATGCTCTGGCGGTCACGTCCGGCACGGCGGCGCTGATCAGCGGACTGCAGGGGATCGGAATTGGGCCGGGGGACGAGGTGATTTTGCCGGCCTACACGTGGATGGCCTCGGCTACGGCAGTACTGGCGGTCGGGGGGATTCCGATCATTGCCGAAATCGATGAATCATTGACGCTCGACCCGGCCGATGTGGAGCGCAAGATCAGCCCGCACACCAAGGCGATCATGCCGGTACATATGCGCGGGGCGATGGCGCGGATGGACGCCATTCTTGAGATCGCCAAGCGTCACGGGTTGAGGGTGATCGAAGACTGTGCCCAGGGAAACGGGGCCAGCTTCCAGGGCCGCAGGCTCGGCTCCATGGGCGACGTCGGCTGCTTCAGCCTGCAGTTCAGCAAGATCATCACGACGGGTGAGGGCGGCATGGTGACGACCAGCGACCAGCAGGTCTGGCAACGGGCTTTCATGTTTCACGACGTTGCCGCGTGGAACCGGCTAGATATACCGGACGTTGAGGTACTGTGGGGCGCCAACTTTCGGATGGCGGAGATGCCGGCGGCTATCGGCCTGGTGCAACTGGGACGACTGCAGGGCATTGTAGAAGCCGCCCGGGCAAGGAAGGCGATGTTGCTGGCCGGCATCAGTTCGACCGCAGCTGACAAAGGTGTTACTTTTCGAGATATTCCCGATCCTGAGGGAGACAGTGCCATCACACTGGCGATGTTCGTGGAAACGCCTGCCAAGGCCCAATCGGTCGCGCATGCTCTGAATGCTGAGAACATCTCTGCGGGCGTTCTATACCGGCCGGAGCGGCAGGATATCCACGTGTACGCGCACTGGCTTCCCGTTCTTTCGAAGCGCACGTGGACGGAAACCGGTGGTCCCTGGCGCTGGGCGAGACGAGATGTCGCCTATTCGCCGGACATGTGTCAGCGTTCGCTCGATATTCTTGCCAGATCGGTCGTACTGAATGTGGACCCTTATATGAGTAATTCGGATGTGGAGGAGACCATCGACGGTGTCACGAAAGTGCTCGATGCTCTTGCATAGTCCTCGGAACTGATATTTCCCGCCCTCTTTGCCATGACCAGGATTGCCCTTTGTACTGTTGTATTCGCCCTGCTTCTGGCCGGCTGCGGCCGACTGGATGTGGGCTTTGGGCCGCTGCTGCGGGACGTGACAGTGGCGCCAGATCAGATATCTCCCAACGCCGACGGCGATACAGACGTTACTGAGATTCGCTATACGCTCAGCCGGTCGGCCTACATCAGCATCTTTTTTGAGAACGATGAAGGGGAACGGTTCTACTTTCGCAAGGACCGGCGCCGCTCTCCGGGCAGCTACAGTGTGCTGTGGGGGGGTGTGATGGATGAGCCGCAGATGGAGATATTAGAAAGCGGTCCGATGGAGATCCTGAGCCGCGTCCTGGAGGATGGACAGTATCGCTGGGTGGTGGAGGCTACAGACGACGACGCCAGCACGGAAGCTGTTAGCGGTACCATAGGTTTGAATGACGGTGACACGGAAGTGCCCAGATTGGAAAGCTTTGCTGTCACGCCTTTAGTATTTCGCCCAAATCTGGACGGCTTGCGGGACGACTGGGTGAGCATCTCTTACAACCTGTCGAAAGAGGTACAGAACATTCAGGTCTACCTTTTGGACCCCAACAGGCCGGGGGTGAAAGTACATATCGCTGAAGGACCAAGTGCGATCGAACCTGAGGAACCCGGAAACCACACCTACAAGTATTTCGGCGGCGTCGACCTGAACGCTGAGCCGCCTCCTGACGGCGAATACCTGGTTATCGGGGAGGCCAATGACCTTGCAGGCAATCGAGTACGAGTCACTCGAAACCTAGTGATCGAAGATGGGGGAAGACCGCGAGCAGACGTTGTTCAGGGAGAGATTGACTGGGCAGGAGAGGTCAACCGCGTTGTAAGCGTACCTATTGGCCAGAAGCTTTGCTTTAACACCATTGTAAGAAACGAAGGGGAAGTCCCCATTCGCACGACCGGACCTTGGCCTGGCCAGGAATACGTATTCCAAGAGGGATATATTCCAGAAAATTACAACACGCTGGCCACAAAGCAGAAAGAAAACTGGCATGAGCGTGGGGGAACGTTTCGATTCGGCATAAACTTCAGCACGGCCGGTTTCAACTACCCGTTTCGATGGGCGATTGGCCGACAGGAGGACTTGGTCTGGCTCGAGTTCGAAGAAGAATCCGCCTGGTATCTGATGCCGGGCAAGGCCGGCCACGTAAGCGGCTGCATACACTTTGAAGGACCTCCGCCAGGAACCAATGTCTTGTGGTGGGGGGGCCTGATTCACGAGGCATACGGCCACCACAACGACTACATCGACCGTATTTCTGTCAATGTCGGCCTGGAATGAAGGCAATGGCGTCCCTCCTTTCTTCCTTTTAGGATATTTTCACATCCTTGGAATCGATGCGGCTTGCAGTCATCATAGTCTCCTATAACGTACACGATCTCTTGCGCCACTGCTTGCAGAGCGTATATGGCTCAGCAAGGAAGAGCGAAGACTGGCTGATCGTCGATGTAACGGTCGTCGACAACGCCAGCCACGACGGAAGCGCACAGATGGTCGCCGATGCGTTCCCGAACGTCAATCTCATCGCCATGACCGACAACCTTGGCTTTACGCGCGCAAACAATTTCGCACTGAGAGGGTTGGGATTTGGAGTCGACGGCGAGGAACGCTTCGCCTCGGCTCCTGATCTCGTTCTCCTCCTGAATCCGGACACCGAGGTTGTGGACGATGCATTGGGCAAGTTGGCCTCATTCATGCGGGACAACCCGACTTGGGGCGTGTGCGGCCCACGATTGCACTATGGAGACGGCGCGCTGCAACATGGTGGTTTTGCGTTTCCAGGGTTGGCGCAAATCGCTCTCGATCTCATGCCCCTGGCGGCGCTGCCGGGCCTAAGCCGCTTGAACGACCAACTCTTGCACAGCCGGCTGAACGGTCGGTATTCGCGGCAGCAGTGGCTGGGCGTCAGGCCATTTGTGGTCGATTTTGTGCTCGGCGCTGCGCTGATGGCGCGGGGAGAGAGCATCCGCGCGGTCGGCCTGCTGGATGAAGGCTACTTCATGTACTGCGAGGAGATGGACTGGTGTTTGCGCATGCGCGAGGCGGGAATGCCGACTTATGCAGTGCCTACGGCGCAGATTGTTCACTACGAAGGCCGCAGCAGCACCCAGGTCCGCTGGCGGTCCTTCGAACGGCTGTGGGCCAGCCGTTTCCGCTTTTTCGGGAAGCATGCACACCGCTATCCGCAGGTGTTCCATCTGCTTTTGCGGCCACTCGTGCGCCTGGGTTTGGCTTTGAACGGGATGGTCGCCCGCCGCCAGTTTGCCCGCGGCCTCCTCAGCGGCGATCGGTTGGGGGAGCAGCTCGATGCTTATGCGAAAGTACTGAGCTTGGAAGGATAGCCCTTAGGTACTTGGTCGCGGGCAGCCAATAAGATGAGTGTATCCTACTGTCGAGAATGTAGCAGATGCCGTTGCGCCTGACAGCAGTAATCCTCACCAAAGATGAATCTGAAAACATTACGGACTGCATCGGCGCGCTGAAGGGCTGGACTGACGAAGTCGTGGTGTGGGACTCGTGCAGCCAAGACAGTACGCGGGGCGTTGCTCAGGAAGCGGGTGCACGCGTGGTCGCTCGCCCATTTGACGACTACGGCCGGCAACGGCAGGCCGCGCTTGACAGCATCAACAGTGAATGGATTCTGTTCATTGACGCGGACGAACGGGCCACGCCTGCGCTGGCGCGTGAGGTCTTGCAGGCATGTCAGGATAGGCGCCGCGCCGGATTCTGGATTCCACGCCGAAACTTTATCGTCGGCCATGAAATGCAGGGAGGCGGGTTCTTCCCTGACTATCAGCTTCGTCTTCTGCGGAGGGGCTCTGCCCGCTACGACCTGCGCAGGGAGGTCCACGAAGTCGTTATCCTGGAGGGCGAAGGCGGCATCCTGACGGAGCCATTGCTGCACTACAACTACGTAGATTGGCGGCAGTTTCACCACAAGCAGAGCAGGTACGCCAGCTACGAAGCCAGGATTCTCGAAGAAAAGGGCATTCGACCGCGACCGCACAATTTGGTTCTTCAGCCGGTACGTGAGCTGCGGCGCCGCTTTGTCACGCTTAAGGGATGGCGGGACGGCATACACGGGTTGCGAATCGCTCTGCTACTTGCCTGGTACTACGGATTCATTCCCTACTGGCTGCTGATGGCAAACTCGCACACAGGGGACGGTCGCAAGTAGAGCATTTAGCTGCTGGCCGCCAGCCGCTTCCCACCACTCAGTTCGATTCAAACGCCTGACGATGGGCGTCCCGCACGGCGTTGTCCTCTAGCTTGGCGTAGATACGGGTCGTGTTAGGACTTGCGTGTCCCAGCGCGGTCTGGGTGACGGCCAGGTCGTGCGTCGTCTGGTAGATTCGGGTAGCGAAATAATGTCGGAGGGCGTGGGGGGTTATGCCCTTTGCGCCCAAGCCCGCTGTCTCGGCAAGGCGGCGAATGGTGTTTTGGACGGATTGTGTGGACAGGGGCAGTATTTTGGAGCCGGCCTTTCTGTCATGGCGGGCAAAGACCGTCAGCTCGGACAGTGGGCGGCCGGTGGCGCCGTCGACCTGTTGCCTCGCCCGCAAGTAACGGTGAATCGCTTCCCAGGACCGTTCGTCGAAGTAGACGCGGCGGACTTTGTTGCCCTTGCCAACGACCCACACCGCCCTGTCCTTGTCTTCCAACTGTTTGCGTGAGAGGCTAACCAGTTCGCCGACGCGCAGGCCCGTGCAACGCAGCGTCTCCACGATGGCGATGTCACGCAGCTTGGCGAGCCGTTCGCGCGGATCATCTGGCCGGCGCAGGACGGTCTCGCGTGCTGCAGAGACCAGGAGTTCCATCTCCTCAGGCCGGGGGGGATGGGGCATCAGTTCCGGGGGGCGTTGATTCCTACGAACATGCTTGATCCCTTCCTGCAAGCGGGCCAACTCCTGCGGCGTGAACGGCAACCAGCCGCGCACCTGCAAGTAGCTCACCCAGGCCATCATGGCAGCCAGATAGGTGGTCAGAGTTCGTTGACCGATACTGGCGGCCTCCAGGAGCCAGGTAGAAAACGCCAACAATCTGTCGACATCCAGGTCCTCAAGATCCTTGACATCAGGCGGGATCCCCTTTTCGCCCAGGTATTGGCGGAATAGATTCATGGCCGTACGGTAGGTGCGGCGCGTATGGGCCGAACCGGTGTCAGCGGCTTCCAGATAGCTTTCGATAGTGGAAGAAATGGACATCAGGTTGCCTGCCAAGAGGCCAGTTAGAGCTGGCCCGTCAAGTATGGTGCAGTGCCGGCTGCAATTATGCCCGCCGTCCTGGACCGGAAACAATGCGACCCGGCGTGGCCCCGGTGTGGGCGCCGTCTCTGAAGACGCGTTCGCCATTGACCCAGACATCGCGTACACCTACGGAGAGCTGGTGCGGGTCGGTGAACGTTGCCCGGTCGCCGACTGTCTGCGGATCGAAGATCACCACGTCGGCGAAGAAGCCCTCGCGCAGCTGGCCCCGATCGCGCAGCCCGAGCCTGTCGCAGAGTGCGGATGACATCTTGCGCACGGCGTCCTCCAGCGACACTACTTTTTCCTCCCGCACGTACTTTCCCAACAGGCGGCTGTAGGTGCCGTAGGCGCGCGGATGGTAGGGGCCGGTTGGCGCGGCCCAGGATGGGTCCAGCCCACCGGCGTCGGTGGAGATCGTGATCCAGGGCTGCTGCAACTGACGCCGCAGATTCTCTTCGCTCATCACAAAATAGAAGGTGCTGATGCGCTGCTGTTCGGATGCGAGCAGGTCCATGGCCGCGTCCGGCCAGTCCACGCCCATTTCTGCTGCTGTTTCCGAGAGGGGCTTACCCACATAGCGCTGGTTTTCCTCCTTGAGGAAGCCGACTGGCATCACGCCCTGCGGTCCTACCAGGTCGGCCATGGCTTCCCAGTCACCGATTGGATGGAGTGCAGCTTCCTTGATCCTGACGCGCATAGCGCTGTCGCGTATGTTCTCATACAGTTTGTCGCCGGCTGCAGCCCAAGGGGGCAACACGGAGGTCAGCCCGGTTCCTGCAGCCGGGTAGGTGTACATGTCTGCTGTGACGTCAATTCCCTGTGAACGGGCTTCGGTGATGCGCTCCATGGCGGAGGCCATTTTGTGCCAGTTGCGGGTTCCGGCCGCCTTCAGATGATAGATTTCGACCGGAACACCGGCACTTTGTCCGATCGTCAGCGCCTCTTCCAACCCTTCCATGAAGGCGTCGGCTTCCGAGCGCAGGTGGGTGATGTAGATGCCGTTGTAGGGACGGAAGGCGCTGGCGATCTCGATGATTTCGCCGGTCACGGCATAGCTAGAAGGGGGGTAGATCAGCGCGAAAGAGACGCCGAAGGCGCCCTCGTCCATAGCCTCTGCGGTTACGCGCTTCATCGTGGCCATCTCATCGTCGGTGGGCGGACGCATTTCCATTCCCATGGCGTACTTGCGAAGCGTGCCGCCGCCGAGGAAGGAACCGATATTGGGAGAAACGCCCTGATCGATCATGGCCTCCAGCCAGTCGCGGAACCGGGTCCAGGAGGCCATACGCTCGCCCCATTCAGGATTCAGCAGTTGTGTGAACTGATGAACGGGCAGCTCGGAGCTGTTTCGCCCGCCAACGGGGGCGGGCGTCGATCCCTCGCCCATCACCTCGGTGGTGACGCCCTGGGAGATCTTGGAGAGGCTGCGGCCGTCCACCATGAGCGACAGGATAGAGTGGCTGAGGATGTCGACGAAACCGGGACAGACTACGTGCCCGTCGGCGTCCACGACCTCGGCGCAGTTTTCCGTCGGGATGGCGCCGGGCGGGGCGATCGCTGAGATGCGTTCTCTTGTCAGGGCTACGTCCCCGTATCGCCAGGGAGATCCCGAGCCGTCGACTACACGTGCATTTCGAATGAGGGTTGTCTGTTCAGGCATTTGAATTGGTGCTAAGTTGAGGAATGAGGTGACTTGCATCCACAAAAATGGTACTCGACACATGCGGATGCGTCAAGAGTTAAGGGGCTGTCGGGTGCATTCCAGATTTGGGGTGGGCGTGGGCAGGCACAAGGCCTGCCCCTACTGGGATTTGATGGGACTGGAGGTAGTGGTCTGGCGAAACTCCTTCGATTGGGCACATGTCACCAATGTCCACATCTGGTCGTCGAGGCATGTTGTAGGACCGGGGGCGTTGCGGGGGCGGAGCCCCCGCAC
>JAPOVP010000019.1 GCA_026708085.1 Caldilineaceae bacterium
GCCTCGCCTGTCTTGCCTGCGCTGGCACATACTCGGAATCTGCCAAGACGCGGGGGGGAAGCCTGGCCGCAGCGGGTCGTCAAGGTCATATTGCCACACACTCGATGCGGCGGGGGGTTTTAGGAGAGGGGGCGTTGCGGGGGCGGAGCCCCCGCACAAGGGAGGGCCGAATAGGCCCGACCGCCCAAAAGCGAGGAGAGAGTGAAGAGGAGTGAGGAGAAAGAAAACTTCGCTGGCCTTGTTAAGGTTAGCGAATTGACTGTGGCTGGGGCGTCACCATCTGCGGTCTCGACGGAGTCCAGCAGACACCGGTGGCCCAGACTTTCTCTTTCCGACATGGCTGGATAGTAGGAGCCGGTCAGATGTTCTTACATTGCGAAAGTTTTCCAGGAGGTTGATTCATATGAAGGGGGTGATAACCAGACAGAATCAATGAGTATTCAGTACCGAACGTGTGTCGTACCTATCGCTCTGTATCTGTTCACAGAAAGGAGATCAGGAGATGAACCCGTTTCGTGTACGAATTGGTAACCGACGTTCTTTGATTTTTGTGGCTGCACTGAGCATAGCAGCCCTGATGTTCGCAGCTTGCGTCCCTGTGGCGGCGCCGGCGGCCGACGCCCCGGCGGCAGCAGAAGCCGAAACTGACGAGGGGGGCACCCTCACGATCGGCTCGGTACAGGGCAGCGCCGCTATCCCCACCTTCCTTCCCTGGAAAGCGCACAGCAGTGCGCAGTCGTTCCACTGGAACCTCTTCATGAACTCACTGGTGATGCAGGAGCACAGTACGCTCGAGTGGGTTCCGGATCTGGCCGAGAGCTATGAGATCAGTGAAGACGGCCTGACGTACACCTTTCACCTGCGTGAGGGTGTGACGTGGCATGACGGTATGCCTTTCACCGCTAACGACGTTTCATTCTCCTTCCATGCGGCTCTGCTGCCGGAGGGCGGATCGACGGCGTCCGGCGGGCTGAAGGATGCGATCGTAGGCGCGATTGACTATCAGGAAGGCAACGCCGAGAGTGCGGAGGGGATCCAGGTCCTGGACGATTACACGATCCAGTTTCAGTTGACCCAACCGCAGGTAACGATCATCGAGCGGTTCGCTATGCGAATTGCCCCTGCCCACGTGTTCGAAGGGCTTGCGCCGGAGGAGTGGCTGCAGACCGAGTTCGCGACGACGTTGCCGTTCGGGACAGGTCCGTTCGTGTTCAAGGAGTACATTCCCGATCAGCACACGATCTTCGAGCGCAACGAGAACTACTTCAAGGGCTCCCCCTTGCTCAAGAACGTCGTGATTCGATTCTACGGTGACAACAGTGTGATGATCATCGCCCTGGAGAAGGGTGAGATCAACATGGTCGGGTTCCTGAACCCGAGCGCTGACGAGTTTGACAAGGTCACGAACCTACCCGGCATCGCCTGGGAGTACCAGGACAAGTTCCCGGCATACTTCTTCTCGATCACATTCCAGGACGAGGCACTGGCGGACAAGCGGTTCCGGCAGGCGTTCCTGTACTCGATCGACCGTGCTGAGATTGCCACCCAGCTCTGGGGCAACGCGGACCTGACGAAGGTACAGCCGGTGTCGCAGTGGGCCCCTCCTCCGGGTGTTGAGCTGGACATTGAGGAGTACGCTTACAACCCCGAAAAGTCCAAGATGTTGCTGGAAGACATGGGCTGGGACTTCGACCGCGTCGTCGAAATTGTCTGGTTTGGCACGGACATGCCCGATCAGCTGCCGATTCTGCAGCAGTTCATCGAAGGCGTGGGAATCAAGACCAAGCTGGTACAGACCGATGGGGCCAGGGGTCTGGAGGTCTTCTACGAGACCGGCGACTATGAGATCAGCTGGGTGGGAGGCTGGGGCAGGTCCTACTATCCCGATACGACGGTTGTCGGGTGCGACCGCGTCTACCCCAACGGTTACAATTCGAGCCGCTACTGTAACGAGGAGCTGGACGCCCTGTACAATGAGGCCCTCGCCACGGTGGACGACGACGCACGCAATGAGTTGTACACGCGTGCGACCGCCATCTGGAATGATGAGCTTCCGTGGATACCTCTGTATGCGCCACAGTCACTGTTGCTGATACACGAGAATGTCAAGGGATGGCGTGACAGCCTCATCGGGCCGGAAGGATCGGCCACAATTGGCGCTGTCACCGATCTTGAGAAGTGGTACATTGACGAGTAGCTGCACTGTAAGCCCATCTGAATGAAATCGGATTCGCCTGGCGTTGTGGGGCCAGAGAATCGATTTTGGGGCCAACTCTCCTTTGGGGAGCATCGGTGGTGGGGCCGGTTTGCGCCAGCCCTACCACCTCCCTCCCACCCTTCTAACGCTGGTTGAACCGAGGGGGTTGCACGTTGGGACGCTATATCTTACGGCGTATCTTGATCTCGTTCCCGGTATTATTCGGCATCACGATCGTTACTTTCACATTCGCGAACCTGGCCCCAGGCGATCCGGTTACGGCGATGATTGACCCGATGAGCGGGATTGAACCGGGTGAGGTTGAGAAACTCAAAGAGGCGCTGGGCATCAACAGGCCGATTCACGTTCGTTATGTGATCTGGCTGAAGGAGGTACTGGGCGGCAACCTGGGCTACTCATACGTGACGCACAGGCCGGTGGCCGTCATGATCGCTGAGCGGCTCCCGCAGACGTTGCAACTGATGTTCACGGCCCTGAGCATCAGCATTTTACTGGGCGTTTCGCTGGGCATCTACGCTGCTTTCAACCAGTACTCACTCCTGGACAATGTGTTCACGCTGTTGGTGTTCATTGGTATATCGGTGCCGGCATTCTTTTTCGCGTTGCTGGCCATTTACATGTTCTCATTCAGGATACCTCTCTTTCCGACTTCGGGCATTAAGGAACCATTGAGCACTCTGCCACCAATCATCGACCGTCTCCATCACCTGATTCTTCCGGCCACTGTTCTGGGGATTGAAGGCGTGGCAGGTTACCTGCGCTACACACGCTCCAGCGTTCTGGAGGTAATGCGCCAGGATTATGTAACGACTGCGCGGGCTAAAGGGCTGCGCGAACGCGCCGTCCGTATTGGTCACGTACTGCGCAATGCGCTGCTGCCGCTGGTGACGATAGTCGGTTTGAGTCTACCAAGCTTGATAGGCGGGGCACTGTTCATCGAAGTCCTCTTTTCCTGGCCCGGCATGGCCCGCATGGCGATCGAGCACACGCTGGGCCGGGATTACCCTGTAATCATGGGAATCGGCCTGGTTTCTGCGACCATGGTTCTTTTCAGCAACTTGATTGCAGACATCGTTTATACAGTCGTGGACCCCAGAATCCGCTATGAGTAGTTCGGTTAAGGCAATACTTGGAGCACGGAGAACCCTTCGGTAGTCCTCACTCCCGGATAGAGGAAGAAATGGCAGTCGAGGCGAAAGAGACGGCAAGGCAGGAGTCGTTTGTAAGCGAAGACCTGCAACAAATGGTACGCGGCGGGGCGGTCGTCGGTCTGCGCGAGCTGATTTGGCGCCGGTTCAGCCGGCACCGACTTGCGCTGGTATCAATTGCCATCATGTTTGTGCTGGCACTTTCGGCCATTTTTGCCCCCTTGCTCAGCAGACCCAACGATCCTTACACGGCCGACCTGCAGAACCTGCGGGCGCCACCCAGTTCTGAGCATATTTTGGGGACAGACCGCTCCGGACGGGACATGCTGGCCCGTATTCTGCACGGCGGCCGCGTTTCGCTTTCGGTGGGGTTGATAGCGACCTCGATCTATATTTCGATCGGCACGATTCTGGGCGGCGTGAGCGGTTACAGGGGAGGGGTGACCGACTTTGTCATCATGCGCATCACCGACATCGTGATGTGCTTCCCCAGTTTACTCATCATCCTGACTCTTGTCGCGGTAATTGGGCCCAGCATCTTTAATATCATGGTTATCCTCGGTCTATTGGGTTGGCCGAGTATCGCGCGCCTGGTGCGGGGCGAGTTTTTGTCGCTGAGCGAACGTGATTTCGTGATGGCGGCGCGCTGTTTGGGGGCGACGGAGCAGGGTATCATCTTCCGTCATATTCTTCCCAACGTGGTGGGTCCTCTTGTGGTGGCGGCGACTTTCGGGATCGCCGGGGCCATCATGGCGGAGGCAGGGCTGAGCTTTTTGGGTCTGGGTGTGCAGGCGCCGCGGCCGAGTTGGGGCCAGATGTTGAGCGCGGCGACGTCGCTGACGACGCTGGAGAGAAGGCCCTGGATCTGGATGCCGCCGGGCGCGATGATCGCCATCACTGTGTTGAGCATCAATTTCATCGGCGACGGATTGCGCGACGCTCTCGACCCGCGCACGATGCTGGATTAGGTCCCGTCGACGCATTGGGAAGGCTGGTCAGAATTCAGAAGGAAAGCCTGCAGGCCTGTGAGAGAAGCTTCTCGCCTGCGTGTTGTGTTAAACGGAACAGATTGATCCGCGAAGGCACGCGAAGGGTCGCGAAGAACACCGAAGGCGTGTTGAGCTTTTTGGGATGCGCGTTTTTTACGGAGAGGGAACAGTGGCAGAGGCCATTTATTTGACCGACATGTCAGAGTGTGTGCCTGAGGGCGCACTGTCGACCACGCCGGAGAGGCACAAGTGGCAGGTGGTGGCGTACACGGCGGAGGAAGGCCTGGCCGGCAAGATGGCCTTCGCGCATGCGCTCTACGAGACACCGGCTATTACGTTGCCTCTGAACGTGGAGGGCTGGCATGCGTTCAGCGTCGGCTTCTGGCCTGGTGTGGAGCAGGAACACACAAGCCTGGTCAAGTACAGGCTATCGAGTGAGGCCGTGTACACGGTTGCGGAGCACTATGTACAGAGCCCTTCGCTACCGGGGAACTTCTGGGACAGAACGGAGCTCGTCGAGACGTTTCCCCGGTATGCCGACCTGACGGGGCAGGACCTGCTCTTCAGCAAGCAGAACACCGCTCATCCTCCGACCCTGGCTTGTGTGGCCTACGTCAAGCTGGTGCCGCTCACGCAGGCGGAAGTGGAAGAAATACAGCGCGACAGGGAGCAGAGAGAGACGCGCAGGGTTGTTGGCATGATCGACGGCGAAGGACTGTTTCACCAGAGGTGCCCGGTGACGAAAGAGGAACTCCTGGAGCAGATTGAGCCATTTCGATACTCGGACGTGGGAAAGGTTCTCTGGGGTGTAAACTTAAGCGATCTGACCTATTATCACTCCAAGGTGGGACGTTTCTTTGGAACTGAGGATGGTGTGAGCCCTGTGTTGCGCCACGAACATGCGCTAAAGAGCCACAAGGCGCTGGCGGATCAGGGTATTGTCCCTTTCGCGGCGGCGATGGAATATGCGCATGAGCTGGGCCTGGAGTTCCACACGTACTACAGGCTGAGCATCGTAGACAAGGCGCAACCCTACTTTTTCTTCTCGACAGAGACCAGCTTTGTGCGGGACAACCCGGATTGCCGGATAGTGGCCAAGGACGGCTCGCCGCTGATGAAGGCCAGCTATGCGTTCCCGAAGGTGCGGGATTTCATGGTTTCGCTTATGGAGGAGGCGATGGAGTACGACATTGACGGGGTACACCTCTGCTTCACGCGCGGGCCTGAGTATATCGGTTATGAGCAGCCGGTGCTGGACGAGTTCATGCGGCTATATGGTGAGGACGCGCGGGATGTAGCTGATGACGACGAGCGGCTGTACAAGGTCAAAGCGAGTTTCCTGACGGAGTTCGTGCGGGCTGTACGAAAGACGGCAGACGAGCACGGGGCAAAAAGAGAGCGCAAAATGCAGGTGTCGGCGATCTTTGAAGGCGGCAAGGAGGACATGCGCTATTTCGCCTACGATGCCTACACCTGGGTAAAGGAAAAACTGGTCGACTTCATCATCACGAATCCTCCTTCGGATCTGGTCAGGCTGGCGAAAGAGAACGGATGCCAGGTGTACATATTCGCTACGAAAGATGACAAGGTGCTGACGATGAAGCACGCGTACGCTGCCGGGATGGACGGGATGGCTATTTGGGACATCAACACGACGCGTCCAGAAACGTGGGCGATAGAAAGCAGATTGGGTCACCGCGACGAGGTCATCGACTTACCGAAACCGGAGCGGTATCCGAAGATGAAGCGGACCAGGTTGATCACCATTCGGGGTCGGGATTTCTCGCAGACGGTAGACAAGAACGTTCCGTCAGGATGGCCTCCAGAGCTGCTCGTCATCTACACCGGGGGATAAGAGAGGATAGAGGAGGGTTCCGATGTGTGCAGAACGTAAAGCCATCTACATTTCCGATATGGGCCGTTGTGAGCCCGGATCGGCCATTTCCGAGACGGCGCAGCATGGTCACTGGCGAGCGATCCCTTACGAAGCGGAGGGTGTGTCGGGCACGATGATCACGGCCGGCATCGAGTGCAAAGCGCCCACGCTTACCCTTCCAATGGAGGTGGAAGGATGGTATGCCATCCACCTGGGTATCTGGACCAATTGGGTGGACAGGGTGACCCGGGTCAAGCTGACGGATGATCCCTGCTTCAGCACGGCGACGACGCTGTATCCGGACATAAAGAAGACGAATTATTTCGCAAGCATCGGCGAAGTGTATTGGAAATGCGCTGATCTGACGGGCCAGGCGTTGCATATCGGCCAGCAGAGCAGCGGCACACCGTGGGCGTCGGGTATTGCCTACGTGAAGCTGGAGCCTTTGACCCCTGAAGAGGTTGCTGCGATCCAAGAGGACCGAGCCGGAAGCGAAACGAAACGACTGGTCGCCTACAATGATGCTTGGAGCGTCTTCGGCGAACGGTCGCTGTTTACGGAGGAAGATATCATCGAGGAGGTAGAGCCCTTTCGCGATTCTGACTTCCAGAAGCTTCTGTGGGGAATCGGCGCGGGGAGCATGGTTCAGTATCTGTCCGATGTGGGCGAACTCGCTGAGAAGGAGGGAATGAGCGACTTTTCGCGGTACTGCGACCGGCAGGCAGCAGAGAGTTTCCGTACGCTGAGGGAGAGGGGGATTGACCCTCTGAAGACGGTGATCGACCATGCCCACGATCTGGGTATCGAGCTGCATGGCACGTACCGCGTGGGCGGGTGGGTTTTTCCGCCACCGGATGATTTTGAAGACGGGCTTTACCGCCAGCATCCTGAATGGCGCTGTGTGAACCGAGACGGGCGGCCCGTCGCGCGCCTGAGTTACGCCTTTGCGGGCGTCAAGGATTTTGTGATCTCGCTATTCCGCGAAGTGGCGGAGCGGGGGGCGGACGGCGTCAACATGGCCTTTATCCGCGGACTGCCGTGTGTGCTGTACGACCAGCCGATCGTGGAAGGTTTTCAGCAGAAGCACGGACAGGATCCGCGAGAGCTGCCGGAGGATGATCCTGAATGGCTATCCTACAGAGCGAGTTGGATGACGTCATTCATGCGGGCGCTGCGCGAGGAGATGGACGGGGTGGGCGAGCGACAGGGGCGACGTATTCAGGTATCGGCTTACGTTATCGAAACGCTGCCGTACAATCTTCTGTATGGGCTGGATGTGGCGGCCTGGGCCGAGGAAGGGCTGGTTGATTTCATTATTCCCAACCCATGGCACGGGGATATGGATGTTGACGTCGCCTCATTCGTTGAGGTGACGCGCGGCACCGATTGCAAGGTCTACGCCGACATTTTGCCGCGGCGGATGGCGACGCATGAGTACAGGCAGCGGGCACTGGACTGCTACGCAGCGGGGGTCGACGGGCTGGCATTCTGGGACACGAACAGTCGTTACCCTTTCCTGAACGAATGGAGCATGATACGGCGTTTGGGACATGAAGAGGCGTTGCAGGGGTGGGCGGCTGACGAGTGGCCTGCGTTCCGGCAGGTGCCTTTGCACAGTTTGGGGGGGCACCATATGGGTAGTTATTCGCCTTACTGGTCGGCTTGAGGCGTGCGCGTGCGGGCGAGGGTAGTCGCTTTTTCCGGGAAACTGGAGGGCAGTGACGAAGAAAACCTTTTGATCCGCGAAGGGCCACTAAGGGCCACGAAGAACATCTTTTTGTCCGCGGAGGACGCGGAGAGACGCGGAGAACACCTTTCTTTATCCACGAAGGCACGCGAAGGGTCGCGAAGAACACCTTTTGATCCGCGAAGGGCCACTAAGGGCCACGAAGAACATCTTTTTGTCCGCGGAGGACGCGGAGGGACGCGGAGAACACCTTTTTTAATCCGCGAAGGGTCGCGAAGAACACCTTTTGATCCACGAGGGGCCACGAAGAACACCAGAGGCGGACTGGATCTTCTTCGCATGAGTGCGGGGCTTTTTGCAGGCTGGCCGCACATTGTTCCCCCAAATCGCCGTTCTAACAGACTCCATCGAATCCTAAAGACTTCTTAACAGTCTGACTTACGTTTTCGTTCTGCCTATTGGTATGGGGCGTTAATGTAACACATACTTCGCCTTGAGCCGCCTGGTAGGAGTAGCTTATCCATGTTCGTGGACATGCAATCTGAGGACTGTCAGCCTGTACTGCCTTCGGACCTGCGCCACGGTATCGGCATTGTGGGATGCGGCATCACGGTCCGCGAAGCGCAGGTGCCCGCCTACAAGAAGGCCGGCTACCAAGTGGTCGCTTGTTGCGACAGGATAGAGGAGAGAGCGCGCAGCGTTGCAGCCAGTTTCGGCATTCCGTTGGCCGCTACCGACGTGGAAGAACTGTTATCGCATCCGGAGGTGCAGATTGTTGACCTGGCAGTACACGCGCACCAGCGGCTGCCACTGGTTGAGCAGATCGCGGCGGCAGGCAGGCACATTCTTTCGCAGAAGCCTTTGGCTCCCAGTTTGCGCGAGGCGGAGCAAATTGTCGAGATATGCCGCGACGCCGGGGTGACGCTGATGGTGAATCACCAGGCGCGATGGGCGCCTCCGCATCGGGCGCTCAGGCTCGTGGTCGAACGGGGCGTGCTGGGGCATGTCTACGCCATTACCCACTTGCACAGGGGCTACCAGGACTATGGCTGGTATGCTGAGCGAGAGGATTTCAACATCGTTGATCATGGTATCCACTATATTGATCTGAGCCGATATTTCAGCGGGTACAGACCTCGGCGGGTGAAGGCGACAACCACTATGGTGCCCGGCCAGAACGCGGTCTCGCCGATGATCTATACGATTCTTTTTGAATATGAGGAGTCGGCCCGGGTCATGACGACGCTGCACTTTAACAACATCGCTTCTGCGCCCGCTCTGCATAATCATATGTGGTTCGTGGATGGGACGCGCGGGAGCGCGCTGCTCAGCGAGCCCGCGGGAGCGGCCAGGTTAAGTGTTTCGTTCAAGGATTCTCCTGAACGGGTACAGAGTTTCGAAATCGCGGGCACCTGGGAGTATGAGGGATTTGCCGGTTCGATGGGCGAGATGTTGCTGGCAGTGGAGGAGGGGCGGGAGCCGGAGAGTTCGGGGCGGGAGCATCTGGAGAGTTTGCGAGTGGCGTTGGCGGCGGTGGAGAGTGCCAGGTCGGGTGAAAGTGTGGAGTTGAGGGTGTAGGGAGTAGCTGGCCGCGAAGTCGGATTATGCGGGGCGGGTCGGCCCTTCCAGCTTGCCGGCAAGATTGCAGTAGCCGCCTCTTCAGACGCACACAGTCGCCGCCGTCGTTGTCTCGCAGGATGACAAATCGAACTCCTGGCTCGCGCCATGCTCGCAGCTTGCGCGGGATGCTCCTATCCAGGTCACTTTTCCCTTCGTGCACCAGTATTCGAATACCATGTTGGGGTAAAGGCGGGGAAGCAGTCCAACGAGCAGGTCGCGCATGGATGCCTCTTCCAGCAAGAATACGACTCTGTTCACTAGAGCCGGGCACCATTGCGATCTTGTTGCCTCCAGAGCGAATCGGGCAAGTCGAATGCCCCTTGTCTCCAGAGCGCGCCTGGCAGGTCGCCTTCGTGGACCAGGTTGCGCAGAAGCTCACTCTCCGACGCCCGGCGGGCCGTAGTGAAACCGTCCTCCTTGACCAACCAGCGTATTTCGTCCAGTTCGGCGCCGTTCAGAAAGTCGGGGAAATGGGTAGCCACGAGAACCTGGCCGCCGCGCTGGGCGTAGTCGTGAAACTCTTCAACCAACTCCCGCATCAGAGCGGGATAGAGTTGATTCTCCGGTTCCTCGACGGCCAGCAGAGGGTGTGGATTGGGGTCGTAGAGAAGGACGAGATAGGCAAACATCTTGATCGTTCCGTCCGATACATGAGGGGCGATGAAGGGATCCTGGAAGTTGTCTTCCTGAAACCGTAGGACCAGCCTCCCGTCCTCGGTGGGCTTTGCTTCCACGCCGCTCACGCCGGGGACGCGCTGGCGCATGGCCTGGAGTACTCTATTGAACTGCTGGGGATGGTTTTCATAGAGGTATTTCGCTACCAATGCGACGTTTTCGCCGCGCGTGGATAGATGCTCGGCGTAACCGAACTCTGCGCTTGGCCGCGCGTCGGCAATTTGGAAGTCGGAGATGTGCCAATTCTCGATAAATTTGCGGAACTCCGAAACAATCGGGAACTCCTGGAGTTGACCGAAGCTCTTGATTGCCAGTGTGCTGGGGTCATCAAGTTTGAACTTCCTCTTATTCTGGTCTGTGCCTTTCATAGCCGACACACCGTACTCGGACTCGTTCGTGATTACTTCGCCCTCTCCCCGGCGATTGTCCACGAAGCGCCACCCCTTGCGGCCGCCCTGCCCTTTACGATAACTCAGCGCCTCGTGCTCCACGACTGCACGATCTCGGGTCTGATTAATTTTCAACTGGTATGTCGCCAGCCGTCCGCCACTCTCGCGAAACTGCAGGGTGATCTCCAGCGGCCCCGCCTCTCCGCGAGTGACCAGTTCACGATATCCACGGCGTTGCGCCACCGCTGCGGCCACGTTCTGCGTCAAGGCATCTTTCAGAAAAGTGAATACATCGAACAGCGACGACTTGCCCGAGCCGTTTGGACCCACGACTATTGTCATGCGAGTCAGATTATCGAGCGCGATGTCGCGAAGACAGCGGAAGTTTCTGACGGCAATGCTTTAGATCTGCATGGGGCCTGGCATTTGAAATCGTCCTCGGCATCTCAAGTTCAGGTCGGGGAGAGAAATATCTCGTCCAGATGGGCAGAGAATCCTTCCAGCATGGAAGAGGTCAGGGTCTGCCCTACGGTGTACATAACTCCTTCGGCATAGTCGTCCTGGGCTAACAACAGAACGGTGATGGTCCTGGCATCAGGATCCACCAACCAGTACTCTTCTACGCAATATTCGGCGTACAGTTTGCGTTTGAGATTTTCGTCGCGCTCGGCGGTGGAGTCGGAGCGAATCTCGACGAGCAGGTCGGGGGCGCCCTGGATGTTGGCAGATGTGACTATGCCGGCCCGATCTGAGGAGATGAACATCAGGTCGGGTTGGACTACGTGGGTTTCGGAAAGCACAACGTCGGTGGGAGCGAAGTAAACAACTCCCAGATTCTTGTCCTCAACGAACGTGTCAAGCCGCGTCGCCAACTTCATGGCAACGTGCTGGTGGGCTAAGCTTGGGGTCGGTAGAATGAACAGTTCTCCGTCCAGAAGTTCATAGCGTTCGTCGTCGGAGGTCTTCAGGTAGTCCTCGTATGTGAGTTTGGTCGTTATTGGACTGCCGTTAGGAAAAGTGTTCGCTCTTTTCATTGCTGTATTGCCATAGCCCCACAATTTTGTAGATCTTCATCTTGTTTGATTGCTTTGCAAACTACTGCGTTAAGAACCGCAATTGTGTTCCCGACTTGTACGAGCCTCTTCTCCTTTTGGGGTCGGATGATCTTGCCTCTAATTCGCCGTCCCTTTCCATAGGCAATAAAGTTTTCCTCTTCAGATGGCCTGTATGAAATTCTGTCTTATCACTCATTACAAATTCCTCAGCATCTTCGATGGTGACCCACCCCTTCTGTCCAAACTCGTCCTGAAGCGCCTCTCTCAATGGTGCGAAACTGGTTGGTTCCAGCCCTAATGTAAGCTGGTTAGCTGTTCCACTCCTAAACTTGAAATCTCCGAATGGTGCCGTTTCCCACATGGCTCTCTTCATTACATCACACCCCTCCAAGCGCTGCGTAGCAAAGAAAATAGCGTAGACGAGTCTCTCGTTCCTATAGAGCTCAAAAAACAGGACAAAGTTTGCACCGGCCTTCCTTAGGCTTTCCTCATACAAAGCATAGAAAAAATTTTTCCTTTCTCTCCCTTCGGGGATATCAAGTCCTTGCCGCCATTCAGAACAACCGAAGAGGTCGTCAAGGTGCCTTTCGAAGTTGGAGTGGCTCCTGAATCGATTGATTGCCTCGTACATGAACGAAATGTAAACCTCGGTGCTGGGATTGGCCATAATTCGTTCGATGACAGACATAGGGATGTCTGAAACTCCGAAGGGATCGATCATCACAAATGAAGGAGGCAGTGCTTGTTGGCGACTGTCAAACCAGTCGAGAATCATTGTCATTCTTGCAACAAATGTAGAGTGAACCACACGAACATTACAGTATTCTGGAAGTATAGGGAAGAAGG
The DNA here is from genome assembly GCA_026708085.1 of Caldilineaceae bacterium. Taxonomy (GTDB): domain Bacteria; phylum Chloroflexota; class Anaerolineae; order Caldilineales; family Caldilineaceae; genus Bin5. The sequence continues at coordinate 12,504 of JAPOVP010000019.1, forward strand.
GCTCAATCGTTTTCTCCAAATGCTTTTTTCGATCTAGCTCCTTTTCAATGAAGACGAAGTTTATCTGGCCACGCATCCTTTTGTTTGCAGAATGTTCGACTAGCGATTTCAGTGCAATGATAGGGGATCCATCTTCCCCGTCTCTGTATTCTCCCGGACCCGCGAAACCATCTATAAACAATACTTGCCGCCTATATTGAAGCATCTTGGGCAACCAAGCATCCATGTAGTTTCTTAGTACTCTATGTTTTCCTAGCGTATGATCTTCAAGCTGCCAAGTTGTCGTCTTGGACGGCACTATTCTAATTCCTCTTCTACAATCGGAAATTGCCGCCAGAGCTGACCATCGAGTATTGCATCTTCTCCCGAACGCTTGTTGCGAACGCCTCCCAACTGTTTAAGAAAGAACGCTACGTTGGCGCTAACGGATTGGTCACGCAAGTCTTGCGCCCAGTGCAGATTCATCGATCTGGCGCCTGCGCCGCTCTCGCCGCCGACAATCACCCACTGCAGTACACCCTTCTCGAGCCATTGGGTCAGGTCAAGCCGCCCCAGCAGAGGTTCAGCCGATACGAAGCGAATGGGCGCGGGCAAACGATGCAATACAGTCAGTCTGGGAGCGTATTTCTGACTCTCAACCGAGGTGCCCATCCAAATGCCAGCCGGCCAGCCGTCGGGAAAGTGTCGCTCATGTTCCTGCCACCAGGCGACTGCCCTGCCCGGACGTTTCGTCAAGACTTGGAATATATGGCCGCGCGCAGAGGCAGCCTCCTGCATCACCAGATACATCTTAAGTATGAATTCGAACGGCACGCTGGGATGAAACACGTCCGACATGCTATTGACAAAGACCCGCCGGGGCTTTTTCCAGTTAAGCGGAGTTTGGAGGCGCTCAGGCAGTAGGCGAACATCATCTGGTCTTGTCTCGTAGCCGCGGACCCCCATACCATTGAGGCGCGGATAGAGAGCGAACATATAACAGTGGTCGCAGCCGGGCGACACTCGGCTGCAGCCAGTTACCGGATTCCAGGTTTCGTCTGTCCATTCAATTGAGGATGGCATTCAAGGCTCCCAGCTATAAGCACAGAAGTAGGTAGGCGGCGGCTTGCTACGAACTTTATATGGTACAAATGTTCTCACACTATTCCTTCGTTGTCAAAAGTGCAAATTTGGCGGGTGAATCCCTGATTTTGGAGTGGAGGCAGTCTAACGTGGGGATAATGCCAGCGGTGGCTGAAATTGTTTGCGGGCTTATAGGAAGGCAGAGGGCAGGCGCAAGGCTGGCACCTACGGGGGATTTGATGGAGACGGCGGGAGGTGGTTTGGGGGAGTTCTTTCGACTGGGCACTTGTTACGAATAGAGACACCAGGTCGGCGAGGCATGTTGTAGGAGAGGGGGCGTTGCGGGGGCGGAGC
>JAPOVP010000190.1 GCA_026708085.1 Caldilineaceae bacterium
CGTTGCGGGGGCGGAGCCCCCGCACAAGGGAGGGCCGAATAGGCCCGACCGCCCAACTGCAGTGGTCAGTGGTTAGTGGTCAGTGGTCAGTGATAGCAGCGATTGGTTGAGGATAGGAGTGGGGAGAGGGAAAACTTCGATTGTCTCGTTCAGGCGTCGCGGATTGGGTGTGGGTGGGTGGTCGCCGCTGTTTTAGCCGAAGGAGAGGTATTCCAGGGCGTCTTCTTCGGATTCGGCGCCGGCGCGGCCTCTGACTATGAGCTCGACGACGTCGTCCAGCCCGACTTCGGAGACGTTGAGAATTCCCTGGCGGCGGCCGCCTTTGAGGACCATGACGCGGTCGCCGATGGCGAGGATGTCGGGGACGCGCTGGGTGATGAGGACGACGGAGTGGCCGCCGTCGCGCAGGTCCTTGATGAGACGGAGGAGGGTGTTGGCCTCGCGGACACCGAGGGCGGCGGTGGGCTCGTCCATGAGGAGGATTTTGGCGTCGAAGGCGATGGCTTTGGCGGCGGCGACCATCTGGCGCTGACCGCCGGACATGCGCTCGACTTTGAGCCTGGGCGAGCTGATATTGATGTTCAACCTTTTGAGCAACTCGGCGGATTCGGCATACATCTTCTTTTTGTCGAGGATGCTGAGAAAGGGCAGGCCCCTGGTATATTCGCGGCCGAGGAAGATGTTGCGGGCGACATCGAGGTTGTTGCAGAGGGCCAGGTCCTGGTAGATCATTTCGATTCCGCAGCTGCGGGCGTCGCGGGGATCGCGGATCGTGACCTCCTCGCCGTTGATGATGATCTGGCCGCTGTCGGCGACGTGGGCGCCGCTGAGGATCTTCATGAGGGTGGACTTACCGGCGGCGTTGTCGCCGACCAACCCCAGAATCTCTCCCTCACGCAGTTCCAGGTCGACCTGGTTCAGCGCCTGGACGCTGCCAAATCGCTTGGATATGCCCTTCATTTCGACGATGTAGTTGCTTTCCAAGGTGATCCCCCTTCAGACAGGAGTGAGCGAAGAGGAGTGAGAGAAGAGAAAACATCTCTCACTCCTTCTTTAGCCGATTACCAAAGATTGGGGAAGAGATCCACGTTTTCCTTGGTGATCAGAACGGCGGGCGAGGTCTGCCAGAAGATGACCGGGCGGTTCTCGGCCAGATCCCTGGCGGACTGGATGATCTTGACGGCGATGAAGGAGGCGTCGTTGAGGACGGTGCCCCACATGGTGCCGTCGCGAATGGCGTCGTAGACCTCCTTGGCGCCGCCATCAACGCCGAGCACTTTGATGGTGTCCTGGAGGCCGGCCTCTGCGATCGCCCTGACGGCGCCGAGGCACATATCGTCGTTATGGCAGTAGACCATGTGGATCTGGTCGGGGTAGGCGGTCAGGTAGTTCTCCATCACGGTACGGGCTTCTTCGCGGTTCCACATGCCGGTGTCGACGGCGACGAGCTCTCTGCCGGGGCAGTTCTCGGCGACGTATTCACGGGCGGAGGAGCGCTGCGGCACGAGGCCATGACCGGTAGCGCCTTCGATGATGACCCAACCCTGGCCGTCTTCGAGAGCCTGGCAGACGGCCATGCCGGCGGTCTCGCCCTCAGCCCAACCGGACGAGCCGATCATGGTGTTGACGTAGCCGAGGCCCTCTTCGTCAAGGTCGGCGCCTTCGGCGATCACGGGGATGCCGGCCTCCTGGGCTTCGCGGAGGGCATCGTTGAGGGCGGAGGTGTCATAGGGAACGAGGGCGATGACGTCGTACTGCTTGGTGATGCAGTCCTCGATCAGGCGGATCTCGTTGGGAATGTCACCTTGCGTGTCGTACACATCATAGGTGAAGCCGAAAACTTCGGCCTCCTTTCCGGCAAGGGTAACCTTGGCGGTCGAGTAGGGATGGCCGAGCTCGATGATGTGACAGATGCGCAGGTCTTGCACCAGAGGCCAGTCTTTGGCTTCGGTCTGCACGGGCGCGGCGCCGTCTGCGGTCATCACCTGTCCGTCCGGCATCACGCAGGCCGTCAGCATGAGTGCGAGGACCATAACAACGATCCAGACTCCGAAATGCTTCCTCATCTTTTTTCTCCTTTGTTTCGATAAGATTGCCCTGCGGGTCGTACTCAGATCAGCTTCGCGGGAGCTGTTTCTCCCTCCGGTCCCGAACTCCATCTGTCCAATAGGCTCTCCTTTCACCAGGAGGCTGACGAAGGCTTTCGCGGCCTGATTGCAGGGCCTTTGCAAGAGCCCGAGCCTCAGTGGTCAAGCAGTGCGGCGTCTGCGATTCATGTAGACGTCGGAGACGACAACGGAGACCAGGATGACGCCCTGGATTATCCATTGCCAGTATGCGCTGACGCCGAGAAGGTTGAGCGAGTTGCGGACGACGCCCAGGAACATGACGCCGGCAACGGCGCCGAGGACGTTGCCCACGCCTCCGAACAGGGATGTGCCGCCGATAACGGTGGCGGAAATGGCGAAGAGGGCGGTGTCTCTGCCGACGCCGGGATTGGCGCTGACGGCGCGGGATGCGAGCAGGACGCCGGCGATGCCGCTGCAGAGGCCGGCCACGACGAAGGAGAGCGCAAAGAGACGATTGACGTTGAGGCCGGCGCGGTGCGACGCGTCGGAGTTGCCGCCGATGGCGTACCAGTAGGTGCCGAGACTGGTCTGCGTCATGATGAGATGGGCGATGATGCCGATGCCGAAGAAGGCGAGGGCGGGAAATTCGAAGAGCCCCAACCTGGCCGACCCCATCCAGCCGAACCCGTCAGCATGGCCGTAGATGGTGGTCTCGTCGGAGATGATGAAGGTCAGTCCTTTGACGGCGACCATGGTGGAAAGGGTGGCGATGAAGAAGTTGACCTTCATCCTGGTGACGACGAAGCCGTTGACGATGCCGACACCGGCGCCGGCCAGGATGCCCAACAGGGCTGCCATGGGAACGCCCAGGTCCTGGGAGAGGGCGAAGACGACGCCGGCCAGGGCAAGGGTGGCGCCGACGCCGAGGTCGATGCCCCAGGCAATCATAAGGATGGTCAGCCCGATGGAGATTATGCCGTCGATCGAGAACTGGGTGGTCATCTGGGTGATGTTGCGTCCGGTGGCGAAGAAGGGGACGAAGAGGACGGCGTAGGTGAGTGCGAGGCCGAGGAGGATGAAGGCGCGGTACTCGATGAGCCATTGGAGGAACTCACCCCATCTTGCGGGAGGCGGTCCTGGCGGTTGCGCGGTTTCGGCTGTGGGTTGTTCTTGCGGCGTTGGGTTACCGGTCATGGAAGACCTCGTGAATTCGCAGCAGACTGGCTAAAGGGGCACGCATTCCTGGAACATTGATCCGCGAAGGGTCGCGAAGGGTCGCGAAGAACACCTTTCTCTGATCGGCGAAGGGGCGCGAAGAATTTCGGAGGCGTATCGGATTCTCTTGGCTTGACTCCTTGCAGTTCAGGCGCACTTTGCCCTCGCTACTCGCTGTTCGGGCCTGATGACTGAAGTTCGGGCTCGGTTTTCTTTTGCCTGCCCATTACCTGGATGGCGACAAGGCTGGCGGTTACGACGCCCTGGACTACAAGCTGTGTTTCGGGCTCGAAGCCGAGGATGGTTAGCGAATTGTTCAGCAGGGCGACGAGGATTGCGCCCCAGACGCCCCTGGCGACGCTGCCTCTGCCGCCGAAGATGTAGTTGCCGCCGAGAACGGATGCGGTGATGGCGTGAAATTCGTAGTTGAGGCCGATGAAGTAGTGGCCGGAGCCGGCGCGAGCGCTGACGACCATGGCGGCGACTGCGGAACAGACGCCGGTGGCGATATACATCAGTGTCCGGTAGAGGGGGACGCGTACGCCGGCCAAATTGGCCGCCTCTTCATTTCCGCCGATGGCATAGACACGGGCGCCCAGCGATGTTTCGGACAGTATCAGATGCATGACCAGGGCAAGAGTCAGGAAGATGATCGTGGGAACCGCAAAGGGGCCTATGAATCCATCTGCAATCAGAAGGAATGGACTGTTGCGTGGGACTCGGTAGTAGTAGCCGCCGGCGCTGAGGAGGGCGATGCCCTGGAAGATGGTCATTGTGCCCAGGGTGGTGAGCATGGGATTGGCTTTGAGCCTGCCAACGAGGAAGCCGTTGAACAGGCCGGTTGCCAGCCCGATTGCGAGGCCGAAGAGGCAGGTGGTAGCGATGCCGGCGCCTCCCTCAAGCATGGCGACCATGGTGACGCTGATGAGGGAGACGATGGCGCCGACGGATAGGTCGAAGCTGCCGCTGATCATCATCCAGCAGACGCCGACGGTAACGATGCCGTTGATGGAGGACTGGCGGAGTACGTTGATGAGGTTGCGGGGTGTCAGGAAGCGGGGGTTGAGGATTCCCATCAGGACGATCAGGGCGACTGTGAGGACGACCTGGGGCTCCCGCAGCAGGAAGCTGCCGAGGGCGTTGAGCTGGCTGTTGCCGCGCAGTCTGCCCGGTATGAAGGCTTGTGGAAAGGTGGGGAGGCTCATCGTCGATCTGCGGCGATTGGCTGAGACGTGAACGGGCGAAAGTTACTCGGTCTTATACGCGGTAACTGTCCACCCGTTCTGCGGACTGGCACTTTGAGATGACTCTTGTGTACAGAACGGGATTCCAACGTCGGAGGAAATTGCGACACCATGTGCAGGGCGCATGCATAGTTGTGAACGGTGTTCCGGGTTTACCCGAGGACCGGTATTGCACGCGGTTCTCTGCTAGGGATGCCGGTCATCCTCTGTGAGCAGAGAATACGGTTAATGGTATTTCCTGTCAAGGACGGTTTTGGCGTTAGCGGGGCGCGGGTTGGGGGCGGAGGGGCGGAATAGAGAAGATAGTGACCAGGGTCTGTTGACTTTTTTGGAAGGCGGTTCAGAACTCAACGACAACGGTAGGCTTGCAAGCCTGACCGGGATGTTTCTCTCTTGCGTGCCGTGATAAACGGAACAGATCGATCCGCGAAGGGGCGCGAAGAACACCAGAGGCGTATGGGATTATATTGTTTGGCTACGCGGCCCTTTGCGGACTCGCCGCACGTTGCTCCCTCAGTTCGCCGTTCTGACGGACGTCAACGAGCCCTAGTCCGTGATTGCGGCCCTGGCCATACGGTAGCCGACGCGCGGCACAGTCAAAATATAGTTGGGGTTGTTGGCGTCGTCACGCAGTTTGCGTCGGAGAGTCTTGACAACGGTTCGCAACGGCCGCGTGTCGCCGACGCTCTCCGCTCCCCAGATACGTTGGAGCAGGAGGTCGTGTGAAAGCACATGTCCGGGGCTGCCGGCAAGCTCACATAGCAACCGATACTCGGTCGTAGTCAGCTGCACTTCGTCTCCTCCCAGAGTCACCCGCCGCTCCCCATAGTGGATCATTAACTCTCCCGCCACGAATGGCTCGGTCTGCTTCGGCCTTTCCTGCCGGCGCAAAGCTGCCCTGATTCTTGCCAACAGCTCCGTTGACGAAAAGGGTTTCACAACGTAGTCAGAGGCACCCAGGTCAAATGCCCGGGCGATGGTTTCATCCCTGTCGTATCCGGACAGGAAGATCACCGGCACCTCGGCGATGACCAGGAAGCGCTTCATCAGTTCGATACCGTCATCGCCGGGAAGCATCAGGTCCAGGAGAACGAGTTCGGGCCTGTCGGCCTCAAACAGGGAGAGCGCCTCTTCCGGGTCACCGGTTACGAGTGGGGTGAAACCGGCTTTGGTCAGTGTGTCGCGTACATATCGCAACGTGCGCGGATCGTCGTCGACCACCAGGATGCGGGTTTGTTTTTCGGGTATCCGGTGCAGGTCGACAGCTTGACTGACTGCAGTCCGCTCCACTGTCTCTTCCACCCTTGGCAGGGTAAATGTGAAGCGGCTGCCCAGATCCGGGCCGTCGCTCTCGACCCAGATACGCCCTCCATGCGCCTCCACGATTCCCTTGCAAATGGCCAGACCCAACCCTGTTCCGCTGCTGTCGCCGTCTGCCTCTCGGTCCTTCTCGCTAAAGTGGGAGAATTTCCTGAACAGATTGGGGAGGCGTTCTGCCGAAACGCCTATACCCTGATCTATCACCGAAAAGGTTACATGGGACTCTGCCCGCGTTGCGGACACGGAGATTGTAGAAGACTCTTTTGAGTAGGCGGCGGCATTGGCGAGCAGATTGATCAGGACCTGAACGATGCGCCGCTTTTCTGCCAGTACCAGAGGCAGGTCGGGGGCGAGATCGATGCGGATGTTGGAGCGGGCGCCCTCGCTCAGGAGTGAGTTGCGTGCGTCATCAACGATGTCGGCCACGACTGTGGGTTGGGGATCGACTGCGAGCGTGCCCATCTCAATATGGGCGACGTCGAGGAGATCGCTGATGAGGGAGCGCATGTAATCGGCCTGCTCGTTAATGATTCGGTGGAACTGTTTCGATTCAGCGGGGGCAAGATCGGATGAGGCCTCCAGCAAGGTGGCCGCGGAGCCTTTGATGGAGGTCAGGGGTCTTCTCAGTTCGTGGCTGACCATCCCCAGGAATCCGGCCCGCATCCTCTCAATCTCTTCCAGCGGCGTCAGGTCCTGAAGGGTGACGACGACCGACTCGACTGCGCCTTCCTCGGAGTGGATGGGTGTGGCGTTGATCAGGGTGGTCACGCTATGTCCGTCCGGAGCCAGGATCTCAATCTCCTCGGCGCGCACCGTCGTGCTAGCGCTCAGTACATGTGCGAGCGGTAATTCAGTCAGCGAAATCTCACGCCCATCGGCGCGGCGGACGGTCAACACCTTCAGAAGTTCCTCCGCAGAGCGGTCCGGCACAAGGAGGTCGCTCACAATCCTTATCGCTTCCTGGTTGATCGACACCGGCTCGCCGGTTCTGGCGTTCAGTACGACGACCCCGACCGGCGAAGTATTGACCAGCGCCTCCAGGTCAGCTCTGGCCTTGCGTTCCTCGCGGTAGCGGCGTGCGTTTGCGATGACGAGCGCGGCCTGCGAAGCAAACATCACCAGGGTCTCTTCGTCTTCAGGGGTAAACTCCTTGCCCCCTTTCTTCTCGCCTACGAAGATATTGCCCACACGCTCGCCCATGTGCCGTATTGGGGCGGCCAGCAGGGACATCATGGGGCTTACGGACGGGGGCAGGCCCATTTCGTCAAGGCCGAGCCCCCTGGAGAAACCCTGGAAATCCCTGAGCCGCAGCGGCGTCGAATCCTTGCTCAACTCTTCATAGACCTCTCTACCCGCCTGTACCGTCCAGAGCTGCTCGGCCTCGGTGGAGGTCAGCCCGTGGGCAAGGAAGAACGGTATGCCTCCCGACTCGTCCAGAATGGTAATGACACCCACGCGGGCGTCCGTCAACGCGCAGGAATTGTCCAAGACCTCTTGCAGGACGGTATCGAAGTCAAGGCTCTCGTTGATGCGAAGGGTTGCTTCGGCGAGCATGGTCAGACGGACGCGTAGCGCTTCTAATTCCCTTCGAGGATAGTTGGCGTCTTCCATGTGTTGGTCCTGAAACTGGATTACCGGCTCATTGAGATTTTCAGTCGTTTCCAGGCGCGCAGACTACAGGGGGAGCCTGGACGGTTTCGTACTGGCCTATCGCCCCTGGCCGTCCAGAAGATTCCTCACGAAAGCCACACTGTTCTGAGCATGATTTTCACACCATTGTCACATTATCCGGGTATACTTTAACACATTGTTTGAAGATAGAGGTATTTTTCGAGATCTTGTCCTCCAAAGTTCATACCAAGACTTCCCTTTTCCCGACTGGATAAACTCCACGACGCTGACAGTTCGATATGCCCAACATCGCGGGGCGGCACGAGCGACAGCCCGGCCCAATGGCGGTACAGGGTTGCCATCTTCTGAGAAGCCCTGGCCCGGCCTGGATTCCCTTCGGACGGGGGGAGGCGGCCGGGCTTACAACGAATCCCCTAACTCCCAATCGCCAGTACATTGAGGGTGAGAAGCATAAAGCATGAGAACGACTGTTACGCTTGACTTGCCGGATGATGTGTACCGCCGTCTGTTGCGCTCGGCTGAGTTCAACGAGCGTGCGCTGACGGAGGAGATCGCGCACCTGATCATGAGGCAGTTTGACCGCAATTATTCCAAGGCGGAATTTGACAAACTGGTGCGGGAAATCTTGCAGGGCTACGAGGAAAACTGACCGTTTGGCCAGTCCCCTGTGTCATTCTGCAGCCAGGTATCTGAGAAGGGGAATCGCTGCCAATGTCGCAAGTCAAAGACGAATTGCGAGTTGTCGAAGAGTTTCTGCTGCTGGTCCTTGATGCCGATCACGGCGATATTCGACATTCATTCCCGCGGCCCTCGCGATCGGTCGCCTTTGCCGGCGCGGCGCTGATGGACCTTGCGCTGGAACGGCGGATCAGGACGGACCTCTGGCGCCCTGAGTTGCTCGCCGTCTCCGACCCGACACCGCTGGGAAGCGACCTGCTGGATCCGATCCTGGCAGAGATGGCGCGGGATGGAGAATCGCCGCACGAGATCGCCTTCTGGGTTACGCACCTGGCCGAGCATAGCGACGAAATCCGCGAGAAGGCCCTGGCCAGACTGATCGGGCGGGGTATCCTGGAAGCCGAAACCAGCGGCGAGGTCTATCTTGCCGCCGACGTTTCGCGCGCCCGCCGCTACAGCACCGGGGACGACAGGACCACCGAGGAGGTACAGCTCCGCATCATGCGGACGCTTTTCAGTGATGACATTCCCGACATCCGGGACATCGTCATCGTCAGCCTCGCAGCGGCCAGCGGGGTGTTCGAGAGCATGTTGTCCCGGGACGAACAGGCGCAGGTGGGGGAGAGAATTGACGCCATCTCCGGGCTGGACCTGATTTGCCGCGAGATCGCGGCGACCATCCGGCGGATCAAGGCCCAACCTCCGCCGGCAGCGCCCTCCGTTCGTCCCGCCACCGAGATTCCCGAGGCGGCGGGGCTGCCTTTGCTGGGCAACGTCTTTAACATGGCGGGAGACCTACGCGGCTTTCTTATTCGGCAATACCATGAACTGGGACCGATATTTCAGATCAGCGCAATCAACAAACGCTTCATCGTTCTTGCCGGTCCGGAGGGGAATACCTTCGTGCAGAGGCATGGGCGAATCTACCTGCGCTCCTACGAGAGCTGGCGGAACTTCAATGCGGCCATGGGCGCCAAAGACGCCCTCATGAGTATGGACGGCCAGCAACACATCCGGATGCGCAAGGTGCAGAGGCGGGGTTTCTCCGGCCCGTTTGTCGAAGACCGGCTGGATAAGGTCGTCGACATCACCCGGCGCATAATCGCCGAATGGCCGGAGGACCGGCCGTTTGTGGTCCAGCACGCCATGCAGAAGATCATAACCGAGCATATCGCCGTCCTCACGACCGGCGTTTCCGCCCTGGACTATATCGACGACCTGATCGCGTTTCTCAACGGCATGCTCTCTGTCCACGTGATGAGACAGCGTCCCGGCCTGCTTCTGCGGCTGCCGCGGCTGAAGCGGGCCCGCGAACGGATGGATGAACTGTTTGCCGCGGTGATTGCCCACCACGAAGAAGAGGAGCGCAGCGACCAGGACCTGATTGACGACCTATTGGACCTGCATAAGCGTGATCCCCAGTTCTTTCCTGAGACGGCCATGCAGCTGGCTGTTCTGGGCCCGTTCTTTGCGGGGATAGAGACTTCTGCGAACACCGCGTCCTTCATGCTCTACGCGGTGTTGAAGCATCCTGGCCTGCTCGAACGCATGACCGCCGAGGCCGACGTCTGGTTCGATGAAGGCACATTGGCCGCGGAGGGGCTGCACCGGCTCGACGTCACCAAGCGCATCTTCATGGAGACGCTGCGGATGTATCCAGTCATCCCTGCGCTCATGCGCCACGTCATTAACTCCTTTGAGTTTGGCGGTTATGCCGTGCCCGCCGGGGCGAATGTCATCGTAGGCAACACCGTGGCGCATCACCTGCCGCACTGCTTCCCCAATCCGGAACGCTTCGATATCGACCGGTTCTCGCCGGGACGCGCCGAGCACAGCCAGTCGGGCGCTTTTGCCCCCTTTGGGCTGGGCGTCCATCGCTGCCTGGGCATGAATTTTGCCGAGGTGCAGGTCGTCGTTGCCCTTTTGACCATCGCTCGCTATTTCGAAATCACGTTGGACCCGCCGGGATACGACCTCAAAATCGAATACACACCTACGCCCCATCCTGCCAGATCCTTCAAGGTTCGCCCACTGCGCCGGCGCCAGAACAGCCTTTAAGCAGGTTGCTGCTGGCTTGCAACCTGCCTTCCACGGCAGTTCGTCACCCATCAGGCCGCGCTCTGGCCCAGACCGGTTTGGAAGACGGTAAGCTGCCAATCGACCCAGGATCCTAATCGACAGGCCTGCCCTTCTCGTTCAACAGGTTCAGGCGGAGGACGCAGGGAGCGATGAAAAAGCATCCTGTTAACGGAAGTCGCGCCAAAGCTTAAATGGCGGGCATGAATCGTCTTTCAATACCCGAACATGGTAACGCGCTAACCGTTGATTGGCTTGAGCAAGCGCTGAGTGCCAGGGGCGGCATTCCCTCCATCAGAGACATCGTCGTGGAGGACATTGGCGCAGGCTCAGGCGCAATAGGCGCCATCCTGCGCTGCACCTTGACCTATCGCGATGAGGTCCAGAGAAGTCCGGAGACACCTGAATCGGTCGTCATCAAGCTGTCCAGTTCCGACAAGAGGAGTCGCCGCATAGCCAAGTTGTTGTCCATGTACAAGCGGGAGTACTTCTGCTTCCGCCAGTTGGGACCCAGTATACCGATGGGGCTTCCCGAGCTATTGTATGGAGATTTCGACAGTGCAAGTCATCGTTTCGTCATGGTGCTCGAAGATCTGGGGTATATGGAGAGGATGGACCAGATCATCGGAGCGGACGCTGGGCGAGCTATGCGCGCCATACGAGGTGTTGCCGAGTTGCACGGCCGCTTCTGGAACAGCCTAGACCAGCCGCCCGTTTCGGATTTTCTGGCTGCAGTCGGTGGGCCGAAACCTTGGCTGTCGCAGCTCATCTACCTAGGATGTCTGCCCCCTTGCCTGGAGCGTTTTGGCGACCTTCTCTCTGACAGGATGCGGCGCCTGGCGGAAGCATTCGGCCCCAGGGTCGTTGACCACATGCGTGAACTGGGCGCCGGGCCCCAGACATTGACTCACGGCGACTTCCGGTTGGAGAACATGTTCTTTGATGGCGCGAAGGCGGACGATTTCACCGTGATCGACTGGCAAACTGCGGGGCTCATTGGGAACGGAGTTTACGACGTAGCCTATTTCATGGTGTCCAGCGTTCCCACCGAGACCCGTCGCCGCATCGAGCGCCAGGCCCTCGAGGCGTATCACAGCATCCTCTGCGACATGGGAGCGAAGGACCTGACATTCGAAGGCTGTTGGCATAGCTACCGACGGAACATCCTGAGCATGCTTGTGCCGAGCGTTTGTGCTGGCGGAGCGCTGGATATGTCCAACGAGCGGATACGTACCCTGGGCGAAACGATGCTGAAGAGAACGGCGGCAGCCATTGAAGATCTGGATGCCGCCGAGCTTTTCCCCTCCTACAATGGGTTTCTGACCCCCACGAACCTCTTTGCAGCGCTGTCACGGTGCGGGTACCGGGCGTACCGTCTGGCCCTTCGCCTGCGCTCACCCCGGAAAGGCGCCAGGTGAACGGCAGCGACGGACGCGACGGCAGTTACCGCGGCCGTGCGGCGGCGTTGGTGTGCGTCGGGCTGGCGATGTTTCTGGCCGCGCTGGCCCAGACCGTGGTCGCAAGCATCGTGCCGCTCATTGTCGCCGATCTGGGCGGATTCGACCGTTACACGTGGCCGTCCTCCTCGTACCTGGTGGCGGCGACGGTCGCCTACCCCATCGTAGGCCGGCTCAGCGATATCTACGGCCGGCGGGCGTTCCTCATTGCGGGCATCGCGATCTTCATTGCCGGCTCCGCGCTGGTGGGATTCAGCGGATCAATGAACCAGGTGATCGGCTTCCGCGCGCTGCAGGGCCTGGGCGGGGGCGCCGTGATGACCTGCTGCTACGTGTCCATCGCCGATCTGTTTGCGCCCGAGAACCGGGGGAAATTTCAGGGTATCCTGGGCGCCGTGTACGCGCTGGCAACCGTAGTGGGGCCGGTCATGGGCGTTTTGGTTGCCGAATGGCTCTCCTGGCAGTACACCTTTCTGTTCATCGCGCTGGCCGGCCTGCCGGTGCTGGCGCTGACGGTGCGGCGTTTTCCCGGACCGCACTCCCTTCCCCGGCAGTGGGAACTGGATTACGCCGGCATGGCGGCGCTGGCCCTGGCCGTAACCGCGGTGGCGGTGGCGCTGTCGTCCGCCGAGGTTTCGTATGCGTGGTATGCGCCCCAGGCTATCGGTCTGCTGGCGTTCGGGCTGGCGACGGCCGCGCTTTTTGTTGCAGTTGAATCCAGGTCCAGGTCGCCGATTATGCCGCTGGGGATTTATCGGAAGCCGGCGGTGGCGGTCGCCATAGTAGTGACGCTCTTGACCAGCGCGGCTCTGCATGCGTTCGTGCTGTTTCTGCCGCTCTACTTCCAACTGGCGCTGGGCGTGTCCGCGACGCAGGCCGGCACGATGCTCATGCCGATGCTGCTGGGGATCGTGCTGGGCGCGATTCTGGCCGGCCAGCTGCTCTCAAGGACCGGAGTCCATTACCGGATCCAGGCGCTGGCCGGCACTGCGCTCATGGCGGGGGGCATGTACCTTTTCTCCATCATGAGCGACGGCGGCGGTCTTGCCCGGAGCATGCCGGTCCTCTTCAGTCAGATCTATCTCATCATCGCGGCGCTGGGGTTCGGCGCGGTTGTCTCCACCCTTTCGGTGGCTGTGCAGAACGGTGTGGCGTTCCGGCACGTGGGGAGTGCCACGGCCGCGCTGCAGTTCAGCCGCTCTCTGGGCGGCATGGTGGGTCTGGCCGCAACCGGCGTGGTGATGTTGCAGAGCTTTCGCACGGGCGTGGACGCGCTGGTTCCCGAAAACGTCAGAAGCGGTCTCCCGGAAGGGTTGTTCAGTTCGGTGATGGAGGACCCGCGGGCGCTGGTGGATCCGGCCGCGGCGCGGGTGTTGAAGGAGGTGGTTGCCGGGTCCGGCAGCGAGAATCTGGCGGCGGCGGACAGCCTTCTGCATGCGCTCAGTCTTGCTCTGACGGGAGCGCTAAGCAATGTGTTCACAGTGCTGTGGGTGGCGGTGGCGCTGGCTTTGCCGGTGGCGTTGCTGCTGCGGGTGCGGGCCGGCAGCGATGGCGGTTGACCTGGCGGGCGCTAATCGGGTTGTTGCCAACCCTTTTTCTGTTGGTTTCAAAGAGTCTCTGTAACTACCAGGTTCTGTTGACGTTTTGGAAAGGCCTCTCAGAATACGACACGAACGTAAAGCCTGCAGGTATGTCAGGAAGATTTCCGGCTTGAATGTTGCGGGAAACAGAACCAATCGATCCGCGAAGTTACGCGAAAGGTCGCGAAGAACACCTTTTCATCCGCGAAGTCACGCGAAGGGTCGCGAAGAACACCTTTTTGTCCACGAAGGGCCACTAAGGACCACGAAGAACAGCTATTCATCCGCGAAGTCACGCGAAGGATCGCGAAGAACACCTTTTTGTCTTCGAAGAGCCACTAAGGATCACGATAAACACGGTAGGGAAACTGGGATTTTCCTTGCGTGAATGCGCAAGTCAGCCGCACTTTGCTGCCGCAGATCGTGTTCAATCAAATGTCAATGAACCCTAAGCCATGTTCTGTGTGTGTACTGTGTGCGGTCTGTCTTGGGGGAATGTACCGTCAGTATTTCTGTAGCGGGCTCTCGATGGTCATGGCGGTGAACGTTG
>JAPOVP010000102.1 GCA_026708085.1 Caldilineaceae bacterium
GTGCGGGGGCTCCGCCCCCGCAACGCCCCCTCTCCTACAACATGCCTCGCCGAACTGGTGTCTATATTCGTAACAGGTCCCCAGTCGAATGAGTTTCGCCAAATCACGTCCCCCCAGTCCTGTGTATTCCCCGCAGGTGCCGGCCTTGTGCCTGCCCTCGCACCCTCCCCAACTGACGGACTCCACCGTACGGGCAGGCCCGGCGCCTGCACCGCGTCTCGCCAAAACACGCTAAACAATTCCAACCACCGCCGGCACTGATTCCCCGCCAGACTGTTCCCACACCAACCCTGGGATGCCCCCCCAAGACTCAGCAGTCCCCTCTTGGAGCCCGTAAAGTCCACAACCTGCCCTGACCCATGGAGTCAGGTCACGCCCGACTATTGGCGAACTCTCGCCCACCTCTTACAATGTAAGCTGGCGCTTCGCCTTCACTGCAGTATTCCGTTTCGTTTAATTGCAGTGCCTTGGGGGCATGAACTGGGTCCGCAACGTGCCCTTCCGAAAAACCGCCCATCGCCGGAGAGGCCCGCATCCGGCCGGCATTTTCACTCCCACAGACCCCTTACCGCGCCAATGACCGCCCCTAAAGTCATACTGGCCTCCAACAGCCCCCGCCGCCAGCAGTTCTTCCACCATCTCGGCATCCCTTTCCATCCCGAATCGGCTGACATCGATGAGTCCCCCGCGCCCAACGAACCGCCCGTCGAGTTGGTGACCCGCCTTGCTCTCGCCAAAATCATGACTGTGGCCGCACGCCACACATCCGCAGCAGCCAAACCAGATCCCGTCCCGCCGCACGACATCCTTGTTATCGGCGCCGACACCGTCGTCGCCATCGATGGAGAGCTCCTGGGCAAACCCGCCGACACCGACGAGGCCCGATCCATGCTGGTCCGGCTGCGCGCTCGCACTCACCAGGTCCACACAGCGCTGGCTCTCGCCCTTGTTGCCGGAGTTGAACTCAAGTGCAAGCGCTGCTTGCTCAACACGACCACCGTGAAAATGCGTGACTACAGCGACGACGAGATTGCCGCCTACATCGCAACCGGAGATTCAATGGACAAGGCCGGCGCTTACGCCATTCAGCACCCGCAATTTCGCCCAGTCCAAAGCCTTTCTGGCTGCCCCGCCGGCGTTATGGGGCTCCCCGTCGCCGACCTCCTCCGCCTGCTCGCAGATTTCAGTCTGATAGTGAAGCGTTCCCCCATTCAGATTTGCCTTGCTCTGACTGGACTCCAGTGCTGCCAGCAACAGGCCGAATTCACACACTGTATCCGGTAGTGACGCATCGGCTAAAAGGGCTGCCCGCTTGTTGCCAATCCCGCCTCTGAATTGATACACTTGGGCCGAAATCCATTCGCTCGCATAGGGCGAGCCCAATGTCCGACAAGTTCCCCCAGGAGTTGCCCTTGTCAAGAAACACTGAAACATACGATAAGTGGGATGAAGCCTACGAGGACGACTATTTCGACGCACCGGCCAAAAGCAAACCAAAACCAAAGAAAAGAGAAAGGACCGTCGCCGGTGTCGTCGTGCGCGCCAAGGGCCATCATTACGATGTCTCCACCGCCGATGACAGACTGTTAAGCTGCCGCGTCCGCGGGCGGTTGCTCCAGGAGAGAACGAAGGACCTCACACTTATTGCCGTCGGCGACCGCGTTCAAGTCGTCCTCGAGGGCAAACGTAAGGGCCTGATCGACTCGGTTGAAGAGCGCGAGTCAACTCTGAGCCGCCAATTGCCCGGCTCCAATCGTCCCGCAGAAGACGTGATCGTGGCCAACCCGGACCAGGTACTGGTCGTCTTCTCCGTCCGCGATCCCGAGCCACACCTGCGCATGCTCGACCGCTTTCTCGTGATCGCCGAAGCCAATGAACTGCCCGCCCTGATCGTCGTCAACAAGATCGATCTGGCAGGCCTGGAGACCGCTCGCGAGAGTTTCCTTCTCTATGAAAAATTGGGCTATCCCCTCCTCTATGTAAGCGCAACTGAGCGCTTCGAGGTCCTCCCCGGCGATCACTCGTCCGGAATCGGAAAACCCGGCCATTTTGAACACCTGCGTCGGCTGTTGACCGACAAACTGACTGTCGTAACCGGTCCAAGCGGTGTTGGCAAAAGCGCGCTCATCAACGCAATCCATCCCCAGCTCAACCTGCGCGTCGGCAACCTGCGCAACTTCGAAGGCAAGGGTCGGCACACAACTCGTAACGCCCAGCTCTTCCGCCTGCCCCTGGGAGACGCCACTTTCATTGCCGACACCCCTGGCATTCGCGAACTGGGCCTCTACGAGCTCGACCCGGGAAGTCTTGGCTTCTTCTATGTCGACCTCAAGCCCTTCGTAAACGACTGCCACTTTCCTAACTGTACCCACGACCACGAACCGGACTGCGCCGTACGCCAGGCCGCCGAAGAAGGCAAAGTCGCGTCGCAACGCTACGATAGCTATGTGCGCCTCCTGAACGGAGAAAGCTTCCAACTGGAGGAATGGTAGACTGCCCCGCACTCACCTGCGATCCGAACCAGTCCATCCCATCGACCCTGGACTATATCAACTCGCTCCTTATCGCAATCAACGCAATACGCATTACGCAAAACGCCCCATGTCACGAATCCTTGAAGGTCTGAACGATCAGCAGAACACCGCGGTCCGGACGACCGAAGGCCCTGTCCTCGTACTGGCAGGCCCCGGTTCCGGCAAAACGCGCGTCCTCACCCGCCGCATCGCCTACCTCATCGAAGAAAAGAAGATCGATCCCTGGCATGTTCTTGCCGTAACCTTCACCAACAAAGCCGCGAAGGAAATGAGCGGCCGCGTTGAAGAACTGATAGGACACCGCTTCCCCCCGCCAGGCGAAGGCCGCCGTCGCAGCCTCGGCGGCCTCACCATCGGCACCTTTCACGCCGTATGCGCTCGCGTTCTGCGCGTAGAGGTTGATGCTGTGGGATTTCAGCGTAACTGGGTTATCTACGACACCGCCGACCAGTTGACGCTCGTCCGTGAAATTATGAAAGAGTTGCAGTTGGACGAAAAGCGTTTCAGCCCGCGCGCCGTCCTCTCCCAAATCGGCAGTTGGAAGAACGACCTGCTGACGCCGGATCTCGTCAGCGCCGACGGCTACATGCAGGAAATCTGCGACCGCGTCTACGAACGTTACCAGCGGCAACTCCGCCTCAACAACGCCATGGACTTCGACGATCTGCTGATGCACACGGTCCTCCTCCTGCGAAAGAACAAAGACATTCGCCGCAAATACCAGGACAAGTGGCGCTACGTGCTCGTTGATGAGTTTCAGGATACCAACACGGCCCAGTACGAGCTGGCATCACACTTCGTAGGCCCGCCGGACGGCAGAGGCAACCTCTTTGTCGTCGGCGATGAGGACCAGTCCATCTACCGCTTCCGAGGCGCCGACTATCGCAACGTCCTTCGCTTTCGCCGCGACTATCCCGCCGCAGCTGTCGTCCTCCTCGAGCAGAACTACCGCAGTACCCAGAACATTCTCGATGTCGCCAACGCCGTCATCGCCAAAAACGCCAACCGCACGCCCAAACACCTCCGCACCGACCAGGGCAGCGGCCTCAAGGTCACTGTCTACGAAGCCTACAACGAGACCGAAGAAGCAGAATACGTGCTCGATGAGGCCACCCGCTTTACTTCCCAGGGTGCGATGGGACCCGGCGCCGCCGCCGTCGTCTATCGCACCAACGCCCAGAGTCGTGCTCTTGAGGAGGCCTGCGTCCGCCGCAATCTGCGCTACCGGCTGGTTGGCGCAACCCGCTTCTACGAGCGCCGTGAAATCAAAGACGTCCTCGCCTTCCTGCGCCTCGTGCACAACCCTTCTGCCGAGATCGCGCTTGACCGCATTATCAACGTGCCTCCCCGCGGCATTGGAGCCCAAACCTTTGAGCAACTCAAATCTTGGGCCGCCTCCGGGGCCGTAACTGAATGGCAGGCATTGCAGTCGCTGATCGGTGACGGCAGCCAAACAGTCGCTGACGACAAGACTTCCTTGAGGCTTCCACCCGCGCCCTTTTCCGCCCGTTCCCGTAACGCCTTGATCAGATTCGCATCTATGCTCAAAACATGGGTGCAGCAGGCCGATGCAGTCCAATACGAAGATGTCGCCGCCCTTCTCGATCGCATTCTCGCCGATTCAGGCTACCTTGACCGCCTGCGCGACGGCAGCGACGAAGGCGAAGATCGGTTCGAGAACATCAACGAGCTGCGCGCCGTAGCTGCCGGTTACCGCCCCGGCCTCGACGACTTGGAACCGGGACAGGATCCTCTTGGCCTTTTCCTGCAGGAGATCAGCCTCGTCAGCGAACAGGACGACTACGAAGAGAACGAAGAAGCCCTGGTCCTGTTGACGCTGCACACTGCCAAAGGACTGGAGTTCCCTGTTGTCTTTATGGTTGGAATGGAAGAAGGGATGCTCCCCCATGCCCGTAGCATTCGCAGCGAGGACGAGGAGGACATGGCCGAGGAGCGACGCCTCGCCTACGTCGGCATCACCCGCGCCAAGCACCGCCTCTACCTGGTCCACGCCTCCCAACGCGCCATGTGGGGCAGTAGCGAACTGCAGACCGCAAGCCGTTTCCTGGAAGACATCCCGGAGGAACTGCTGAGCGGCCAGGTCGACCGCCGCAGCCGCCATGCCGCCGCCTACGACCGTGCCACCAGCTGGCTCGACGGCCCTGCCATGAACGGAAGATTTCGCGACGAAAACTACAAGCTGGGCGAATCCACCGCCTACAGGACATCGCATAGCCCACAACCTGACCGTGCACAGGCCCGTCGCCCCCGCCGTCGCCCGGCCAAAACTGAAGCCCCCACCCTTTTCAAACGCCGCCAAAGTGTTGAACATCCTAAATTTGGGGTTGGTATGGTAATCGACAGCGTCGTGATAAGCGGCGAAGAGGAAGTATCAGTCGCCTTCCCCAATATAGGCGTCAAGAAATTCATGGCGTCGCTGGCCAACCTTAAGGTCCTTTAGCCACTGGCAAACAGTTCAGGTACGCAGGACGGCATCGTGCAAACCACCTCCCCACCATGGAATACGACCACGAAGGCCATCGTCGCCGTTTCGGCGCTGGCCCTGTTTTGCCTGCTCGTGTGGGTATTTCGTGGGCTCCTGCAACAGGTCGTGCTGGCCGTAATTGTGGCCTACCTCCTTCACCCCCTGATTTCGTTCATTGACCGGCGCACGCCTGTCAATCGGGTAACTGTCGTCCTGGCTGTCTACTTGGCCCTCGCAGTTCTCATCGTGGCGACTTTCTCCCTGGTGGGCGTCACCACCTTCCAGCAAGTTCTCGACCTTTCCCGCCGCCTCCCTGACTGGTTCGAAGACGCTCTCTCACAATTTCAGGAGCTGCAGGAACAACTGCCTGAAACGATTACAGTTGGCGGAATGTCGCTACCCGTCGCCGGCCTTGTGCCCCAATTGCCCGGCTGGGACGAACTCTTCAGCCAGGTTTTCAACCTGATCCAGCCTATCTTGGGCCGCGGCGGTAGTCTGGCCGCCAGCGTCGTCACTGGAACCGTTGCAGTCCTCGGCCAGATCCTCCTCATTTTCATCATATCGATCTACATCGCCGTCGACATTCCCCGCATCGGCAGCATGATTGCCAACATCGCCCACAAACCTGGATTCCGCCGCGACGCCGAACGCCTGACCTCACACGTAAGCCAGGTTTGGGCGGCCTACATGCGAGGCCAGGCCCTTCTTGCCATCATCATCTTCGTCCTCGTAAGCGTAGTCCTTGGTGCACTCGGCGTCGACAACGCCCTCGGGCTGGGCCTTCTCTCCGGCGCCATGGAGTTCCTCCCGGTCATAGGTCCCTTGGCCGGCGCCGGCGCCGCCATCTTCGTCGCCTTCTTCCAGAGCGACCCGAGTTTCGGTTTGACACCTCTCCAATTCGCTCTCGCCGTGGCCGTTGCCATGATCGTAATTCAGCAGGTCGAAAACACGCTGCTCGTCCCCCGCATCGTCGGCAAGGCTCTCAACCTCCATCCCCTTTTGGTTATGGTCAGCGTCATTATGGGCGCCTCCCTCGCCGGCCTGCTCGGTGCCATTCTCGCCGCGCCCGTAGTCGCATCCATTCGCATACTGGGAGAATACGCCTGGCACAAAATGCTCGACCTCCCCCCCTTCCCCGACGAAGAGGACGGCCGCGTAGAAGACATGAAACAAATCGACGTCTCAGATTCCGAACCGGCCTCGCCTACTGCTCCATCCCTCTATCCCCTTTCTTTTCAGCCTGTCTACAAAGACTACATCTGGGGCGGACGAAACCTCGAAACCAGACTGGGCAGAGAGCTGCCGGCCGGCAACATAGCCGAGAGTTGGGAGATTGCTGCCCACGCCAACGGCCATTCGAAAGTCGCCGCCGGCCCGTTGGCGGGCTCTACAATTGAGGAACTCCGGCAGCGCTGGGGTGAGCGACTTAGTG
Source organism: Caldilineaceae bacterium (assembly GCA_026708085.1). Taxonomy (GTDB): domain Bacteria; phylum Chloroflexota; class Anaerolineae; order Caldilineales; family Caldilineaceae; genus Bin5. The sequence continues at coordinate 6,452 of JAPOVP010000102.1, forward strand.
GCACTTCAGTTGAATCGGATCTGTTCCCTCTTCTGATAAAGGTCCTCGACTCCAACAGCTGGCTCTCGGTCCAGGTCCATCCGGACGACGCCTACGCCCGCAAACATGCCGGCGACCTCGGTAAGACCGAGCTGTGGGTCATCCTCCACGCCGAACCCGGCGCCGAGATCATCTACGGGCTCAAAGCCGGTGTCGACCGCGAGCGCTTCGCCCAATCTGCCGCAACCGGCGCCATCGATGCCATGCTCCATCGCATCCCCATTCGTACTGGCGATGCCGTCTACATCCCCGCAGGCACCGTTCACGCCCTCGGGCCCGGCGCAATCGTGGCCGAAATCCAGCAGAACAGCGACACCACCTACCGCCTTTACGACTGGGGGCGCACCGGGGCCGGCGGCCAGTCCCGCCCACTTCACGTTCGACAGGCACTGGATGTCATCGACTGGCGCATGGTCGAACCCGCGGTCGTCTCGCCTCCAATACTTGACGCCCCCGAAGGATGGGTGCGCGAGGCGTTGGCCGACATGCGCACAATCGGCGGTCCCGCAGCCGCCAACCTGCGCACGGCCGCCGACGCCGAGACATCCTGCCCCTACTTTCGCGTCGACCGTCTCAAGGGCCTGCCCGGCGCCGTCTGGGACGGAGCCTGCGACGGCAGCGCCTTCCAGATTTGGGGGTGCCTCTCAGGCAGGGCCTCCCTCCACTGCGCCGGCGAGACCGTCGACTTACAGGAAGTCTCCTGGCTCCTTCTTCCTGCCGCCCTCGGCGCCTACAGAATCCGAGCCGAGACCCACACTGTCCTGCTCAGAATCCTCTGAAGCATAATTCCAAGGAGAAAATACGTGCACCCAGCCGATAAGCGCGCTGAAACAACCTATCCCATAAACGATCTCCTCGCCGACCGCTGGAGTCCCCGCGCCTTCGCTGATCGTGCCATCCCTACCGATGTCCTCGGCAGCCTCTTTGAAGCCGCCCGCTGGGCGCCCTCTTCCCGCAACCTGCAACCGTGGCGATTTGTCATCGCTGCCCGCCATCACGATGCCGATGGGTTTGCCCGCATCCTCAGCACGCTCATGGGAGCAAATAAGTCCTGGGGAAAGAATGCCTCCGTCCTCCTTATCGCTGTCACCGAGCCAAAACCAGAAAACGTCAGGGGCGGCAACACCTACGCTTACTACGACGTCGGCCAGGCCATGGCACACCTTTCGATTCAGGCAATGTCCAACGGACTGTACATCCATCAGATGGGCGGCTTTAACCGCGAAAAGGCACGCGAAGTGCTGGAAATCCCCGACCAGTACGAACCGGTCGTCTCCGCTGCCATCGGTTACTTGGCCGACCCTTCCATCTTGTCGGACACAATGCGAGAGCGCGAACTGGCACCCCGCGACCGCCATCCCCTTTCCGAACAGGTCTTCAGCGCCAAATGGGGCCAGACGCATCCAGACTATGTATGACCTGGTAATCAGGCACGGGCAGCTCATTACGCCCGCCGGCCCCGTCTTCGCAGATCTGGCCGTCGACCAGGACCGCATCGCAGCCATCGGCGCCTACCTGAACGCAGACCGCACGCTCGACGCCTCCGGCTGCTACGTCATCCCCGGCGGCGTCGACTGCCACGTCCATTTGCAAATGCAGCTAGGGGGCCGCACCACTGCCGACAGCTTCGAAACCGGCACCGTGGCCGCCGCCTGCGGCGGGACCACGACCGTCATCGACTTCACCGACCCCCAGCCCGAGCAGCCTCTCATGGAGGCTCTCCGCGCCCGCAAATCAGAGGCCGGCGGCCGCGTCGCTATCGACTACGGACTCCACATGACCATCCCAACCTGGCACGCCTCCGCAGAGCACCGCCTGCACGACATCCCCGATGCCGTTGCCGCCGGCTGCGCTACCTTCAAGCTCTACCAGGCCTATGACCGTATGCAACTTGACGACGTGGCCCTGCTCAGAACCATGCGCGCCGTTGCCTACGCCGGAGGAGGCGTCGTCCTCCACAGTGAGACCGGACCACTTCTCGATCAGCTGCGCGCAGACGCCGTCGCCGCAGGCCACCTCGAACCGATCTGGCATGAGCGAACCCGACCCGCCCGCCTAGAAGCCAGCGCCGTCCAGCGCGCTGCCGAGATCGCTGCTCTGGCCGGATGCCCGCTTCATATCTTCCATGTCGGCGCTGCCGAATCCCTCGCCCAGGTCGCCGCCGCCAACCAGCGCGGCCTCGACATCACCCCCGAGACCTGCCCCCACTACCTTCTCCTGACCGCCACCGAACATCTGGCCGCCAGCGACGGCCACCTTTACATCTGCGCCCCACCCCTCCGAAGTCCCGCAGATCAGGATGCCCTGTGGCGCGCCATGCACGATGGCTCCATCGAAATCATTAGCACCGACCACTGCCCATGGACCCGCAGCGAAAAACAACGGGCCTCCTTTGCCGAAGTGCCTGGCGGCCTACCAGGCGTCGAGGCGCGCCTGTCCCTCGTACACCACTTCGGCGTAAACGAACGGGACCTCCCCTTGACCGCCTGGGTGTCCGCCTGTTGCACCGCACCCGCCCGGCGCATGGGCCTGTCGCGCAAAGGCGCCTTGCTGCCCGGCTACGACGCCGACATCGTCATCTTCGACCCCACTAGAGATAAGACCGTCCGCGCCAACGACCTCAACGAGACGGCCGGCTGGACTCCCTATCAAGGCGTAAACGTCGTGGGCTGGCCCCGAAACGTACTGCTGAGGGGTGATGAAGTCGTACTTGACGAACAGTTCGTCGGCATTCCAGGGCAGGGCCGCTACCTGCATCGCAAGCTTGACTCTTAGCTCAAAAGACCCAGCCTCTTGAACTTCCTCTTACTTCCCGAAAGGCGAATCAGCAATCCGCAATGCCCGGCAGCGCTATCGAAAGAAGGACATCCACAACATTTGCTCCCGGACATGCGCGCGCCAAACCACCTGCATAGAGGCCAGAACTGAAATGAAGATTCTCAGCCAGGACACGCTCGACGAAGGCTTGCAATTCCTTTCGGCACAGGACGCCGACCTCGCCAGAGTGCTGACCAAGCATGGCCCCCCCAATCTTCGCAGTCAGCCCCCCGGCTTTCCTACGCTACTGAAGATCATCCTCGGCCAGCAGGTCTCCCGCTCCTCCGCAGCCTCCACTTACCAGCGTCTTTGCGACGCCATCGGCCCGCCCAAACCGGCAAGCTTCCAGACCCTCGACGACGATGACCTCCGCGCCATCGGCTTCAGCCGCCAGAAAACCCGCTACGGCCGCGAGCTCGCCTCTGCCATTCTAGAAGGACGCCTTCAACTCGACCTCCTTGCCACCCGCGAAGATGACGAAGTCCGCGCCGTGCTCACCGCGCTTCCCGGCATCGGCCCTTGGAGCGCCGAAATCTATCTCCTGTTCGCCCTCCGCCGCACCGATGCTTGGCCCGCCAGCGACCTCGGCATCATCGTCGGCGCCCAGAAAGTAAAGGGCCTTGCTGCCCGCCCTTCGCGCAACGAGCTCGACGCAATGGCCGACAACTGGCGTCCTTGGCGCGGCCTCGCCACCTTTGTTCTCTGGCACGGATACCAGATGATGTGAACAGACTAACCGGAGTTCAATAGCACCCTCTCCTCGCTACAAATCCCATATCCCCGCATCCGCGCCTTGCAATCCCTGTCCAAAGTGCCTGCCCGGCCCTTGCACGTAATGCTTCTACGTCAAAAAAACAGGCAGAATTAACAAGACTCAATTGTGTCCAAAGTTGGTTCAAAATCGTGCGCTCAAACCCCTCGAAACTTGCCCCAAACTCTGCGTAGATCGATCGTAGGCAAATCACACAGAAATCATCAAGAACGTATGAAAACCCCTTTGCGCGCCTGAAATAACCTCTTTTCGCACCGAAAATTGTGCTCCCACCAGAGTATTTGCACCCCTGTCCAAACGCCACTTGGTCTGAACTTTTTCGCTCAGACAATCCTCCGATTTTCATTGAAAAGCCGCCCGGATCGTGTTAAGATTTGAAGTCCTGAAGTCGCCAGTTTCAGGTACCGACACGGCCCGAGAAAAGACCTCTGTGACTTCCATCGGGTCCCGACCGGGGCCAATGATGGCCCGCCAAAACGGCGTGCGGCAGCCCGTATTCTTGCCGCCATAGCAACTGCCGCGGTCCAACTGTTCGAACTGCAGGCGGCAGTCGCACTAACTCAATTCCAATCGGATTTGCCTCGGGGCAGCAACGGCGCTGGTTACGAGCATTTGAAACGTTGCTTCGCCGCCTCGCCTGAGGCCAGGTCGGCGAAATGTGTTCCCAAAGGTGCAGAAGCCGACAATCAAGCGAACGGAGAGCTTCAGATGGGCTTCAACATTGGGCAGAGCATAATCCACCCGTCCCACGGCGCAGGCAAAATCGTTGCCTTCCAGGAGAAGGAGTTGGTCAAAGGTTTCCAGCGCTACTACGTAATCGAGTTTATTCACAATCGCCTCACCGTACACGTGCCCGTTAGACGAATCGACCAGACCGGCGTACGCCCTGTAATGCCGGTCGCCCTCATCTCCGGCGTCTTCGAAACGCTGGAAACACATCCTCTTGACCTCCCTGACGAGTTCAGAGTGCGGCGCAACGCCATCGAAAAGCAGATCCACTCGGGCTACCCCAACCAGGTCGCCGCCGCAGTCCGTGACTTGGCTTGGCGCGAAGACTCCAAATACCTGACGGAAGCTGACAAGGAAGCGCTTTTTGAAGCACGAACACTGCTCATCACAGAGCTCGCCCTCGCGCTCGAACAGTCCTGGGAACTCACCGAACGGAGCGTCGACGACGCCATCGCCCGCGCAATTCGCGACCGCCTGGAAGCCGAAGCCCGTGCCCTTGAAGAAGAGGAACGTATTTCAACCGACTGGCCGTTCCCGGTCGCAATGCATGCCGAAATGAGCGAAGCCGCCGACTAACGACTGCAAGACCAAAAACGGCGCGTCGCCCACGGTCGCCCTGCCTCCGGCAGGCCCGCCAACAATAGACTTCCTTCGCAGTCCGGGAGCGCAAGCCACCGGGCTGCTTCGCGTCTTTTACTACTGCGATTACTTGCGAAGGAGAAAGCCCATGCGCGTACAGATCATGACCGACATGGAAGGTGTAAGCGGTATTATCGCCTGGGACCAGGTCAACGGCGGCAAACCAATGTACGAAGAGGGCCGGCGCCTCTATACCGAGGAGATAAACGCCGCCGTCCGTGGCGCCGCCGCAGCCGGTGCCACCGAAATCGTCGTCGTCGACTGCCACGGCGCCGGCGGACCCTGGACCTTTAACTCACTCGTCCCCGAACTCCTCGATAACCGCTGCGAATGGGTCGCCGGCCACACCTGGAGCCATTACACCGACACCCTTGAAGCCGGCTGCGATGCTGTACTCCTCGTCGGCATGCACGCCAAGGCCGGCACCGCTGACGGCGTCCTCAGCCACACCATCTCAACCGTGCTCTGGCGCCATCTCTGGTTCAACGGCCAGGCCGTCGGCGAGGTCGGTGTCAACGCCGCCGCTTGCGGCTACTACGACGCTCCCGTCCTCCTCGTCACCGGCGACGAAGCCGTATGCCGCGAATCCACCCAACTCCTTGGCGAGGCCCTCACCACCGTCGCCGTAAAGAAGGGACTATCCCGCTACGCCGCCCGCCACATACCCCCGCAACGCGCCCGCCAGATGATCGAAGACGGCGCCCGCAAGGCCCTGTCGGACCTCAACGCCGTTCCCCCGTACCGCCTGAGCAAACCCACGACCATCACCTTCGAAGTAGGCAGCCCCGAAAACCTCGACACCTTCCGCGGCCGCCCCGGCGTAACACTGGAGCCTCCTTACACCGTACGCAGCGTCGGCGACGACTGGCTGGCCGCTTGGAATCAGATCTGGCACTGGTAAGATGCCCCCCAAACTCCTCATCACCGGCGCCACCGGACTCCTCGGGTCCCATATTCTTAGGGCAGCCCAGGAACACTGGCATCCCGTCGGTACCTACCATCGTACGACCCGCCGCCAGGCCCAATATTTCTTCGGCAATATCGACCACGGCCGCATCGACCTCGGCGACTACAGCGAGACCAAGGCCATGATCGCCGATGTACAGCCCGCTGCCATCATCCATACCGCCGCCATCACCGACCTCGACTACTGTCAGAAATACCCCGACGAATCACTCCGCATCAACCTCAACGCCGCAATCGACCTGGCCGCCCTCTGTGGTGACAGCGAAATCCCCTTCCTCTTCACCTCCACCGATCTCGTCTTTGACGGCTCCAGCGCCCCCTATACAGAGGATGACCCGCCAACTCCGATCAACATCTTCGGAGAACACAGAGCCCTGGCCGAGGAAGGAATCCTGGCAGCATACGCCGATGCCGTCATCGCCCGCCTCCCCCTCCTCATCGGCTACGCCAGCCTGGGGCGGGAGAGCTTTTACCACAAACTGGTCTCGGCTTTTCGCGGGGAAAGGGAAGTCACCCTCTTTGGCGACGCAATCCGCACACCCGTTGACGCAGCCGTCGCCGCTCACGGCCTTCTTAAGATCGCTGGCAGCGGCTTCGAAGACGATGTCAACATCGCCGAAATCGATCGCGTGGTCGACCGCCTCCATCTTGGCGGCCGCGACCAGGTCAGCCTCTACGAGCTGGGTCTGCTCACACTGCGAATTCTCGGACTGAACGAGCAGTTGGCCGTTCCCATCAGCGTCCTAGACTCCTACACCGGTTCTCTCCAAACCGTCTTCCTCGCAGCCCGTTCAGCCAACGTCGCCCTCGACAGCACCCGCGCCTACGAACTCGGCTACGACCCGCCTCCCCTGCGCTCGCAGCTCGAAGAGCTCCTGCCGCCTGCTTGGCGTCTCCAGGCAGCTGAGCCAGCCCCAGGTGAATCGGATCCGGAAATTCCCGAAGCAGACGGCGGCACCTGACAAACGATCAGGTCTACTTCACCCATCACATCCACGCTACAATAGTTCCCTCCTGTTTTCCTGCTCTATCAGAAACGACAAAACTGACTTCTCGTAACTGCTAAGTCCTTGCCAAATGACCCTCATGATTCCATAAAATAAAGGTGTTTCTCTCTCTCCTTTATCCCCTCTACACCTATCCTCCTCTATTCGCCGCTTTCACTGACCACTGGCCACTGATCACTGACTACTGCAGTTTTGAGCGGTCGGGCCTATTCGGCCCTCCCTTGTGCGGGGGCTCCGCCCCCGCAACGCC
>JAPOVP010000058.1 GCA_026708085.1 Caldilineaceae bacterium
CATCGCTTACGTCATCTAACCTATTTCTCAACCCAATTTAGATGCAATTGCCCTGAGTGTACGCCTCAAGGGGGTAGTGTCTTTTGACCGAGCCTGGTCACTTTAACCGGGCCGCGAACTCAGATTCATGACAGAACATCTCACCAGTCACATGAAGGGACAGTCCGGCTTCGAGGGTGATACGCGGTGGCCCTGCCGCATCCAGTCCGATGCAGTGAATCCTCTTTTGGAAGTGGTCTGAGTACTCGGGCCAGCCATAGGGCACAGGTTTGACAAGAGCCGCTTCTTTGCCTACTGTATCGACATGCCCGATGCAGTCCGAAGTACAGGGCATTGCGTTGACGCACAAGACTTCGCCAACGAATTCTCGAAGGCCGCTCATCCGCAAGATTGAATCTGTAACGCGACGGCGGTAAAGCCAAGCTCTTTCAAGTCAGGCAGGTTCGTCAGGACATACTGAAGTACCAGGTAGAGAAGGAGTGATGTACAAGTACGAAGTCATCATTTACTGGAGCAATGCTGACGATACATTCGTGGCCGAGGCGCCGGAGTTGCCCGGATGCATGGCACACGGCGATACGCAGGAAGTTGCACTGCAAAATATCAACGAGGCGATGGCGCTCTGGATCGACACCGCGCGTGAGTTTGGCGACCCCGTGCCGGAACCCAAGGGGGAACGCCTGATGCTGGCATGAGCCGGTGACTTCGGTCTATCACGTTCGCCGGCTTCGGCCGTGTGTTCTCTGTAGTTACGAACCCAAACGAACGGGGGCCACGATACGGAACCCTGCAAGGAGAGATAGAATGGACAGTCTGGAAGCCAAGCTGGACCAGTTGGAAGAGAACGGCATCATCACTGTCGAGAACGCGCTCACGCCGGAAGAAACCGAGCACGTCCGCCAGCGCATCAACCATGCGCGGGCGATGGGCTGGGAAGAAGGCCTGAACGACGTCGGCAATATGTGGTTCGATTCGCTCCTGGACCGTGAGCCGGAGACCTATGCGCCCCTGGTCGGGCATCCGAGCATCCGCCCGATCCTGGAAGGGATGATGGGGAGGCAGTGCCAACTGCGCAGCTTCCGCGCCCACATCAACCCGGGACCCTACCTCCAGGAATGGCATCTCGATTTCTACGGCTACTGGCAGGAAAAGCGCGAACTCGGCCGTGCCCGTTTGGCGGTGCAGCCGGTGGGCGTCAACACCACCTTCTACTTCCAGGACAACGGCCCCGACCTGGCCCACCTGAAGTTTGTGAAGGACGGGCACAAGATCGAACCGCCCCACCTCGACCCCATGGACCGGCCCAAGTTCGAGGCCTGGTGTGAAGAGCAGGAGCACGTCATCCTCTATCCCAAGGCGGGCGACTGCGTTATCTTCATCAACCACATCCCTCACCAGGGCGCCAAGCACCAGGAACACATCGAGCGCAGCAATGTCGTCTGCCATTACCAGCTGACGCCGATGTACGAGGGGATATGGCATGTGTCGACGCCGCGCGGGTACGACGGGACGTTTCCGTTTGCGGAGGAACGCAGGCCGTGGACGAAGGGGTAGTGGTGGCTGGTACAGCGGCCAGCAGCGTCGGTGCAGTCCTGCTTTCTGTGACAGATTTGCGCGACGATGCTTGTCCTTCATGCGCGTGGGCGTTACTATCATCTGGCTATATTAGAGCAGAGCGTGGGAAAGCGGGCTGAAAACCCAAATCAGAGGTGCTCATATGATTGGTGAGAAGCCGCGGTTAAAACTCACATACACAGACTACCTCACTACACCTGAAGACAAGCGCTTCGAACTCCTGGACGGTGAACTATTAATGACCCCCGCGCCCAACGAAGTACACCAGAGAACGCAGGCAGAATTGGGTTATCATCTGATGACCTTCGTGAAGGGCAACGGTCTGGGGCGCATCTACTACTCCTCCACGGATGTCGTGCTTTCGGATGTCGACGTAGTGCAGCCTGACCTCTTGTTCGTCTCCAGCGAGCGAACGCACATCATCACCCCGGACAACATACAAGGCGCCCCTGACCTCGTGGTTGAGATCCTGTCCCCCTCCACAGCTGAGCGGGACAGAGGATATAAGCGTGCGCTCTACGCGCAACACGGCGTCAAAGAGTACTGGGTGGTGGGTACAGACGCCGGCGCCATTACAGTTCTGTTGCTGGGAGACGACGGCTATGAGGTCGTTGACACGTTCGGCGAAGGCGACACGCTGACTTCACCCACGCTTGCCGGGTTCAGCCTGAAGGTGGACGAGATATTCGGATCGTAGTCACGGCATACGTCCAAAAACCACCTCCCCATGAAAATCACCGACATCCGCGCAATCTACCCTAACTACCGTCAACCGCTGGGCGGCTGGCGGCCCTACTTGTGGCAGATCGTCGTGCGCGTCGAGACCGATGCCGGGGTCAGCGGCTACGGTTATGGCGGCGGCGGTGTGGCCGCGGTCGAGGTGGTCAACCGTCATATGCGCGAGCTGCTGCTGGACGAGACCTGCGACAGCCCTGCCGACATCGAGCGCCTGTGGGACAAGCTGTACGCAGCCTCGATCCCCTATGGACGCGGCGGCATCGCCATCATGGCTCTCAGCGGCATCGACATTGCCCTATGGGACCTTCTGGGTATGGCCGAGCGTCAGCCGGTGTACGCCTTGCTGGGCGGCGCGTCGGCGCCCAGCATTCGCGCCTACGCTTCCGGCGACGATCCTGAATGGTTCGCCGAGAGCGGGTTCACCGCGCACAAGGTGCCCTTCAGCCGCCCAGCGGGCGCCTCCGCCTTTGAACTGGCCGCGGCCGCGGCGGAAGCGTCGCGCCGGCATCTGGGCGCGGACGCGCTGCTCATGTTCGACTGTTACATGGCCTGGGATGCCGCGGCGACGCGGGAGATGGCGCGCACGCTGGCGCCTTACGACATCTACTGGTTCGAGGACGTGCTGACGCCGGACGACCTGGACGGGCTGGCCGCGCTGCGTCCGCAGATCAAGCCGATTCAGCTGGCCGGGGGCGAGCACGACTTTACGCATCACCGCTTTGCCGACATCGCCCGGGCCGGCGCGCTCGACATCTGGCAGCCAGACGTGACCTGGTGCGGCGGCGTCACCGCCACGCGGCGCATCGTCGAGCAGGCGCAAGAGGCCGGCGCCACCGTAGTCCTGCACCGGGGCGGCGAGCCGTGGAGTCTGCACGTGATCGCGGGGACGGCGTGTGAAGAGCTGGGCGAACTGGTGCTGGGCAACCGGCACAGGACGCATGAGCAGCTGTGGCTGGACGCGCCGCAGCCCGTGGACGGGTACCTGACCCCCAGCGACGCGCCCGGCTTTGGCCTGCGCCTGAACGAAGACCTCGTGGACTGACCTCCGCCTACACCAGATAGGGAATCGTCATCGGCCCTTCCGGCAGCACTGCGACCGGCGCGTCGGGTCCCAGACTGGCAACGGCTGTGTGGATGTGTTCGTTCAGGTCGACGACCGGGGTGAGGCCGGCGCGGGACACGGCATCGGGCTCCAGTTCACTGTATATCGCCACCTGCGCCCGCAGCGCCACCTCGGCGAACTTCTGCACCTGCCACTGATCGAGCATGTGAAAACCGGGACGGAAGATCGTCTCCAGCATCGCCTGCGGCGAGCTGTGCTCGTAGAGCAGCTTGGTAAAGTTGCCGTGCGCAGGGAAGCCGTCATTGCAGCGGGCGGCCACGATCATCTCGCCGTCGTCCTCGATGATCTCGGCGGCGGCGCACATCCCCTTCACCGACTGGTAAAGGTTCTGGTCGAGGGGAAAGCCGCTGTTGGTGGTGATCACGAGCGGGAAGCTGCGGTCGACGGCAGCCATCGCCGTCTCCTTCGCATAAAGGCAGCCCTCTTCGTGGGCGACGATGACGTCGCCGCAGAAAAAGCGGGTGATCTGGCGCTTGTGATTGAGCGTGACGTTCACCAGAAAGTCGACCGGCAGGACCGACCCGTTGGCGCGGATCTGCTCCTGGGTCGGGTTGCCCGCCAGCACGCCCCACTTGCTCTGGGGATGGCCGATCATCTCGGCGCGGTGATAGTGCATAATTGAAGCCAGGTCGGCCACACCCGGGAAGACGGCCTTGTAGCCGCCCGAAAAGCCGGCCATGAAGTGCGGCTCGATGAATCCGACGAGGATGCGCCGGTCGGCGTCGGCATATTCGCGGTTCATCATCAGCGGGCCGCGCCCGTCCTGCCCGGGCCGCACGACGGTCATACTCTCTTCCTCGTAGGCGTTGTGGTTGATCACGTGCAGCCGCCGGTAGACCGCCTTCCCCACAATCTGTTCAAGCTCCTCTGCCGTGTTGGGCCGGTGCGTTCCGGTGCCGACGACGATGGTGACATTCTCCTCCGGCACATGCGCCAACTCCGCTAAGATCCAGGGAAGCAGCCGCGCTGAGGGCAGCGGACGGGTGCCGTCGGCGATGACGATGGCGACGCGCTCGTGCGCGCCGACCGCCTCTGCCAAGGGGCGCGCGCCGTTGGGTCGCCGCACCGCTTCCCGGAACGCGGCCTGCTCGTCGGGCAGCCCCTCTACGAAGCGCGGGCGGAAGATGGTCGCGTTTTCGGTCGGCAGCTCGGCTGTCAGCCCGTCCTGGCCGTATTGGAGATGGATTTGCATTGTCAGTACCCGTTCATTTCTACAGTGATCAGTGGTGAAATTACAGTGGAAATTGAGCAGTCCTGCTACTATCCACTACCCACTAACCGCCGGTGTTCGTCTCCCCTGTGAGTAGCGTAGAATACGCTTCTCGTGTATTCTAGCCTTCTAACGATGAGGCGGCAAGGGATACGGAACCGCTGGTTCGTGGTGTGTATTTTTCACGGTCAATTTTCCTCTGCAGTACCTGGGTTAGGGATATGCGCACGTACAAGGCGATCCTTCACGATGACCAGATCGAGTGGCTCGAACGTCCTCCTGAAACATCCGGCGCCTTGCAGGTCTATATTACCTTCCCGGAGGAGCAGGATTCCGAAGTCTCGTCTAACCGAGGGAAATTGATGGCCGAGGTGTTGGCGGAGCTTGCACGGAGAGACACATTTTCCACGATTCCCGACCCCGTTGCCTGGCAAAGGGAGCTGCGTGCCGAGCGCGCCTTGCCTGACCGGGATGTATAATGCTGTACACACTCCTCATTGAAATCAGATGAACTGCTTGTGGAAAGCCGCACAATGACACAGTTGAAGCAATACCCACACTCGGTTATCGAACAGGATGGAACGACCTACGCACTGGCACGCGACGGCAGGGACAAGAAGCTCTGCGTGCAGGGCGATACCACCGGCTTCAGCGGCGAAACGGCGAACGGGATGCTGCTCTGTCCGCTGACCGCGGAGAACGCGGCCGCGCTGCGAAGACGGCTGTCCTGGCTGAATCCTGTGCCATTGGGCGTGGAGACCTCCTTCGGTTTCGGTGACCGGTTGGGCGCGGCCACGCCCGGCCACATCCGCTCGGTCGAGGGCACCGGCATCGCGCCGATCTTCGCGCAGCAGTCGGTGCGCGAGAACGACCGCATCGGGCGCACGCCGCAGGAGGTGGTGGACGACGCCATGTGGGGCGTGGTGCAGATGGGCTGGCGCGACCCCTGGGGTGCGGACGCCGACCATGTGAAACTGGTGAGCGACCTGCCCGCGTTCGTCGCCGCCGGCTACGCCTTCTACACGATCGACCCCAGCGACCACGTCGACAACGATGCCGAGACCGACTCGCTGCCGGCATTGCGCGCCAAGGTAGAGGCGCTGCCCTGGGCGCGGCTGGATACCGACCTAGACGCGCTGCGCGCCGACTATCTGACCGCGCCCATCGAACTGGCGGGGCTGACGCTGACCTTCAGTGAAGAGAGCCTGCTGCGGGCGCTGGCGAAGTACGGACGCGCCATCGTTCACACGCTGGATATCGCGGCCGCGCTCGATCAGCAGATGCGCGGCACGCGCTATGACCTGGAAATGTCGGTGGACGAGACCGAGACGCCGACATCGATCTACGAACACTACTTTATGGCGCACGAACTGTTGCGGCGGGACCTGCCGGTCGTCAGTCTCGCGCCTCGCTTTGTGGGCAAGTTTCAGAAGGGCGTCGACTATATCGGCGACACCGACCCGTTCGAAGCGGAGCTGATCAAGCACGCGGCCATTCTGAAGCATTTCGACGCCTACAAGCTGAGCGTCCACACCGGCTCGGACAAGTTCAGCATCTACCCGCTGGTCGCCAAGTACGCCGACGACCGGGTGCATGTCAAGACGGCCGGCACCAGCTATCTGGAGGCGCTGCGCGTTATCGCCGACCTTGACACGTCCCTCTTCCGCCAGATTCTCGACCACTCACGAGACCGCTTCGAGACCGATCGCAAGACCTACTTTCTCGACTGCCAGCCGGACAAGGTACCCGCCAACGCCGACCTGTCCGACACAGACCTGCCGGGACTGCTGGAACAGTTCGACGCCCGCCAGCTGCTGCACGTGACATTCGGCTCCAATCTGGACCGCTTCGGCCCGCAGATTCACGGCCTAATCGCCGACCACGAGGAAGCCTACGAAAAGGTGCTGAACACCCACTTCACCCGCCATCTGACGCCCTTTGCCAACGGCGCCGCGGCGCGCGGCCAGTGAGCCGCATCGACCAAGGAGAAACTAATGGCAGCCATCCAGGAAAAGCCATCCCTGCTTGAACAGGACAGACGGCAGCTTCACCCTCTGCACCACCCGTCCCAGTCCGAGAATCCGATCATCGTCGAGCGTGCCGAAGGCGTCTGGCTTCACACCACCGACGGCCGCAGGATCCTCGATGCGATGGCCGGTCTGTGGAATGTCAATGTCGGCTATGGCCGCACCGAACTGGCGGAGGCCGCCTACGCGCAGATGCAAGATCTGGCCTATACCTCCAACTTCGCCGGCATGACCAACCTGCCCGCCAGCGAGCTGGCCTACAAGCTCTCCGGCTACGCCTACCCCAGCCTGAAGACGACCTTCTTCACCTGCGGCGGCTCCGAAAGCAACGACACCGCCTTCAAGACGGCCCGCTACTTCTGGAAGCGGGAGGGGCAGCCGGACAAGGTCAAGGTCATCTCCCGTCGCGAGTCCTATCACGGCATCACCCTGGCCACCACCAGCGCCACCAGCGTCCCCCGCTACCACAAGATGTTTGGCCCGCTGGTGCCCAACTTCGTCTACTGCCACGCGCCCCACCCCTATCGCTACGAGGGCGACCTCCAGGAAGGCGAGACGGTGGGCGAGGCGGCGGCGCGCGACCTGGAGGAGACGATCCTGCGTGAAGGGCCGGAGACGGTGGCCGCGTTGATTGCCGAGCCGGTGCAGGGCGTCGGCGGCGTCTTCGTGCCGCCGGACGACTACTTCCCGCGCGTGCGCGCCATTTGCGACAAGTACGACGTCCTTCTGATCGCCGACGAGGTGATCTGCGGCTTCGGGCGCACAGGCGAGATGTTCGCGCTCAACCGTTTCGGCATCGAACCGGACATCCTGGCCTTCGCCAAAGGGATCACCAGCGGTTACCTGCCGTTGGGGGGCATCCAGATCAGCGACCGCATCCTCGACGCCATGAACAGCGCGCCGCAGGATGAGGCCTGGCTGCACGGCTTCACCTACTCCGGCCACGCCGCTTCCTGCGCGGTCGGCCTGCGCAACATCGCCATTCTCGAGGATGAGAAGCTGGCCGAGCGTTCGGCAGAGATGGGCGAGCGGCTGCGCAGCGGACTGTCCAGGTTGAGCGAATTCGGTAACGTGGGCGACGTGCGCGGCCTGGGCCTCCTGTGCGCCGTCGAATTCATCAAGGACGAGGAGACCAAAGAGCCGGACAATGAACTGGCCATGAGCCTGCAGAATGCGACCGCGGCGCGCGGCGTGCGTACACGCGCCCTGAACGGGAGCCTGGCATTCTCGCCACCGCTGGTCATCAGCGAAGATGAGGTCGATCAGATCGTCGACGCCATCGGCGCCGCGCTTGACTCGATGTCTGAATAACGATGGAGCGTCGTCTCAGTAGGGGACAAGGCAGTCGCATTCCCGAACTGGCGAAGGTGCGGGAATCTGCCAACATCCTGCATCTTCGAAACAGACCGTATCAAGGGCAGATGTGGGACTGGCCCGTCTACTACGAGCCGGAATTGGTCGAAGAAGGCGCGTTGTTTGAACTGCCGGATAATGACGATGGCATGAAGGAGGAACAGCGCAGCCATTGCAGCCCCGCCAGCTTCACAGCCGGCGAGAGCGGGATCTGGTTTTTCTCGCTTCTCTGGGAAAACGGCCGGGACGACGAACCGGTAGAGTTTCTGGATGTCGTTCCCTTCGAAGAGACGAATTTCGACGCAACGGCACCAACTGCCGTTGCTGCGTCATAGGCGATATTGTTATCCTTCTCGCAGCCGCTGGTCATCAACTAAGAGGAGGTCGAACAGAGCGTCCCCACGATCAGTGCCGTGCGCGACTTGATGTTCGAATAGAGAACTGTTTTGTTGAATTGGGGAACACCAGAGAAGGATGGCAGCTTGTTGCGAGAAATGGAACCATGAAAGATCTAGAGGAAATTTGCCAAATCCTGCGTTCCCACCGTTCCGAACTGAAGAACCGGTTCTACGTGGAGGAGATCGCTCTCTTTGGTTCCTATGCCCGCGGTGAGCAAACTGAGGCAAGCGACTTGGACATTCTGGTCACGTTGAGCGCACCATTGGGCTGGGAGTTCGTCGATCTCCACGATTATCTGACGGACCTACTGGAAACCAAGGTTGAACTGCTAACGCGCGGCGCGATCGACAGAAAGCCTCTACTCCGCCATTTTATCGAGAAAGATCTGATTCGTGTGTAAACGGGATGCTCGTCTCTATCTTTCAGAGATGATCCTCTCCTGTGAGAGAGTGGCTCGCTACATCCAAGATATGGACGAGGAGATATTTCTCAATACGGAACTCTACCAGGACGCAGTGACCCGCAATCTGGAAATCATCGGTGAAGCTGCCAGTCAGATTCCAGGCGAACTGCGAGACCGTTTCCCGGAAGTACCTTGGAAAAGTATGATTGGCTTTCGCAACATCGCTATTCACGGCTACTTTGCAGTAGACGTCGCTAATGTATGGCGTATCGCCAGCCAATCACTGCTTGAGTTGCCCCCCCAACTTCATCAGATCCTGGACGATCTGGGAGGGTTGCCCCCTCTAGAGAAGTGAGCGCATACTAGAACGTAGCATGTGTTATATATCAAATAGATCACGGTCGAAATTCGAGCGGCAGCGGGCGGTGGTCTCTCCCCTTCTAGCTTCACCAACGGTTGTTGCCGCATCATAACCAATACAGCAACCCTTCCCTCCACCTTGGAGTATCGTAATGTCATCCGAGAACACCCCGACCCTGATCGGTACCGCCCCCTATTTCAATGTGCGCGATCTGGCTGCGTCGCTCGATTATTACTGCGATGTGCTCGGCTTCACCCGGCCCCACCTTTGGGGAGAGCCGCCGACATTCGCCATGCCCTTTCGCGACGGCTTCATCTTCATGCTCAAGCAGGTGGGCCCCAAGCATGAGATTGTCCCCAACCGGGAGCGGGGCGGCTACTGGGATGCTTACGTCTGGGTTCGGAATGTGCGGGCGCTGTATGCCGAATTCGAGGCCAAGGGCGCCGAGTTCGCCTACGGCCTGACGCACCAGCACGAATACGACAACATCGAGTTCGCCGTGTATGACCCGGACGGCCACTTCATCGCCTTCGGACAGGGAATCGAGGACGAGGAATGATTACACCAGCGACAGCGGACCGCAGCGCTAACGGGGATACCGGCTCGCGGCGCTTCTCCATCGGCGCCGAGCGCGACATGAACAGCAAGACCTGCGTCGCGCTGTGACCGACACCATAGTCCTACCAGGTCCCTGGATTCTCCAATGCCACCCGAAAATGCCCCGACCCTGACCGGCTCCGCCCCCTATTTCTTTATACGCGACCTGGATGCATCCCTAGACTACTACTGCGATGTGCTCGGTTTCACGCGGCCCCGCCTGTGGGGCGTACCGCCGACATTCGCCATGCCCGACCGCGACGGATTCATCTTTATGCTCAAACAGGTCAAGGACGTCAGCACGATCACGCCCAACGAGTCACGGGGCGGCCTCTGGGACGCCTATGTTTGGGTTCAAAATCTGAGGACGCTCCATGCCGAGTTCGAGGCCAAGGGCGCCGAGTTCGCCTACGGCCTGACGCACCAGCATGAATACGACAACATCGAATTCGCCGTACGCGATCCCGACGGTTACGTGATCGCCTTCGGGCAAGGAGTCGAGGACGAGGAATGACCACAACAGCCACGTTGGACCGCAGCGTCAACGGGGATACCGGCTCGCGGCGCTTTTCCATTCTCGCCGGGCGCGACATCAACCGCGAGACCTACGTCGAAGAGTGGGCTGAAGCCGGGCTGACCGTCGCCGACAGCCCTTATGACCCGCAGCCGTCGCTGCGCATCGTCGACGGGCAGGTTATGGAGATGGACGGCAAAGAGCGGGCCGAGTTCGACGCGCTCGACCGCTTCATCGCCGATCACGCCCTCGACCTGACGGTCGCCGAAGAGGCGATGGCGACCCCCTCGCACCAGATCGCGCGCATGCTTGTGGATATCAACGTGCCGCAACCCACCATTCGCCGCCTGGCCGACGGCTGTACGCCGGCCAAGCTGTGCGAGATCGTGCGTCACATGAACGTGCTGGAGATGATGATGGGGCTTGGCAAGATGCGGGTGCGCAAGACCCCGGCCAACCAGGCCCACGTCACCAACTGGCGCGAGAATCCGGCGCTGCTGGCCGCGGACGCGGCCGAGGCGGCGCTGCGCGGCTTTGCCGAGATCGAGACGACGGTGCGCGTGGCGCGCGCCGCGCCCCTCAACGCGCTCGCCATTCTCGTCGGCTCGCAGACCAGCCGCGGCGGCGTGCTCACCCAGTGCGCGGTCGAGGAGGCGTTCGGGCTGCGCCTGGGCATCAAAGGGCTGACCTCCTACGCGGAGACGCTCTCGGTCTATGGCAGCGAGCGCTCCTTTGTCGACGGCGACGACACGCCCTGGTCAAAGGCTTTTCTGGCCTCGGCCTACGCCAGTCGGGGCATCAAGGTACGCTTCACCTCCGGCACCGGCTCGGAGGCACTGATGGGCTACGCCGAGCAGTGCTCGATGCTCTACCTGGAGGCCCGTTGCCTGCTGATAACGAAGGGGGCAGGCAGCCAGGGCGTGCAGAACGGCTCCATCTCCTGCATCGCGCTACCGGAAGCGCTGCCCGGCGGCGTGCGCGGCGTGCTGGCCGAGAACCTGCTGGCGTCGATGCTGGGCCTGGAATGCGCGTCCGGCAACGACGCGCTGGCCTCCCACTCGGCTCTGCGCAAGACGGCCAAGCTGATGCTGCAGATGATCCCGGGCACCGACTTCATCTGCTCCGGCTACAGCGCCATTCCCAAACAGGACAACATGTTCGGCGGCGGCAACTTCGACGCCGAGGACTTCGATGACTGGACCGTCATCCAGCGCGACATGCAGGTCAACGGCGGCATCCGCCCGGTGCGCGAGGAAGAGGCCATTGCAGCCCGCCGCCAGGCCGCACAGGCGCTGCAGGCGATCTACGCCGAACTGGATTTCCCGCCGATCGGCGACGAGGAGGTGGAGGCGGCCGCGCTCGCCCACAGCAGCGAGGATATGCCGGAGCGCGACATGGTGGCCGACCTGGCCGCGGCCGACCGCTTCCTGGAGGGAACGGCCAACCTGTCCGACGTCGTACGCGCGCTGCACCGCAGCGGCTTCGAACAGGCGGCCGCCAATCTGCTCGAGATGGGCCGTCAAAGGGTGGCGGGGGACTACCTGCAACCCTCGGCGATCTTCGCCGACGGATTCAACGTGATCAGCGCCATAAACGACAACAACGACTACACCGGGCCCGGCACCGGCTACCGCCTCGAAGGGGAGACGTGGGACGCGCTCCAGCGCATTCCCCAGCAGAAGTCGCCGCGCGACTTTATCGACGCGCAGGTGGGGGAGCCGCTGCCGAACCTGGCCGAGATCAGCACGGCCAAAGTGGGCTCCACGGCCAACGAAATCGTGGTCGCGGTGGGGCCGGCCTATGGGACCTCGCTGGTGAAGACGATCGGAGAGCTGGACCATGAGGAGGTGCTGGAAGCGTTGCTCACCGGTGTGGCCGAGGAGGAATTTTACGGCCGCGTCGTGCGGGTCTACCACAGCGCCGACTGCGCCGCCATCGGCCACGCCGGCGCGCGTTTGAGCGGGTCCGGCATCGCCGTCGGGCTGCAGAGCCGCGGCACGACCGTCATCCAGAAACGGGGGCTGGCGCCGCTCAACAATCTGGAGCTGTTCCCGCAGTCGCCCAGCCTGACGCTGGAGATCTACCAGGCGATCGGGCGCAACGCGGCGCGCTATGCCAAGGGGCTCAGCCCCCTGCCGGTCGGCGTCAAGGTCGACAACGGCGCGCGGCTGCGGCTGATCGTCAAGACGGCCCTGCTGCACCGCCGCGAGATCGATGACATACAGGAAAAGGCGCCCCAGGAGCTTTACTTCCGCTGGGAGCCGGATGTTTAGGGGCGAGGAGTGAGTGAAGAGGAGTGAGGAGAGAGAACTGCTCTTTCCCCGACCTTGAGCGCAAGGACGCAGCGAGATGACAGACGAAAGAAGTGAAGAGCGAGGCAACACCTCTCACTCCTCTGACGGAGACTATCCGCTCTACGCCAACCGGGATGACACTCTCGCCGCGGCGAGCGGGCGGCCCTTGCGCGATCTTTCGCTGCAGAAGACGCTGAGCGAAGATATCTCCTCCGAGGACTACAGCATCAGCGCGGAGACGCTGCGCGCCCAGGCGGAAATCGCCCGCGGCGCCGGCTATCCGCAGCTGGCGCAGAACCTGGAACGGGCTTCGGAGCTGACCGCCGTCCCCAATGAGACGCTGCTGGAGATGTACGAGATGCTGCGGCCTGGACGCTGCAGCTTCGAGGAGTACGAGGCGCTGGCGCAGCGTCTGCGCGCTGAGTTCAACGCCGCGGCCACGGCCGCCTTTGTCGAGGAGGCCGCCGCCGTCTACCGGGAACGCGGTCTGTTGCGCCGGGAACTGGAGTAGCTCAACGGCAGTTTTTAGTAGTCAGTTTTTAGTTTTTAGTGAACTGCTAAACCATGTTCTGTGTGCACTGTGTGCGGTCTGCCTGAGGGGAATGTACCGTCAGTATTTCTGTAGCGGGCTCTCGGTGGTCATGGCGGTGATCGTTGGGGATATATGGGAGTAGCCTCGCCTGGCTTGCTTGCGCTGGCACATTTTCGGAATCTGCCGGGAGGCGGGGGGAAGCGCGAGCCGACACGGGACGGCAATTTCGTATTGCCCACATACTAGCTACGACGCGAGGTTGTAGGAGAGGGGGCGTTGCGGGGGCGGAGCCCCC
>JAPOVP010000162.1 GCA_026708085.1 Caldilineaceae bacterium
GGCGTTGCGGGGGCGGAGCCCCCGCACAAGGGAGGCCGCTTGCGGCCGACCGCCCAGAACTGCAGTGGTCAGTGGTCAGAGAATGCGCATCGTCTGCCTCAGAGCTTCAGAGGGACGGGACATGGCCCTGTTGCGACCCGATGTATACGAGAGTTCGGCGCCATTTGGGGATGGACTCGCGTGGGCGTTCCTCTTGACCAGCGGCCAGTCACTACAGTAGAATGCGCCGAAACGGCTGGAAGCATTCCCACAACCAGGAGAGCGGAGCATGGCAGAGTACCAAGACTATCTTGAGTCTAACCAGGAACGGTTTGTAGAAGAGTTGATTGAATTCCTGCGTATTCCCAGCATTTCAGCTCTGCCCGAACGCGCCAAGGACGTGGCGCGCGCCGGACACTGGGTCGCTCGGCGACTGACGGCCGCGGGCGTGGAGAACGTAGAGGTGCTGCCTACGGAAGGCCACCCCGTCGTCTACGGTGACTGGTTGCACGCGCCGGGCAAGCCTACAGTACTCATCTACGGCCACTTCGACGTGCAGCCGGTCGATCCGGTTGAACTGTGGACAAACCCACCTTTTGAGCCCACAATCAGAGAGGACCGGGTCTATGCTCGCGGGGCATCTGACGACAAAGGAAACATGCTGGCCCCAATCCTTGCGGTTGAGGCACTACTGCAAAGCGAGGGTGCCTTACCGGTTAATCTGAAGCTCTGTTTCGAAGGCCAGGAGGAGATCGGCAGTCCACATATTCCCGATTTCATGCCGCCACACAGGGAGCGCTTTGCCAGTGACCTTGCTGTCAGCGCCGATGGCGGGCAGTTCAGCGAGACCGAGCCGATCCTGCTCATGTCGCTGCGGGGCGTATGCGGACTGCAGATTGATGTACATGGTGCATCGTCAGACCTCCACTCCGGGTTACATGGGGGCCGTATCCAGAATCCGATTCACGCTCTGACCCAGATTCTGGGTTCGTTGCGCAGGGCCGACGGCTCGGTAGCCGTTGAGGGCTTCTATGATGAAGTGGTGGAGCTAACGGCCGAAGAGCGCGCTGCAGTCGCCCGTGTTCCATTTGACGGGGACAACTATCTTGAGGGGCTCGGACTGACGGAGGAGTTTGGTGAACCGGGATACACGAACCGTGAACGCGGCTGGGTTCGACCAACGTTGGAGATGAACGGTATCTGGGGGGGCTTCCAGGAAGAGGGGATCAAGACAGTGCTTCCCAACTCTGCACACGCCAAAATCACCTGCCGCCTGGTAGCCAACCAGGATCCCGCCCGCATCATCGAACTGCTGACGGAACATATCACACAGAATGCGCCGCAGGGCGTGACGGTCTCGGTGACGCCGCTGTCGATTTTAGGTCGACCTTACAGCATATCAGCAGACCACTGGGGCAACAGGGTCGCGTCCGCAGTGCTGAAAGAGATGTACGGCCGTGAGCCCTACCAGACCCGAAGCGGCGGCAGCATCCCCATCACAGGTGTGTTTCAGGAACAGCTGGGAGTGGACACGATCAGTTTTGGATTCGGCATCGAAGACGAGAATTACCATGCTCCGGACGAGTTTTTCCGCCTGGCCAGTTTCCGCAAGGGACAGGCTGCCTATTGCAAATTGCTGCACAAACTTGGGGAGTCGTCGCCACAAGGCTGAGATGGAAACGAAGGGGGTTCAGCAGCTATTCAGGAGGCGAATTGAAACCACAATACTGTGTAGAGAATGCCGATTAGCGCGCCGACGTACACCTCCGTAGGTGAGTGGCCGATCAGTTCCTTCAACTCCTCTTCGCTGACGGGCTGACCGGTGAAGAGCTCGCGCAGGATTTGATTCAGGACCTTGGCCTGCTTCCCGGCGGCTTGGCGCACACCGGTGGCGTCGTACATGACGACCAGAGCGAAGATAGCGGCCAAAGCGAAGATGTCGCTGCGGGGACCGGAGCGATAGCCGATGGCGGAGACCAGACTACAGACCATAGCGGCATGGCTGCTGGGCATACCCCCCGCACGGGCCAGCACGCGCAGGTCGAAGTCGCGCCGCAAAACCCATTCAAATAGAAATTTGTAGAGTTGCACGAGCAGACCGGCGGTCAGAGGAAGCCAGATGATGGAACTGTTACCCAGTAGTTGCATCTGTCTACGGGTCCGACGTGTCGCTCAACTCGGTCAGGGTGCCGTCCGGCTCCCATTTCCTGACTCGCAGCTCAGCCTTTTCGAGTAGAACTCCACAGCGTGCGGCCAGTTTCACACCTGCTTCATACAGGTCCAGTGAATCGGCGAGGGGTAGATCGGCGGCTTCAAGACGCTCCAGGATCGATTGCAGCTGGGCGTAGCTTTCTTCATACGGGAGTTCGGCGGCCTGATCGGATCCGCTGTTCTGATTTTCCATTTCCTTCCTTTCGGTACCAGCCAATTCTGGCATCAGTATACCAGAGGCAGCAGAGGTTTCGGCAATGGAGATGCGGGCCCTAAGATCCTACTATTGTTCGTGCCGGAACTGGCCCATGGCAGGTGATAGGCGGTAGAATCTGGCGACGGCACATCAGATGACTTCGACAATAATTCGGTGGCCATCTTCGAGAAAGAGGGCGGCCAGGAACAAGGGTTGAACGATGGAGGACCAGATGGTCGACAACGGCAAATTTCGACCGGCGGTAGTGATTCTTGAGCCGGACCTGTTTTTCTCGGTCAGGTTGGAGGACGTGGTGCGAGCGGCGGGAGGCGAACCGTTCACTATCGATGAAGCGGACCAATTTGTAGCTGCCGTTGCGCGTACCTTCCCGGTACTGGCACTGCTTGATCTGAAGTCTCCCGGAGACTGGGAAGCAGCTGTCCGCCAGTGCAAGGTCAAGCCGCACACGCGCCTGGTTCCGATCTATGCTTTCGGCAGCCATGTTGACGTTGAGACGCTGAAGCGCGCGCGCAGGGCCGGGGCAGATCATGCCTGGGCGCGCAGCCGTATGATGGAGGAGTTGGTGTCGGTGGTTGACCGGCACATACACCCTCCGGTTCGTCATCCGGAAGGCTGGGACGACCTGCCAGGCCGCGCGGCGGTGGCCGGGCTGCTTGCCTTCAACATGGGACAGTACTTCGAACAGCACGAGTATCTGGAGCTGGCGTGGAACGAGGAAACGCGTGAGGTACGGGACCTGTACCAGGGCATCTTGCAGGTCGGGGTAGCCTTTCTTCAGATGGAGCGAAGCAACCGGCGGGGCGCACTGAAGATGTTTCGCCGCGGTCTGCCGAAGCTGCGGGGTGTGGCCAACGTGTGCCAGGGGATCGAGGTAGGGGCATTTCGTGCGGCTTCCGAGCAGATTCATCGCGAGCTGTCTGAGCAAGGACCCGAGGAACCTGTCCTGGCACCCGGGACTTCTTTTCCCAATGTGGAGTTTGACAACCCTTATGAGGCAGCCACGCCTGAAGATCTTGGGATTATCCTACCAGGTGAAGGAGAAGAAGATTCGGCTTGAGAAGAAGCAACATCCCTTAAGCCGACTGGTATTTGCTTTCCCGAAATGGGTTAAGGGGGGAAACTTTTCGGAGGGGGGCGTACCCCCAAGCGCTACTCCTTCAGATCTGCCCTGCGACCGTGCCGCGACAGGTAAAGCGTTGCGGCTGGGAACTTATGGTTGCTGAGCAGGAGGCCCCGTTCCTCCAGCCCCCGGACTTCCTGTTCCGGGACCTGGGCGGCGTCACCGCAAAGAGGATGGAGACGGTATTCCTTTCCGCCGTCCAGATAGCGGTGGGACTTCAGGGTGGCGCCGTCCAGCAGCGATCGCAGAATATGTTTCTGCACGGGGGAAAGTCCTCTTTGAGGCGAAGGAGGTCTGAGGGTCCTGCTTGCGGCCAACAGGCTTTGGCGCAACTTCGCAGCGGTGGAGCGAAGATTCATCCCAGCTGGTGGACGTGCTCTTGCAGCTTGCGCTGGCTGATCTTTATGTACCGATCAGCTCTGACCTGGGCCATCTCCTCGTCTGTCAGACGCAAGCGCAGAATGTCGAGAGCGTCTTCGGGGCTCTGGCCGTAGGCAAGTTTTTTCTTGCCATTCTTCAAGTCGAACAGGTACATGTAGTGGGGATTGGAAAAGCTGCTCATCGGTCAGGCCTTGACCAGCGCCTGCTGGTACATTCCGTCATAGCCCCGTTGCCGCTGCTCCTCTGACAGACCGCGATTCACCTCCGCATCGTACTTTCCGGCCAGCAGTTCGCGGTAGAAGCCGTAGTTGACGCCCTTAACTTTTTCATCGTCCGGGAATCGGTGATAGTTGTCCTTGCTCATCAGGCTTTTTCCCTCGGCGATCAGCTGGAAGCCCAGTGCCGAGCCAGGGTAGGGGGCGTAGTAGGAGATGGACGGGAACACACGCTTCATGCGTTTGAGCATGCGCATCGTTTTGAAGGCGTCCTCGTCGGTTTCGCCCGGTATGCCGAGCATGATGTTCGACCAGAAGACAGGCGGCTCTTTCCCTTCCGCTATCATCTCATCCCCCAGGCGGTTGACCAGATCGATGGCGAAGTTATTGTCCTCCTCGGTGCATTCCTTATTGAGCAGCTTCAGAATGCGGTCACTTCCAGACTCAAAGCCGATCGAGATGAGGTTCCAGTTGGTCTCGCGCACCAAGGCGGTGAACAGGTCGGGCCACTGGCGCACGGTGTCGGCGCGGCCGGCTGCCCAGTATGGCCACAGTTTATTGGCGCGGCGGGGGTACTGTTCGATCCATTCCTGCAGCCACTTGGGGTTCTGGAAGAACATTGAGTCGTGGATCACCACTGAGCCCACTCCGTACTTCTCGTCGAGCTCGTTGAGTTCGTCAATGATCATGGAAACGGGGCGACGTCCCATGTTGGGGATATAGGATGCCTCATTGCAGAAAACGCATTGCCAAGGGCAGACTCTGCTGGTGATGATGGTGGCGACAGGCGGGGGTCCCCAGCCGCACTCCGGCTCCATCGGCCAGTTGAAGTTACGCTCCAGCTTCAGGGCGCGCACAGCCCTCCTCGGCCGGGCATTGGCGAGCGCTTCCTTCCAGTTGGCGGGTTTGGGCCAAAGCTCGCGGTCAATCTGCGGCCAGTCGGCCATAGAACGGGAGCCCTGCCCGAGGAACACTCTCGGAAAGCTCCCAGGGTCCCGAACCAGGTCGAGTATGACTTCTTCACCGGCCCCCTGGCAAATCTTGTCGAAGGCCTCGACCTCGGCCATTTCATCCGGCGCGACCGTCGCGTGCATGCCGCCGGCCAGTACGAGGCCATCGGGGTTGATCTCCTTGAAGATCCGGGCAGCCTTAAGAGCGACAGGAAAGGTGTAGCTGCGCACGTTCATCAGGGCCATCTTGTAGCCGCGAAGTTTGGGCGCCAGCTGCTCCCACGAGGTGACGGCCCGCGTGGAAACGATGTCGGTCTGCAGGCCGTTCTGGTGCATGATGGTGCGCAAGAGACCGAGCCCGTGGTCCTGCCATTGCTCGTGGGGACCCTGTGGGTACACCAAGTCACCCAGATCGCCCAGGTCTATCCAGATGATGTCGCTCTCACGTTTCCCGCTACCTTGCCAGTTCAACTTCAACAAATGCTCCTCCAACTTTCAATACGGACCGAGTCAGATCCCTCGATATTGCCGACTCTCGGCATGTCGCCAGCTCTCCGATCGCCTGAAAAGGCAATGGGATGTTTTACATACTGGCATATTTGCCGACCGACTCATCGATTTCGTCGGCCCAGGCATCGATGCCCCCCGCCATACTGACAGCATTAGACCAGCCCTGTTGGCGCAGAAAGACGGTCACCTGCGCGCTGCGCAGTCCTTTGTGACAGAACAGGACCACGTCCAAATCCTTGTCCTGGCGCAAGTCCTCCGGTAAGGCGTCGAGACGCCGTTGGCGAAGCTCGCTCAAAGGCATGTTGATGAAATCTCCGTCAGGGAGACTGGCCAGTTCAAGTTCATTCAGTTCACGCACGTCGACCAGCAGGAATTCAGTATCGTCCTTTTGTTTTGCGGCGACGTCGTGCACGGTGACTTCCGGAGCGCCATACGGATTGGGCATCGTCTTGACTCACGTTTTCTTGTTTCTGCTGTCAAGGAAAATGAAAAGGGAAAAAGTGCTGGGGGCGGGGATTCACCCGAATTGTATTCAGAAGTCCTCGGGATCAATAGGTTGACGGCCACCGAAACCGGCGTTGACGTCATGCCAGAATGAGAGATCCTCTTCGCCGTGTTTCCAACAGAGATAGACTTCGCGCCCGTTGCGAATAGACAGGAAATCAATGAGACCCATGTCGATATCCTTCACCAGGATTCCCATCTTCAGGATACCCTTTACTCCTGTTTCCAGTTTATCAAATTGGGAGTAGACGGATCCTGCGGCGACGTTGCCGCCGTTGTGGGCAGCCTTCTGCAGCACGGGCCAGATTTCGGGACGCAGACGGAGGATCTCACTGCGCGCCTCCTGAACCTGGGACATCAGGGCCTTTACGACTGGAAGCGCAGCTCTTGCCTCTTTCAATGTGTAATAGCGGGCCTGCATAGCACTCCAACCCGGTCAGGGCAAAGCGGTCAGACCAGGCTGCCCGCCCGTTATTGCGACGGGCAACCTGTCCATTTGAGGACTCTACTTTGCCTCTGCCGACTCACATCTTTGGGTCAGCGGCTAGTGGCCGCAGCCGCTGCCGCAGCCCGCGCCGGCCGCCGCGCCGGCAGGGGCGCCACTGGTGCGGAAGCTGCTCCCGCAACCGCACGAGCTTACGGCATTGGGGTTTTCGATGTGAAATCCGCCGCCCATCAGGTTGTCTATGTAGTCGATGCTGGAGCCGCCAACATAGAAGAAACTGGTCGGGTCGACGACAACGCGCAGGCCGAACTGCTCAAAGACCTGATCGGCTTCCTGGATGTCGTCATCAAAGGTCATGCCGTACTGCATGCCTCCACAGCCGCCGCCCTTGACAAAGACTCGCAACGCGTGCGACTCCCGCAGGCCCTTCTGTTCGAGGATACCGCCCAGTTTCTCGGCTGCGGTCTCGGTAAGTGAAATCGTCTTTGTCGCCGTGTCGGTCAGAGTAATGTCCATCAGAGTCTCCTTAAGGATGTTGATAAAACTGACTTGATTTCACGATTGGAACTTCGTCGTTTGCACAGGTATTCAGGCCCATGTTCGGACCGGGAGTAAACCTGCTCTCACTTTTCAACTTTGACGGAACCAGATACAGCCCCAGTCTGCTCCCAATCAACCACCGATCTGGTTCATGGCCCGATCTTCGGCGAAGACGCCTGAAGCCAGTCCGTGGCCCCACGGTTTATGAAACGCGCCTTCTTTCATCAGTGAACGAATCTTATCGAAATCAGCTCCACCGCGCAAGGGGGACAGCAGGTCGACCTCGTCATCGCGAAGAAGACAGAGCCGCAGTTTTCCGTCTGCGGTCAGACGCACGCGGCCGCAGCCCTGGCAGAAAGGTTCTGTGACGCTACTGATGAACCCAAGCGTGCCGGCAGCTCCAGGGATCCGAAATGGACGGCTCGGATCGACGAAGTCGTAGCTGGCCTCTTCAAGCTCGCCGAAGACCGACTCGACCCTCTGGCGGATCTCTCTGAACGAGACGACGTGGCTTAGCTGGAAGTCGCTGACCTCTCCAAACGGCATCAACTCGATGAAGCGGACTTCCCAGTCGTTTTCCATCGTCAGACCGGCCAGATCGATGACGTCCTCCTCGTTAAAGCCGCGGGTAACGACACAGTTCAATTTGATAGGACGCAACGCGGCTCTTTCGGCGGCCTCGATGCCGCGCCAGACGTCATCGATATCACCCCAGCGCGTAATGCGGCGGAAGCGGTCAGGATCGATGGTATCGATGCTGATGTTCACCCTATTCAGCCCGGCATCTGCAAGAGGCTGCGCAAGCTCCTGCAGGAGCAGTGCATTGGTGGTCATGGCCACGTCGCGAATGCCGGGAACATTGGAAATCCGGTGCACCAAGTCCACTACGCCAGGGCGAATTGTCGGTTCGCCGCCGGTCAGGCGTATCTTGTCCACGCCGAGGCTGGCGGCGACATTGACCAGAAAGATGATCTCGTCGTCCGACATCAACTCGTGACGGGGACGGAACTGCATTATTTCAGGCATACAATATACGCAGCGCAAATTGCAGGCGTCGGTCAGACTTATGCGCAAATAGCGGACGCGGCGGCCATAGCTATCGTGGGTCGGCTCTGTCATCGCTGCCAGTGCCTCGGCGCCCGGCGGAGGGGACAGAGTTACGCTGCCATATTTAGTCCGATGTTTCTGCCCGTTCTGCCCGACCGCTGCCGCTTCGGCCAAGGGCAGTTCCTGCAGATTGGGATTGCGTAGTGTCGTCGGCATACTTGCAGATTTCCAATGAGGACCGTTTTTCTAGTCAGAGTATCAGTTCAACATTCTGTATTCCGGACACAGGTTCTGCGGTACCAACCTGCACACGAAAACTGCAACAACTCTGACCGTCAGCAATGGCCTGATCGAGCTCGCAATTCTGTCCACTGAGAGATTCCACGAGCGCCAGGTCCATGCAACAAAGTTCCTTGTGCTCAGCGGCCACCCCTGTGTAGGGACAGTTGTGCATATGCAGCATACCTGTAGCCGGCTCCCACTGGGACAGGTACCCTCTTTCGTTGAGAAAGGTGACGACTCTGTCCATTCGTTCATCCAGTCTTTCATTTGCAGGGCAGTCAAGCACAACCGGCTGTGCCATCTCCTGCGCCAACTTCCGAAAGCAGCCATCGATCTTGTCAGGTGGAAGCATCTGCTTCATCTGGCGAACGACGCCAGCAGTGAGCAGAGCAAAATTGTCCGGGAAATGCGCATCGGCATTCGCAGTCAATGAGTAAAGTTGCTGCGGACGGCCCACCTTACGCCGGCCCTCGGCTTTGGACACCGTGATCAGGTTGTCCGACAGAAGGATGTCGAGATGATACCTTACCGATATCGGTGCCAGGTCCAAGCGTTCAGCCAGCGCTCCGACCGAAGTCTGGCCGTCTTGTTTAAGTATTTCCAAAATGCGACTGCGGACGGTCTGCACGAGAGTGCTCCAAGAGTTCGACTAAGCACGTTCACTCCTATTTTAGCAGAACCGAAGGGCCGTGTCAAACATTTTTATGAATAAATTCATAAAAAACTATTACGGAAGCCTCGGAGAGCTTGGTTCAGGCTTTGGAAGGCCCCCCTGAAGGCATTTCGTACGGCAACATGACACAGTCTCTTGTCGGGATAGAGAGGCTCGATTCCCGGCCAAGATGCTGTAGCGTACACCAGCTGTTCAACAATGACCTTACTTCAGTGTTTAGACTCTCATGGAACGGCCCACTTTGCAGGGCAGTCGCACCTTTTTGGGATAGAATTTTCCAGAGATCGTCAGTGTTCCAACCTGCACGGAAAGGTTCGGGAGAAATGCCGGTTTGGGCGCTTTTCTGTCTGCGCAAGAGGTTGAGAGCTGTTCGGCGCAAAGTGGTCAAGTTATGCTGCGCATGAAAGCCTTGGGCGCTGATGCGCGCATTTCATTCATCGTGGACCGTTTGTCTTGATGGTGGGTCACTGGCTTTCTCGTCTGTGTGTTGGACGAGAGCTTATGAGCGTTTACGAGTGTTTGCGTGATGTCTTAACCAAAGCACATGAAAATTGTTCGATGGGCTGTGATGAGGGATTCGCCGGTGCGCGTGGGCGCGTACGAGGTCAAACGAGAGATGTACAAGAGTTGTGCGTCCGGTGAAATTGTGGGACGAGATTAGCGTCAAGTGTCGGGTCATGTCGGGTCATGTCGGGTAAAGTAGGCTTAAGTCGGGTAAAGTAGGGCGAAATTTTTTTCTCTGGTTCTTGTTGTCGTTACCCTTTTGCATCAGTCTTTGCGCGACCGGAGCCTGTTCCCGGTTCTGGCAAGTTCTCTACGATGCTCATCCACTGCTCTAACAGACGACAGATTCATGCCGGATAGCTGGCGATAGGGGGCAGGGCATCGGGTCCGGACGGTTTGGGTCGGGTTATGTCGGGTCAGGTCGCGTCAGGTCGGGTCAGAGCGGGCAGTTTTCCTTGTTCTGGTCTTTTGCGCTTGACTGCGAGCACCATTCCTCGCCGTTTTCGTTGATTTACGGGCAGTTCACAGACTTGCAAGGGCCCTGCCTCGTCTTTGGATTCCCAGCTAGCGGGCGTCACGGCTTCATGACAGTACGCTCTCAGCAATGCCTATTCGAATTTTGGAACTGGGGTATTATATCACCGCTTTTGGTGCGATTGCCCTGGCCCACTGTGAAGAAACCTTGACGAGTCTTGCGGTTTAAGTTACCATGCCGCCTAGCCTCCGCGGGTACAGGTCAACATTGCATACTTTCGATTCTGAATCCGGAACACACTGATAGTTCCTACTGCGAAACTCTCCTTCTCACAAGCTGTACAGGCATAAGGCATGGTTTTGCGCTGCTCCACTTTCTTCTTGTTTTTCAGGCGATTAAAAGGATGGTTTCCAGGTACCTCCGTTTGCCAAGAAAACTGCAACAGGGGCCAAAGACTTTAGCGGGGTTCTGAATTGCTGCTGCACGGCGGAACATATCGTGGTTCATGTGCGTCGAATGTAATAGGCTGTCCTATCGGCAGGACGTTGAGTCCAAGGAAGACAGCCCATTGATAACCCTTTTGACGTCCAACTGAACTCGATTCAATTGTCGTCAGCCAATCATGAAAGAATTCGCTATGTCTACCCAGATTTATGGCAACATCGTCCATCGAGTACTCAGCCTTATCTATCTGAACTCACGTCTGCTCCGTAGTTTTTCAATTGCTCTACTTCTAGCGCTGGGCGTTGTGGTCATTTGCGCCGCGCCCACATTTGCGGAATCTCCCCCTTCCCCCAATGTGCTGGTCGACGACTACGTCTCTGTCCCAAAGGACGGTAGTGTGGATGTCGAGGTACTGGGCAACGATACAATCCCCGAATTTAGCAGCTTTGATTTCACGGGTCCCGAGTTCGGAAGGATTACTTCATTTACCAGCAATGCCTTCAGGAAGTTTCTATCGTTCAACTACAGGCCCAACAGGAATTACGTGGGCCAAGACAGCTTCTATTATCTGGTCTCTGACGACGCCGGGCGGACTTTACACGCCGCCGTCCACATAACTGTGTACGCTGAACTTGATTGCGCGACCTGCCTTATCAGACACACAGCCACGCCGATCAACATAACGATAGGCGGAGACGGTGCCTTCAACTTCCATTTCATTGGCGATGAGGGTGTCAAGAGTGGGCCTGTCCTCCCTTCTGTGCGAGAATTGGCCGAAATGTACACGCCTGACTCGGGCAACATCGTCCTGTCCAGCGGCGAGAACACAGTTTCCGGCGCACCGGTTGTCATCAGCTATCTGTCGGCCGAGCAAGTCCTGCACGTGAACACATCGTATCTTGACCGCCATAACGGCTCAATGAAACCCTACATTTTCGTCATCAACCAGGATAACGAGGCGTCGCACTGGGAGTGGTAACAGGGTCCGGCTGACTGGTAACTGTCGTTTTGGATCTCAGGCAGCGGCTGGTCGCCGGTCGTAACCCGTGCAAAGTATCCAACTGGCAAAACACGCAACCATGGTGAATGTCCGCGAAGCGGGAAAGGAGGTGCGCACAAGATCTGGGGCAGGTTGGTTGTAGCAGTTGGCGCAAAACTGTTTGCTGCCAAGAAGGAAGTATGGCCGTTCGCAGTGACGGGTTATATTTCGTCAGACGACACGGCCCAACCCGATTGAAAAGGGGGAAAGATGTCAGACACGCGAAATTCTCACCAGAAGATGAGTCGCCGCAGCTTCTTACACGCAATGGCAGTAGGCGCAGGGGGCGCTGCCCTGGCCGCATGTGTCGTGCCTGAAGGCGCAATGCCGGCTGCACAAGAAGCAGCCGCACCTGCGCAAGAGAACCTCCCGATCATCTATTGGTCTATGTTCGGCCTGCAGGAGGCCGCGCAGGCGCAGAACCAGGTCGAGCGCTTTAACGAGCAGACCGGCGAAAACGCCATTTTCATGTCGATCGGCTGGGGCAACGTCACTCAGAAGGCCCAGGTCGCGATCCAGGGCGGCAATCCGCCCGACATGGTCTCGCTGTGGTCACAGGCCTATACGTGGGGTCCTCGCGGGCTTCTCCTTCCGCTGGAGGACTACGCCGAACGGGACGGCTTTGACGGCGCGGGTTGGTCCAAACCGGCGTGGGATGCTCTCTGGTCGGAAGGCCACCTTTGGGGCACAGGGCATACACTTAACGTCTTTGCCCTGCACAGCAACGACACGCTCCTGGAAGAGGGCGGGTTCAGTGCAGACAGCCCGCCCGAATCCTTCGCCGATCTGGACGTGATGGCGGAGGCGCTTACAACTCACGATGACGACGGCAACATCACCCGGTTGGGCTTCCTACCCTGGCTCCGATCGGGCAGCCTCTGGCACTGGGGCTGGGCCAACGGCGCACAGTTCTACGATGAGGATACCGACACAATTACGGCGGGATCCGAGGAGGCATTGCTCTATACGCTTGAATGGTTCAAGTCTTACGCGGATAAGTTCGACATTGAAAAGATAGACCGCTACGTTTCAGGCTTCGGCAACCGCAGTTCGCTGACCGAGGATCCCTGGTACGTCGACAAGATCGTCTTGCAGATCGACGGCAGCTGGAAGCGGAGCTGGATTCCGCGCTATGCACCGGACCTTGATTACTCGGTATTCAAGTCCCCATATGGCCCGGGATACACTGAACCGACAAGCCTAGTTGAGATTGGCGCGATGTTCAACGTTCCCAACGGCGCCAAGAATCCGGACGGTGGCTGGCAGCTGGCCCACTTCATGGCGGGCAAGCAGCAGCAGATCGAGTTCGGCAACCTGGTAGGAGACGTTCCGCCTCTGAACGAGGCCGCTCGCGATCCAGAGTTTCTCAATTCACTGCCATTCAACGAGCTCTATGTCGAGCTGACCGAGTCGGAGGGCGGCCGCGCGTGGCCGCGCATTCCGGTTCTGGAGCAGTATAAGACTGAAATCCGACGGCTCCAGGACGAGGTCATTCACGGCCAGATCGATCCGCAGCAGGGTCTGGACGATATGACTGCCAAGCTGCAGCAGGAACTTAACGACTTCCGCCAGCAGGTCAGCTAATCGAGGCGTCCCCAGGCACGAAATCCCGGCGGGCTGACCTGTCAGCCCGCCGGGAGACGGGAGAAGGCGGTCATGAAACTTGGACTAACGCGACAGGAACGCCGTCGCCTGCGAATCGGCGTCCTGTTTGCGCTACCCTGGATCATTGGATTCCTGAGTTTTACGATTTTCCCGGTCGCCTACTCCTTCTACTACAGTCTCAATGTGTTTACGACTTTCGGGCAGCCCCTTCACTGGGTCGGACTGAGCAACTACGTCAAATTATTCAACGACGATCTCTTTTGGGTCTCACTTTACAATACGATGTACATGGTGGTGTTCGGTGTTTCATTTCACATCGTCCTGGCCATCATTCTCGGGCTCCTGCTCAATCAGAACCTTCGCGGCGTGTCGATATACAGAACCGTCTACTATATACCGACGATTGTCCCGATTGTCGCGACTTCGGTGCTGTGGATGTGGGTGTTCAACCCTGAATTCGGCCTGATCAACTCTGCGCTAAGCGTAATAGACGTTCACGGCCCGGGGTGGCTGACCGACCCCGTCCTGTCGAAGCCGTCGTTGATTCTGATGGGCGTATGGACGATCGGTGGTACTTTGGTGATCTTCCTGGCCGGCCTGCAGGACATTCCACAGCATCTCTTCGATGCGGCGATGATCGATGGTGCGGGGGCCGTACAGAGGATAAGAAACGTTACCCTTCCGATGCTGTCCCCGGTAATTTTCTTCAACGTAATCATGGGCGTCATCAGCGGATTCCAGATTTTCGCCCAGGCTTTTATCATGACCAGGGGCGGTCCCCTGGACACGACCTTGTTCTACGCCTACTACCTTTATCAGAACGCATTTGAGTTTTTTCAGATGCCCTATGCTTCGGCCATGGCCTGGATCCTGTTCCTTGTCGTGATGGGAACGACGCTGATCATTTTTCGCAGTTCGGCTCGATTGGTTTACTACGAAGGCGAGGAGCGATAGGGCCGTGAGCCGGACAACTACCACACTTAAGCGGCAACAACAGGTAGGCGCAGCCGGCTTTGGCGGCCTCTCGAGGACGCAGCGCGAGTCTTTGAGCCATTCAGCCAGTCATGTCGGTCTCTTCCTGGTGGGTCTACTGTTCTTTCTACCCTTCTTCTGGCTTGTATCTACCTCACTGAAGGATTTGGACCAGATCTTCACGCTGCCTCCCGTATGGATTCCCGATCCGTTTCGATGGCAGAACTATCCAGAATCACTGAGCTACTTTCCGTTCCTTCAGCAGCTGCGCAACACGCTGGTTATAGCAGTTTCCGCTGTATTTCTGACGGTAATCTCAAGTTCTCTGGTCGCGTACAGTTTCTCGCGGCTGCGGTGGCATGGCCGCGACATCCTGTTCTTTGCCATGCTTTCGACGATGATGCTGCCCTACCAGGTCACGATGATACCGCTCTTCATCATGTTTCGGAGTCTCGGCTGGGTCAATACGCTTCTGCCGCTGATCGTGCCCCATGCATTTGGTGTTCCCTTTTTCATTTTCCTGCTGCGCCAGTTTTTTCTCAGCTTGCCCAGAGACCTGGACGACGCCGCCATTATTGACGGCTGCTCGGAATTCGGCGTCCTATGGAGAGTCATACTCCCACTGGCAAAGCCGGCCCTGGCTACGGTGGCGCTTTTTCAGTTCCTTGGAAGCTGGAATGACTTTATCGGGCCGCTGATCTACCTGAACGATCCCAGCAAGTACACACTCTCCCTGGGCATCCAGGTCTTTGTCAGTACCGTAGGCGTCCAATGGGGCTGGATGATGGCGGTAACTACAGTGCTGACAGTGCCGGTGATCGTCCTCTTCTTCTTTACGCAAAGAACTTTCATCCAGGGAATCGCTCTCACCGGCATCAAGGGGTGAACTTCCCGCAGTTTCTGCTACGGGACTCACACCTGGTCTCGCTTCAAATCCCGCCCAAAGGAGACTCTCTTGCCCAGAAAAAATGGCATTCTGATTGGCACGCATTACGAGTATCCGTTCGGCGGTATGGCTACGCGCCCGGAATGGCTGCCGCAAGGAGAGGATGACTGGCGCCGGGACCTGGAGATGATCAAGGATACCGGCTTCGACTCTATCCGCATTCGCATCGGCCTAGACTGCAGTCTCGACGAAGTGGGCCGGCTGCTGGACATCTGCCAGGAACTCGACATCGGCGTCCTGTTCGGATTCGCAACTTTCTATGTTCACAATAGCTTCATTGAGGCGTTTCCCGATGCCAAGGTGATTGACAGGAACGGCGTTGCCTACCCGCAGCATGAACATGATTTCAGCTGGCAACGGGCCTGCATCAATCATCCCGAATACCGCAGGCAGCGGGACCAACTCCTGGCCGACTGCGCCACGCGCTTTGCTACGCACGCGGCAATCATTGACTGGGACGTCCACAACGAACCCAGTATCGGCCCGGGTGACCATTCCTGTTACAACCCGCATACGTTGGACCAGTACCGCGAGGATCTGGCGGCGCGATTCTCTTCGATTTCGCAGGTAAACGAGCGATGGGGAACCGATTTCGAAGAGTTCGCCGCGGTGAAGCCGCCGACGGAAGCGGAAACGGACACAGGCAGCTTCTGGCGCGACTGGCGGGAGTTCATCGCCCGCAATCTGAATGAATTCCTGCTGGGAGGCATCAACATCATCAAACAGCACGCCCCGGGTGTGCGCGCAAGTTTCAACTATACCGACCCGTATCACATTCAGCGCAACGGCCAGGACTGGTGGATTCTACCGCAACTGGACTACGCGTCGTCGAGCCACTACTGGGGATCGGGGCCACGAACGGGTGCAGAGGCTGGTTCAAGGATCGCTCTACTCAAGGCGCTGGCTCCCGGCTCCCAGGCATGGTTGACCGAGTGTCAGGGGGGACCTTTCCGGTCGGACATCCTGTGGCGAGGCATAAACATAGATGCTGAGGTAAACCAGGTCTTCAGCTACGCCAGTCACGCCCACTACTTCTACCGCTGGGACCCGTTGATGTCGGGTCCGGAGCCGTGGATCAACCACATGGTCGACGCCGACGAATACGACACGGAAAGACGGCTGGCAACCAAGCGGGTCATCGCGGACCTGCGGCGCTACGAAGATTTGATTGCGGCCGGCGACACAGTGCCAGCCCGGGTCGGCATCTATTTGACAAGAGAAATGGTATGGGCGGCCAACGCACGTGCGGCGCCACTGAGTGACGCGGTGGTAGGTCTCTATGCGCTCTTCATGGATCTTGGCTACGAGGTAACCTTTGTTCCCCATAGCTTCGATGCCGATTGCGAACTGGAAGTGGTGGCAGTGCCCTTCTCGCTGGGAATCTCTGCCGAGGAGGGGAAGGCTTTCCGAAGCTACATGGAGCAGGGCGGCAGGGTAATCGCCGAACTGCCGATGACAAATCTGGCAGAGTGCCAGCAGGTGGGTGAGCAACTTGGCTTGGCTTGCCGTGAGTGGATTCGCCCAATATACTTCATCGCAGGGTGGAGTGTGAACGATTCTGAAGGTAATTTCGGCGGCTTTGCCTTTCACGATCAGGTGCTCCTGGACGACTATATGGGGCAACCTATCGCGACTTTCCGCGACAGCGGCGAGCCGGCCCTGATAGGCACTGGCCCCGAAGGCCGTCTCCTGATCCCTACATTCGCGCTGGGCCGCTCCTATTTTTCTTCGCTCCACCGAGGATTGCGGCGGCTGATAAAGGGCTGGCTTCCCGAAACACTGGCCCCCGATGTTACAATTCAGGGCGTGCCCGACGAATACCGGTCATTGGTCGAGGCCCGTCTGGTAGAGAGCGACCGCGGCAATCTGCTATTCCTCATCAATCGATCCGGGTACGACTGGGAGGTGGAGGTGCAGCCCAGGGGCTATCAGCCCGAAAAGGTACGGCTTCCGACACACGGCGCCACACACAGGCTCGTTCGCAGAACAGGTCATTAGGGCTACTTCGCCGAGAGGGCTACCAGACCCAGAGCCAAAACCGTGAGATCCTCAGGCGCCGGTCTCGACGTCCGGAGCGAGCATTGAAGGAAACGTTTTGATCGAGTCTTAGAACATACCATTCAGAGGGAGAGAGGAATGGAGACAAGAGCAGCTGTAGTGTATGAGCACGACGCTCCAGTCGTAGTTGAAAGGCTGACACTGGACGATCCCAAAGAGAACGAGGTCCTGTTACGCATGGGAGCCAGTGGCGTATGTCATTCCGATCTGTCGGTTGTCAACGGAACGATCTACTATCCCCCACCTGTTGCGCTAGGCCACGAGGGGGCCGGTATCGTTGAACGGATAGGCGCCAATGTCTCCTATGTCAAGCCGGGCGACCACGTCATACTGTCGTTCGTGACTTACTGTGAACAGTGCGCGATGTGCGAGACGGGCAGGGTCTGTCTCTGCCGGGGCATCGAGGCGCGCAAAGGCTACCTGCTGGACGACACCTGCCGATTGCACAACGCCACAGGCCAGGACATACCGCAGATGTCGCGCATCGCCACCATGTCAGAATTGGCGGTGGTCCCCGAACAGGCTTTGATCAAGATTGACCCGGGCTATCCACTGGACCGGGCGGCATTAGTCGGGTGCGGCGTTACGACCGGCGTGGGCGCTGTGCTGAGAACGGCGAAAGTTGAGGCTGGAAGTACGGTGGCCGTTATCGGGACGGGAGGAGTTGGCCTGAATGCCGTGCAAGGGGCAAAGATAGCCGACGCTGAGCGCATCATTGCAGTTGACCTGGTCGAAAAGAAATTGGATTTCGCTCGCCAGTTTGGCGCGACCGACACGGTAAACGGTTCAGAAGTGGACCCTGTGGAGGCTGTCAGAGAGATGACAGGCGGACTGGGGGTGGACTACGCCTTTGAGGCGATCGGCAGTTCAGTAACGATCAGGCAGGCCTTCGATATGGTCCGGCCGGCCGGGACAGCCGTGGCCATTGGACTTGCGCGCCATGATGATACCGTGCCGATTCCTCCTCAGGAGCTGATTTGGAGTGAGAAAAGCCTGCTTGGCTCATATTACGGAACGTCACGTCCGCGGGTGGATATGCCCGAATACCTTCGTCTCTATGATGAAGGGAAGCTCATGCTCGACGAGTTGATCACGCAGACCTACCGGTTGGAGCAGATCAACGACGCCTTTGCCGACATGGAAGCAGGAAAAAACGCACGCGGGATCCTGGCGTTGGATGTGTAGAACAAGCCTTCCCGCTGACCAACATGTGATTTGCCGCTTTTACGTTTCCTCTTCCGGCGGCAAGCCGATCAGGTCCAACGACTTCCACGCAGCGCACTCGATTAGCCACCGTTCTTTCAGATTGACAGGCAGCGTGCCGGTACTCAACCGGTGCGCTGTCGCCGGGCTGCATCGCAGTTCCACGCCGAAGCTGCGTGTATTTCGTTCGGCCTTGGTCACGCGTTGGCGAAGATTACCCAGGCCGGCAGCGGCCGCGTAAATCTCCGCCTCGGTGTTGTCACCCTCGCTAACGGTACCTGTTTTGACGTCGGTCATGCCATCCTGCAACCGAGTCAGCTGCCAGCGCCATTGCCTGGCAGAGATTTCCTCAGATTCTGCGGCGAATACGTTCAAGGAGAAGTCGGCCTGGCTGGCAAAGGCATCCCGGTAGAACTGATATACTGTTCGAAAGCTGCGACTGAACTGTGCAGGGGGCAGGTCGCGGCGAGCCTGGCTGCCATAGCCGCGGCTGGATAGTCGCTCGTCCAGAATGGCCACAACGCCGCGATCGGCCGTCCGCCGGATCAGGCGGCCGAATCCCTGCTTCAGCGAGAGCGTCATCAATGGGACCATATACTTTCTGAAGCTGCTGCCCTCCTCGATCTCTTCAAGGGCGTTCGTACGGGCCTCATGAAGAGGGTCGCTCGGCGTGGGAAACGGCAGCTTGTCGAGAACGACCAGGCTCAAGTCGTCGCCAGGCAGGTCGACACCTTCCCAAAAGGACTTGGTCGCCAGCAGAACGCTGTGCGGTGTATTGCGAAACCAGTCGAGGAGCAGATTGCGGGGGCGTTGACCCTGGGCCCGCAGAGGCCAAGCGACGTCATTCATCCTCTCATGGACCTGCTGCAGACCGTTCCAGCTGGTAAAGAGACACAAGGCCCGACCCCGGCTCACGTTGAGAAGGCGCACGATCTCAGCCGCGACGGCATCGTAGAACGGGTCTTTGTCTCGCCAATTGAAGGCGGGCAGTGCGGGCTGATAGAGGAGGGCTTGTTGCGAGTAGTCGAATGCAGGATCTGCGACGAGCTCCAACGGGTCGCCGGTCACACCACATCTGCCCTTGAAGAGCTCGAAGCTGCCTTCAGTTGCCAGGGTGGCACTTGTGCAGATTACAGTTTGATCCTCCCCATCAAAGAGGTGCCGGGCAAGGTCTCGGGACGGATCGATCGGTGCGGCATGGAGACGAAGCCTCAGGCGGCGAGAGCCTCTTATCCTTTCGGCATAGCGTACAGTAAGGTCGTCCTTCGAGCTGCTTGCCACCGCCTTTAGTTTGCCTGCCAGAGAACCTAGCCCCTTCACCGCCAGTTCATAGTTGGCTTCCTCTTCGGATTCCTCGGTAGAGAGGGGCGGGTGGTCCCCTTCGTTCTGGCGACGGAAAGGGTTGGCTTGGCGCATTTCGTCCTGCAATGCACGCAAGTCACCTGCCAGCCTATTTAGCTCATGCAGATCTGAATCTATTCGATAGATACCTTGATCCGAAATCTGTTCAACTTCGGCAAATGCCATTCCGTTTTGCAGCACCAAGTCGTCGAGCCGCTCATCTTCCAGGTACTTTCTGAAGATAGCTCCCGCCAGTAGCTGTTCCAAGGCATAGTTTGAAGATTCTTCCTCAAAAACTGAGGTAGCTGTGTTTTCCAGCTGGTGCGCTTCGTCAATTACGTAAATTGCAGCTTCGGGTAGAATCGCCTGTCCCATCTCTCCCAACTCCAGAGCGTTGAGCAGGAGGTGGTGATTGGTGATGATCACCTGCGCCCTGCGCGCCTTGTCGCGCATCTGATTCACAAAGCAGTTGTCGTTGAAGTGAAGGCAACTGCGGCCGATGCAGTCGTCGGGAAAACTAACGACCCGCGGCCTCAGGTCGCTTTTAAGGACAAAAGGCAGGTCGTCTACATCACCACTGTCGGTGCCGTCAAGCCATTTTCGCAGGAAGGCGACCTGCTCTTCCTCTCTGTCAAGAAGGGCAAGCCGGCCTCTCTCCATCGCCTCCTTCTCCCACTTGTATGTGCAAATGTAGCTATTGCGTCCCTTGACGACGACGGCGTCAATCGGTCGATCCAGCGCTCCGCTCAAGAAGGGGATATCCTTACGAAACAGCTGGTCTTGCAGGGATTTGTTTGCGGTGGCGACGACTACTGTGCACTCGCTTAGAATTGCGGGGAGCAAGTATGCTATCGACTTTCCCGTTCCGGTTGGGGCCTCGATCAGCGCGGGACGCTTTTCCAGGATCGCTCTTTTGACGACCTCAGCCATTGCCAACTGGCCCGGTCTCAGCTCGTAGTCCTCCATGACAGAGGACAAAGTACCGGAAGCGCCAAAATAGGCGTCAAGTTCTGTAGTGGTCAGGGGGGAAGGTTGGCTTTCGCCGTCATCACTGCCATAGCCCCCCGTGTCTTCTTTTGCCACAATCTGATGGAGGTCGCTTGGCGACTCGGTAGGGTAACCCAGTTCGAAGGATTCCATAGTTACACCTTAGCACACTTGTGCGAACAGTGCAAAAGAAAAACGCCCTCGTTCGGTGAACTGAGGGCGTCTTTTGACTGATTTGTGTACGTTAACCTTAGCCGGCGATGGGCCTATTGTGAACTGTTTTCATCCGGGTCCGGCAATAGCTGGTGGATGAAATGAATGACCCCGTTGGATGCCTCGACATCGGCCGTCACGATGCTGATTCCTTCGACTGCGAGAGAGCCGTCATCGCTTGTACTGATGCCGATCGTCCCCCCATGGAGCGTGGTAAGTGAAGTTTGCGCCGCAAGGTCAGAGGCTTTCAGCTTTCCGGACACGACATGGTACCTGAGAGTGTCGGCCAGAAGTTCCGAGTCGGCCATCAGCATGTCCAGCCTGGCTTCAGGCAGCGAGGCAAAGGCGGCGTTGGTCGGGGCGAAGATGGTATAGGGGCCGCCGTCGGCTATGGATGTTGTCAAGCCGGCCAGATCCAGAGCCAGGAGCAATATGTCCAACTGTTCATAGTCTTCGGCGACTTCGATGAGATCGTCCTCCATCATACCAGCATCACTGGTAGGCTCCGGCATAGCCGTTGCAGCCGGCGTTGCGGTAGAAGTTGCCTCCGGCATGGCCGTTGCTGCGGGCATTGCCGTCGCGGTTGCCCCAGGCATGGCGTCTGCAGTAGGAGTAGGGGTCGCTGCCGCTGTGGGGTCAGCCGTCGCAACTGGTGTGGGAACTGCCCCTGCAAGATAGGCGTCGGCATCGGCCTGAGATGGGATCGTCAAGACGTCGCCAACTTCAATGAGGTCGCAGTTCGACAGCGAGTTTGCCGTGCAGATCGAAGACCAGTAGCCTGTGCTGCCGTAGGCTTGTGCGGAGATGGTGCCCAGTGTATCGCCCTCCTGCACGGTGTAGGTAGCGCCCTGGGAAATCTCAGTTCCGGTTGCCGCGGATGAGGAAGCGGCGCCCGCGGCGGGCTGCTGGACGACCACCCTGTCACCTTCAACCTGTTCTCCGGAATCATCGAGGAAAAGTATGTTCTCGCCCTGCAGCGTGTAGGAAAAGGGCATGGTCGTGTCGTTGTAGGTAACCAGCGCCACGATATCACCTACGTCTTCGATGCCAATTTGGGCAACTTTGCGCTTGATGCCATCCATGGATTCAAGGGAACCGGTAGCAAAGACACTTTCAGAAGGGGGTGCGGCATTGATGTAACGGTCAAATCCAGACAGTTTGAAGACGTAGAAGCCGGCGTTTTCGTCGATCAGATGGCT
Organism: Caldilineaceae bacterium; assembly: GCA_026708085.1. GTDB lineage: Bacteria > Chloroflexota > Anaerolineae > Caldilineales > Caldilineaceae > Bin5. The sequence goes on from JAPOVP010000162.1 coordinate 22,061, forward strand.
GTCTTGTGGATCGTACGACATCTTGATGGTCACCGGCAGTCCCGTGTCTACAACTGATATTCCGAGGTAGTGTTTTGCGAACTGCTCATTCAGCTCTCCTCTGACCCAGGTCGACCTGATTGCGCTTGTTGTCACCGCGGCCTGCGGGGTTGCGGCAGAGGTCGCGGCTGCCTGAAGCCCGGCCGAGGCAGGCGTGGAGGTCGCGGGATCAGCAGGCGTGCTACCACTTACAACCTGTTCTCCTGATTCATCGACAAAGCGGACATTTTCTCCCGTCAGCGTATAGGAGAGGTCCATCGTCGTATCATTGTAGACAACGATGGTAACGATGTCGGAGGCATCGTCAGCGCCAATCTGGGTTGCCTTCCGTTTGACGCCGTCCATCGATTCCTGAGTGCCTGTCCTGAAAGCGGTGTCAGAGGGGGGTGCGGCGTTTATGTAGCGGTCGAAGCCGGATTGCTTGAAAACATAGAAGCCGGAGTTTTCGTCCAGCGTGTGGCTGTGCTGCGGCTGGTAGTCCATCTTTATCGTAACAGGTTGTGTAGTATCAATGACCTGCAGACCAAGGTAGTGCTTAGCGAACTGTTCGTTCAACTGCCCGCTTACCGTCGACGATTCGACGGAACCCTGTGCAGTCAAGGCGTAAGGGCCTGCTACGAGAATCAGCGCCAGAATTGCAGCGAGGCAAACATAACGCCATGAGTTTCTTAAATGCATCGATTCCCTCCAGATTCCCGTACAGTATGAAAGTCGGCCTTCCAAACTGCCGAATGCGAAAGCTCTACATCGATTTTAGGGCACGGCCCCGGAATACGGATTCGTTTCGGAGACTTTGCTCGTATTCTGTCCAGTTTATCTAATTCCCAGGCCAAATCCCAACAGCATTGTGCCTGCTATCGGCTTCACTTCCCTTCATTTTAGCCAGCCGAGACAGTCTTGTGGCGCGACCGTAGGCACAACGGATTGCAATCGTTGAATTACTATCGCTACGACTGGCGTCTCACGACCAAGTGGTGGCAGGGCTTGTTACTATTCTCGTCGGTACGATGCGGTACGAGGATCGGGGAGCCGCTCGGATTGCCATTGGGGTCAAGGACCTGCAGGGTGAAACTCTGGGGGGCGTCGCGACCGTAGATCGGGAAATCGAACCGTCCGGCGTCGCCGGCGCCGCTCTTGGAGACTGTTTGATATGTGTTGTCCCAAGCGTCGACCAATCGAATCGTCACTCCGGGGAGCGCGACGCCCCTATTGTCGACGGCCTGTCCCATCACGTACTGTCCCGGGCACTGGTCATCATGCCAGAGACGGTCAAGGATGAACCGGTGAGATCCCAGGAAGTCTGAACTACTCACATCTGACAGTTGTCCGCTTGAGAAGACTTCAGGCGAATTGAGAATGGCGGCGCTGGCAAAGTCGATTCCGACCGACAATCCCGTGTAGGCGGCCATCAGTTCCATCTCGTCGCACCGGCCCAGATAGACCGGAAATCCCCGCCCCAGATTCCACAGAAGCGCGCCTCTCCTGTCTCTTAACTGCCTGCCCTCGTCGACGGCATCAGTGTCTCCCTCATCTTTCGACCAACAGTTCTGGCAACTGGTGAGGGCATCCTGTGGTAAACCGAAAGAGTCCGGCAGGGCCAGAAGAGCGCGGCGCGCACCTTCCTGGTGACCACAGTAGCCAAGAAGGCGAGTTTCGAGGCCTGCACCGGTTTGCCGCTGCAAGTAGACAGGAGCAGAAGGGATGAACTCGACGCTGTCTGCGAGAGGGAGTGCTTTGTTGAACTGAAGTTCAGCGTCATTTTCATTGCCATCTTCCACCGGGCCGTCCATGCCGAATTTGCCGAGGGCATCCAGCCAAGTTGAGCTGAAGGCCTCGCCGCCGCCCTGCCTGCAGGTCAGCCCGGGTGGGCAGACATCCAGAAGTTTCACACCATTGCTACCCTGAAACTCCCAGTCGGAATCTGCAGACGGGGCGCTCAGGACGTCAAGAAGTGCCGGCTCTGCGAGGACAGTGCGCATGAACTCGTTCCAAACCGGTGCGGCCGCGCCGGCTCCGGTTGCATTGCGCATAGGGCGGCCGTCGGTGTTGCCCACCCATACGCCAGCAAGCAGATGGCGTGTAAATCCCATCGTCCAGGCATCGCGATTGTTGTCAGTAGTACCTGTCTTTGCCGCGGCGGGCCGGCTCAGCGTCAACAGACTACCGGCGCCAAACATGGGTACGCGTGCCGGGTCATCGCTGAGAATGTCTGTAACCAGTGAAGCGGCGGCGTCAGAGATTACGGGCACGCCTTCAGTCGAGCCGTCATCGAGCAGCGTTTGGCCCTGACCATCAGTGATCGTGAGGACAAATCGTGGAGGTTGGTAAACACCCTGATTGGCGATTGTGTGGTAGGCGGCTGCCAGATCCAGCAGGGTAACCTCGCCTCCCCCTAAGGTCAGACTCAGACCATACCAGTCGGTGCCCCGATGCAGGCTATTGACGCCCATACTGCGAGCAGTTTCCAACATGCGTTCGACACTTACGGCGTCCAACAGTTTGACCGCCGGGACGTTGTAGCTATTGGCGAGCGCTGCCCGCGCAGTTACGGGCCCGTGGAACTCACGGTCATAGTTTGCTGGCTCGTATTGCTCGATCGTGCTGATTGTATAGGTGATGGGCGTGTCCCAAATGACCGTTGCCGGGCTTATGAGGTTGTCATTGAAGGCAGTAGCGTAGAGTAGCGGCTTGATTGCACTGCCCGGTTGCCGAGGGCTGACTGCGACATTGACCTGGCCGTCGATCTCCTCATTCCGGTAATCTGCGCTGCCGACCATGGCCAGAATCTCTGCCGTCCCGGGCTTGAGAGCGACGAGCGCCCCATTGTTCATGTCGAAGCGGGTTTGTAGAGCCGCTACTTGCCGGGAGACGACCTGCTGGGCCGTTTCCTGTAATGCCATGTCGACAGTTGTGTAGATATGCAGTCCTGCCCGCCGAACAAAACCCTCGCCCAGGGAACTGTCGAGTTCACGGACTACGTAGTCGACAAAATGCGGGGCAAAGGGTGAGTGAATCTCCGGGGACCCGCCCAGTTCGACTTCTGCGGCAAATACTGCATTTGCTTGGTCAAGCGACAGGAATCCGTGTCGTACCATGAGCGAAAGGACCGTCCTTTGGCGCTCCTTGGCAGACGCGAAGTCATCAAACAGGTCAAAACGGGCCGGAGACTGGGGGATACCAGCTATCAGCGTTGCCTCGGCCAGGTTCAGGTCGGCTGCCGGCTTGCCAAAGTAGGTGCGGGCGGCCGCTTGCGGGCCGTAGGCAAGGTTGCCGTAGTTGAGGAGATTCAGATACAGTTCGAGAAGCTCTTCTTTGGTGTAGGTCCGAGTCAGTTCGCTCGCAAGTCCGGCCTCCGCGATTTTGCGATCGAAAGTCTGATCGTATCGTTCCTCGGACCCCAGAAACAGATTGCGCGCCAGCTGCATGGTAATCGTACTTGCCCCGGAGACAATCTGGCCCTGCTCGACATTCTGGAGCGCGGCACCGGCGATGCGAACCGGGTCCACACCTGGATTGGTGAAGAAGGTTGCGTCTTCGGTTGCAATGGTTGCGTTGATCAGGTGCGGGGAAATCCGGTCCAACGAGACCCATTCGCGACGGCCCTCACCGATTAGTTCGGCAAGCAACTCCCCATTGCGGTCGTACACGAATGTAGTTTGAAAGACACGGGGAAGGGGACCGGGCTGGTAGATCTGGAGATAGGCTTCGGCAACATCGGACAGGGAAATGGCCGGCCTTCGTCCTACAGCGCCGCGGCGGGAGCCGCAGCCAGCCAGGACAAGCGTCAGCAGCAGAAGGAACAGAAACAATGTGCGCCGTTCGAATGGAAGTCCAGGCATGCGTCTTCGCAGTCTCCATAGGTGCTGGTGAGTTCCTAAACTGTGGCGTCTACGCCACTACCTGGATATGACGGGGCCAAATCGTGGAGTTTGCGCCTCGTTTCTGCAAACGTAGAGATGCAGCGTTCCGGTTCCTCGCAAACGGCAAGGTAAGGCAGTTGTGCATTGAATCTTTGCGCACGGCACTGAGATTCCGTGTCGCGTTTGTCAATCTGTATAGCCAGCGACTGAACGGGTCGCCTACTCGAACGGGTTCTGGTAGATTTCCAGGTTTTCAGGGATATGCAATAGATCGCCCGGACGCAATATGAAGTATGGCCGGATCGCGTTTGGATTGGCGGCGCGGAGCAGGCTGATCGGGATGTCGTACTTTGCGGCAATGTTGACCCAGGAGTCACCCGACTTCACTTCGTGAATCATGCTTTCTTCATGAAGCCGAATTGGGATTGCGCGGGGCAAGAGCAGGCGCTCCCCGGTAAGCGAACCCTCTACATGTAAGTTAGCATTTCGCAGAACGCTTTCGGGCAAGCCGTGGGCGCGGGCCAGTCCCGCCCAGCTGTCACCGGATCGGGCGGTATAATATCGCAGGTTTGAACACGAACCCAGTGATACCGGAATGCCCTTTTGCATGCTGTACGATAGCAGCCTGAACTTTTCGATTTCCGTAAAGGGAATGTACACCAAGTCCTCCCTGTATTCGGGAGGGGGCGTATTCAAGCCTTCGTTTTCCTCATCAACCTGAATCTCCGGCATAGGCCGAAGCGGCCTACCCACAGTGGAGTAGCCGGGGGGAAACGCAAGACCGACCCAGCTTGAGATTCGAAGTAGAGAACGGGTCTCCGGGACAGTGTTCGTTCTGCCGCCGTTGGCAGCTCCTGCAGACTCGTCCACGATACAGTAGGACAGGTCCTCAAAATCGTTTGCGCGTGCGAAATGGGTCGGCAAGGACCTGCCGGTGACAACGGTTCCTGCAAGGAGGCCATTTCCTCTTGTTTTACTCAGCCAGCTGGAGGTGAAGTACTCGCCTCCAGTGCGGCAGCGCACGGCCGGGGGACAGTCGGGCAGTTGGACGACGGAACCCGGTGCTTCGAACGACCATAGGTTTGGGTCATCGGGGGCTCCAATAAGCTCCCTCATCCCCTTGTCAGCAATCACCGCCTCCATGAAGTTGTGCCAGAGCGGCGCTGCGCCGGCGGCACCGCTATTGCCCCACATGGTAGTGCCGTCACTGTTTCCGGTCCATACGCCAGCCACCAGATATTTCGTGAAGCCAACGGTCCAGTTGTCCTTGAAGTTTGTGGTCGTACCGGTCTTGGCGGCGGCTGGACGGCTCAGATTGAGTCTGCTGTTTGCGCCAAAGGCCGGTTTCCTAGCTTCGTTGTCGCTCAAAATGTCGGTGATTTGGAAAGCTACGCCATCAGAAATTATGCGCTTCTGCTCGACAGGAGGCGGAGACCGATAGCGGCCCAAATCATCGACCATGAACATGGCGAATTGGGGCGGAGAAAAGAGTCCCTGATTGGCAAAAGTGCGGAAGGCGTTTGTCAGCTCCAGGAGCGACACTTCGCCCGCCCCAAGGGACAGACTCAGGCCGTAGCTGTCCGGTTCCCGCGTAAAACTTGTGATGCCGAACTCTTCCGCTTTGGAAACCAGGCGCGCATTGCCCAGAGATGCCAGAAGTTTTACGGCGGGAACATTGTAGCTGTTGGCGAGGGCAGTACGAACTGTAACCGGTCCGTGGAAAGTTCGATCATAGTTCCGGGGACTATAGAAGTACCCCATGCCCACGGGATAGGCCGTTGGCGTATCCCAAATGACTGTGGCGGGTGATATCAAGTCCTGGGAAAGTGCTGCCGCATAGAGAATCGGTTTGAAGGAACTTCCGGGCTGCCTCAGGCTGACCGACAGATTCACCTGCCCGGCGTCCTCCTCATTGAAGTCGACACCGCCGACCATCGCCAGGACTTCGCCGGTCTGCGGCTGGATAGCCACAAGCGCACCATTCGTCATTCGGTAGGCTTCTCCTACCTTGTCGATCCAAGCTTTCAGCTCCTGTTCAGCCAGCACTTGCATCGGCATATCCAGCGAAGTGATGATATGCATACCGGACCGGCGCATCTTCCACCGCCCATTTTCGATGCCCAGGGCTTGGGCCATCCGCCTCTCCAGAGCTTTCTCTACATAGAGTACGAAGTGGGGCGCCAGATATTCCTTCTCTTCCGAGCTGCCGATCAGGAAAATTTCCTCCTCAAAAATGGCATCGGACTTTTCCTGGGACAGGAATTCATGGCGCACGAGCAGGTCCAGGACGACTCGCTGCCGCTGTTTGGCGGCAGGGTAGTTTGCAAACAGGTCAAATGATGCTGGCTGCTGGGGCACGCCAGCCAGAATGGTCGCTTCGGCCCAGTTCAGATCGATGGCGCTCTTGCCAAAATAGACCTGCGCCGCCGCTTCCGGCCCGTAGGCCAGATGACCATAGTTAACAAGGTTGAGATAGATTTCAAGCAGTTCTTCCTTGTTGAACAGAATGGTCAGGTCGTGGGCCAGCCCAATTTCGAGGAATTTCCGATCGATAGTCTGTTCAAATCGTTCTTCCGGTTCAAGAAAGAGATTGCGCGCCAGCTGCATGGTAATGGTGCTGGCGCCTGAGGCGATCGATTGCGTCTGTACGTTCTGAATTGCCGCGCCGACGATCCGACGGCTGTCCACGCCGCGGTTGGTGAAGAATGAAGCGTCCTCGGTAGCGACTGTGGCTGAAATCAGGGCAGGAGAAATCTGGTCAAGAGTGACCCAGGTGCGCCGCCCTTCCTCGAAGAACTCTGCGAGAAGGACGCCATTCCGATCGTAAACGCGTGTCGTCTCAAAGAGTTTCGGCAGACTGCCGTTGGGCTGGTACTGCTGCAAGTAATGTTCGACGACCGTCTTGATGGATCCTTTGGGGCGCGGGCCCAGTCTCCCAGGCACGAGCTCGTCCAGCGGAGGGGCCTCAAATTGGTCGAAACCGAACGGGATATTCTGCAGTCCCAGCTCCGCTTCCTCAGAATCTTCGCCTGAACAGCCTGCCGCGAAGAGCGCGGCCACCACGAGAAGAACTGCGATTGCGGCACGCCGTATGCTTGCACTCCCCACCGAGTTACCTGACTTATTCAAAGTAGAGTATAGAGAATAGCATTCGGACATTGAAGAGGGACCCTTCCTAGAGCAAACTAGACATTCTCTATCTTCTGCAACATCACACCGCAAATCGGGGCAAATTTCCGTCCCAGTAATTTCCTTCATGGTCCTTCTGCTCTCCGTGAGTTCACCAGGCCGGTCAGGCCTCGAAAACGCTCAACATGTGCTAATTTCATGCACGTATTAGGGAGACGAGTATCTTCCCGCTCTACATGTGAATCACAAGAGCGGGGCCGCACTCTAAATTGTAACACACCGTTAATCTCTACAAACGCGAAGAACAGAAAACGCGGAAAAGAAAAGTTAAATGACAGTTACAAATAGACTGCAATGGATTGACTTTGGCGTCAAACAAGAAAACCGCTCGAATGAGCGGTTAAAGGCGACGGCCGGATTCGAACCGGCGATCAGGGTTTTGCAGACCCCTGCCTTACCACTTGGCTACGTCGCCGCACAACCTGCAGGAATCAACTCGCAAACGATCGTATCAGGCCTGCAAAGCATTGTCAAATCAGGCAGGTCGGGGTTATCCTCTAACTGATTGCTCCGAAAAGGACTCAGTTCAGGAAAGTCCCTACAATGTCGTCTTCAGATGAAATGATCATTTGTGAACGTTGCGGTGTCACATTTCTTTGGACGCTGGAAGACAAACGAAGTGGGAGTGAAGGACAGAAGCCTCCCTCACTTTGCCCGGGTTGCAGTTTTCTTCTACCTGCCGGCAAGCGGGAACGCGGCCTGGTGAAATGGTACAGCCCAAGCAGGAATTACGGCTTCATTTCTCGTTCAAATGGTGCCGACCTCTTTGCCCACCGTTCCCGCTTCGAGGATGTTGCGCGCCTGCGACCTGGTGACCTGGTTGAATTTGCAGTTGAGGAGACCGAGAAGTGCGACGCTGCGGTAGAAGTTAGGCTACTTTCCAGACAGCCTAAAAGCACGTAATTTGCCCTCCACTCGACCGGCCGGTAGTCCGATAGAGCTAGTGCTCGCTTGACACTGTGTTTCCCGTCAGCTCATCGAAAAGATTGTCGTATGCTCTGGCTACGACCGGCCAGGTGTAGGCTTTTCGCACTGCTCGCTGTAGTGAAGGCGGGGCAGGCCGGGGCATATCCAGGCGCCGACACGCCTTGGCGAAGAGGTCTTCTTCGTTGGAGTAAATACAGGCTGCGTGCAGTTCGGCCGGAATCAGTTCAGGGTAGCTGAGTCGGTTCGGGAGGAGTGGGAACGCCCCGGCCTGGACCGCTTCTAGAATGCTGATTCCGAAGAATTCGTGCTCCGCCGTACTTATGACAAGGTCCGACTTTTTCAGCAACTCCAGGTAAGCCTTTCTCGACGGTAGGAAACCCCAATGTTCGATTCGATGCGCGAGGCGAGACGCGGCCTCGTCAAACTCAGCCGGCACTTTTCGGAAGTTCTCTCCCGCTACCGCCAGTTTAAATTCGCGTCCGGTCTCCTCAAGCTTATACAGCAGGTTGAAGAAAAGGTCCGGACGTTTGTCATACTCCCAGCGCTGATTCCACAGAATTAACGGCGTCCAGATTCCGGCGCGACAGCGATTCTCCTCCTGCAGGTCGATGCCGACCGGCATCACTCGCGTGCGGGACTCTACTTTCTCTATGAGGTGCAGATGGTTGTAGTCGGGAAAGTGTTTGAGCAGGTTTGGTAGTTCCCCGAACCAGCTGCGACGATGGAATTCGGAGTTGAAAAGGACCTGATCGGCGCAGAGCTGACTCAGCCAGTTGATCATTGCATAGGTCAGATCAGGCTTTTCACCGGGGCGCCAAGGGTAGGTCAGCTGGTTCTCATGCATATAGAGAACGGTCCTGGTTCGAGGCGGCAGCTTTCCACGCATCAATGCGAGCCACGCCGATAGATTCGTCATGTCGGTGGCGAGTACTAGGTCAGGCGGCGGACCGAGGTCAGCTGCCATCGTCTGCGATGCAAGTTCAATTGCGCCCCCTTGCATTCGCCATTTCCAGAATCGGCCGGCAAGAGTAAAGAGTTGAACCGAATGACGGCTGTGGGCCTGAAAGCCCTCAGCCCAAGCTTTGTGGCTCCCGGTGTTGTAGGGAGAAAGAAGCCAAACTTCAGATGTTTGCGAAGAGACTGATTTCGTCATCGATCAGTAGCTTACTTGTAGGCAAGCAGTAGGCAACGGCGGGGAAAGCGGGCCGGATTGCCCTAAACGGCCAAACAGTACCGGAGCTGCCATCTTGGCGCGAAACATTCACATTTGGAGAGACCCGACCTGGAAGACGTCGAGTCACCTTTACTCAAGACACATTCCAAAGGTACCTCAGTCTGAGACTTCATTCAATTCCCCACCTGTATGGGGTGCACTCCAAATTTGGGGTGGGAAAAGTCCGGCGGGGATATCATGGCAGTGGCGGCTAAAGTTTTTGCCGACTCTTGGAGAGACTCAGGGCAGGTGCCAGGGCCGGCCCTATCGCGGGGCGGTTGATTGGAGGGCGTTCAATGGCAGGCACAAGGCCCGCCCCTACAGGGACATGCCGGGACCGACGGGACGCGGGTTTGCGAAACTCTTTCGATTGGACACCTGTCACCAATGTCGACACTCTGTCGGCGAGGCATGTTGTAGGAGGGGGGGCGTTGCGGGGGGGAACCCCCCGCACAAGGGAGGGCCGACGGCCCGACCGCCCTGAACTGCAGTGGTCAGTGGTTGGAGGTCAGCGGTCAGAGACGGCGACTTCCATCCGTCAGAGTTGGTCGCGGACCGACCACGGCATAATCGCCGCCCGAGAATAGCGAGAGTTCGCCCCCGTTTTGGGATGTACACCCTGTGTGCGGACCTCCCACGACGACAGGCAAGGCCGAACTAAACATGCCTATGGGCGCGGGCATCCAGAAATGAAATTTCACTTTGCGGGAAAAAACGCCTATGCTATAATCCGAATCGGGCCGGTAGGGAGATTGAGCCCAGGCCGGCCACCTTCGGCGATACAGTGGGAGATACCCGGAAACGGGTTCAGCATTCCGTGTACAGGAGTATGGGATGATTGAGGTTGTAATCGACAGCGTGCGCGTAAGTCTGATGTCCCAGCACAGAATTGTGGTATTGCGGGAAGAGAACGGCGAAAGATATCTCCCCATTTGGATTGGTCCCTTTGAAGCCGATGCGATCACAATACAACTTCAGGGCATTGAAGTCGTAAGGCCAATGACTCACGATCTGCTTCGACAGATCACGGAATCGCTTGACGGCGAGATCACACATGTCGTGATTAGCGACCTGCAGAACGAGACTTTTTTCGCCGAAATTGTTCTAGAGGCCAACGGCGAGACGGTGGAGATCGACAGCCGGCCCAGCGATGCCGTCGCACTGGCAGTTCGAGTTGATGTACCGATATACGTTGCTGAGGAAGTGATGGAGCGGGCCGGTATGCAGCCGGAAGAGGAGTTAGGCGTCCTGAGCCAGGGCCCTGACGGCGTCGAGGAGGAGGTTGGAGAAACCGGCGACGAGGACCTGGACGTCTTCCGCGACTTCATTGAAGGACTCGACATCGACAATTAAGGGGGTCTGATTGAGGGGTCCGTCGACCACGGTAATGGTGGACCGGCGGATGGGGACAGGGGCTGCGCAATCGCAACTGAAGGAAATCAAGACGGCGGCGGGGTCGCATCCAAGCGGTTCTCGCCGTTTTTTTCTCACTTGCTTTCCACGGGCCCAACATTTTCACTGCATTCTTTGCACCTGGCAAAAGGTCTAGGCGAAAAAGCATTTTGGTCTTGCCCGGCCAGGACCACGAGCCCTTCTTTACGATACAAAGATGAGCGAAACTATCGAAGCAACGGTCAAGACGACTCCGGCCAATGTTGAAGCCGAACAGGCAGTGCTCGGTTCACTACTGATCGATCCGGATGCGATAGTAAATGTCTCCACTACGCTTCGCGACGTAGACTTCTATCGCGAGCCGCACCAGTGGATATTCAGGGCCTTGCTGGCTCTTCATGAAAGGCGTGAACCGGCTGATTTCGTCACCCTTGTCGACGAACTGGAGAGGAACGAACAGCTGGAGGAGATCGGTGGCCCCGCCTATATCACGCAACTGATCAACAGTACGCCGACGGCGATATATGTGGACTACTATGCGCGCATCGTTGAGCGCACGGCCACGCTGCGGCGCCTGATCGGCGCGGCCAACCAGATCGCTGAACTCGCCTATGACGAAAGCAACGATGTCAACGAAGTTGTCGACAGGGCCGAGGCGATAATTCTCGGTGTCAGTGAAAGCCGCATCCACCGAGACCTGACGCCGGTTGCGCGCGTGCTGGATGAAGTCGTCGACCAGATTGATTTCCTGGCCCGCAATCAGAACCGGCTGATGGGTGTGCCTACCGGCTTCGTTCTTCTTGATAAGATGCTGGGGGGTTTCCAGAAGAGCGATTTAATAATTGTGGCCGGCCGGCCGGGGATGGGCAAGTCAAGCCTTGGGCTGTCAATTGCACAGAATGCCGCCCGCCGCTACAACGCACGCGTTGCGGTTTTCAGCCTGGAGATGAGCAGCGAGCAGGTTGTACAACGTCTTCTCTCTATCGAGACCGCGATCGACAGCCATCGCCTGCGCATGGGTCAGATCGATGAGGAGGAATGGCCGATCCTGGTCGAGGCCGCCAATACACTCGCCGGTACCAACATTTTTATCGATGACACGCCCGGCGCCACGGTGATGGAGATTCGTACGAAGTCGCGGCGACTCTATGCCGAACGCGGCATCGACCTTATTGTTGTCGACTACATGCAACTCATGTCCGGAGGAGGAAGTGGCATGAGAGGCGAGAATCGTCAGCAGGAGATCAGTTTTATCAGTCGTTCGCTCAAAGGGCTGGCCAGAGAGCTCAACGTACCGGTTATCGCACTAAGTCAGTTGAGCCGGGCCGTCGAAACACGGGCGAACAACAAGCCGGTACTCTCCGATCTGCGTGAAAGCGGCTGTCTTAGTGGCGATACCGTAGTCTACCTGCCTGAAATAGGCATGTCGTGCCCGATACGGGACCTGGTGCATCGCCGAGGCTTCCAGATCGCCGCCCTGGACCGTGCGCGGCCCGGTCTAGTACCCGCCGCAGTGAGCAACGCTTTCCGCACTGGTACGAAGCCGGTTCACCGCATCACAACAGAACTGGGCAACTCCATACGAGCAACCGCCAATCACAAGTTTCTTTCCGAAGAGGGCTGGAAACGCCTGGACGCACTGCGCATAGGGGAGTGCATCGCCACGACAGATGAGGCGGCGCTGCATGCGGTCGCCCTCGAACTTGAACAGGCTGTCGGGGCCTTCAAAGACCAAAAATTCGGGTCCGCCGCCGCTCAGACTGCGTACATGCGCGTTGCAGACGTGCCAGGGGGGCTCTGGGATCGTCAATCGAATCCTGAGGCCGACGCCACAGGTCTTCCATTTCCAACCGCGGCCGCGCATGTCGAGACTACAGCGACTGGTGTATGTTGGGACAGGGTTGTTTCCATTGAGGCCGATGGCTTCGATGACGTCTACGACCTGACGGTACCTGTTTACCATAATTTCACAGCCAACAGTTTCATTGTCCACAACTCGATCGAACAGGATGCCGATGTCGTCGTTTTCGTTTATCGCGAAGATTACTACGATGAAGAAACGGAACGGCAAAATATTGCAGACCTGATGGTGGCCAAGCACCGGCACGGTACGACGGGGACGGTCAGTCTCTATTTTCGTAAGGAACTCACCCAGTTCCGCGATCTGGAGCTGAGACGGGAGGACCTGGACTATTGACAGGTGTCTTCGGCGAGGCGATTGCAGTACCGAGCCTTCTGCTGAACACAAGTGGGCGGCATCCTGGATACGTTTGGATAGATTGAGCGTTTCCCTGGCAATGAAACGCCAGGCCCTGAGTGTCCTGATGGTTGCTCCCATGCAGACCAGCGGGCGGTGAGAAAGGCGAACGGTAGTAGACGGATAGGCGGAGGTGAAGTGGCCCAACAGCTGCACGGCTTTGTGGGTTTCCCTGACCAAGATATGCTGGCCGTTGTGGTGCCAGACCTGTTTTTCGTCGACCTCCTCCCGCAGATAGACGACCTCGCGGAGCTGAAGCTGACCGTCTACTTCTTCTGGTTGCTGAATGAGCAGGAAGGGCCGCTGAGGTTTGTACGAGGAGACGACCTACGCGGCGATGAGACGCTGTTGAACGGCCTGAGCCTGGAAAGCGAGTTGCGCGGTCCTCTGGATGTTCTCGAAGACGCGCTTGAGCGCGCGGTCGCACGCAATACACTGATCCGTATGGAGGTCGACACCGGTCCGCCCGGCGAGGGCAAGAACAGCGGCGGCCGAGGCCGGAAGAGGAGAGAGGGGGCTGCTTCGGCTGACGGTCATCCTGCGGTCGAGGACTGGTACTTTTTGAATACGGCAAAAGGTCGGCAGTCGGTAGCCGCGATCCGCCAAGGCCGGTTGGCTGAGTTGCGAGGGATTGTGCCGGAGGAAGCCAGGCTCCACGTGGAGCGACCAAATGTCTTCGTACTCTACGAGCAGAACTTCGGACTGATGACAGCAATGATCGCCGATCAACTCAGGGACATGGAAAAAAGCTACCCTCCTGACTGGATCATCGAAGCCATGGAGATCTCTCTGCTCAACAACAAACGCCATCTGAATTACATCAGGGGGATATTGAGAAGATGGGAGACGGAGGGCAAAGACGAAGGCTATGGATGAGTTGAACGACCTGTTGCGGGGTTTGACGGAGGGGATGAACGGCGGTTCGGGCCCGCAGGGCCGGGAATCCGGGAATCAGCAGTTCCTTCCTGGGACTGGCGCCAGGCCAGGACGGGACCGTCCGGCACCGCCGAATCTGCCCTCGCGTTCGGAACGTCTGGGCAGTAACCAGGTCAGTCCATGTCCGGAATGCGGCGGTGCGGGCTTTCTCATATACGACCTGCCACTGGGCCATCCCGAATACGGGAAGCCGGTGCCTTGCCGCTGCAAGATGGACGATCGCCGAACGCGACGGCGCCGCCGCTTCAAGGATGTTCACAATCTGGACGCGCTGGCTCGATTCACATTCGAAAATTTCAATACGAATCTTACCTATCTCCCGGTCCATAAACGTGACAGCCTTGTAAGGGCGTATGACGCGGCACACGAATTTGCGCTGAAGCCCGACCGTTGGCTACTGTTCACCGGCACTTATGGATGCGGGAAGACCCACCTCGCCGCGGCCATCGCCAACCACCGCGTTGAGAATGATCAGTCAGCTACCTTCGTCGTCGTACCCGATCTGTTGGACCACCTGCGATCTACTTTCGGCCCCAGCAGCGAAGCAAGCTATGATGACCTCTTTGACGAAGTTCGAAACACGGCCGTTCTTATCCTTGACGATCTTGGAGTCCAGGTCGAAAGTCCTTGGGCGCAGGAGAAGATGTTTCAGATTCTCAATGACCGGTACAACAGACAGTTGCCAACTGTCTTGACGACAAATCAGCGACTCGGAGACCTGGACCAGCGCCTTCGCAGCAGGCTTCAAGACCAAGATCTCGTAATAAACATTCCGATACTTGCGACGGACTATCGAGTCGGCGCGAACCCGGGTCAAGGCGACCTGAGTACACTTTCCTTTCACGCAAATCAAACGTTCGAGAAGTTTGAAGTTCAGCAGCGCAACAGTAATGCACAGGCTAGCTCCAGTCTGCGAAGAGCCAAGGAAGCGGCGGAGGCGTTTGCCGCTAGCCGTAGTGGCTGGTTCGTGCTATTGGGTTCCAGTGGCGTTGGCAAAACCCATTTGGCTGCGGCGATTTCGAATGCTTTGCGTGCCGACGGGGTAGATGACATTATGTTCGTAGTTGTCCCAGACCTTCTCGATTACCTGCGGGCGGCCTTCAATCCCCAGTCGCCAGTACCTTACGATCGTCGTTTTGACGAACTGAAGCGTACTCCGATGCTCGTTCTGGATGACCTTGGAACCGAGAGCGCAACTCCGTGGGCCAAAGAGAAGCTGTTTCAGCTCCTCAATTACCGTTACACTGCTCTGCTGCCCACTGTCTTAACAACCAGCCTTGCGAAGGATAGATTGGAACCCTGGCTGCGCACTCGCATCAGTGATGCGTTCCGCTGTCAGGTGATTACTATTGAGGCGTCCAACTTTGGCGGCAGCGCCGATCAGACGGATTCTCAACAGCTTAGGCGGCCCCAGGGACGACCAAGTGGGAAGGTCCAATATTAGGAAAGGGAAATTGACCGCTTGCTTATGGCCAGACAGCGTATGATACAATTTATTGGCCCTTTTTCCTCCGTTATATCCTTGTGCCTTTTTTCCTATCGATATGAACAGGGGGATCCGTTCAATGCGCTGGCTACGCCTGTCGACCTTCTTGATTGCAGTCCTGCTTATCGCCGCGTGCGGCTCGCGAGGCGCGTCTGTGGAGCCTGCCCTTCCGACTAACACGCCGGTACCGACATTTACCTCCACGCCGGTCGGCCCGGCTCCCGCGGCGGGCGGAGGACAGGTCAGTTCGCAGACACCGTCTCAAACTGCGGCTACGCCTGTACCGCCTGAGGCGACTGTGACACCCGAGGCCCCAATGGTCACGATTGGCAACGTGCTGATGAACGTGCGGGGAGGTCCCGGCACCAACTACAACGTGATCGGCACGGCTTCACCTGGTCAGCGGTTTCAGATTACTGGAAAGAATCCGGGACTCGGGGACTGGTGGCAGATTGACTTTGGAGGGCAGACAGGATGGGTCTTCGGCCAGCTGGTTACGGCCACGAACGCTGAGACTGTGCAAGTGGCCCTGGTCATCCCGGCTCCGCCACCCCCGACTGCCACGCCGATCCCGCCGACACCCGTTCCTGTGCCGACGCAGCCTCCTGCGCCGCGTTTTCCGTATTCTTTGGTGAGTCAAGGTAACTGTAACGCCCATTCAGCAATCAGTTTCTTTAGTGGTTACGTACGCGACGTCAATAACAACCCGGTAAACGAAGTGTGCGTGCACATCGCGTTCCACGGGCCCAGAAACACCAAGTGTACCGGTTGTGGAGACGAGGCGGGAAAGTGGGGCTTCACACCCTTCGGACAGGGGACCGGTTCAGGGACCACTGTAGAGATCTATGTTGTCAATTGCCCTGCGGGAGTGCCGAGGGACCGCGGGCTGTCAGGTTCGGCGACAGGACCCCTGTCACCGATTTCCGAGAAATGGACCAAAACCCTCAGCGGAGGTCTGACCTGTAATGACATAACATTCAGGAAAAACTAGGGCTCCGGTCGAAAGGCATCTTGCCTTTTGCGCTGAATTTCCATGGTTGCCAGATACTTCCTGCGAGTAGGCTTCAACTTACTGCTGGGGGAGCCGGAAAGAACCGCTGCCTTCCAGATTGTAAGCTACCGTTGCCTGGCATTTGTGGTGGATCAGAAAAGGGGGACGGCGGGAGCGACTGGGTTTGAAAGAGAAATCGAACTCACACAGTCCTAGGGCCAAGGTACCCGGACGGTTGACATAGAAGGGATTCAGTGCGCTTAGCTCTGCATGTAGCGTACCGCGGACGGCACAGCCCTGGACGGACGTTGATGACACTCTTAGCCACCTGAATAGCACCTCGAGCACTGTGAAACGCGCTGTACGTGAAACTCTGATTCTCTGGGCCGGCCTGCTGCTGTGCGGCGGACTGGCCCTTTTGCTATTGTCGCTGAGCCCTGGCCGCCGGTGGATGGGTTCTCAGACGGGTGAAGCGGACTTTCTGCCTCAGGTCAAAGGGATGACCGATTTGGCAGGAGGGATGTTACGCCCGCGGCTGCAGCTTGCCCCGCCAAGTGCTATGGAACATGCCGACGTCTCTCCATTCGGTGTGAATGTGTTTCTTGAGCAGGAGGTCGAAACGTCCAAACGCGAGCGAGCCGTACAACTGGCTGCGCAGGCCGGTTTCAAGTGGTTGCGCCAGGAGTTTCCGTGGGAGGACATTGAGGTACACGGCAAAGGCGACTTTGAAGACCGCCGTCATGAGCCGGCGCGCTCCGCCTGGGAAAAGTACGATCACATCGTCGCTCTCGCCAATCAGTACGACATACACCTGATCGTCAGGATCTCCAATCCCCCGGCCTGGAGCCGTGCGGAAGGCAACGATGCCGGTTCGTATGCGCCACCCGACAGCTACCAGGACTTCGCCGATTTCGCGGGCGCCGTAGCCGACCGCTACCGAGGCCGCGTTCAGTTCTACCAGCTGTGGAACGAGCCAAATATCTACCCGGAATGGGGCAACTTCCCCATTGATCCGGAAGCTTACGTCGAACTGCTCAAGGCGGGCGCCGATGCGATCCGTACGGTCGATCCCGATGCCGTAATCATTGCCGGCGCCCTGGCGGCGACCGTCGACATGGACGGGACCACAGTACCCGGGCGCAGCTTTTCCGACCTGCTCTTCCTGCAGAGAATGTACGATGCCGGCGCGGCGCCCTACTTCGATGTTATGGCGACACAGGGCTATGGACTCTGGTCAGGGCCGACCGACCGGCGCATGCACCCACGGGTAATGAATTTTGGCCGACCTCAGTATGTTCGCGATCTGATGGTCGCCAACGGGGACGGGCACAAGCCAATCTGGATAAGCGAGATGAACTGGAACGCGGCCCCGGCAGACGTCGAACCGCGATATGGAAGAGTCAGCCTCGAAGAACAGTCGAGAAACCTGCCCCTGGCCTATGAACGCATCATTGATGACTGGCCCTGGCTGGGCGTCGCCAACGTCTGGTATCTGAAGCGCGCCACCGACCTCTGGGAGCAGAATCGACAACCGGAGGCGTACTTTCGTCTCCTGGCGCCGGACTTCACCCCGGAGCCGGTCTATGAATCGGTCAGGGCATTCATTGCCGGCGTGGGCGGTCAAGACTGAACTATGTTGAAGATGACGGCGCGCCCATGTCACTTGCGCTGCGCCATCTTCGTCTTCATTCTGGCGCTTGCCGTCTTCCTGCGCTTCTATTGCCTCACCTGCTCCTCGCTCTGGCACGACGAAGGCAACTCCTGGGCCGTGGCGCAGCGCGGCCTCGATCAAATTGCCAGAGACGCCGCGGCCGATATTCATCCGCCTGGCTACTACTACCTGCTGAAGCTCTGGGCAGGTCCGTTTGGTTTCTCGGCTTGGGGGATACGCAGCTTTTCCGCACTGTCCGGCATCCTCACCGTGGCAGTGGTCTACCTTATCGGGCGGGAGATGGCCGCAGGCGCCATAGACAACCGTAACGAAATTGCGCTCTTCGCCTCTTTTTTGGCCGCCGTGAATCCCTTTCAAGTCTTCTACAGCCAGGAAGCGCGCATGTACACGCTGCTGGCCCTGGAAGGTACGGCGTTGATGTGGGCGGTCCTCGCTATGGGAAGACGTGTGGCGGCGCAGGGTTTGAGCCCGGCTGTGGCCAGATTTGCTGCACTTTATGTTCTGGCAGCCGCGGCCGGACTGTGGACACATTACTTCTTTGCCGTACTGGTAGCCGCGGCTATCGGGACCGCCATCTGGTGGTTGATGGGCAGTGGGCGGCAGCTTTCTGTAGATGGCCGGGCATTTGGCGACATTTCCGAGATCGTAGGAGGAGTTTCAGATCGAAGGAAGCCCTTCGTCTTGTTTCTGATTCTGAACCTCCTCGGGCTGCTGGCCTACTCGCCCTGGCTACCAACCGGCATTGAGCGGCTCCTCAGTTGGCCCTCTCAACAGGGTTTCATCGGTTCACTCGAAGGGCTGCGTCTGACGTTGCAGACCCTTGTCGCCGGCACGATCCGCACAGGACCAGAACTGGGTTGGGGATGGCTTCTGCTGGTCATGATCTTGCCCATTTGCGGGCTGTGGCGGTTGCGGCGCGGTAATTGCGGCGCGGCCCTGCTTCTCTGGCTTCTGCTGCCTTTTGGGGCAATGTTCGGTTTTGGTTTAGTCAACCCTTCTTTTCTGAAATTCCTGCTGATATTGTCCCCGGCCTGGTGCCTTGCCGTAGCTGCCTTTCCCGGGTGTTTCCGTACTCAATCACTGTCGCTAAGCACTTTGGGCAGGTTTTCTGTTGCGGAAAGCCGGGAAGGGCGGGGAGTTGAAACAGGTATTGGACTGCCACTCTCGACTGCGGCTGCAGGCTTCGTCGGCGTTCTGGCAGTCGTCCTCGCCGCGATCGCGCTACCTCCCTACTACGCGGACCCGGCGGCGCGGGACAATTACGCCGGCATTGCCCGAACGGTGGCTGCAATGGGAGACGCGAAACAGGACCTTGTGGTTCTCAACGCGCCCGGTCAGGGGGATGTTTGGCGCTTCTACGATGTCGCAGTTGACTTGCTCCCGCTGCCTGCACAGAGACCCCCGGACCGAGCCCTTACGGAGGAGACTCTGGAAAGGGAAACAGCGGGCCGTCGGCAGATCTTCGCCGTCTTTTGGGCAACGGATCAGTCCGATCCGGAGAGAATCGTCGAGAACTGGTTGGGAAGTCATGCCTTCAAAGGATGGGAAAGCTGGCAAGGAAATGTGCGCTTTGCGACCTACTCCATGCCACTTGACCTAAATTGTTCGGCCCTGGCAGAGCCTCACGCTTTCGACGACGTTGCTGAGCTGTTCGAGTTTTGCCTGTCAGATGGCCCGCTGGCGGGGGGTGATACCCTCATGGTGGGGCTGCGCTGGCGAGCCCTCAGGACGCCAGACCGGCGGCTTAAGGTAACGGTGCAGCTGCTGGATGGCCGCGGACAGGTGGTAGTACAGCGGGACGGCGAACCGGCAGGCGAGTCACTCCCAACTAGCGCTTGGCAAAGGGACCAAGTCGTCGTTGACAATCATGGCCTTTCCCTCCCGTTTGGAACGCCTCCAGGCGACTACCGGTTGATTGTCGCAGTCTATGATGCCGAGACCGGGTCGCGGCTTTCCGCCAGCAATGGGGACGCCGTCGAGCTCGCGCAACCGACACTTATCCGTAAAGAGCAACCGTTGCCAAATTCTGTCGTTCCTATCCCACATCGCAAGAGACTCGACTTTGCACAGTTGAAAGCCATTGGATTCGACTTCCATCGCAAGTCTTTTGCCCATGCGCCTGCGACGCCTCTAGGTGCTGGTGACATGCTCCAGGTCACGCTCTACTGGCAGGCGCCTTCACCTCTGCCCCTATCCTGGCCGGAAGATATGTCAATGCGGCTTCTCCTAGGCGATCAGTCGGTTGAGGAACCCTTGGCAGGGGGTAGCTACCCAACCAGCCTGTGGCGCGCCGGCGAACTGGTCCGAAGCACTTTCGAAATCACCTTCGATGGTTTGGATCCCGTGCTCTGGCTGGAAGTTGGGGACACTCGAAAGCGCTTGGGCCGGATTCCCGTTAGGGAGTGAGTTTTGCGAGTCAGTTGCGAGTGCAATCTTTTGGAGAAACCGCCAGGGAAGGCTGCCTGGATGGATGTGGGCCTTCCACAGTTGGGCCGATTGCGGATGCCATAGGCGGGCGAGGATGGTGTCAGGATTTCAGATGCGTTCGCCCTGAACGCCGATCTGCTTTCCTTTGACAAGGCGCTATGCGCATAGTACGATAGTGCCCGTTGAAAACTGTGTCCCGAATCTGGGGTCACACCGGGCCCGGGCCGCTCAAGAAAGGCAGTGCCCGGCTCTGCAATGCGCTCAGGCCTTGTCTATCAGGGCCGGGGCGATGGGGTAGGAAAGGACTTTGCCCGATGCGGATGCCAGCCCATCCAGTCATTCTTCCGGATGAGTTGCCCTGCCCAGTAGAAGCAGCCGCGCAAATTATAGGTAGGAAGTGGTCGCTCCAGATCGTGCACCGCCTTCTCAATGCGAGCAGCAAACGTTTTTGTGAACTGCAGGAAGAGTTGGGAGGCGTGAATCCGAGCACGCTCAGCAGCAGACTAAAGATGTTAGAGGACGAAGGCCTGGTCACACGCGAGCAGGTCAGTTCAGTCCCACCGCACGTAGAGTACAGTTTGACGGACAAGGGACGCGAACTGGCCCCTGTAATCGCTGAAATATCCGACTGGAGCCAGCGCTGGATTTGCAGTGAGGACGGGCAAGTTGCAGAGGGGCAGTTGAGAGCGGAGTAGCAACTTCAGAAGCATGAAAGAAGGAGAGCGGCGAGCATGTTGATTGCAGGTCTCACAGTTGGACTGCTGCAAGAAAACTGCTACATTCTGGGGTGTGAGGATACGCAGTGCGGCGTAATCATCGATCCAGGGGACAGCGCCCGGGCCATCCTAAACGAAGTCGATGAAATGGGTTTGACGATCGAGAAGATTATCAACACGCACTCCCACTTCGACCACGTTTTGGCGGTGAACGCAGTGCGAGCTGCAACGGGAGCCACTTTTCATCTGCATCGCGAAGATCTTCCCATTTTGCGGGCGGCTCCTGAGCGGGTTCGAGAGTGGCTTGGGGCCAGCGTCGACCCAATCGACGAACCAGACCAGTTCTTGCGGCAAGGTCAAGAAATTGAATTCGGCTCGGAGGCGCTGGAAATCCGCTTCACGCCCGGTCATTCGCCCGGGCACGTCGTTTTCGTTGACCACGAGAACGAGCAGGTCTTCGCCGGAGATACGCTCTTTCGCGGCAGTATAGGACGTTTCGACCTGCCGCTGGCGGACGGCCCGACACTCCTTCACAGCATTCAGAACCAGTTGCTTTCGCTTCCCGACAACTATGTTGTTTACCCTGGCCACGGTGAGGCGACGACTATCGGCGCAGAACGAGAGACCAATCCCTTTGTGGGCAGGACGGCCGCGTTCTCCTTCACATGACCTACTGGAGAGTGCAATGACGACATTGGCAAATGGCTTGCAGAGACTCTGGGGAAGGCAGAAGAGTCGCCCCCGTACAGTTGAAACGGACGCTGAGAGCAGTTCCGCAACTACGGGCGGGTCGGTGTCTCAGGAGCCGGTCGTGGTTTGGCAGGCCGCCAACCCGATGGAGGCGCAGATTGTAAGAGGACGCCTGCAGAGCGCAGGCATTCCAGCGATCGTCCAGGGTGAAGCCATGGGCCGGATCTACGGGTTCATCTACGGCGGGCTGGCGGAGCGCGACGTACTGGTGCCTGCTCCTTTAGCCGCATCAGCCGAGGAGATCCTTGCTGAGGAGGTCGATTGGGACCTGGAGAGCGGGGACACTGCATAGTCGGAGTCCGGTGTCCCTGCGTGAAGGGCCCAAGCTTTGGCGGCTTTGCCCTGGCCATACGGGGCAAAGGTTTTGTACCCTTGCACTTGGTTTGAGAGTAGATAGACAGCGATTCAGGTGGAAACCAGATGACTGAAGAGTCTCCAATACAGGACGAACTCAACGAAGAAGAGCTTTGGGATGGTCCCATCCCGGCGAGGTTGGCCCGCAAGCGAACCGGCATCAAGCCCCAGTTCCTGGTGGCCGGACTTCTGTTGGTTGGGGTTATCATTTCGCTGATGGTCTATGGGCTGACCACGGCCAAAGCGTACTGGTTAACCGTTGACGAGGTACATCAGAAGGGCGACTCTCTGGTATCGCAGCGCCTGAGGGTAAACGGCGTAGTCGTCGAAGGCAGTGAGGACTGGAACGCAGAAGAGGTGACCCTTCGCTTCAAGATAGAGGACGAAGAAAACCCCGGCCGTCAGCTCTCAATTGTCCACTACGAACCGCGGCCGGATAATTTCCATCGGGCCGCATCGGTCATCGTGGAGGGAGAGCTTCTGCAGGGGGGGGTCATAGAGGCCGATGTACTGCTACTCAAGTGTCCTAGCCGGTATGAGGAGTCTCCTGAAGATATACTGCTTCAGGCTGCCAATTGATTCGCGCCGTACCAGCTTGGGCAGGTAGTGTCACCCGACTGCAGGCCGTTGGCTTCTCTCTTCCTCTTTGATTCAATGGTGTACAGGATCAGCCCGTAGTCGGAAAGACAACGATTGTACTGCAAAAGGTCTGCCTGTGCACTTCTACTGATGGCCTCTATCGTAGCATTCTTCGTGACGCTGATGACGGACAGCCTTAACGCGCAAGAATCCCCTCCGTCTTACGATCCGCAGCAGGTTCCTGTTCCACAACGTCCTCCTGTTGCCGGGTTGGCCAAGGAATCCTACACACAGAACTGTGCTCCCTGCCATGGGGCAAGCGGCGACGGCGACGGACCGGCCGGTGCTGCTGCCGACCCGACTGTCTTTTCGGACCCTGCTGAGGTCTGGGAGCGTTCGCCGGCCGAACTGTTCTTCGTTACCAAGTTCGGCCGAATAGAGAACCTGATGCCTCCGTGGCGCAACAGTATGAGCGACGAGCAGATCTGGCAGGTAGTCTACTATGCGTGGAACCTGCATACGGACGAGAAGGAGGTCGCGGAAGGAGGGGAGATGTATGCCCAGTCGTGCCTTGCATGCCACGGCGAAGGCGGCCGCGGAGACGGTCCGGAGTCTGGGCCAGGGGTGCCCGATTTTGCCGCGCAGGACCCGATGATCTTTCTCAGTCAGGCAGAGCTGGAAGGGCGCTGGCGAGAGTCCCATCCGGAACTCGGTTCTGACTGGTCAGCTGCTGCGAAGCAGGGGGTCCTCGAATACATTCGCAGCTTTAGCTATCAACCGAAATGGGCGCCATTCGATGTCACCGGTCCTGGTAGAATCACAGGCCAGCTTTTCCAGGGTACGCAGGATGGGCCCGCGCTGCATCAGACGGAGGTCACACTAAATGTTTACCAGCAGACCAACTTGGTGACGACGAGAATCTCACCCATCGGAGCCGACGGCAGTTTTGAATTCGAGAATCTGCCTGTGGACGAAGGCTTCTATTTTCTGGTTGAGACCGAGCACCGAAATGTCCGGTACACTTCCCCGATCCTGGCGTTCAGCGGTCCCGATTTCACTGAAGGCCGGACCGGCCCGGATCGTATCAGTACAACCTTACCCGTTTTTGAAACGACTACCGACCCGGACGGCCTGCATGTTACGCGAGCCAACTGGATTATCGAACATGAACCGGGAAACCTGCTCATCGGACAGCTGTACACCTTTGGGAACCGCAGCGGCCGCACTTTCACGGGCATTGATAGTGAGCTGTTTGACGTGCCGGTGACCCTGGCTGTCCCATTGCCGGAAGGCGCGCTGGAAGTAGAAATCCAGGACGGGATGGTGGGCGAGGCCTATCGAATGGACCAGCAGACTCTCTACGATACGCGTCCTGTCCTTCCCGGGCCAGGCTCGCGCCAGATCTTTATCCGATTTCGTCTGCCATATGCTGGAGAGTCCGCGCGGTCAAGTTTTCCCGTCCCTTACGAAACCGAACTGTTGAACCTCCTTGTGGCCGACCTGCCGGGGTTGGAAGTCGACTTCACGGTTGAAGGGGAGTCACTAGAGTTCGCAGGGGAGGAAACTGTTCAGGGCGTCCTCTTCCACCTCTGGAGCGCACCGTTTTCAGGTGACCAGCCCGTTGTCCTCTCGCTGCGCGGCCTTATCGCCGCCGGCGGGAGCGACCCCAGGCCTGCCAGAAACACGCAGCCAGGCCGAGAGTTGCCAGTTTCCGCACCGCCACTTGATTTCCGCATTCCCCTGGCGTTCGGCGGAGCTGTCACAGTCGTGCTGCTCGCCTCTCTTCTGCTATTCGTCCACCGTGAAAGAACCAGAAGCCCGCTGACAGCAGAGCAGCTTGCAGCCCGTGGCGAAGAACTGATAGACAGTATTGCGCGGTTGGACGATCTGTATGCTCTGGGGGAGCTGGAAGAGGGTGACTGGAGGAAGAAGAGGGCTGAGTTGAAGAGAGAGCTGATCGACATTGCACTGGCAGAAAGTAAGCTGCGAGCGACGGAATGACCGAACGCACCGCGCCGCTCATCCGTTGCGAGCACGTAGAGAAGCGCTTCGGACACAAACGGGTACTGCGTGACGTCTCCTTCACGGTTGCGGAAGGGGAAGTGCTGTCACTGCTGGGCGCTAACGGGTCGGGAAAAACGACCCTTCTGCGGATCATTTCAGCACTAGTAAGGCCGGACAAGGGAGAGGTGTGGCTGGGACCGGTTCCCCTTTCCTCGGCCGCAGTTGAGATCCGCCGCTACATCGGCGTTGTCGCTCACGCCCCTCTTCTGTACGACCGGCTCACTGGCCTTGAAAATCTAGATTTCTACGCACGGCTTTACGATCTGGCGGAGCCTCAGAAGCGTATAGAGAAGCTGCTGCGGACTATGGATCTCTGGCACTGGCGGGATGATGCAGTGCGAACCTATAGCCGTGGAATGTCACAGCGGCTGGCAATTGCCAGAGCGCTCCTGCACGATCCCCCCGTCGTCATACTTGACGAGCCGGATGCCGGCCTCGATCGTCAAGGCGTTCAGCTGCTGAGCGAGCTCTTGGCGCAGTTGCGTTCGAGAGGCCGTGCGGTATTTGCTACAACGCACAACCTGGAACATGCAAAGAACTGGAGCGACCGGGTCTTTGAACTGCGGTCCGGGCATCTGCATCAGATCGAGTTTCCGGATCGTATAGAACATTGATGAGGATAGACAGACTTTCCTTTTCGGGCTTTCAATGGCGGGCTTCCATGGGGGCTCTTGCGTAATGATGGCGGAGCTTTCAGGGGCAGAGCGTGTTCGCAGCAGAGAGGGGGGATTTGGAGCATACCTGCGTCGCGTATGGGCTGTGGCGGGAAAAGATATCCGTGCTGAGATGCGGTCGAAGGAGGTCGTGGGAACGGTGGCAGCCTTTGCCCTATTGGCCGCTGTCGTATTCGGGTTGGCGTTCGACTTGCGGGTCCCCCGGCCCGAGCTGGTGGTACCGGGCATCCTGTGGGTGATCGTCCTGTTTGCGGGGGTGTTGGGACTGCACCGTTCATTTGGTTCTGAAGTGGAAAGAGGCACTTTGGCCGGACTGCTGTTGGCCCCGATGGAACGGTCGGCGATATATCTGGGCAAGGCTGCCGCGAACCTGATTTACTTCCTGACTGTTGAGGCCCTCCTTGTGCCCACCCTGCTTATCCTGTTTGACGTCAATCTGCTAAAGCCGTTCATTCTGCTGGGATTGCTACTGGGTACTGTCGGATATGTGGGCGTCGGAACTCTTTTCGCCGCGCTGACATCACGTAACAGAGCCAGAGAGACCCTTCTGCCCGTTCTGTTGCTGCCGGTTCTCGCCCCCCTCTTCATTTCGGGAGTCGGGCTGACGTCTGTCATACTAGATGGGCGGACGAGCGCCGAAGCGTGGCCGTGGGTTGGGATCATCGGCCTCTATGATGCCCTTGTTTTCGCTATCGCATTTTTCTTGGTCGATGTAATCTGGGAACAGATGTGACACATTCTGACGGAACCATTCAATGAGCGCGCTCTTAAGACCAACAACCACCGACCGCTGGTTCATGCCCCTCTTGGTATTCGACGCCATAGCAGGTCTAGCGATGGTCGCTGTAATGTGGGCAGGGCTACTCTATGCCGGTGACGCGGTTAATCTTGCCGGCGTTGAGCAGGTGGCCCAGCGTATCTTCTATTTTCACATTGGGAGCAATATCGCCGCGCTTCTGGGCTTTCTTGGGTCGGTGGTTGGCAGCATCGGTTATCTGGTAAGCCGGCGCATGGTGTGGGACCGCTGGGCGGCGGCGAGTGTTGAAATTGGCACGGTTTTTGGGATCCTTGTGCTTCTTTCAGGTGCAATCTGGGCCAAACCTGCCTGGAATACGTTTTGGATTTGGGATCCCCGCCTTACGACCTCAACGATCACCGTTCTGATTTACATCGCTTACATGCTATTCCGAAACGGATTCGAGGACCCCGAGACACGAGCCCGCTTCGCCGGCGTCTACGCTATGTTCGCTTTTTTGAGCGTTCCCCTTACTTACTATAGTGCGCGCCTATTCCGATCGATCCATCCAATCGTCTTCGACGGCGGCAACGAGGAAGCACAGGGGGGGTTTGCCATCGGCCCTACGATGGGACAGACGCTTACTTTAGCCATGATCGGTTTCGCATTACTCTTCTTGGCTTTACTGTTCCATAGAGTCCGGCAGTTGGCGTTTGAGGACCGCCTCAATGCAGTACGGGAGCGTGTTAACGAATGATCTATCTGGCATCGGTGTTGATCCTGCTGTGGCTCTTTGTGGGAGGCTACCTTGTGTTTATGCTGGTTCGCCAGCGGACGATGGAGAAGGCGTTGCGTTCACTGGAGGAGAGGCTTCAAGACCGAGAACAGGGTGGGTGAGGGGCCGCAAGTACGAGTCAGCAGTTGGTAAGATTGTTTACTTCCTGCGTAACCTTAGTGCCATAGAATGGGGAAGGAAAAAAGAGGCGTTGCCCACGGAACAAGAGCGGGCAGCATGATGCAGTATACAGGTTGAAGATACGGTGCAAGAGATTTCAAGAGTTGGAAACGTAGGAACAGGAAATCTGTCCAGGGCCCCAGAGCAGGCGCAGGCCAGGCGTACCAGCACTTTCTTACATTCGCTTGCCTTCGTCATTGGATTTGGGGCCATATTCACGCTGCTCGGTTCTGCCGCAGGGCTCTTGGGTCAGAGCTTGAACTCCTATCTGCCTCTCATTCAGCGGCTCGGGGCCATCCTGCTGGCAATCTTTGGGTTGACTACCCTGGGGATTATTGGCTGGATAGTCAATCGAGTTCGGGCAAACGGGAGGCTTATCGCAAATCCGGCAGTGGCCGCGCTCGTGGACATATTAGGATTTCTCAATGCCCTAATGTATACCGAGCGCCGCGTGACCGAACTTCACAAGGTAAAGCGAGGCTGGGGATACCTCAGCAGCGCGTTGATGGGAGTGAGTTTCAGTGCCGGCTGGGTACCTTGTGTCGGCCCGATTCTGGCCAGCATCCTATTCCTGGCAAGTGACAGCGCCACGGCAGTGCAGGGGGCTCTCCTCCTGGCCATATACAGCCTGGGGCTTGGTCTGCCGTTCCTGATTACCGGAGCCGCCTTCAGCCGGGCGACTGAAATTCTCCGCCGGCTCAACCGGCACGCCAATATTGTCAGTCTCGTCAGCGGTGTTTTTCTTCTCTACGTGGCCTGGCTGCTCTGGGCCGACCAGTTGACAATGTTGACGACACAGTTTGCGTTCCTGAATCAGTGGGTTTTCCTGCTGGAGGAGGCGCTATCGTCGTCAATCGGCGTCAATGCGGTCTTCAGCGCCGGGGCGCTAAACGCCGCCCCCCTGGCCTTCATTGCAGGCATTATCAGTTTCATCAGCCCCTGCGTACTGCCTCTTATTCCGGCATATATCGGGTATCTGAGCGGCGCTGCGCTCTCCGGGGCCCGGAGCTGAGATCGAGAGAGGTCCCGATGAAGCAGACTTTGGTTGTGGCAATGGTGGTCGCAGTTGCATTTCTTCTGACTGCCTGTGCGACGGCGGCGCCAGGAGAGAACGCCTCTGACGCATTCAACCTCACGCCGCTTGAACAGTTCCCTGACGAACTAGGGAACGGCTTCCCGGTGGCAAATCTGGTCCAGGAGGGAAGCCCGGATGTGGGAGAGATTGCGCCAAACTTCGCCTTTTTCCTCGCCGACGGTCGGGGGGCAGATTTAGCCTCACTGCAAGGCAAGCCTATAGTGCTTAATTTCTGGGCCACGTGGTGCGGTCCTTGCCGGGCCGAAATGCCTGACCTGGTCGCGCTTCACGAAAGCGATTCCGATCTTGTCGTGCTCGAAGTTAACGTCGGGGAAGCGCTGTCAGCGGTCGAAGAGTTTGCCACTGAGTTCGGGATGAACATGACCGTCGTCCTGGATGAAGAAGACTTGATTCGCCGTGCCTACCAAGTTCGCAACATGCCGACGACGGTTTTCATCCGGGCCGACGGCACAATCGGTGCTCGCTGGCCTGGCTTCCTGGCCGGAGAGCAGCTGAATGACCTCGTCCAGCAGATCAAGACCCAGTGAGCAGTTGACATGCAGGTTACACTGTTTACTAAAGAGAACTGCCAGCTGTGCGACGCGATCAAGTATGAACTGCTGGACTTGCAGGCCGAATACGAGTTTGAAATGAATGAGGCGTTTGTGGACTCCAAGTCAGAAGCCCGTGCGGTAGCGAAAGAGCGCGTCCCGCATGTTCAAATCGAACTAGAGGGGCAGGTCATCAGTCACTTCGCGTTTCCGGTAAATCAGGTTGAACTGCGACGCGCCATTCGTAACGAAATGATGAAGCGGTCGGAGCGGCAAGGGTGAGCCCGTCGGTGGACTCGGGGGGCCAGGAGCAGGCAGAGGGTAGAGTACAGACTGCGATCGCCCGTGGAGTAGACGGCGGTGTACTCTGGATTGCCCGGCACTGGCTGGCACTATTTAACGTTGTGGTTGCCTTCTATCTGCTGCTGCCGTTGGCGGCGCCTGCACTGGCTCGTTCAGGCCTTACGACGCCGGCATCTCTGATCTACTCAGTCTACTCTGCGACCTGTCACCAACTGCCCGAGCGCAGCTATTTCCTCTTCGGTGAACAGCCATTTTACAGCCTGGCATCTCTAGAAACGAGCGGGCTGGCCGAAAGCCAGGGACTCTTCGAACGCCGTGCCTTCCGAGGCAACGAGACCACCGGTTACAAGATAGCAGTTTGTCAACGGGATGTGGCCATCTACGGATCGGTCGTGCTGGCCGGCTTGCTCTTCGGCATCCTCCGGGGACGAGCACGTACGATCAGTTTCAAGTACTATCTTGTACTGCTGATCCCAATAGCACTTGACGGCCTAACGCAGCTGTTTGGGCTGCGCGAGAGCAACTGGTGGCTGCGCACAATTACGGGGGCCCTTTTCGGCGGGGCATCGGTGTGGCTTGCCTATCCATACATCGAAGCGGCGATGGGGGATGTTGTGCGGTCAGAGGAGATGCGTTTACGTTAGGTTGCCTCTGTCAGTTCGGCGGCAGAGGGTAGGCGGGGTTCTCTGCCGAAGATTGCATCGAACTACTCGACGGGCAGCAGATAGTCAGCTGACAAACGTCCCACAGTACAGAAAGCTACACCCTCTCGCACCAGGCTCAGAATCCAAGAATACGTCCACATCGCTATCTGGCAAGAATCGTTCCCCCCTCCCAGAGCACAGTAGGGACGAACGAACTATTGGATTGCGTCGACAAGCGTCTGCAACCCGGATTTTCGGTACGTTCATCCGCGCCATAAGGCGGCCTACAAGGCCAACAGAGAACCATTTCTGCGGAGTCGCCTCTCGGAGTGGCAAGACTGTCGTTCTGCGTGTATCCGGTCGATCGGAGTCCTGGCCGTCGCCATGGGCAATCAGTAGTTTGCGATTAGCAGCTCTGTGATAGGGCCGCGTTTTGCCCCGTTACTGTTGATCTTGCGGCTGGCGGAAACCTTGTGGATGCTGAACCCGGCGTAAAGATCTTCAAAAAAGCTATCTTCGGGGTTCTCGTTATGGGGGTCCGAGTTGCTTAGCATCAGTTTGGCGCCAACGTTTCCCAACTCCTGGTAGAAGTGCGCCAGTCGTTTCTGCTCTTCGTCGCCGAAAGGGTTTCTGTAGAATGAGTTGAAGCTGGCAGTCTTGCTGATTGGGCGGTAAGGCGGATCCAGATAGACGAAGGTTTTTTCGTCCACGAATTCCCTACAGGCCGTGAAGTCCCCAAACCGGATATCCGTGTTTCGGAGCGAACTTGAGACCGAGCGCAGATTCGCCGCGTCGCAGATTCTGGGATTCTTGTAGTTGCCGTGTGGCACATTGAATTCGCCATTTGAATTGACGCGGTAGAGGCCGTTAAAGCAGGTGCGATTCAGAAATATGAGGCGCGCGACATGCCCGGCATCCTCGTCCGGCGCGGTTTCCGAAGCTAAGGGCCTTCGCTGATTAAACATCTTCCGCGTTTCGTAGAAGAACTCGCTACGTCCATCAACATCGAGGGGTTGGTATAAGCGTTCTATCGCCTGAAGCCGCTCAATCAACAGTTCGACCTGTTGCCTGATAGTGCGGTAGGCGAGAACCAGGTCTTCATTCATGTCGGAGATGAAGAACTCATCTACGCCAAAACTGTTTGAGATCTGAAAGAAGACCGCGCCTCCGCCAATAAAGGGTTCGGCATACTTTGTGAGGCTTCCCTCCCACAGACCAGGAGGGAGGTGCTGCCCAATTTGTGAAAGAAGTTGCCCTTTGCCACCGGCCCACTTGAGAAAGGGTTTTGCCTTTGGCCCCGGCGGAGGCGCAAAGGAAAACTGCGGTTGCTTTGGATGCATACAAATCGAGCCCAGCCGGACTGTTGGAAATCAAGAGCGGTCCTTCCATTATCGCACACACGATCCGCCAGTTCAATGGTCGTCAACGGACCTTACGCGGGCCGCACTGCAACTTCATCGCTCATTACTCTCCCTTCTTCGACAACCAATGCAATCCCCCCTCCTGCAAGTATGTTGTCGGTCACGTCAAAGAGAGCATCGTCGAGATTGTCGATAAAGCCTCGCAGCCGATCGTCTTTAGCTTGTAGAGCAAAAACGTGGCTATCGCCGTATTCCCATGGGAAGTCCGCCTCGGCCAGAACAGTGTCACCGTCAAGAGCCCGTATGAGACGGGCAACTCCACGGCCTTCGTCCGTTCGGGAAAGCAACAGGGCGTAGTAGCGGCGCATCCCCTGCACTCTAGCCGCGATGCCAGCAGAGCTACAGAGGTGAAGGGTGATTTCTGACTTTACTTGGTAGTCACGCCATTCTCTGGTTCCCGTCATCAGCAGGCCGCGGCCTCGGTTCTGGACAAGCCGGAATGACTCCGGCCACCAGAAGTCGTAGCCGTCCACGCCGTTGACCCAAGCACGTCTCCACATCAGAGGGAAGGACTCGTCCCAGAGGCGTCGATCGAGAGGCGTGTCCGGGCGGCAGAAGGTTACGTCGGGTTCTCCCGTCCAAGTAAGGTAGTCCAAGAAGATCGTGCCTTTCGTACGTTCGTCGCTTTGAACGGCCACACCGATTTCGGCGACTGGCTCGTTTCCGGCCCCATCCAACGTCCACTTGAATGTATGACGTTCACCTGGCTGGAGCCTGTGGGCCGGTCCGGCCTCGAGGGTCAGTTCGTCGTCCAAGGAACGGAACCTGCGCAGATACAGACTTACGTCCACGGCATGTTCGTTGGCGGAGTCGGCCTCCAGTGCGGCTGAAACGGTCTGTCCGGGGTAGATGGACGGGGAAGCAAGCAGTGCGTAACCCCGCCGCTCAAAGTAGTCGGCAGTCTCCTTTGAAGGGATAAAGGTAGAGGTAGCAGCGCGGGCCGGGCGTCCCGTTGCGACGCCCTCGTATTGGAGAGCCAGACTGCGGCTGCCCGACTGGCTGTGGGCGGGCACGTTTTCAATGGTGAGTGTGCCGCGGCTGTCAACGCCTTCGTCGGCCATGAAGCCTTGAACAGAGCCTGGCAGTTCGAAGTGGTAACGGGCGCCATTCTTGGGCGTGTGCAGGGGCTCCTGAAACAGTGCGCGCCCGACGTTGGCCACGTGCAGACTCTCGGTTACGGCATCGGTGATGGCCCTTCCCCCGTCGGCGGTTGGCAGATATAACCGGTCAGACACTGGCCCGCGAAAGTCCGGGCCATCCTCAAGACCGGCGAGCCCGTTCTTGATTCCCAGGAGACAGCCAACGTTGCCGGAATTGCAGTCAGTGTCCCAACCGCTGGTGTTAACGATCATCAGCGACTTCTGGAAACTGTCGTCGCCGTGGAGAAGGGCATGGATGATGAGCGCGTGATTGGGCACCATGTGGCAGTTGCCACCGAACTTGTCGTAGCCAAAGTTGGCGGCGATCTGCTCGCGCGTTGCGCGCCAGTCATCTCCGTGGCGCGCATGCCACTCCCGAATCCGGTCGATCATTGCGCGAATGAGGGAGTTTTCGGGAATGACTGTCAGGCCGGTATCGATAAGTTTCTGGATATCCGTTTCAACAAAGGCCTGGGCTTCCATGGCGGCCAGCACCTGCGCGCCATGAATGGCGACGCCATCGTGGGAGACACTGGCGGCCCGCCGCGCCAGTTCGGCAGCCAGCTCAGGGTCACCGGGCGCGACCATGGCCCAGCCGTCAATGAAGATCTGGGCCCCGATCTGCTCAGCCACGACCTGGCCGTTCAGGGCCATCGAACCGCTCTCCGGGGCGGGAGTGCCTTCTTTCAGACGCAGATAAGCTGTATGCTCGGAAGAGTTTCCCATCCCTCCCCACCACAGGATCGTGCGTTCTTCGATAATATAGTTCAGCCAGCTCTGCCCGATCTGCGCAGCGGAGATCGCCCGACTGTTGCCATAGTCGGGTAGGGCGCGCAGAAAGGTGAATGTGCCGGAAATGTCGTCGTCGGTGACGATAAGCGGCACATCCAAATGCTCGTGGACGTAGTAGTTGATTTCGCCAAACTGTTCATTCAGCACTTCATAACTCCAGCCTTCAAAAGGCCTCCCCAGATAGACGCCGATCAGCTTACCCAGTACGCCGGCGTAGACTCGTTCGGTATAGTCGCTTGGAATAGACATCAAATTGCTCCTTGATGATGCGCGTCTTGTCTCAGGCGCCGTTGGCGGACAGTTCCTTCATGTGAGTTGTGCATGCCAGGCGTATTCCGCCCATTTACCTCATTCGCAGAAAGGCAGTCCAGTGTCGATGAGATCGCTGTCGCTAACTTGATAAAGCGTCTGAGGAAGGCATCCTCCAAGAAGGTTGCCGGCCAGTCGCAGCGTTCTCAAGTTGGCGATTTCTCCCAATTCATCGGGGACTGTCCCCGTCAGTTCATTCTTGCTGAGACCCAGCTCCCTCAGGCTGGACATTGAGCCCAGAGCGGCGGGAATCTGTTGCGTCAACCGGTTTCGGTCAAGCAGTAACGAGCGAAGGTCTTCGAGCGCGCCGAACGCGGCGGGGATTCCCCCCGTCAGCTTGTTTGCAGCCAGATCCAACTGGCGAAGATTCTCGAGCGCGCTCAACCCGGGGGGAACTTCGCCTGTCAGTTCATTGCCGTTCAGCCGCAATTCTTTCAGGTCCAGTAGATTCTCCAGCGACGAAGGGATCTCCCCAGTCAGCTCATTACCGTCGAGACGAAGCCATTGGAGTTTGGCGAGGGCGCCCAGTTCCCGTGGAATCTCTCCTGAGAGACGATTGTTGTGAAGGTGCAGCCATTCAAGGTCAGCCAGCGTACCCAAGACACCTGGTATCTGCCCGGTTAACTGGTTTCCCTGAAGGTCCAGTCCTTCCAGGAAGAATAGGTTGCTTAACTCCGAGGGGATTTCGCCGGTCAGACGGTTGTCTGCGAGGCCCAGTTCCCGCAGTTTGCTGAGGCCTGTAAGCTCAGTCGGAATCTCACCTGCCAGTCGATTATCACTGAGCCTAAGCCACTCCAGGCTGAAGAGCGCGCTCAGTTCGACAGGAACCGGACCAGACAGTCTGTTGTCGGAGAGATCCAACTCACGCAGGTTGGTCAGCTTTCCCAGTTCAGTCGGAATGGGGCCAGAAAGGCTGTTTCCGTCGAGCCTCAGCCATGCCAGATTGGTAAGCGCAGCCAGCTCGGCAGGGATGGGTCCAGCCAGGTCGTTGTCGAACAGGTGTAGCCAATCCAGATGCGTGAGATCACCCAGCTCAGGGGGAATGTGACCGGAAAGATGATTCTTCTGTAGGCCCAAACCCTCCAGATTTTGCAGCAGGCCCAGTTCTGCCGGGATTACACCCTCCAGATGGTTGCCATCGAGTCGAAACCACTCCACGCTGGCAAGTCCGCCAAGAGTTGAAGGGATACTACCGGTCAGCTGGTTCCTGTGAAGACCCAGTCCCTGCAGGTTGTTTAGTGCGCCAAGAGTCTCTGGAATCGTGCCGGTCAGTCGATTGCCATCCAGGCGAAGCCAGATCAGTTTGGAGAGCGCGCCGAGCTCCCTGGGTATGATTCCAGTCAGGTGGTTCTCGTGAAGGCCAAGACCTTGCAGTTCAATCAGGGCGCTCAGCCCAAAAGGGATATTTCCGGTAAGCCGGTTGTCGTACAGCCATAGCCATTCAAGGTTTTCCAGCCTGCCGAGCTCCGCCGGAATCTTGCCTGTCAGACGATTGCCGTGAAGCCATAGCCCTTCAAGTTCGGTTAGGGAGCCCAGCGAAGGCGGCAACTCGCCCGTCAAACCTCTGCCATCGAGCCGAATCTCGGTCACGCGAAGCGGCGTCGATTCCGTGTCGATACCGACGCCCTCCCAGTCTTCGATTGATTGTTGCGCACTCCAATTCAGGGTAGCCTGGCCTGCAAGTCTATCCCTGAAGCTGAGAAGCAAGGCGCAGTCATCGACCAGTTCGACATTGTCCGCAGGGTTCTTCACGGCGATGCCGTTGGAACAGAGCGCCTTTTCCAGCTGCCCAGTTGTGAAGTCACATCCGGTTGCCATGAGAGAGGCCATCGCAGCCATACACAGAATCTGCATTACTCTGGCAATTGATCCCCTGTGATTGCGCAAATGGCATTTGCCACGTTCCGGGCACACGGTTTCTACTCCATATTCATTGTCGGGGATCAGCCCTATGAATGGTCAAAGGGAGAAAAAAGAAAGGCAGATTATGGGGTGTGGAAGTCGAATTCAACTGGACCGATACTCTTGTTCCCCGAGACGGATGTGGTCCGAATCCTGCCTTGCCTGGACCTCACAAGGTTTACGTGTGATCCTGCGCTTCTACGAAGAGAAAAGACTACTCGTATTCAGGCCAGTAAAACTCTCGTCTGGTGGGATCGTCGTAGCCGTCCATCCATTCATTCCTCAGTCCTGGCGTCTTGATCGCCGCCTCGACGATAGCCCGGTTGAAGTCGCCAACCAGTTCATGCTGCAAATACTCGCTGACTGGCATCCACAGGCACTCGTCGATCTCCCAGTCGTCACGTTCAATGGCATGGGTCAGCGGCGAGAGCCTGCAAATGAAGTAGATGTCCGATTTTCCATAGCGGTAACCATGCCAGTGCCGCCAGCAGACCACGGCCTCGAATTCTGTCTCGATCCCGGTCTCTTCAAGAACCTCACGCACGACAGCTGTAGCCAGGTGTTCGCCTGGATGGAGCGCGCCGCCGGGCAGTTTATAGTATGGACGTGACGATCCGCGATGCCTTTCTGAGACGACCAACAGCTCCCGGTTTTCGTTTATCACAACGCCCCCCGCTCCGATGTAGTGGGTTGCGTACCCTGGAACCAAGGCATCATCCTGAAGTTTGCGGACGAGCAAAACGTAGTTTGGCTCGGAATGATGGAATTCAAAGCCGGCCGCCGTGGAGATAGGAATGAAGGCGGCTCGTTCAATTGGAAGGTGTAGCCAGACGAGAAACCGGCCGTCCTGGATCCATTTCACCAGAGAAGAGGAGAGCCCTTGTTCGAAGGAATGCAGGTCGGAGGGCAGGTCTTCGGTATTGATCTCGATGCCGTTGAATCGGTTGACAGCGTGTGGCAAAATGTTCATCGGGTCACCTTTCGGGAAAGAGATTGCTTACCGGACCTGCGCCACTCCTGATAGACTGCGCCCGGCACAGTTGAAGAGTTCAGAAAGAAAAGGCACAATTCACTTGTTACCGTCTGGAGGATCGGTTTGCAACACAGAACGGATCCCAGCCGGAAGTATCCGAGTGTTCAGGAATAGTGATGGCAGGATTTGGGTCACGAATTTTACTTTATTCGATCTATTTTAGTCGCCCAGGTTGCACAAATCAAGTTAAAGAAGGCGTATTTCTTTGACGGGGTATAGTAAAAAGACCTTCCTGGTGTGCTATTCTGGATTCGAGTTGCCGGGGTAGCCTACTCGCCCAAATATAGTAGGGGTGGGTCCTTTTGTACTGGCACACAGATTGCCGGCCCCCCTTTCCACATCTTCAGCCAAGGTAGAAGAGTACAGGAGAATGAGCTATGTACACAACCGATCAGTATGAGGGAATGCTCGCAGAAACCGTCGCAATTCGCGGCGGAGACGGAGAACGAGTACTTGCTTACTGTGCCCGCCCTCTTGGGTCAGGCCCGTTTCCCGGCGTGGTATTGATCCACCATATGCCGGGGTGGGACGAATGGTACCGAGAGGCCACTCGCAGGTTCGCCCATCACGGATACGCGGCTATCTCTCCAAATCTGTATGAAAGATTCGGGCATGGTTCGCCAGAGGATGTTGCAGCGGCGGTACGGGCAGACGGCGGCGTGCCCGATGATCAGGCCGTTGCCGATCTGGAAGCTTCGATGCACCATTTGCGGGCCTTGCCCTACGTGAACGGAAAGATAGGTGTCTTTGGCACTTGCTCCGGCGGTCGGCATGCGGTGCTCGTAGCGAGCCGCGTTACCGGCTTCGACGCGGTCGTCGACTGCTGGGGAGGCGGCGTAGTGATGCCGGATGACCAGCTCACACCACAGAGACCTGTTGCTCCCATAGACTACACTGCCGACCTGGACTGTCCCGTCTTGGGTCTGTTCGGCGCCGAGGATCACAGCCCGACAACGGCTGACGTCGCTGTACATGAAGAGGCCCTCAAGAAACATGGAAAGGAGTTCGAATTCCACATGTATGAGGGGGCGGGGCACGGCTTTTTCTACTACCACCGGCCTAGCTATCGACAGGCCCAGGCCGTCGACGGTTGGGACAAGATCTGGGCGTTTCTTGGCCAGAAACTGTGAAATTGAACTGTTAACTGGGGAATAGACAGACAAAAGAGGCATTTCATGACATGGGGAAAGAAATCATGTGTACGATGATAGTTCAAAAGGTCTCTGTTGATGGGTTTGGCAAAGGCGCCGACGGCTGGTTTGACATGAACCAGGCGAACGTCAGCTGGGATCACCCCTTCCATGCACCGGAGGAACACGCCCTCAACATTGACTTCGTCAATGAGAGCTACGGGCCCGGCGCCCGCGTGGCAGTAGAGTTAAGCGTCGAAGGGGCACGCCAGCTGGTGGAGACGATTCAGTCCGTACTTGTGGAAGCTGAGAATCGAGGGCTAATCGGGGATGAGGCTCCGGGCTAGTCAAGCAGCCGGAAAGGGTAGGCGTGCGGCGGAGCCACGCCTTCATTCCACTAGGTGGTGTCCGGCGATCCAGCCGGGGAGCCGTTCAGTCCCGGTAGGGGTCGTACTCGTTTTCGCCGGCCATGGCCACGCCTAACGGCCTGAGCGTATGGAGAATGCGAATCGTGTTACGGTGATGTTCCAACACTTCTGGCAGGCGCTTGTAGGCCTGGGGCGCCTCGTCCGTTCCCGCCCCACGCAACGTCGCTCCTATCTTCCGGACCGAGTCCAGCATTTGCTCGCGGTGGATCTGCCCTGCCTTCACCTGGATTTTGCGCCCTTTCTTCCAACGGAAGCGGCCGGCAGCCTGCGTGCGCGACATCAGGCGGCCCGCACCGTGGACGGTCGAATAGAGCGCCATTTGGCCTTCCTGGCTTTCGACGCCCTCGAGGACGACCGATGTGTCTCCCATCGAGCCGCCTACAAAACCCTTCTGCCCCGGGAATGCCGGTGTTGCTCCTTTGCGCGTGACCCATAGCTCTTGGCCGCGGTGCTCCTCCTTCCAGGCGAAATTGTGGTGGTTGTGAATCTCTTCGACGATCTTGGCGCCCAGCAGCCTGGCGACCCGATTGCAGACCCAGTTTCTCCCCGCGTAGGCATAGCGGCCAGCCAAGAGCATACAGGCCAGGTACTCCTGTCCCAGGTCTGAGTCGATTTCCAAGAGGCTTGGAACGACATCCAAGGCGCTTCGGCGGCGCCGGGACCTCTTTTTTCCAGTAGGTGCGGGCTCCTGTTGGACATCCCGCCCGCGGTCGGCCGCCTTCATGAAGTGGGTGGCGAGGCGGTGGCCCAGTCCCCTTGACCCAAAGTGGGCGCCAATCCAGATGCGGCTTTTCTCATCTTCGAAAATGTCGACGTAGTGATTGCCGCTGCCGACTGTTCCCAGCTGCTCGGCTGCCAGCTTTTTCAGACTATGGGCAACGGGCAGGTGCCACGCCGGATCATCGTCGAATAGCTGATGATCTACCCTCTCTTTGTTCTTGCGACCGATGCCAAAGGAGATCGTGCGCCAGACGTCATCCATGATCGTTTGAATGTTTGCTTTCACCTCACGCGCGGGGATATCCAGGCGAACGGCCTTGTTGCCGCAAGCGATATCGTAACCGACGCCGGCAGGATTCAGCTTGTCACGATAGGCGACAACGCCGCCGATGGGAACGGAATAGCCCAGATGGTGGTCGGCCATCAAGGCGACCGCCTCTGCTTCGCCGGCACAGTTGAGTATCTGGGCGACTGCGTTGTCCAGGGGATCGCCCCAGACGGGGATGTTTTGAATCAATTCAAAGGACATCGGTTCCTCAAAGTCAGGCGAGAGAATGCAGCAATAGAGCCTTGATGATTAGTGGGGGATTCGGTCGCGGTCATGACGGCCTGACACCGCTGTAGACGCCCTCTGGGAGCGGAAGCGGGCGTTTGCAACTCGTGGTCAGTTCCACATGCTGTCCTGTCTCAGATGCGACGTGAATTGCTTCCATAATTTCCAGCACATGAAGCGCCAGTTTGCCGCTTGCCCGATGCGGTTCCCCCTCAGCAGTGCTGACCGCCATATCGGCCGGACCTATACCCCGGCTGTTGCCGGCATGACCGAATCGCAGCGGCAAATCCCTCCAAGAATCGTCGTCGTACGTCCGAACCTGCAGCGGCCCGCCGAATGTGTTCGGATCGGGCAGGTTGAGCGTTCCCGTCGCACCGTACAACTCGATTCGGGGCAGGCCGGATGCCTGTGTATCGAAGGTGGTGATGATGGTGCCGATGGCGCCGCACTCGAAGTCGAGGACTCCTGTAACGTAGGTCGGCACCTCGACATCGATGATCTCACCTTTTCGCGGCTGGCTGACGATCGTACGTTTCGACCAGGTAGCTCTACCTGAACCAGTTACGCGACACACCGGTCCGAGCAGATGAACCATAGCAGTCAGATAGTAGACGCCCATATCCAACATGGGGCCGCCGCCCGGCTTATAGAAGAAAGCTGGGTTGGCGTGCCAGTACTCGTGTCCACGGCTCATCATGAATGCGTTTACCGCCACCGGCGCGCCGATTTTTCCTTCATCCAGATAAAGTCGCGCCGACTGATGTCCGGCGCCGAGAAAAGTGTCCGGCGCACAGCCAATGCGAAGATTCCTGTCGGCGGCAAGCTCCACCAACGCCTTTCCTTCGGAAAAATTCGCTGCTAACGGCTTCTCGCTATAGACGGATTTTCCAGCCTCCAGTGCTGCCTTGCTGACAGGATAGTGAGCGGTAGGAGGTGTGAGGTTGAGAACAATATCGATATCCGGGGCTGCGTAAAGTTCGTCCAGAGACAATACGGTCAGGCCATACTTTTCCGACTGCGTTTGTGCTGCGGCCGGAATCATGTCGGCGCAGGCGACGATGTCGATCTCCGGCAGTTCACGGGCAACTTCAATGTATCTGCTGCTGATGATGCCGCAACCGACCAGACCGATGCGCGCCGGCAGTTCCATCGTCATTGCACTTTCTCCTGGAGCATACGTATAGCGGATGGAAGTCCTGGCCCGATTCAGTCTCTCGCCGCCCAGACAATTCCCCTGCGCACGATCTCCCTGGCCTCGGGGACATCGAAATCTCTTGCCACATGCCCAAGCGAGCAGTAAAAGATTTTACCCTGTCCCCAACGGCGTTTCCACACGACCGGCATAACTGTCCCCTCGATCCAAGGCGCGTGGTCGCCGGAGAATGTCGTGGTGGCAAGCACCTCGTTGCTTGGGTCCACGTGCATCAAGTACTGTTCGCTATGCATGGCAAAATCGCTTAGCCCCGCGGTTATCGGGTCACTGTGATCGACGATCTTCACCGTATAGTCGATGATATTTCCGGGGTGTGCCACCCATTGCCCGCCCACCATGAACTGATATTCGGTGTTCTGGCGAAAGGCGTCGGCCATTCCACCATGCCAGCCGGCAAAGCCGGCACCGTTTGCAATTGTGTCGAGAAGGCCCTTTTCCTGCTCCTTGGTGATGGAGCTCATCGTATAGACTTGCGTGATCACATCGTAGGCGGCCATACGCTCGGCGTCGGTGTAGACATCGAGCGAAGTTTCGACGTCCACGTCGAAACCCGCCTCTTCAATCAGCGGGGCGAATATATCCACGCACTGTTTTGGTTCGTGGCCTTCCCAGCCACCCCACATCATAAGCGATTTCTTCGCCATAGGATTGAAACTCCTTGTCGTTGAACTCTGTCTTGCGTTTCTCTCGCCGGATTATACCAGTTCACGGGGCGCCAGGTGGTGGCTTGCCGTCCCCAAAGGAATGCGGCAAGGAGGTGGTGCCTCCCTTCCTTCGCGGTGAATGCCGTGACGGCAAGTATAGCACCCGGACTGTGAAGTTACAATGAAATAGGCTGACTGAACTGGCAGGCCGCGCCCAGTTGGCGGAGGAAACTGGGCGCGTGCAGAACTGGCATTCTGCGCAACTCAGAGTCGCTGCAGCTTGGGGGTTTCGAATCGGCTCAGAACACGTTGACGTTTGTTCGGAAGTCAGTCTCCCAAGTGGTTCAGCGCAGCTCGAACTGCAGTTCCATCCCGCCCTTCGGATGCAGGGTTATCTGCGGGTCCAGCTGGGCGACGTAGCCTTCCGGGATGCGGAGACGAAAGCGTTGGGCGATCGCGGCGGCGACCAGAACACTTTCCGTAAGGGCGAAGCCTTCGCCGATGCACTGCCGCGGCCCTGCGCCGAAGGGTATATAGGAGAAGCGAGGACGGTCTTGATTGTTTGCCTGGCTAAAACGATCCGGATCGAACTCATGGGGCCGCGGCCAGAATTCGGGCATTCTGTGAGTAATGAAGGGACAGAGCGCGATCACTGCGTTCGCAGGTGTGGCAAAGCCGCCGATCACGTCGTCCTCGGCACACCATCGCGACAGGGCATAGGCAGGGGGAAACAGCCGCATGGTCTCGTCGATGACCTGGCGCGTGTATACCAGATTGGGAATGTCCTCCACTGTGGGCAACCGACCGTTCAGGGTCCGGTCCACTTCATCATGGACCCTTGCCTCGATTTCGGGGTGTCTTCCCAGGCAATAGAAAAACCAAGTAAGCAGGAGCGTGGTGGTTTCGTGGCCAGCGATCAAAAGGGTAATCACCTCGTCGCGAAGCTGCTTCTCGTCCATGCCCTCGCCTGTGTCCTCGTCGCGCGCGGACAGTAACATTCCCATGAGATCGCTGCCAGCCTCTCCGGTTGCGCGTCTATCGTTGATCATGGCATAGATCAGCCGGTCGAGCGCGCCCACATCGCGCGTGACACTGCGTGTGCTGGGCCAGAAAGGAATCCGCATCGTATAGAGCGAGATCGGCGAGAGTGCCAATTTCACAAAGAGTTCGTTCAACCTGCCGAACACAGTGCCGACTTCACGGGCCTCGCCGGTCAGGTCGACGCTGAACATGGTTCTGCCGGCAATCTCAAGGGTCATTTCCATCATTTCGCGGTCGAATCGGACCAGATTACCGGAACGGGCAGATTGCTCCCAACGGGAAAACCGCTTTTGCGCGGCCGCAATCATAATCTTTCCCATCTCCTTAATCTGTCCGCGGTGAAATGCCGGTTGTGCCAGCCGCCGTTGCCGCAGCCACGAATCGCCGTCGTTGCTGAGAAGACCTTTGCCAACGAGCGGGTAGAGCAGCTGAAAGTTGGGATGGGGAAGCTTGGTGAAGTTCTTGTAGTTGTCCTGCAGGATGTGCTGGTTGTGTTCGGGGTGAACGAAGAGGTAGCCCCACCAGTGAGCGAAGAACCTGTACTTGGAGGCTGGTCCAGCCTCGTCAACGAACTGCTGCAAACATCCGAGCGGATCCTGCCGGAGACGGCTGGCAGTACCGAACAGCGGATTGGCTCGAGGAGAGGGAGGAGCCGGGCGCTGCTTCATCGAGATGGCTGCACTGGACATGGAGCAATCTCCCTTTCAAGCGCTTGGGAAGCGCTCAATATCAACTTGCATCACACGATTCACAACCGCCAACCGAACTGGATGAATCCAGCACAGGTGGGAATTGCGAATTATTTCACAATATACATTATCTCCCACTTTGCGTCACTTGTCAAGAAATTTGCCAAATTTGGGGACAGTTCAATTTGTAACGACTCAGAAGGCGGAATTGTCGTACTGTAAGCACCGTCCAATGTACAAGGCCCCGTCGATGACGGGGCCTTGCGACGTCTGGTCCGATAGCATTACTTAGAGAATTCTCTCTTGAGGTGATGCTATCGGACCAGTACTGCTACTACAGTTATCCATAGGGCATCACCTCCTTGTGTTAAAGATACGACGCCAGTATTTCATAGTTTCAAGACATTGTCAAACTTTGTAGCTCAGGGGGTGCAGTCCCACTTTGGGTTGAGAGAGGGCATGAGGAAGGACCGCCCTGAACTGCAGTGTTCAGTTGTCAGTGGTTAGTGGTTAGTGACGGTGCCATCTCTGCCACAGAGTTGATTGCGGCATGGCTAAGCTCTCGTTGCAGCTGGCAGCGGTGTAGGAGAGGTTGCACCCATTTTGGGAAGCGCACTGCCAGGTTCAGTCATCGACGAAGCTTAACGGGAGGGAAACGGCCTTCAATTTTGGAGTCGTCAACTTCAGTGCTTATAATGGATAGGATTGCGTTCCAATATCGGCCAGATCTGACCAGCTTGCTGCTGGCGCAATCGGTCTCTGTCCATGGGAGTCTGGCCGGAACGGCAAGTAAATTAGCCAGCAAGATCCTTTGAGAAAGGATCGCGTCTCCGCTGGCATGGAAAGATCGGGGTCCTTGAAGCGGGAATCGCAGCGCGAAAGGCGTAATTCGTAGAGGTTTCCTATGCGCAATCAATATATCTTCGTTGTGCTAATTTTGTGTCTCTTCGCGGGCTCACTTTTTGTGGCGCTGCCGATCGACCATCCGCTTTGGCTGGAGGAAGGCCTGGCTCCAGGGGTTGACACGCAGCGTGACATCCGCGAACTGACGCTAGGGCTGGATTTGAAGGGAGGAACGCAGGTCTTGCTGGAGGCAGAAATCAGTGAGGACCAGCCTCTTCCCGAGGACGCCCTGAACTCGGCCAAGATAATCGTTGAGCAAAGAGTGAACGGCTTGGGCCTCGCCGAGCCGACCGTTCAGTTGCAAGGCGAGCGCCGCATGATCGTCGAGCTGCCAGGCGTCAAGAATCCGGACCAGGCGATCGAGACGATCCGCTCAACCGGTCAGCTGGAGTTTGTCGACCTTGGCGGGCAGCCTGTACGCCCCGATGACTTCATCAACACGACCAACCGTCCCGAAGCAGTCCTGGCGTTGCAGGAAGCCATCAATGCCGGGGAGGCCGCGCCTCAGTCGATTCCGTTCCCGGACGAGACATTCGAAACGATCATGACGGGCGATATCCTGCAGGCTGTCGTGGCCACGCAGGATGAGTATTCGTTCTGGCAGATCCAGTTCGATCTGAAGGGCGAGAGCAGCGGCGACTTTTTTACCTACACTCGCGACAACATAGGGGAAGTTCTGGCAATCGTACTCGACGGGCGGGTCCTATCGACACCCGTCATCAATGCAGCTATCAACGACAATGGGGTCATCACCGGCGATTTTTCGCAGGAGGAGGCGGAAAGCCTGGCTATCCAGATGCGTTATGGTGCCTTGCCGATTCCCTTAGAGGTGGTAGATGTGCGGACGATTGGCGCCAGTCTCGGACAGGACTCGATCGACCGCAGCTTACAGGCGGGAATCGTCGGGGGCGCCTTGGTGCTGCTCTTTATGGTCCTTCTGTACCGTCTGCCCGGGATTCTGGCCACGGTGGCGCTGGCGATTTACGTGACCCTGAACCTTGCCATGTACAAGTTGATGCCGGTGACCCTCACCTTACCCGGCATCGCTGGCTTCATTCTTTCGATC
Source organism: Caldilineaceae bacterium (assembly GCA_026708085.1). GTDB lineage: Bacteria > Chloroflexota > Anaerolineae > Caldilineales > Caldilineaceae > Bin5. The sequence goes on from JAPOVP010000162.1 coordinate 66,834, forward strand.
GGTATGGCGGTTGACGCCAATATTCTGATCTTCGAACGGATGAAGGAGGAGCTGCGCAGCGGCCGTTCGTTGCGGCTTGCGGTCGAAACCGGTTTCAGCCGCGCCTGGCCGGCGATTCGTGACGGAAACCTGTCGACGCTGATTTCATGCGCCGTGCTCTACTGGTTCGGGAATAATTTTGGCGCCAGTGTAGTCAAGGGATTCGCAATCACGCTTTCGGTTGGTGTGTTGCTTTCAATGTTTACAGCGGTGTTCGTCACTCGCACTTTTATGCGGGGATTTCTCTCGACCCAGGGAGAAAGGCTTCTGGGAAGCCGCGGACTGCTGGGTTATTGATCGCGTAGGCGGCGAACCTGCCTTTTTCTTCGAAGGGTTCGAAGGCGGGTTGGCCAGGTCAGGCGTTTGAGAGTGAGTCACGCAGTCGGTGCGTTCTCTGGCCGTGTGACAGTTGTTAGATAAACGAAAGAGCAACATATGTATCGCTTAGTTGAACGTCGACGGCTCTGGTTTCTGATTTCCCTGCTTGGAATTCTGCCGGGAATCTTATTCATGATCTGGAATCTTTCATCTGCGGGCACGCTCCTGCCTCTCAGTATTGACTATACCGGCGGTACTCAATGGGAGATGCGTTTCTCCGAGCCGGTTGCGCCTACTGCGTTGGGCAGCGTCTTTGTGGAAGCCGGGTTCACCGACACGAAGGCATTCCTGGTTGACGATGATCGCACGGTCCAGGTCAAGTTCAAGAACATTGACATGGCCCAAAAAGAGGTAATCGAGCAAGCCATCGTCGAACGATTCGGGGAGTTTGATGAGCGGCTTTACCGCAGTATTGGGCCTGCCATTGGCGCAGAGGTAAGCCAAGCGGCTCTACTCGCGGTAATCGCTGCCTCGGTACTGATTCTAGCGTATATTGCATTGGCATTCCGGGAGATTTCACACCCGTTTCGCTACGGTGTAGCAGCGATTGCTGCACTTGTACACGACGTCCTGATCACGGTTTCCTTCCTTTCCATAATGAATCTTGTGCTCGGTTGGGAGTTGGATGCGCTTTTCCTGACCGCCACATTGACGGTCATCGGCTTCAGCGTCAACGATACGATCGTAATTTTCGACAGAATTCGCGAGAACCTGCGCCGACATCGCGGAGAGCCACTGGCCATGGTCGCGAACCGCAGTATTATCGAGACGGCGCAGCGTTCCATTGCTACACAGGTGACGGCCCTACTGGTGCTGGCGGCGATTCTGATATTTGGCGGTAGCACCTTGCGCATCTTCATGGCAACATTGATTGTGGGTCTCGTATCCGGAACCTACAGTTCCATCTTCACTGCCACACCGCTCGTCGTGGCCTGGGAAGAAGGCTCATTCCTCCCCAAGGCAAGTAAGGCTGTCAGAGCCAGGGAACAGACGGCGCCTGCATAAGACCGAGAAAGACGTTCCTGGGTGTCGGCGGGCCATGGACTGCCCGGCTCGATCAGGGGATTGTCCCTCCCTGCGTGGATTCGCAGGAAGGCAGGCTACCCTTGCCACTGCCGCAAAACCGGACACGTAAACTTTCAATTGGGCAGGTCCATGTGAGGATCCGGGGCACTGTAGCTTTCAGAAGGTGGCCTCAGATGCCCGCAAGCCTTTCACCGACTCCGGTCGGTTCTTCGTATGTCCCAGATGACTTTCGCCAAGGCCGGGAATCGAAAAATTCCGAATAGTACCGCGCCATTTTCGCCTCCCCAACGAAATCACACATCTCAATATTTTTCCTTCCTGTTTCCTCTGTATTGCCTGCTTGCCTTTTTTCTGTGCGGGTTCGGGCCGCCGACGATAGTCGATCGGGACGTGGCTCCGCGGCAGCGGTACACTGTCGGCCAATTGCGCAGGATTCAGATTGCGCAGAGGCCGCCGGCCGATATCAGTGCGGTATCGGTCCTGGTGTACGATGTCGAGAGCGGGCGAGAACTGATGGACAAGGCGGCCCATCTGCCGGTATCCCCTGCAAGTTTAGCCAAATTGATGACAGCCCTGCTTGTCCTGGAGAGGGACCAACTGTCGGAACGGGTTACTGTTCGACAGTCCGACCTGATCGGTGAGGCCACAATGGGCTTGAACGCGGGGGAGGAATTGAGTGTCGAAGAGCTTCTGTGGGGGTTGCTGATACCAAGCGGGAACGATGCGGCTATGGCGCTGGCCCGCCACCATTCAGGGCAGGTGGAGGTATTTGTGAAAGAGATGAACGTGCGGGCGGGGGATTTAGGCATGCACGACACGCTGTTCCAGAATCCAAATGGATTTGATGCAGACGGCCAGGTGAGCAGTGCCCGGGACCTGTTGACTCTCGTCAAGGTGCTCTGGGCGTATCCCCTCTTCCGTGAGATTGTCGGCACTCCCTCTGCGGAGGTGGCAAACCGAGAGCTACAGTCGACAAATCGCCTTTTGGGTTCCTTCCCAGGCGCTAACGGGGTCAAGACCGGCACGACTCATCAGAGCGGCCAGTCGTTGATCGCGGGGGTAGAAGAGAACGGTCATCAGCTTTTTGCCCTGGTGTTGGGAAGTGTAGACAGATACCACGACATGAGACTGGTGATGCAGGCTGTTCAGGGAAACTATAGCTGGGTGCCACTGCGCATGCCGGGGCGGCCTACGGCGCTGGACCGGCTTTTCGACGCGCAAGGGGATCGATGGTATCTTCGTGCAGATGGAATAAATGTGCGCCCGGCGGCGATAGAGGCAGGCCCATTTTTCGAGGCATTGCTGGCCGGCTGGGAACGAAGGGAGCTACAGGTCTTCCGGCGCCTAGATCCTCCTGCTTCCGGCATGTGGGCCGCCGGCATGCCGGCGGGCGTATTGGAATGGCGTTTGGGCGACACCTTACTCGCAACCCAGCGCCTATTTTTCCAGTGAAGGAAACGCCAAATTACCAGTCGCCGCATTTCCGCAGGTCCACAACGTGAATTGGTCACAACAGAACATGGCTGAAGAGCGACTGCAGAAGGTACTGGCTGCGGCCGGCATTGCCAGCCGCAGAGCAAGCGAAAAGTTGATTACCTCGGGGCGCGTACGTGTCGACGGCCAGGTTGTCACTGTCTTGGGAACGAAGGTGGATCCTGCCAGAGTTTCCGTTAGCGTTGACGGTCGTCCTGTTCAGTTTTCTGATAGCAATGTTTACTTCAGAGTGTACAAGCCGCGGGGGATCCTGAGCGACATTGGCGGGGAAACGCGCGGGCGCAAGACGGTAGCCAGTTTGCTGCCGCGAGGCGCCGGCCGTGTGTTCCCGGTTGGCCGGCTGGACCTGAGGAGCGAGGGCCTTATTCTTTTGACAGACGACGGGGCGTTAGCCAACAGGTTGACCCACCCTCGCTTTGAGCATCCCAAGACATACTATGTACTGGTGGCTCAACGGCCATCCGCGGAGGCGCTGGCCCGGCTGCGCGAAGGGGTTGAACTTGAGAGCGGCCGGACTGCGCCTGCGCGCGTCGAGATTGCGGACGTGCTACCTGCGCGACTGGTACTTGACAAGGGCAATCAGAATTTCGGCGCGTCTACGGCAGACGGTTGGAAAAACGCGCCACCCGAAGAGGGTGTCTGGCTGCGGATTGTTCTGAGAGAAGGGAAGAAGCGTCAGATACGACACATGGCAGCCGCGGTAGGAATCGACCTGAGACGGCTCATTCGCTGGTCGATTGGCCCACTGACTTTGGAGGGCCTCCAGCCCGGTTTGTCAAGGGAGTTGACGGCAGGCGAAGTATACGCGCTCAAGCAGATGGTGGGAAAAGGGTCCGGCGGACGGTCGTCGAGAGGTGGGCCCGCAAAGAAGGACGGTCGATCGCGCTCGAGACGGCGAAACGAATCACGAAACAAGCGGTGAGGTCCTCAGCCAGTGCCAGACTCGGCATTCGGAGTCCCAGTATACTGACCCAAGGACGGGCTGCCTGCGTCTTCCCGTAATCGGTCTTCGCCGTTTCGACCAGTTTTCAGGTCTGCGCGCCAAGCCGCTTTGAGGACAACGCTACTTTCTCAGGTGAACGGGGTGAATGCGATAGCGATCGATGGTCCGGCGGCGTCTGGCAAAAGCACAGTCGGTTTCAAGGTTGGTCGGAGCCTGGATTTCCTGTTCTTTGATACTGGCGTCATGTACCGGGCAGTGGCTTGGGCCATACTGGATAAGGGCATTAGCAGCGCAGACAGTGAGGTTGTGGGCCGGGTAGCCGGGGCGTTGCCCATATCAGTCAACGCACCTAGCCGCGGAGAGTCCGATGGCCGTCAAGCGACGATTCGGATTGGTGAATTGGATGTAACCTGGTCCATCCGCAGTCGTCAGGTCGACAGCATCGTCTCGGTTGTGGCCGCGAACGGCAAGGTCAGGCAAGAACTGAGCAGGAAACAGCGCCTGATTGGATTGGAGCATGGATCGGGGGCTGGCGGAAAGTCGGGAATCGTCATGGCGGGCAGGGATATCGGCACAGTAGTCCTTCCCGAGGCGCCACTCAAGATATACTTAGAGGCGCCGTTGGAGGAACGGTCAAGACGCCGTTTTCGTGAGCTTTCCGAAAGAGGGAAGGCGGCCAATTTCACAGACGTCCAGGAAGACATGCTTCTTCGCGACAAGATCGACAGCGAGAGGGCGGTGGCACCTCTTCGGCCCGCCCCTGGTGCGCATCGAATCCAGACGCAAGGCAAAACGGTCCAGGAGGTCGTCGGACGGATTCTCGCGCTCGCCGAGGAAGTCCTAGGTGTCGGCCCGGTTTCTACCGGTGACGAGGACGTTCCATTCGAAGGTAGCCCTGGCAACCATTAGAGGGCCCAGGTACGCGGCCCCGCACGGATGACTTTCGGCTTTGTTCCTCTCCGATCTCATTAATTCTGGCCCGCTGCCAATTCGAAAAGACCTGGTCAGCCGTCGCTGCGGCTGATGCCAGACTGTGGTATGATTGCAGGCAGTTTTGGCAATTTCTGTTAGTCTGTCTGCAGTTACTTTCAGCGCAAAGGGGTAAGAAAATGGCGGCGCTGACCAGTAAGCAGAAACTTGAGATTTTTTACTGGATGGTCCTGGCTCGGACCTTCGATGAGGGCATGGTCTCTCTTTGGAAACAGGGCCGGGGCTTGGGCGGTACATTCAGCCAGCGGGGCCATGAGGCGGTTAGCGTGGGGTCGGCATACGCACTGGCGCCTGAGGATATCATTGCGCCGATGCATCGGGATATAGGCGCCTATTTTCTCAGGGGGTTGACCCCGCGCCGGGTGTTTGGCAACCTGCTGGGCAAAGTTACAGGTGTTTCCGGCGGGCGGGACGCGAATATTCACGGGATGGGTGACCTAAGCCTGAACATCGTTGGCTACATCAGCCACATTCCCATGTCGATGCCAATCACACTGGGGGTGGCCATGAGCCTCAAACTGCGGAACGAGGCAAAAGTGGCTATGACCTATGTTGGCGACGGCGGCAGCAACGCAGGTCTGTGGCACGAAACTCTAAATATGGCCGCCCTCTACAAAGTACCCTATGTCCTGATAGTAGAGAACAACCAGTACGCATACTCCACGCACGTATCGGACCAGATGCCGATTGAGAATATTGCGGACCGCGCGGCTGGCTACAGCATGTCTGGGACGATTGTGGACGGAAACGATGTCGAAGCCGTCTATGCGGCGACATGCGAAGCAGTGGACCGGGCGAGGCAAGGAGGCGGACCCTCGCTCATCGAAGCCAAGACGATGCGGATGTTGGGCCACGCCATTCATGACGGCGCAGAGTATGTGCCGCGTGAACTTCTGGCCAAGTGGGAGAAGAAGGACCCGATCGCCCGCTTTCAGGGCAAGTTGCTGGCTGAAGAGGTAGCGGACATAGAAGAGTTGAATGAGATTCGCCAGCGGGCTGCGGTTGAAATTGAAGACGCGATCGAGTTTGCCGAATCCAGCCCATATCCCGATCCGGAAACCGTTGAAGAGGGGATTTACGCGCCCTGATATTGAAGTAAGTGAGATTGCTTGTAGTTGTTGGCAAATACAAGCCGCTTCCCATAAAGTATGAGATTTCGGCGCTACAAGATTGAAGCATAGCTCTTCGCCGGCCGCGATTAGGCCGGCGATTCTGTTTGGAATAGATGCTATAAGATGAACCGACACCGGCGCAGTTCGACATTCCCAATTGTCAGGTCGTACTGCGTTCTTGCCGCGCTATTCTTTGCTCCTTACCTGCTTGGGCTGTCTGCATTTGCTGCCGGAGATTTCACCAGGCACTATCTGCCCTATAGTTTTTTTCAGCAGAAGACCCTACTGTCGGGGCAGCTACCTGTCTGGAATCCACACGTTAACTCCGGCCATCCCTTCCTCGCGGATACAGAGTCTGCAGTATTCTACCCCATCAGCAACGCCCTTCTGTTGCTAACATCCTTCAGTTCCACTGTGGTGGGCAGACTCTACTGGCTGCAGGTGGAAGCAGTTGTCCACGTAGTTTTGGGGTGCAGCTTCACTGCACTGCTCGTGCACCGTCTGACAGAGAGCCGACTGGCAGGTTTCGCAGCCGGGCTGGTCTTCGGCTTTTCCGGTTATCTGACCGGATATCCTCCATTGCAGCTAGGCATCCTGCGCGTGGCCGTCTGGCTACCACTGATACTGTGGTTACTGTTGCCGGCAAGGTCAGGAAGACTGAAATGGAGTCGCTGGCTCTGGGCCTGCGCTGGGCACGCAATTGCATTTTTTGCCAACCATCCCCAGACTTTTCTTTTTCTTACCTATACGGTTGGGGGATGGATGCTGATGTTGACGGTTACCCAGAGTCGTCGGCGCCGTCTAACAGAGAACGGCTCTGAGAAGGGAGAGAAGACAGGGCCTTTTGAACGCGGGCGTGTGTTTCAACATGTAGGTCTGATTGCCGCCTATGCCGCCCTTCTGATATGCCTGACGGCTGCGCAGCTGTGGCCTGCTCTTGAGTATACGGCGTTGTCTGTACGGTCCGAGCGACCTTTTCACGAACTGAGCAGCGGCTTTCCAGCGCAAGACATGTGGCAGCTCTTCGTACCACGCGTATTGAGTCTTTACTCACCTCTGTACGTGGGCATCGCCGCACTAGGTCTGGCTACCGTCGCGGTTGCCGCGCTGCTTTGCAACCGGTTCAAACTGGTAGCCGCCAGTTCATTTGCTCATCCGGCTGCTATCTTTTTTGCCGTCGCTGCCTGTCTTGCCATCCTGATCTCCTTCGGAGATCTTCTACCGATTTATCCTCTACTCTATCGGTTTGCGCCGGGTTGGTCCCTTTTCCGCGGCCAGGAGCGAGTTGCTTATCTTTTTGCATTTTCGCTAAGTGTTCTGTGCGGTTACGGTTTTGCGCTAATGCCTGCTCTGACCGCACGTTGGCGTCGGCGATTTAGCTGGGCATTTTTGATGTCTGTTGCCGGCGCCACGGTATTGATTTTCGCAATCTGGCATCTTCCCGGACGTCTTGAAGTATCTGCCGCGAGTTTCTTGTTCCATGCAGGCAAGTCGTTACTACTCGCCTCAGTATTCCTGGTACTGTGCAGTCGAACAAGGCTCTGGCGGATGCACCTTGTCCTTCTGGTTTTTGTCATAGTCGTCGACCTCTTTGCCTCCAATTTCGCTACCATTCTTGCAGACGGACAGGAAATTCGAACCGAGTTGACGCGCCCTGAGATTGCAGCTACGTTGGAGGCATCGCAGTCTCTGGACGGCGCATCGACAATGCTCCCGCCTCGAGTTTACAACGAGGGCCGTCTGCCAGAAGACAGCGGCATGGTGGCCGGTTGGGAGGATGTATGGGCCGCAAGCGTGTTGCGCCTATCCACCTATAACGGTTTCTTTGTGGATTTCCCCCCAGAACGCATGTGGAAACTGACAGGGGTCGGTACCGTGCTCACCTGGAGAGAGGGACTGCCTGTTGCAAGCCGACTGGTGGAAGAGTTTCCTCTAGGCAACGAGACGACCCGTCTGCATCAGCTGGAGTTTACATACCCGCGCGTGTGGTGGGCACAGACAGCCCGAAGAGTTGAAGACTTGCCGGCGCTCGCGCTTCTGGCGGATCCCAGTTTCGACCCTCTCCAGGAGATGCTGGTTGCGGATTCTGATGCCGATCTTTTGGGAGGGGCATGGGATGAAGGCGTGTTGTACTTTGGAGAGGGAGGCGAGGCCTCGCTTGAGGCGGCTCGTCTCGGGTCCACCCACCTGGAGGTTCGGATTGAAAGCATTCAACCCGGCCTTCTCTTCGTCAGTGAGAACTACCTGCCTGGATGGGAAGCAGAATGGAGGGCAGAAAGTCAACCGTCACAGGCTATCCGACTACCGATTGTGCGTGCTCATCAGGCCTTTCTGGGCATTCCCGTCCCTGCCGGAAGCGGGACAGTTGAACTGGCCTACCGTCCGGCCAGCGTGCGCTGGGGATTGGCCGTCAGCGCCTTCAGTTGGATCGCTATGATGGTGGCATTGCGGGGGCAAATCTCTGCGGCGCTTCGGACATTTCGGAATCGAACCCGAAATTCAGTAGGAGCGGTATGGAATATTTGCCTTTCGAGGCCATTCGTAAACCGGATGACAGAGACTGGCGAGGATAAGAATGGCGTGTCATGCTCCTTGGGTTGGGGGGTATTTCCTGACTTCCGCTTCCAGCGATTAGTCGTAGTGGTGGCGATCGTTGCTGGCTTTGCTCTTCGGTTTTACCAGCTGGCCGATCAGGAACTGGTTGTTGGAGAGGCGTTGCAGTATTGGTACAGCCAGCTCTCAGTATCCAGCCTGATCCATATGTTCAACGAAGGAGGGAGTGCGACCTTTTTCGCCAGCCACTGGTTAAACCACTACTGGCTGCGACTCGCGGGGAGCAGCGAGTTCGCCTTGCGGTCAGTTTCGGCTCTTCTGGGAACTCTAGCCATTCCGCTTCTTTACTGTCTCGCCAGGGAGTTGCGCTTGCCCGCATTCGCCACGCTGACGGCGACACTACTGATGGCCGTAAGTTCATACGCCGTTCAAGCAAGTCAGGGGATTCTTCTCAATCCTCTCAGTCTAACTCTTTCGATTGCCAGTGCAGCGCTGGCTTTCCGACTGATCAGCGGGTCCGAAAGCAAGAGTGTTTTCCTGGCGTACGGGCTTTGCACGGCAGCAAGTCTGTACACTCAGGTTTTCGCAGTTCTTGCTCTCCTGGCACAGAATCTGTATGTGCTCTACTTGCTTGTGCGCGAGCACAAGAGCAGATCGAACTCCCCATCACCAGGCCCGTCCCGGTCTAAGCTTACACGCTGGGCATGGGCGCAGTTCTCAATTGTTGTCCTGTGCATCCCATGGCTCTTAAGCGCCCGGAACGGAACGTTCGAATTGACCGGAAGCGGTACGGCGATCTCGGTTGTTCCGATGTTGTGGTGGAGATTCGCAGGTTATCCCATCGGTGATCTCGTACCGGGGCGAGTCTGGCTGTTGAATGCCGGAATAATCGGCTCTGTTTGCATCGCAGCCGCGTTGGCAGGGGAGTTTCTCCTGGCGCGGCGTAGAACTTACCTGGGAGGCAGGAGTGGCCAAGGTGCGGATGAAACCGAATTTGGTACCAGTTCGACGACACCGGATTCGTCGCACAATGTTTCGGTTCAGAGCCCGATAATCTTCATGCTGCTAATGCTGGTCATGGCCCCGCTCGCATTTTGGGACCCTCTTTTCCGGCACTGGTTCATGCATGGAAGCCTCTACGCAGTTACACTGCCACCATTTTTCGTGCTGATGGCGATCGGGTTGACGCGCTTGGGAGACTGGATTGAGTGCTGGCTGGGTTGGAGATGGCAGGCATGGAACGCCGACGATTCAGCAGACGGTCCGACTTTTTTGGGTAGAATCCGCATTGGCAGCGTTGCCGCGGTCAGCCTCGTTCTGATATTGGTTGCGGGCAATCTGTACACGTGGCGAAACTACCACTCTGTTCCTGAGTTCAGCAGTTCGAGAGGACTGAGGGAGCTGTCCTCAGTGTTGGAGCGTTGGAGCGCCGGGCTGTATCTGGACGAGGTTCATATCCTCCAGAGCTTCCCCGACCCCACTTTCTTCCTCTACTATTACAAGGGGGATGTCGAGAATTCGGTCTTGCCCCGTCACGATCACGACTTGGAAGGCGCAACGGAAGCCGTAAACGCGTTGCGTGATAGCAACGTACTGAGAGTCATTCTTCCGGTCAGTTTGAACGATGACCAGGAAGGTCCAAACCTAGCGAGGCGGGCGCTTGCCAGTTCCTACCAGCTGGCAGGCCAGGAAACCTTTGGGCCCTGGCAAGTGGAACTTTACTCGCGGCCCTATCCTGAAGCGTGGCTGCTCGTGGAAGCGGGATTTGCCAATGGACTGGTTCTAGAGCGAGTCGAGGTCAGTCCGCAGTGGCCACCTGCCGGCGGGCGACTTGTCGTACACATGGCGTGGCGGGGGGATCCCTCGGCCCTGACAGGAGGGGAGAAGATCTTTCTGCACCTGGTCGACGAATCGGGAAATCTGATAGCCCAGTGGGATCCCGAATTTCGAATGGAAAGTGCCGATCATTCGATAGCCGCGGCTATGCCGATTCCTTCAGAGGTTCCGGATGGCTCGTTGCGCCTTTTGGCCGGGCTGTACGACGTCTCTGTTGAAGGTGCTCCGCGGATCTTTACGGATTCGGGTGAGGATGTTGTTCAGATTGCCTTCTTCAGATTTACGGACTGCGATGTTTGCGGGCGATGACAGGGATGAATTCCCAAGACGGGTTGCTCGTAGCCCGGTGCCTTTTTTGGCCGGGGTTGCGAGTTAATTCTGGCGATCAGCGGGTTCGTCAGTTTGGCCCGACCACTGGAAGTCAATCACAGTTCATAAAGTTGAGCCATCAGATAGTTCGCCTTAGCGACGGCAGCCTCGAAATGAAGGGCTGCAGGAGAAATGTTCTAGCGTGATCTCCAGGATTCTCGATAGAACGCACATTGAGAAGGGGCTGGTAGGCGTCTTGCTCGTTGCGTTTTTCGTCACCGGCTTAGCCTATAGCCTCGTCGTTCCGCCGTTTGAGACTCCTGATGAAATCTACCATTACGCATTTGCCCGGCACCTGGCCGCGGGGAACGGCCTTCCCGTGCAGGGACCGGAAAAGACCGGGCCGTGGGAGCAGGAAGGGAGTCAGCCTCCACTGTACTACGGATTGGTGGCACTGGCGACGGCCGGCATCGATCAGGGCGGCCTCGACAGTTTCGCGGTGCAGAATCCCAGAGCCAATCTGGGGGACCCACATCAGCCGGGCAACAAGAACTTTATGCTCTACAGCGCCCAGAGAAGACCGCTAGTCGGGGTAAACCTGGCGCTGCACGTCGGCCGCTGGATCTCCCTGGTTCTTGGCACGTTGACTGTCGTCTTTACCTACCTGCTTGCACGCCGCGCCTTTCCTGCTGACAAATGGTCTCGCCTCCTGGCAACAGCCCTGGTGGCGACCATTCCTCAGTTTGCCTTTCTCAGCGCAAGTCTATCCAACGACAATATGATAACTGTTGTCAGCGCCGCCTCGCTGGTCAGTTTGGCAGCGTTGGTCGGCCGCACGAAGAGGAAGGGCATTCTCTGGTGGGAATGGGTCGGACTCGGTCTGCTGTTAGGTCTGGGTGCGTTGAGTAAACTTCAGGGGTTGGGGCTGCTTGTGCTGGCAGCGTATACCTTCGCTCTGTACGCAAGAAGGCAGAATGCCTGGGGAACTCTAATACCGGGGGCGTTCTGGGTCGCAGGTGTAGTCCTGATCGTTGCAGGGTGGTGGTACATTCGCAACTTGCTACTTTACGGCGATCCGTTCGGTACCACAAATCTGCTCAGCGTAACAGGACAGCGCGTGGAGCCACTGACACTCTCGGGACTGTATGGAGAACTGCGCGGCCTGCAGATGTCCTTCTGGGGCATATACGGATGGTTCAGTATTCTCCTGCCTTCGTGGACCTATACGCTCTTCGAGTTGCTGACTGCACTGGCCGCTTCGGGCGCCGTCATTGTCTGTGTGCGCTCTCTGCGGGCCTCCCGCGCGTCATTCGCGCCACGTGAACCGACTGTGAATGCAGTCGGAATCTCCTGGGTCTGGGCCCTTATTTCACTGTCGCTCCTTGCATACTGGATTTCCGTAGCTCAGGGTTCGCAGGGCAGACTGTTGTTCCCGGCCATAAGTGCGCTAGTTGTGATCGCAGTGATGGGACTACGTTTTTGGGCTGGGCTTCTTCCCCGCGTAGTGCGTGTTGCGGTGGGGACGCTTGTGCCTCTAGGGCTGTGGTCCTGTTCGCTCTATGCGCTGACAGTTCTATTGCCGGACTCGTACGGGCTGGATGGGTCGGCCAACTTAGTGGAGGATGTGCCACCGGATGCCATGCATGTCGGGAAGGTATATGGGGACGGCGTAGAGCTGGTGGCTGCCCGTGTGCCGGACCCTAACTCCTTTGCCGGAGACACTGTGCCGGTGACCCTTTTTTTCCGCGCCTCCCAGGTACAGGCGGAAGACCATGAACTGTTTATACATCTGTTGGATGCCAATGAGGCGCAGATAGGAAACGTGACAACGCAACCTGGATGGGGGACTCGTCCGCTTACGTTGTGGCAGCCGGGCGTGTTGTACGAGGACTCATACCAAGTTCCGCTGCAACGAAACTCGCCCAAAGTCGTCAGAATGTACATTGGCTTTATCGATCCGGCCTCCACCGCCCTGGAGAGCGAGGGTCTTTTGCCCGTCGAAGGTGGAGGGCCAAGAATTGAGAGCCGAGTCGTCTGGACGCATTACCAGCAGTTGGAGCCTCTGGCCGTCAATTACGACGGCGGCATCTCTTTGGTGGGCGTGGCGGTGGGACAGGGAGAAGTCCAGTTTGCGACGAAGCAACAGATCAGTGTTCCAGAGAACCGTGCCATGTGGGTTGCACTGCAGTGGCAGGAAGTCGTCGACTCTGAAACTGCTTACGCTACTTCGCTTCGGTTACATGCAGTGGACTCGGAGGGAAGTTGGGTTTTTCAGGAGGATACTACCTTGTGGAAGCCTGCCGGCACCACCATGGCAGATCCGGCGCCTCACCTTACTATCGATACTCTCGTTCGCCTGGATTTCCCTCCTGAACTGCCTGCAGGTGAGTACGAACTGCGTTTGGTACTATATGACGAAAAAACTTTGCAGACTGTAGTACAAGACGGAACATGGGAGCCCGAACTGATCCTGGCACGGCTAAGTGTGGAATGAAAAAAGTAGGTCAGACTGTTGGTAAGCCGTAGCTACTGGGCCATGTTCTGTGCGTGTACTGTGTGTGGTCTGTCTGGGCGGAATGTACCGTCGGTATTTCTGTGGCGGGCGCTCTATGGTCATAGCGGTGAACGTTGGGCATGTATGGAGCTGCCCCGCCCGTCTTGCCTTCGCTGGCAAATACTGGGAACCTGCCAAGAGGTGGGGCGGGGGGAAGCGCGGGCCGCCGCGAGACGCCAACTTCGCATTGCCCTCACACTTGCTACGGCGAGAGGTTGTAGGACAGGGGGCGTTGCGGGGGGGAACCCCCCGCACAAGGGAGGGCCGAAGGCCCGACCGCCCAGAAAATCGAGGAGAGAGTGGAGAGGAGTGAGGAGAAGGAAAACTTCGCTCGCCTCGTGCGGCGTCGCGCACTGAAAAAGGCTTAGTCGTTGCGGTAATCCTTGAGAATGGCGAGCAAGAGGACTGCTAATTCGAGATGGCAGCCAGTCGCCTACCTGCTTCATGAAGTGTTTCGATCCGCTTGGCAAAGGCAAAGCGGACGATGCCTTCGCCGTACTTTTCTCTGTCCCTCGTGTAAAAGTTGATCCCGGCCACTGAAGCCACCCCGACCTCGGTCGTCAGCCAGCGGGCAAAGCGGTGCGAATCCCACTCGGACTGCGGTGCGTCGATGCCAGTGTAGTCGGCCATGGTGTAGTAGGAGCCCTCGGGGCGGACTGCGCGAAAGCCTGCAGTCCGCAGCATCTCCAACATAACTTCGCGGCGTTCTCCGTATTCCTCGCGCATCTGTTGCCAGTAGTCGGTCGGCTGGTTTAATGCCGCGGCGGCGGCCGCCTGTAAGGGGGTCGGCGCGCAGATCGTGGAGTAGTCATGCACGGCGCGGATGGCTGAAGCCAGCGGTTCGCGGGCGATCACGTAGCCCAAACGCCAGCCGGTGACGGCGAAGCTCTTGCCCAGTCCGCCCACTGTTACCGTACGCTCAACCAGGCCTTCGAGACTGCCGGGCGAGACGTGCTCGCGGCCGTCGTAGAGGATGCGGTCATAGATCTCGTCGGTGATCAGGATGAGATTGTGCCTGTTCATGAATTCGGCAAGCGTACGGATCTCATCGCCGTCGAAGACCCGGCCAGTCGGATTGTGGGGCGTGTTCAGGAGCAGTGCCCGTGTCCGGTCGGTCACGGCCGCTTCCAACCTGTCTGCGTCGATTCGATAGTTGGGGGTCTCCAGAACGACGGGAATGGCATTGGCGTCGGCCAGAAGCGCCGAGGGGCGGAAGTTCTCGTGCCCCGGCTCCAGAATTATCAGTTCGTCGCCGGGATTCAGTAAGGCAAGCAGGGATGTGGTAATGCCTTCGGTAACACCGCAAACGACGCAGATGTGAACGTCTGGATCCACGGGCCAGCCAAGTTGAGCCGTGTATTGCTCAGCCAGGGCCTGGCGCAGAGGCGGATATCCCCAGGTGACCGTGTACTGATTGGCCTCCCCGCGAATTGCCTCAACTGCGGCATTGACAATTTCCTCCGGTGGGTCGAAGTCCGGAAAACCCTGGCTTAGGTTCACAGCGTTGTGTTGCATAGCCAGGCGGGTCATCTCCCGAATCATTGACTGATTGAAATTCGTGGTGCGCGTAGCTGGGTACAAGGCTAACCTCGCATTTGGTGTTCAGTCGAAACCTGCGAAACGCGGGAATTCTAATCGAATCCTGCGTAACTGGCAACGCGGCGGGGCGCGAAGTGGCGGGGAAAGCCAGTAGCGTGCACGGTTAGACGCTTGACAGGCCATGGGGCGGGAGGAGGTGTTTCTCGAGATTCTGGGCACAATAGGGGGAATCGAAGTGGCTTGCAGGCGGGGAAAATGCTTGACATTCTGTTGGGGCTATAGTATCTTCCCGTGCAATGTCCTCCTGAATCGCCTTGGAGCCGAGTGTAGATTAGTGCTTCGGCGAGTCTCTGAATTCTTGAATTGAATCGGTTAGACTGATGGCGACTCTTCAAGAACACATCGCCACAAGTTCGACGCGAAAGCAAAGGCCGTGGTTTTACCTTAACGGTGAGGAGCGGCTGGCGTGGCTGTTGGTGCTGCCTTGGATCATAGGATTCCTCGCGTTTCAACTGGGACCCATGCTGGCTTCGTTGGGGCTCTCCTTGACCGAGTGGCGCATGTTTACGCCGCCGAAGTTCATCGGCCTTTCGAACTACGCCGAGATGATATCCGGGGATCCCCTCGTCTTTCAAGCGTTCAAGGTAACAACTATCTACTCGGTTACGTCGGTGCCCCTTCGCATCGCTTTGGGCGTACTGGTTGCCCTGCTCCTGAACGCCAGCGTCCGTGGGCTAGCCTTCATACGCACGGTATACTACCTGCCGGCAACCGTCAGCGGCGTTGCAGTGGCGATGGTCTGGCTGTTGATTCTGAACGGCGATTTCGGGTTGTTGAACCGGGTGCTCGGTCTGATTGGACTCGAAGGGCCTTACTGGCTTACCGATACGCGCACTGTGCTCGCTTCCTTCGTTCTCATGAGTCTTTGGAGCGTCGGCGCCGGCATAATCATCTATTTAGCCGGTCTTCAGGGCGTCCCGAATGAGTTGTACGAGGCGGCGGAAGTGGACGGCGCCGGTGACTGGGTGAAGTTCTGGAAGATTACACTGCCGATGATCTCTCCGGTGCTCTTTTTTCAGTTTGTCATAGGGATGATTGACGCGCTGCAGGAGTTTGCCGGACCGTTTATCATGACGCAAGGCGGTCCCGGGAACGCCAGCCTGTTTGTAATGTTATACCTGTTCAGGCAGGGTTTCGAGTTCTTCCAGATGGGCTATGCGTCTGCGCTTGCCTGGGTCCTGTTTGTTTACATCATGTTTCTGACCCTGATGATCATTCGTTCTTCAGCGGTCTGGGTCTATTACGAAGGCGAAGTAAGGGAAGACTGATCGATGGCTATACGTTTAGTCAGTGCGAGTCAGAGCCGGTCGCGGGCCGTCAAGTTGACATTCATCTATTTTGCCCTGGCGGTGGGTATGGTAGTCGTCATCATGCCCTTTCTGTGGATGGTATCCACGTCATTGAAGACACCGGCCTCGGTGTTCAAGATTCCCACAGTCTGGATACCCGATCCTGTTGTGTGGGCGAATTACCCCAATTCGATGACGGTTCTGCCGTTTTGGCGTTATATTCTCAATACAGCCCAGATCACTTTCCTGGCCGTAGTAGGGGCGACTTTTTCGGGCTCTCTGGCGGCGTTTGCGTTTGCGAGACTGCGTTGGCGCGGTCGAAACTTCATGTTTGTACTTGTATTGGCTACGCTGATGTTGCCATTTCAGGTCATCATGATTCCCCAGTTCATTCTGTTCCGTTCTCTACAGTGGCTGGATACCTATTTGCCCCTGGTTGTTCCGGCCTTTTTCGGTGGCAGCGCTTTCAATATTTTCCTGTTGCGGCAGTATTTCATGACGATTTCGCCGGAGCTGGACGACGCGGCCATCATTGACGGCTGCAATCGTTTCGGCGTTTACTGGCGAATTATCCTCCCGCTGTCCAAGGCGGCGCTGATGACCGTAGTGATTTTCATTGTGCAGAATCGGTGGCAGAGCTTTCTGGTGCCACTCATCTATCTGTTCGACCAGAAGAAATATACCTTGGCCCTGGGTCTTCGACTGTTCCAGGACCAGTATACAACCGATTGGGAGCTGATGATGGCGGCCGCCACCGTCAGCATGTTACCGGTGCTGCTTGTTTTCTACTTTGGGCAACGTTACTTCATTCAAGGCGTCGTGTTTACGGGTGTAAAGGGTTAGATATAGGCCGGATTTGCGGCCGTATAAGACACACCAATTCAGAAAAAGGAGAACAGAGTATGTCGAAACAGATCAGTCGTAGAAGTTTTCTGCGTAGCGCCGGGATTGGAACCGGTGCGGTAGCTATCCTGGCCGCCTGCCAGCCGATGCCGGCAGGGACGTCTGACGGGGCCGCCGCGGCTCCTGCGGCCGACCCTGTGACGATTACGTCGATGACATGGGGCTGGGGCGATCTGATGGATGAGCTGTCAGAGCTCCTTGCCGAACAGACCGACGGTGCAATTGTCGTCGAGGGACAGCAACTGGGGTGGGGCGACTACTGGACCAAATTGAACACCCTTTACGCGTCCGGTTCGCCGCCTGACTCTGCCTGGACACATACGGCGTGGGTGCGGCCGCACGCGGTACTCGGCGTGATCGAAGATCTGAATCCCCGTATCGATGCTTCACCCGATTTTCCAGACGACTGGTACAGTTCGGTCTGGGGCCTGTTTACGTTTGAAGGCGGGCAGTATGGCAGCAGTTGGGACGTCGGCGTGCAGGGGATGTGGTACAACCGCAATCTCTACGAGGAGGCGGGGCTGACAGGACCCGGAGTGGGTACGACCTATGCCGATCTGCTCGAGCATGGTCGCACGCTGACCACAGACCGGGGCGGCAACAATCCCCAGGATGACGGCTTCAACAAGCGGGAAGTGACAGTTTGGGGCATGTCAAACATGGTGGACAACTGGGTCAATGAGATCCGCCCGCAGGCTGTTGCGTGGGGCACGGACATCTTCAACGAGGATGAAACTGAGTGCATTGTAAACTCCGAGGCAACAATGGAGTTTCTCAACTGGTATCTGGATGCGATTCAGACGCACAATATTCATCCTTCGGCCGACCTCATCGAGGGGCTAGGCAATCTGTTTGTTTCGGGCAGTTCCGCCCTTATTTCAACGTTTCCGGGCATCATAGACCAGTTTGACGGCTCCTTTGTGTGGGAGATCTCGCCGTATCCGATGGGCGGAGCAAACGGAATTCACACGTTGAATGTTGGCGGTTCGGCGTTTTCTATTCCCAGTGAAAGCCCGCACCCGGAAGAAGCGTGGCAATGGGTGAAGTTCAACGCCTCAGACCTGGCTCACCAGCACTGGGCAAAGAGAGGCATCATCAACGCGCGCCGCTCTACATCCAAGTACGTGTTGGAACAGATGGATGTTCCGGACACATTCGTGGAATTCTACATGGACCGTATCGATGAGTTTGGTGTGCCGGTGTGGCAGCATAAGAACCGTGCGCAGATCAACACGGCGCTTACGTCAGCATTTGAGCTGGTCTGGCTAGGCGACCGCACGGTGGAAGATGCCGCCAATGCCGTCAAGGCGGAGGTAGATGAATTTCTGGCAGATGCATAAAGCCTGACAGGATTCCAGCTCTTTGCAGAAGTGGACGGTTGATCACAACAGGTCCTCCAGCGCTCAGTCCAGGATCCTTGTACCCCTGAGAATGACTCGCTGTCGACAATTAATCGCTACACCCCCTTGCAGAGGCTCTTGCTCGGGGGTGTTTTTCTTCCTTACGAGAGGCTCACCCATGACCGTTAACCTTCGCCCCAATGTCCTGCTGATAATGGCGGATGACCACGCCCCGGCCGCGTTCTCGACCTACGGCAGCAAACTGAACCAAACGCCTAACCTGGATCGCATCGCGGAGGAAGGCCTGCGGCTGGACTGCTGTTTCTGCACGAATGCTATCTGTACCCCTGCACGGGCTTCGGTCCATACCGGAAAGTACAGCCACACGACCGGTATCAAGACTCTCAACGACGTAATCGACCAGACGCAGGAGACGACGCTGGGGATGCTCTTGCACGACGCAGACTACCAGACTGCATTTGTAGGCAAGTGGCATCTCGGGCACGGTGGGAACAGCGACCCGGCCGGTTACGATTACTGGAGCGTTCTTCCCGTGCAGGGCCGATACTACGACCCTGAGATGACGGAGATGGGAGAGCCGATAGAGGAGAGGGGATATGTGACGGACGTGCTTACGGACAAGGCATTGGGATGGCTGTCGCAGCGTGAAACGGACCGACCGTTTTTTCTTGTCTGCGCGCACAAGGCGCCACACGATCCGTTCCAGCCCAATCGCAGGCACCGGGAACTCTTCGCTGACCATCCGATACCCGAGCCGGATACTTTTCACGACGACTACCAGAATCGTGCGGCCGCGGCCGGGATGGCGACCGAACAGGTGGCGCTGATGCATCTAAAGAACCATCTGCCCGATCCGGTTCCTGACGGGCTGTCTGCCGAGGAACAGAAAGCCTGGAATTACCAGAGCTACATGCGCAACTACCTGCGGTGCGTGGCATCCATTGACGAGAATGTTGGCCGGCTGCTGGCGTACCTGGACGAGAACCAAATCGCAGGAGACACCATCGTCATCTACAGTTCGGACCATGGCTTCTTCCTGGGGGACCACGGCTGGTATGACAAGCGATTCATGTACGAAGAGTCGATCCGCATTCCCTTTCTGATGCGCTATTCCCGGGCAGTTCAGGCCGGTGTGACCAGCGAACGGATCGCGCTGAACGTGGACTTTGCGCCGACCATTCTGGATTACGCTGGCGTTCCGATCCCGCAAGAGATGCAGGGCCGGAGTCTTCGTCCGCTAGCGGAAGGCAGAACGCCGTCCGACTGGCGCCGTTCGATGTACTACCGCTACTGGATGCACCTGGCCCATTTCAACATCCCGGCACATTACGGCATCCGCACCGAGCGCTACAAGCTGATTTACTACTATGGGGAGGCTCTTGGCAGTGCGGGGTCTATTGACGAGCCTACAGAGCCGGAGTGGGAGCTATTTGACCTTGAAGTGGATCCCAAGGAGATGCGGAACATCTACCACGAGCCGGGAAACGCCGGCCTAGTAAGCGCGCTCAAGGTGGAACTTGAGCAACAGCAGAGAGAACTGGGTGACCGACCTTGCGACAGCAGTCCGTAGTTCTCGTACAGTCGGACCGACACCAGAGGTCTTTGGCGCTTGTGCGACGTGGGAATTGCAGCAACCACGAGGGCACCCACAAGGGGTGCCCCTACGGTGTTTAAGGTAGGATGGCGCTTGTTGGGGATGCTGGCTTGGGCACCCACAAGGGGTGCCTCTACGGTGTGTTTAGGGTAGGATGGCGTTTGTTGGGGATGCCGGCTTGGGCACCCACAAGGGGTGCCCCTACGGGGGATGGCCGGGATGAAAGGAAATCTCGACGGGACCCGGTCACGCAGCTTTGCCCAAGAGATCATTCTTGAAGCGAATTCTTGAGCCGGAGGAGTTCTACAAGCCCGGTGTCGCGAATGCGGGCGAGTTGAGCCGGGGAACTCCCCGCAGTTGCTTCATCCACTTCGTTGACTAACTTAGTGATCAGTTCTTCTGTCAGGCTTGGCTCGCCAAGGGTCTGCCAGCGCGCCTCCTGTGACGGCCCCAGATGATGCATGTAGTGGGCGAACCCTTTGTCGCCACCGGCCAGGTGGTATGTGGTAAATGGGCCTTGCAAAGCCCAGCGCAGGCCCGGGCCTTGGGTGATGACCTCATCGACGTCTTCTACGGTCGTGATACCCTCGGCCACGAGGTGGACCGCCTCTCGGAATAGGGCGGCCGCGAGCCGGTTGGCGATGTGGCCGTAGGCCTCCCTTTGCATCAGAACCGGCGCCTTGCCGATGGCCCGGTAGAATTCCATTGCCCAATTCAACGCCTCGGGCGCGGTCTGCGCGCCGCCGGAAACTTCTACCAGCGGGATCAGATGGGGCGGGTTGAAGGGGTGGCCGACCAGCAGGCGTTCAGGGTGCCTGGCGTCCGCCTGAATGTCAGAAGGTATCAGGGCAGTTGCGCTGCTGCTGACTATGACATGAGGAAAGATTACCGTTTCGAGTAATCGCAATGTCTCGCGCTTTGTTTCCAGGCGTTCCGGGACGCTTTCCTGCACGAATTGGACTGCAGATAGTTCGTCACCGATTCTGGATGAGAATTGAAGACAGCGCTGGTCGACGCCGGCGGGTAGACCAATGCTTTCCAGCGCGGGGATCATGCCGTCGATGGCGCGGCGCAGATCGATTTCTTCGCGGACCGGGTCGACCGCGACAACCTCCAGGCCGTTTGCAAGAAAGCAGGCTGCCCAACTGGCCCCGATTGTCCCTGCCCCTATTACAGCGACTGTATGGAGTCGATCCAGTGAAAAGGGCTCTGCAGAAGGATGCGGATGCATTTGAGTTTCTCTTTTCGCTGAGGTCTTTACAGCCGGCGCGTCGACAGTGTCGAGCGCGGACTTTGTATGACTATGCGTAATTGTTGTGGGACCGGACGAAATCTCTTACGGGACAAACCAGCTGATTCGGAGAAGGTCACAAAGAGGAAAGAAGCTTTTTCAGGCGGGCCAGCACATCGTTCATCCCAGGGTGGTGGTCGCTGAGCAGCTTTTCCGCGCTTACACCGGAGCTGGCCATTTCGATCAGTTTGGCTGCCTTTTCGTCGGTTTCGAGGTCGACGTAGCTGGTGGAGAGGCGAAGAGAGAGCTCACGGGCCGGCGTGCCGAAGTCTGATCCGGGCAAAGTGGCGATCTGCCAATCCTCCAAGAGGTAGCGGGCGAGGTCAACCGATGTCTGGACGCCGAGGGATGCAAGGGGCTGGCGCCAGTGATCGAAATTGGGGAACAGATAGAAGCCGCCCATTGGTTCGGCGCAGGGGATATCCAATTCGGAGAGGCCGCGCCAGAGGTAGCGGGTGCGGGCGGCGTGCAGGGCGGTACACATTTCGACGTAGGCGGCGAGTTCGGCGCCGTCAGAGTAGGCGGTGACGGCGGCATATTGGATGGGTGCGGAGGCGGTGGACCAGAGTTCGCTGCCGATCTTTGCGACAGCTTGGAGGAGCAGCTGCCCCCTGTCTCCGGGCGGTACGAGGGCGGTCCCCAGACGCCAACCGCCGAGAGAAAGGTGCTTGCTCATGCCGCCGAGGACGACGGTTCCCTCCGGATAGAAGCTGCTGATGGAGACATGCTCGCGTCCGAAGGCGGTGAGCCCGTAGATCTCGTCGGAAAGGATGAGGACCTCTTCCCTTCTGCAGATTCCGGCAATCTCTTCGAGGAGGGCGGGCTCGAGCATCTGCCCGGTGGGATTGCCGGGGCTGTTGAGGATGAGCAGGTGCTGACCATACGGGGAGTGTCTCAGCAGGTGGTGCAGCCTTGCGGGATGTAAACGATGACCGTCTTCAGGAGTGGCGGGAAGGCGGAGGACGGGGCGGTTGAAGAGGCGGGACTGGGGCTCGTAGCTCACCCATGAGGGCGTGTGGAGCACGGTGGCCCCCGCGAGCGCCAGCTGGAAGGCGTACAGGAGTGACTTGCTGCCCGGGGCGACGATCACCTGATCGGGACAGATTTCGCGGTTAAGCTGGCGCGAATGAAAGCTGGCGACGGCCTGTCGGAGCTCGGGAATCCCGGCGCTGGGCAGGTAGCTTTGACGGGAGGCGTGCTCAACCAGGGCGCGGACGATCGTGGGATGGGCGGGGAACCGGGATTCGCCGAAACCCAGATGGTATACGGTCTCGCCATTTGCCCACATCTGGCGAACGCGTTCATTGATAAGGAGGGTAGGCGAGGGGGTGAGCCGGTTGCCCAGCGCGGAGGAGAGAGAGAATGTCACTTGCGATATTCTTGCATGGGGAATGCCGTCCTCATCCAACCCAGAAGGCCTTTTCGAGGTCGGTAAACTCTTCGGCCGGCCCCTGGAATTTGTTGCGGCCCAGCTCCAGAACGTAGACGTAGTCGGCGATTTTCAGGGCTGAGCGGATTTCCTGATCCACGAGAAGGATAGTGAGGCCGTCGCGGTCGCGCAGATCGACGAGCATCTGATAGACCTCTTCGGAGAGAAGTTTGGCGAGGCCGGCAGTCGGTTCGTCCACCAGGATCAGTTTGGGGTCGGTCATGAGGGTACGACCGATTTCTACCATGCGCTGCATACCGCCGGAGAGCTCGCCGGCGTTGGATCGGCGACGCGGCGCCAGGTCGGGGAAGCGGTCGTAGTTTTCTTCGAGCTTGCGCTTGATGCGACTCTTGTCGTTCTTGAAGGTCCACGCGCCCAGCTCCAGGTTTTCTTCCACAGACATGAAGCGGAAGACGCCCGGCTGCTGGGGAATGTAGGAAATGCCCATATTTATGCGTTCGTGCGTGGGCACGTCGATGATGTCCTCGTCGTCGAGGCGGATCTCTCCCTGGTTGGGGCGCAGGAATCCGTATATGGCTTTGAGCATAGTTGACTTGCCGACACCGTTTGCGCCGAGGACGGTTGTGATTTTGCCGGCGTCGGCCTGCATGGAGACGCCCTGCAGGATGTTCAGGTCACGGTAGTAGCCTACGTACATATCATTGACTGCCAGCATTACTCCTCTTCCTCGCCCAGGTAGGCCGCTTTCACCAGGGGATCTTCCCGGACCAACTCCGGGTCGCCGTCGGCGATAAGGTCACCGTAGTTCAGTACGAGCAGACGGCGGCTCAACGTAAAGATGGTGTCCATATCGTGGCTGATGATAATGAATGCCTTTCCCTGGGCATTAGTCTCGGTGATGTAGCGGTAGATCACTTCCATCAAACGAGGGTGAACACCTGCGAAGGGTTCATCCAGAATGATCATCTGGGGATCGAGCATGAGGAGGCGACCCAGCTCCAGCAGCTTCTGCTGGCCGCCCGAGAGCGCGCGGGCGTATTCGTTGCGAAGGTGGGCGATGGTCAGGAATTCGAGCACCTCGTTGGCCTTGTCTTCAAAGTCACGCTGGCGAGCGGTCGCGCGCATTGCCATTGCGGGGATGAGCAGGTTTTCCAGCACGGTCATGCGACGGAAGGCCCGCGTGACCTGAAAGGTTCGTCCCAGTCCGGCACGGGCGACTCCGTAGGGCGGGCGGGTGTCGATTCTCTCGCCGTTCATGTAGACCGTACCGCTGGAAGCCTTCAACGCCCCGTCGAGAATATTGGTCAGCGTTGTCTTGCCGGCGCCGTTGGGGCCGATGAGGCCGATCAGCTCCGGGCCTTCAACCGAGAAGGAGACGTCCTTGAGGACCTCCAGTCCGCCGAAGTTCTTGTAGATATTGTTTGCGGTCAGTTGCAGCATGGTTACCTACCGCTCTTTGTCTCTAACTTGCACTCGTGCCAGTTCCGGACTCTTGTTCCGCCACATTCACATCTGATTCGTCGTTTTCGGTTTGCTCTTCCAGTACTTCATCGAGGTCCTCATCGTCTTGTGTGCGAATTGAAACCGTCTCTGCGGCGACGCCGCCTCGACTGATCTTTTCCAAAATCGGATAGAGGAGGCCGTTTCGTTGGAAGCGCAGTGTCAGCATTAGCAGGATGCCGAAGAATACCAGGCGCCACAGGGTCATGTCGATGTGGATTGGTCCAAGAGTGATGTTTGTGCGAAGTAGCTCCAATAGGAAGCTGATGATAATGGCACCGATCGAGGCGGCGTAGATATTCTCCAGCCCGCCGATTACGGCCATAGCAATAACCAGTGACATCTGCAGGATGATGAGGATGTTGGGGGTGATGATGCCGATGTAGTGGCCTTGCAGGGCCCCAGCAGCTGCTGCCAAGGTGCTGGTTATGACAAAGACGAGGACCTTGTAGCGGACGATGTTGACGCCCAATGCGGCCGCTGCCTCTTCATCTTCGCGAATGGCGCGTATGAACAGGCCAAATCTGGAACCCGCCAGCCACGTCATCAGTGCCATTGCCACCAAGAACAGGAGCAGCATGGCGTAGTACGGGGGTATCTTGCTGGTGGAACTGAAACCAAGGATTCCCCCGGGAAAGAGGGGCACCAGTTCCAAGCCACTCTGGCCCTCGGTGATCGGGATCTCGGCGCTGATTGCGGCGCGCAGGATCTCAGAGAATCCGATCGTAAACAGCGCCAGGTAGGTACTTCGCAAGCGCAGCACCAACCATCCGACCAGGAGGCCGAAGGTTGCGCCCATCACCAGCCCGATTGCGATTGTTGCCCAGACCGGGGGAAAGATGATTAGCGTTCCGGCGGGAAGGATCTCGTCCTTGGCCATATCAAGACAGGACTCGTCGATCGTGCCCACGCGACGAATATTCAGAATCACCAGCCACCAGTTGCCGAACAAGGGTATGTCAGTGCAAAGTTCAGAGGGGGCGGTGGTAAAGCGGATGAATTTCCCGATGAGACCTGACGTGTAGCCTCCGATCGCCATGAACGCCATGTGCCCGAAGGAAAACTGTCCTGCGTATCCGGCGAGTAAAGACCAGGAGGAGGCCAGAATCGCGTAAAAGAACGCTGTGATCGCCAAGTGCATGAAGTAACTGCTGAGGACGATCGGCCCCAGCCCGCCCAGTTCGGACGAGGCCGCCGGGATCACCAACAGGACGATGACAACTATGGTACCTGAAACGCGGTAGACAACGGTGGGGTTCATAGTTCCCGCCCAAAGAGGCCGGTCGGTTTCAGGAGGAGGACTAACGTCAGGATGACCATGCCGTACGCAGGCATGTAGGCGGCGGCCCTGGTGGCGTCGGGAATGCAGCCGGTACCAGCGGCTTCGACTAGCCCGACGATCAGGCCGCCGAGGAAGGCGCCGGGCAGGCTGCCCATACCGCCAAGTACGATAATGACAAAGGAACGGGCCGCTGCGGGAATCCCTACCTGGGGCAGCCAGGAGAAGACCTGTACCAGTGACGCCCCTGAAAGGCCCGCCAGCATCGCGCCCATGCTAAATGCGAGGGAATTCATGGAATCAGGATTGATACCAGTGACGGCTGCAGCCTGCCTGTCCTGGCTGACAGCGCGAAGCGCCTTGCCGATCCAGGTGCGATAGAGGAACCAGAGTAGCGCAGCCAGCATGATCAGGGCCAAGACGGCGGCTGTGAATCGAGGATTGGGGACAGAGATGGCGTCAAAGATCGTGATGTTCCCCGGTGTGGTTTTGAGCAACGCGCCAGACTCGGGGGGCAGTTCAGTGCGCGGGAAAGGGAAAAAGCGCTGGGCCTTTACCGGAACTGCCGATGTCAGGGCCTGGGTAAAGTACTGCAGGAAGAATGCCAGCCCGAATGTTACCAAGATGGCGTATTCGGTGGGCCGCTCGATCTTCCCGCTGCCCATGGGGCGCAGAAAGATTCGTTCAAATATGTAACCAATGACGAACGTCGCGACACAGCTCGCCAGAATTGCGATAATAGGAGAAACGCCTGGAAGCCATCTGGCGGTCATGAAGTAGGTGACCATCCCGCCGATCATGTAGAACTCGCCGTGGGCAAAACTGACGACCCCCAGAATTGAGAAGATGAGTGTCAGCCCCAAAGCCATCAGCCCGTAAATGATGCCGATAACGATTCCATTGGCGAGCTGAGAAACGACAAATGCCCCATTGGCCACGCACAGGTTGTCGGGATCGGCCAATGCGAAGGCAACGACGAAGATACCGACGACCAGCGCGATGGCAATCCCAATCATGCGGTTGTCGATCTTGGGCGAGGCGATCCAGAGGGGAATCAGGCTCAGGGGGCCGAGCGCCGCCCCTATCACGGCGCCGCCAAAGGAGGCTTGGGAGATTTCCAGGTCCTTGTGCGCGTAAACGCGGGGCGTTACGACGCCGCCCAATGCGCCCCAGAACAGAATCCACAGAAGAGCCCAGCCGAAAATTGGTGCGTTTTCCATGGTTCAGAATGGCGATACGTGGAGTTGCCAGAGGATATGTTGACGGATTATGTCTCTGGGCCGCCAGTTTCAGTAGGGTCAGGCAGCAAGGGGTACAAACCAGGACCAAAATCCAGGTCTACCAGAGGACCTGCAGTCCTTGCCGGACTGCAGGTCCAACAGTGTCAGTTCATACTAGAGGTGTGTGGAACGCTACTCCTGTCCCACGATAACCGGGTCGCCAGTCTGATAGGTTGCCGGAAATACGACGGTCGTTTCCGTGGCCATCTGGCCGGCTTCCTGATATTGGACAATTGTGATGGCCGGATCGGGGAACTGGTGCCACCACTTGGGGTCCACGCCCGCCTGTTCGGGCGTATTGTCCCGATTGATCGGGAAAGTGATGGGCCCGAGGGCGCCTTCGTGGTTGATGTTTTCCAGGGCGGTTATCATCGCCGCAGGGTCTGTAGACCCGGCGATTTCAATCGCCGCCGCGATCAGAATGATCGAGTCGTAGGAGGCAATTGCGTAGGACTCGATATCATCCTTTCCGGTGCGCTCCATGTACTCTGCCTCCAGGGCGATGGCAGTTTCGTTGTAGAGCTGCCTGGGCAAACCGACACGGCGAATGAAGCAGTAGTTGCCGTCGGGGACGTTCTCCCAGAAGGCGTCACTTACGAGCGAGACCTGATTGCACATCGTGGGGACATCCTGCGGGCCGATCCCGGCATCGGCGGCCTGCTGGGTAAAGTTGTATGAGGCTTCGCCAGTTGCCAAGGTCACGATCATGTCAGGGTCTTCGGCCTTTACGCGCTCAATAATGCCGGCGAAGTCCTGCGTGCCGATATCGACGCTGAAGGTCACGGTATCAATGCCTTCTTCTTCCAGAAGCCGCTGTGTCTCTTCAGCAGCGGGGATGCCGTAATCGGTGTTTTCGGTGAGGATAACCAGCTTTTCCAGCTCCATGCCGGAGTCGTCTCGGAGCGATTTTATGAACTTGACATCGACAAGGGATACCTCTGAGACCAGGGGGGCGATACGAAAGATTTCGTCGTACATGACGCTGGTCACCGTGTCATTCCAGGGTTCGGCAAAGACCACAGGGGTGCCATTGTCGTGGGCCACTTCTTTTGCGGCCACGCAGACCGAACTGTGGTAACCGCCGCCAACGCCTACGACGCCATCCTGGTTGATGAGGCGTTCCATCACGGCCGTACCGCGCTCAGGCAGGCCCTCGGTATCGACGACGATCAGTTCGACGGGCCGGCCTAACACGCCGCCCTTAGCATTGAGCTCATCGGCTGCGATCATCATGGCTGTACGCATGGCCTCGCCGCCGACAACGGCCCCAGGCGCAGAAAGCGGGGCCAGGCCGCCGATCTTAATCGGCTCCATGGCCATATCGTCAGATTCTTCGGCAGGCGCCTCAGTCGGCGCGGCCGCCGCTTCCTCTTCGGCTGCCGGCTCGGCCTCTCCGACAGTCTCGGCCTGAGGCGCACAAGCGGCGAGCAAGAGCACCAGAATGCTTAGTGCAATTGCACTCCAGATTAGAGTTCGCGATCGATTCATTGGAATATTCTCCTTACGTTTCCTTGGTCCCTTGACATTGGAAACCAGTCTGCGGTCAACAGTGCGAAGTTGAGAGGGATAGCGCAGGCACCCGGGGCAAAAAACAGTGTTCGCGATTATTATGCAACAGCCTATGTCTCATGTCAATGGATACATGACTATTATGCAGGGCAATCGCATGCTATTTGGGCGATTAGAGAAGCCATCAAGGGACGTTCCAAAGGGTCACGCCTTTCGCATGCGTGGAATGAATCAATCCGCGAAGTCACGCGAAAGGTCGCGAAGAACACCCAGGGCGAAAAGGAAATTCTTTGCGCAACTGTACGGGCCTTCGCGGATCAGCAGTTTGCTCCAGTCAGTCGCTTTTCTGACAATCGACGACGAGCCATTGTCATTTCACGATGCAGTTGCCTGTGTTCGGGTCGCGAAATGTTTACAAATGTCGCGTACTGTCTACAAATGTATACAGATGTCGCGCCAAAATCGTCTTTCTTGGGCACCTTTTGCAACTTACCGAACAGGTTCTCGCCGCCTTTGATCGGCAACAGTAGGACGTTTTGCGGGTACTTTACGTTGTTTCTGTTGCCCTCGTGTACGTTCAGGCCTCAGTTGGTTGAGAGTGTTGTCTACTCGGTTCGAGCGCTCCGATGGTCCTCGAAGTGTGTCCCCAAGGCGACATTTTGCGAACTAAAGGGATTGGTGACAACTTGTCCTAACTGGCTGCTGTTTCGACCAGTAAGTGCGGAAAAAGTCGGCTCAAGTCGGGTCAAGTAGGTTTAAGTCGGGCAAAATAGGGCGAAGTCGGGCGAAAAAAAAACTTGCTGGGTCAGTTTCAGTGAGTGAGAACTGGTCCCTTCCCGTCAACCCGGGCATTCGTTGCCCGGGCGGCTCAAAGATTTTCGACTCTTATTATACCATTCATTTTTTCGAGTTCGCTTGCTAATTTCGAGTTCGAGTGAATTCCAATCCTGGGAAGGAAAGGGGCAAGAGAGGAGCGCGTTACGGTGATGGGTGAAATCGCATACGAGCCAATTGAGAGGCACAGGAAAGGCACAAGGCCTGCCCCTACAGGATCGGTGAGGGTATTGCGGAAGCTGCGCGGAGGGCAGGCACGATGTAGGGCTACTGCCCGACGACGATTGGATCGCCTGTTTTGTAGGTGTCGGGAAAGACAACGGTTGCGCCGACTGAGTCTTCGCCTTCCTGCTGATATTGAACGACGGTGACGGCAGGATCGGGGAACTGGTGCCACCACTTGGGTTCGACGCCTGCGTCTTGGGGCGTGTTGTGACTGTTAATGGGAAATGTGATGGTACCGAGCGCGCCTTCGTAGGAGATTTCTTCGAGTGCAGCGATGATTTCGTTGGGGTCGGTTGTCCCGGCTTCGGTTATGGCCTGGGCGATGATGCGGACGGCGTCATAGGCGGCGAAAGCATAGGACTCGGCGCCCTCTTTGCCGGTGCGCGCTTCGTATTCGGAAAGAAACTCAAGGGCAATGTCGTTGTAAAGTAGAGGCGGCAGCCCTATGCGGCGCACGAAACAGTAGTTGCCGTCGGGAACATTCCTCCAGAAGGAGTCGCTTTCGAGGGCCACGTGCTCACAGAGTGTTGGCAGGTCCTGAGGGCCTATTCCGGCGTCAGCGCACTGCTGGGCAAAGTTGTAGGAGGCCTCGCCGGTAGCCAGCGACATGATGAAGTCCGGCTCCTCCGCCTTTATCCTCTCGATGATACCGGCAAAGTCCTGTGTGCCAATGTCGACGCCGAAGGTGACAGAGTCGATGCCTGCTTCGCCGAGAAGCCTGGAGGTATCTTCGGCGGCGGGGATGCCGTAGTCGGTGTTCTCGGTGAGAATAACCACTTTGTCCAGTTGAACGCCGGCCTCGTCGCGCAGCCACTGGATGAACTTTACGTCAACGGCAGAGACTTCCGAGCTCAGAGGCGCGATACGAAAAACCTGGGGGTATTGCACGCTGGTAATGGTGTCGTTCCAGGTATTGGCGAGAACGATGGGAATGTTGTTGTCGTGGGCGACCTCCTTGGCGACAACGCCAACAGAGCTGTGGTAGCCCCCGGCGATGGCTACGACCCCGTCCTGACTGATAAGCCTCTCAGTAACTGCAGCGCCCCGCTCCGGCAGGCCCTCACTGTCAACAACGATCAACTCGACGGGGCGGCCCAGAAGGCCGCCGGCGGCATTGATCCTTTCGGCGGCGATTATCATGGCGTCGCGCATGGCCTCGCCGCCAACGACGGAACCCGGAGCGGACAGCGGGAACAGGGCCCCGATCCGAATTGGGTCCCCTGCGGGCAGTTGTGTTTCGGTTTCCGCCTGCGAATCCTGGACTTCCGAAGCAGGGGCGTCAGGCTGAACGTCTTCTACGGTGGTCGAAGCAGGCCCGCATGCTGCGATAGCGAGTGCAATCAGGGCCGCTGCAAATGTGTGAAGAACTCCATTCTTGGTGAAACTCACTCTTGTTTCTCCGGTTTTTGGGATCGAGTAGCCAGTGTGTGCGGTAGGATAACGTGAGTAGCTGGGGAATAGCAGTTTCTACTGGTTTGCATCCTTTTGACCTGCTTCCTGCAGTTTGTCGGCCGGATTGGTTGCATTTGTCCCGTATTTGGGCATGCGACTCAGGATCAGTCGATCGCGGAGGGAAGTGGGCAGACTTTCTATCCAACTTCGAATGAGGGCGTCGCGGCCAACCAGATAGCGTGCTTTAGGCCGGGCGACGGTCAGGGCCGTTTCAACCGTGCGAGCCACTTCGTCGGCATCGACGCCTTTGGGTTTCTCCAATGACTCAGCCATCCTGGTGAGTAGTGGGCCGTACTTTTCAAATGCATTCTGCGGGTATTTGCGCAGTTCACCTTCAACATAGGAGCGAGCTTTATCCCAGATATCGGTCTTGATCGCGCCTGGTTGGATCGACACTACGTCGATACCCCAAGGTTTGAGCTCGAGCCGCATGCCGTCGGTGAGGGCTTCAAGCGCAAACTTGGAGGCGCAGTAGGGAGAAAGAAGCGGCGTCGAACTGAAGCCGGCAATCGAGCTGATCATAACGATGCGACCGCGAGCCCTCCTAAGCAGGTGAATCAGGTGCCTGGAAACTGAAAGCGGCGCGATCGTGTTTGTTTCGAAGACCCGACGCAACTCCTCGGGGTCAAGATATTCGACAAGGCCGCCGGCGGCGATACCTGCGTTATTGACCAACCCATGGAGTCCTTCCCTTCCCACCTGTTCGCTTAAGGTTCGTGCGGCAGCGGAAATCTGGTCGGGGTCGGTTACATCGAGCTGGATGGTGCGCAGCCTGGAGGATGCATCGCATTTCAAGCGGAGGCCGTCGGCCTCTTTGCGTACGGTGGCGAAGACCTGCCAGCCGGCGCGGTCCAGCCAAAGGGCACATGCACGGCCGATGCCGCTAGAGGCCCCAGTGATCATAACTGACCGGGGCTGCTGGCTCCTGTTGTCCTCTGTATCGCTTTCAGCTGCCATAGGGTAATCCGTAAGCGAAGGAGGGGGCTGCCAACGCTCCTGGTTTTTCAATTTGCCAGCCTGGGTTGTGTGCTCGCCCTGCCTGGCTTCAGTTCAAGCGTCACGTTCACCACAGTTTCCGGTCAGATGCCCATGCCACCGGTGACTTCGAGCACATGGCCGGTGATGTAGGATGCCAAGGGCGAGGCGATGAGGACGATCCCCGCGGCCGCTTCTTCGTCGGTGGCGGGCCGTCCGAGAGGGATACGCAGGTGAATGTCCTTGTCGAGCATCGAGCGCACCTTCTGGGGGATTCCGAGGACGACGTCGTGTCCTAGGATCTCGATAGATTCTTCCTGGATTTCCTGCGAGCGAGTCAAGCGTGTGTCGATGAGTCCGAAGGCGACGGCGTTGCAGCGGACTCCGAATCTGCCCCATTCCTTGGCGATTGTCTTTGTGAGTCCTACTATGCCCATTTTGCCGGCGGCGTAGTTGGCCTGGCCAATATTGCCGTGCAGCCCCGAGGTCGACGAGACGTTGACGATGCAGCGGTTGCTCAAGCTCGCCCCGGATTCCAGTTCGGCAGTTGCGGCGTCGCGCAGATAGGGGGCGGCGGCGCGGATCATTTTGAACGGCGCGGACAGGTGTACTTCGAGGATGGCCTGCCACTGTTCGTCGGTGAGTTTGTGCGCCATGGCGTCCCAAGTATAGCCGGCGTTGTTGACGACGACATTCAGATTGCCAAAATTGTCGACAGCCGTCTGCATGAGCTGTTCAGGAAAGCCGGACGCGGTGACATCGCCGGAGACGGCTACGGCTTGCCCGCCTCGCGACAGTATGGAATTGACAGTCTCCTCGGCCATACCCGAGTCGAGGTCGTTGACGACGACGCTGGCTCCGCGCTGTGCAAACTGGAGTGCGGCGCTGGCCCCGATTCCCCGACCCGCACCTGTTATTACTACGGTCTGGTTGTCAAACATAGTTTTTCGTCATTCGTCACTGTTGTGCGCGCGGCCTCCCAGATTCTCAACCTGAAGCTACCAAGCCATGTTTGGTTTGCTTACCGTGTGCGGTCTTTCCGGGTCCAGATTGATGGAATGTACTGTCATGACTTCTATAGCGGGCCCCAGACGGTCATAGCGGTGTATTCCGGGCCCAAGTGGACGATGCATCGCCTGCCCTGCCTGCGCTGGCGCATACCCGGAACCTGCCAAGACGCGGGTTGGGGGAACGCGGCCGCCGCGGGCCGCCAAAGTCGTATTGCCCTCACTCTCGCTGCGGCGCGAGGTTTTTGGAGGGGGGCGTTGCGGGGGGGAACCCCCCGCACAAGGGAGGGCCAAAGGCCCGACCGCCCAAGTGCAAGGAGAGAGGAAAGGGAAAGCCCTTCTTTCTCTGAATCATGGTCGTTATCTGATAAGGCGTTAGCAGTCACTTCAGTCTTCGAAGTAGAGACGGGAGACCATTTCGGCGACGCAGGTGGGTTTCTCCACGCCTTCGATTTCGACGGTTACGTTGTGAATGAGCTGCAGGCCGTTTCCTCTCACTTCTTCAACAGACTGGAGCTGGGTTCGGGCGCGAATATTGGAGCCAGCGAGGAGCGGGTGGGGAAAGCGCACTCGATTGAGGCCGTAGTTGACGGTGAGGGCCACGCCGGGATATCTTGGCTTGTCGGGTTCGACCATTCCGGTGAGGTGGGGAATGAGCGAGAGCGTGAAGAAGCCATGGGCGACGGTGGCGCCGAAAGGGGAGTCGCGGGCAGCTCGTTCCTCGTCGATGTGTATCCACTGATGGTCCATTGTGGCGTCGGCAAAGCTGTCGATCATGTTCTGGGTAACTGTGAACCAGTTGCCGGCGGTTGATTGGGCGCCGATTTTGGATTGCAGATCCTGGTATGCCGCTTGTCGAGACATCGTCTTCTCCATAGTCATGTCTTGGGGCTCGTCAGGCGGTCATGCCACCGTCGAGGTTTATTGCTTGCCCGGTGATAAAGCGAGAATGGTCTGAGCAGAGCCAGACGATTGCATCAGCGATGTCTCGCGGCACACCAAAGCGGCGCATTGGTATGCGTTCGAGCATCTTTTCCGCTCTGCCGGGGTTGCCGGCGATGAGCGGATTGAACAGAGGTGTTTCGGTGAAGACCGGGCAGACGGCGTTAACGCGAATGTTGTGGCGTGCGACTTCCTGTGCAGCGACGCGGGTCAATCCGATAACGGCGTGCTTTGAGGCAGTGTATGCGGCCTGGTTGGGGAGTCCGAGTTTGCCAGCCAGCGAAGCAACGTTTACAATCGACCCTCCCCGCTCGATCATGGGACCTATCTCTTCCTGCATACAGTAGAAGACACCGGTGAGATTTACCGCCAGCACCCTATCCCAGCCTTCATGCGGGTAGGAGTGCAGCGGTTCCCAAGGTCCGCCGATCCCTGCATTGTTAACTGCGAAGTCCAGGCGGTCAAAGCGGCTCACGGCCTGCTGAACGAGTCGGGCCACATCCTGGGGATCGGATACATCACATCGTACGAACAGTCCGTCTGCGCCGCACGCCTGCACCTGGTTCACCGTGTCCTCTCCGCCATCCGAGTCCACGTCGGCGACAACCACTGATGCGCCGAGTTCTGCGAAGCGCAGTGCTGTTTCGCGACCTATTCCCGACGCGGCACCGGTTACAAGCGCTACATTTTCATTGAAGTTCATTGTCATCGCTTTCAGTCAGGGGCTGGAAGATTGTGTAGTGCCCGGGACCGATTCGTCTGCCGTTTCCAGTAGAGTTTCGCCCAATTCCTGTAGTTCGGCAAAAAAGTCAGGTGCTTCTACGGTTGCGGCGAACAGATGGACCATCCCGCGGTTGAAGCTGTTCAGAAAGATGCCGAATCCGGGTGGGAGCTGCCATACGCTAGCGGTTGCGACGGCGTCAGCAAATGGGACGAGATCGGGAAAGTCCCTCTTCCAGTCATCTCTCAGCTGGTTCAGAGCAGGCATCCAACCGCCGTCGTTGGGCAGCGAGCCGACGACATCGGGACCGCTGAGGAAGGCAGCCAGCTCAAAGGCGT
This sequence comes from Caldilineaceae bacterium, assembly GCA_026708085.1. Taxonomy (GTDB): domain Bacteria; phylum Chloroflexota; class Anaerolineae; order Caldilineales; family Caldilineaceae; genus Bin5. Next base: position 101,557 of record JAPOVP010000162.1, read on the forward strand.
CTTTCTTGCGCGTGGAAGAGGCAGAAACAGCATAGCAGCTGGTGAAGGCCACCGAAGTGTTCAGCCCGGCAGGGCCTACGGGGATAGGCGCTACGGCATATTGGTAAGCCGGGAACTGGGACTCAAAGTAGGGAGCGATCCAGTTCCCCTCAATAGTCAGCCCGCCCTTGCCCTTTGCCAGAACTTCTCCTGCCCATTCGTTGTTCGACTCACCGGCATGACCTGCGAAGTTGTCGCGAAAGATCTGAATGTACCAGTCCATGGCTTCCGCTGCGGCCGGAGAGTTGATGGCCATGCCGCCGTTCTCGTCGATAATTGTACCACCGGCGCCATAGAGGAAGGGAAGCCAGCGTGAAAGATCGGGCGCCTCGATAAATCCGAATCGGTTGCGCTCCTCATCGGTCAAGCCGACAGCTATTGCTCTCAGCGACTCCCAACTGGTTGGAGGAGGGAGGCCCAAGGCGGCCAGTCCGGCGCTGTCGTAGACCAGTGCCAGAGCACGCACTTCCCTCGGCAGACAGTACGACAGTGACACGCTTTCGTCGTTTGGCCAGCTGAAGGCTGCGGCCAGCTGAGGGGGATATCCTGCCGGGTCGAGGAGGCCCTGATCGGCGGGGGCGAGCAGTCCCTGGCGTGCCAGATCGGGGAAGAGAAAGGCTGTGACGACAACCAGGTCTGGGGGATCCTCGCCGGAAAGCAGGTCGACGAGCTCGTGGCTGTGGTTAGAAGAGGTCGAGAGTGCGACCGTGAGCTGCTTGCCCTCTGCCCATGAGTCAGTTTGGCTTCGGAGGGCCTCGGTAATCCGGCCCTCCTCGGGCAAAAAGAGCTGCAGGGGGCGTGCCGGGTCACCGGTCTCACTTTGCAGCTGCAGGAATGGGAGTTCGGGCAGGCGGGGGCGGAACGGAAGCGCGTTACAACCGCTCAACAGCGCTGCCAGGAGCAGGAAAGCGAAGTAAAGTGGGAGACGCCGGGAAACGGAATGCCAAAGCACTGCGCCTTTCCTGAAGCTGTCCCTACCCATCCTTGATTCATTGCTGACTATCAACGAACGCTGAATAGGCATCGGCGTCCATCAGCTTCTCAAGTTCGGCCCCGTCTTCGACTTCGATCTTGAGAAACCAGGCCCTGTATGGGTCACTGTTGACCAGTTCGGGCGTATCATTCAGATCTTCGTTGACGGCAGAGACGGAGCCGGAAACGGGGGCGTAAATGTCCTCTGCGGCCTTGACCGATTCGACTACGGCGACGGCATCGCCTGCGGATACAGCCAGACCGACTTCGGGCAGCTCAACAAAAACGATGTCGCTCATCATGTCCTGGGCGGCATCACTGATTCCGACAACGACCTGGGAGTTTTCCTGACGGGCCCATTCGTGGGTACCGGCATATTTCAGGTCGGGTTCGTAGCGGTAAGTTGACATCTCATTCTTCCCTTCATACAAGTGGCACCCGTATCCGGTTGGGCGGCCAGCGCAGCCTACCGACATCCGGTCGCAAGCATTTCCCGGCTAGGGCTTTCTGTCTGCGAGAATCGCGTCTCCGCGAGCCGTTCGACTATGCTTTTTTCAGGCCAAAGGTGACTTCGTCCTCGCCCAAGGCAAAGGTAACGGTCTCACGTTTGGAAGCTTTATCGAAATCGGAGGTCAAGTCAACCTCCAAGGTCAAAGTCTCTGACAAAATGTAGTCTTGATGTGCAGAAAACAGGCTGCTCAAGAGCGGCGTATCTGACAGAGTCAGAACGATGCGGTCACTGATGTCCAGATCGGAGTCTTTTCTGAGCTGCTGAATGCGGCGCACCAGCTCGCGAGCGTGGCCTTCCAATTCAAGCTCGGGGGTAAGGGTAGTAGTCACGGCCACGAGATAACCGCCGTCCTCGGCTACGGCAAGGCCGGCGCGCGGCGTGCGGCGCACCTCTACATCCCCGGGTTCAACGACATAGTCCTTGTCTTCGCCTGCCACGGTGACCGATTCACCGGCGTCGAAGCGGGCGGCCAGCTCACTTTGGTCCATCTGGGCGAAGCTGTTCCTGATGACAGGGTAGCCGCGGCCGTACTTCTGGCCAAGTTGCCTGGGCAGCGGAAAAACCGAGACATCGACGAGGTCGCCAACTTCACCGGCGAAACGGAGCTCTTTGACGTTCAACTCGGTGAGGAGCAGATCTTTCAGACGTTCCAGTCCGTCGTTTTCTTCATCTGAGCGGGTGCGCACTACGACACTTTGAACGGGCTGGCGCACTTTCAGGGCGACGGACTCTCTTGCGGCGCGACCCAGGGTTGTCACTTTTTGGGCAAGGGCCATGTCGGCATGAAGGCGGTCGTCGATTGCAGACTCGTCAAACTGCGGCCACGCCGCCAGATGGACGGAGTCCGGCGACTCGGGTTCGATGCGGGCGACCAGATTCTGGTAGATTTCTTCGGAGATGAAGGGGATGGCCGGGGCCAACAGCTTGGACACGGTGACGAGCGTGTTACGGAGCGTAGACAGCGCTGCTGCGTCGCCGTCCCAGAAACGGCGGCGGTTGAGACGCACATACCAGTTGCTAAGTTCGTCGACGAAGTCGGCGACAGGCCTGGTAGCGGCGGTGACGTCGTAGGCCTCGTAGGCTGCGGTCACGTCGCGAACGAGGCGGTTTAGCTCGGACCGGAGCCATCGGTCCTGGAGGGCGGCATCTTCGGAGAGTTTCGTTCGGTTGGGACTGCCATCGTTGACGTCATTGACATCCTGAAGATTGGCATATACCACGAAAAAGCTGTAGGTGTTCCACAGCGTATTGAGAAAACGGCGCTTTACCTCCGCCACCAGATTGCCGCTGAAGCGACGGGCGTTGCCGGGGGGTCCGGCGGTATACATGTACCAGCGGGTGGCGTCGGCGCCGTGTTCGGCGAAGACCTGCCAGGGGTTGACAACGTTTCCCCTGGACTTGCTCATCTTGGAACCGTCTTCGGCGAGGATGTGTCCGAGGCAGATGACGTTCTTGAAGGCAGGCCGGTCGAAGAGCAGGGTGCTGACAGCGTGCAGTGTGTAGAACCAGCCGCGTGTTTGATCGATGGCTTCGCAGATGTAGTCGGCCTGTTTGTAGGTTTCCCACTCGTCCTGGTTGGAGAATGGGTAGTGCCATTGGGCGACGGGCATGGATCCGCTGTCGAACCAGACGTCGCAGAGTTCGCTGACGCGGCGCATGGTGCCGCCGTCGGGGGCCGGCCAGGTTATGTCGTCCACGTAAGGCCTGTGAAGATCGAGGTCACTCAGGTCGCGGCCGCTTTTTTGGGCGAGTTCGGCGACGCTGCCGATGCACTCCTTGTAGTCGCTGCCGGGTGCGTCGCTCTTCCAGATCGGGATGGGCGTGGCCCAGTAGCGGTCGCGGCCGAGGGCCCAGTCGACATTGTTTTCGAGCCAGCGGCCAAAACGCCCGCTGCGGATGTGGTCGGGAACCCAGTTGATGGTGTTGTTCAAGGCGACCAGACGGTCCTTGAATTCACTTGTGCGCAGATACCAGGTCTCCTTGGCCCAGTAGATGAGAGGGGTCTCACAGCGCCAGCAGAAGGGATAGGTATGTTCGTAGGTGCCGGCCTTGTAGAGGAGCCCCCTTTCCTCCAGATCGGAGGTGATGCCTGGGTCGGCCTCTTTGACGAAGAGACCGGCCCAGGGGGTGACTTCCGGTTTGAAGCTACCGGTGGCGTCAACGGTCTGTAAGACCGGCAGATTGTGGGTCTGTCCGATTGTGAGGTCGTCCGCGCCGAATGCCGGCGCGATATGGACGATGCCGGTGCCGTCGGATGTGCTGACAAAGCCGGCGGCGATGACGTAGGCGTAGCGCTCCTCTACAGGAGGCCCAAAGTTGAAGAGGGGTTCATACTCCTTGCCCACGAGGGCAGTGCCTTTCATCTCAGAGAGCAGTTCAAAGCCAGGCTCCAGGACGTCTCCTGCCAGCTCTTTGGCCACATAGAGCGAGGCGCCGGAAGCGTCCCTTACTTTGAGATAGTCGATGTCCTCACCGACGGCGAGAGCCGCGTTGCCTGGCAGCGTCCAAGGCGTTGTAGTCCAGGCCAGGAGATAGGCATTGTCCTCGCCTTTGACGGCGAACTTGACGTAGATGCTGGGGTCGATGGTCCCTTCCTGGTAGCCCAGCGACAGTTCATGGCTGCTGAGGGGCGTGCCGCAGCGGGGGCAGTAGGGGACGACCTTGTACCCTTCGAAGAGAAGGCCCTTGTCCCAGAGCTGTTTCAGAATCCACCAGAGGGACTGGACGTACTGGTTGGTCATGGTCACGTAGGCGTCTTCGAGACTAACCCAGAAGGCCATTCTTTCGGTGAGGGCTTCCCAGTCGCTGAGGTATTCCCAAACCGATTCTTTGCACATCTGGTTAAAATTGGCGACGCCGTACTCTTCGATCTGTTCTTTTCCCGTGAGGCCGAGCTGCTTTTCGACTTCGAGCTCCACGGGAAGTCCGTGGGTGTCCCAGCCGCCCTTGCGCAGCACGTGATAGCCCTGCATGGTCTTGTAGCGGGGAAACATGTCTTTGAAGGCGCGGGCCAAGACATGGTGGATGCCGGGCCGGCCATTGGCCGTAGGGGGCCCTTCGAAGAAGACGTACTCCGGGCCGCCTTCGCGTTCCTGCATGGAGCGCTGGAAGACGTCCTTGTTCTTCCAAAGTTCGAGGATGGATTCCTCCATGTCGGGAAAGGAGACGCTGGCGGGGACTTCCTTGAATGCGGTCCGCTGCGTCCTCCCGTTCGTCGAGGCCGGCGCTCCTGCGATTGTCTGTGTCATGTGATCATCCTCTGTCGTTCGTGGAAGTTTAGCTCTGTCAGGCCTAAGCTTCACCGATCTCCACGTAGATTCGCTTGTTGATGGCGCCCTTGCTGCGGTAGTCGACAACGCGCATAACGCCGACTTCGCTCGTGTTTCCGGCATGGGTGCCGCCGTCGGCCTGGAGGTCCAGACCTTTCAGCTCGACGGTCCTCACTTCTTTGATCTGCTTGGGCAGCAGATTTATCTTCGTTCGAATCAGGTCCGGTATCTGGAAGGCTTTCTCTCGAGGCAGGGTCCTGGTGGACACTGGACGGGCGGCCTCTATCTCGGCGTTGCATTTGCTCTCGATGGCCGCTACGAGATCGCCGCTCATGGCCTCGAATTCGAAGTCCATACGCCCGCTGCCGGGCTTCATGTCGCCGCCGGTGACGGATGCGCCGTAGTCGCGCCAGACGACACCGCACAGGATGTGCATGGCGGTGTGCGTGCGCATGAGCAGGTAGCGACGTTCCCAGTCGAGCTCACCGTGGACCTTCTGCCCGGGCCTGATCGGAATGGACTCTCCCTTTTTGCCGTCGAGGGTATGCCAGATGCGTCCCGCTTCTTTCTTCACTTTGCTGACGGCAAGCCTGCGGTAGTCGATCGTGAGCCAGCCGGTATCGTTGGGCTGGCCGCCGCCGCCGGGGTAGAAGGCGGTTCGGTCGAGGGCGACGCGCAGCTTTCCGTCTTTCTTGTCAACGGCGGCGATGGAAGCGTCGAATTCGCGAAGGTAGGCATCGTCGTAGTAGAGTTCAGCAGTCATCGGTTCCTCGTTCAAGTTGCTGGCCAGACAGAGACTACATCCTGGTGCGAAAAAAGAAAGCCCGTCCCAGATCAGGGACGGGCCAAAGAGTCCGCGGTACCACCCTGCTTCCCGGTGCTGCGACCGGGCCGCTTTGGTGCCAGAGAGCAGGTCAGCCTGTGCTCTGGCCGTGAGAGTAACGGTTCACGACACCGGCGACGTCTACTGGGCGGTTGGCCGACTTTTCGGGTCGCGGCTCGGGAGGGATTTTCTCAGTCGCAGCGGTCCGCCCGGCTCTCAGCTACCCGGGCTCGCTGGGGACATGGCGACGGTTACTCGTCTCCGTCAGTGCCGATGGTGATATATGTCAGACAAAACGCAGCAATTGTAACCGCGGGTGGCGGGATTGTCAATTCCAGCAGATGGGGTGAGTGTAGGCCTTATGACGTGGGGAAGGTCAAGTGGGCAGTGTGCTGCGGCGGTGGTTGACATGATTAGCCGGCCTTCGTGGAGGTACAGGGCAGGCACAAGGCCTGCCCCTACAGGTACGTTGAGGGATTGCGGGGACGGCGCGAGGGCAAACAGGGAGCCTGGCCATGTCGGTGTGTGCGGCCCGGAAGCTGGCGGCACGAGGTGGATGGGCGTCCGTCGGTACAGGCACGATGGCGGACACGCGGCGCCGAGGTGGCAAGGCGTTGGAGGGGGGCGTTGCGGGGAGGGGGGGGACTCCTTGCACAAGGTAGGGCCGAAGGCGGAACTGCAGTGGTTAGTGGTTCGTGGTCAGTTGCTGGGTAGGTAAAGGTTTGTAGGAGGGTTGGACATAGGGGGCTGCGGCGGTAGGTAGGAGGATCAGGAAATGTTTTTCTGGCTATCTTCTGGATCCGGGTCGGCTTCTGGTAGTTCGACGAGTGCGGAGTCGACGGCGCGGCCGGCCACTTGTTCGACGATGTAGCGCACGCCGTTGAGGTCGACGACATCGCCGGCGGCGGGGATGCGGCCCAGGTGGGCCATGATCAGGCCGCCGACGGTGTCGACCTCCTCTTCGTCGTAGTCTATGTCGAAATGCTGGTTGAGCTCGTCGAGAAGGAGTGAGCCGTCGACGCGCAGGCGCCTATCGCCGACGATCTCGAACGGGGCGCGCTCGGCGTCGAATTCATCCTGAATTTCGCCGACGACCTCCTCCAGCACGTCCTCGAAGGTGACGATTCCGGCAGTGCCGCCGAACTCGTCGATGACCACTGCGAGCGCGCTTTTCTCGGCGCGAAAGCGTCCCAGCATCTGATCGAGGGAGAGTGTTTCAGGCACGACGATTACGGGGCGGGTTTGCGCCATCTTACGCAGGTTGAGGGGACCTCTTTCGGGGCCGGTCTGCAGGTGGCGGGCGAGATCCTTGAGGTGGAGGAATCCCCGAATCTGGTCCAGGTCTCCTTCGAAGATGGGAAAGCGGGAGTGATTGGATGCGCAAACAAGCTGCAAAATCGCGTGTTCGGTTTCTCCGGCTGAAATGCCGACGACGCGGGTACGCGGTGTCATGACCTGACCGACGGTACGCTCTCTCATGTCGAGGATGTTTTCGATATAGAGCTGCTCAGAGGGTGCGATCAATCCCTCTTCAGAACTCTCTTCAACGATGAGTTCGAGATCCTGCGGGGAGACCATGTGATCGTGGGCGCTGCGCTCGGGCACGCCGCAGGCGCGGGTGATGGCGCGTGCGATCTTGTTGAGTATGAAAATGGCGGGAGAGAAGATGCGTTCGATCAACCAGAAGGGCCCGATTACACGCAACGCAGTCGATTCGGGGGCCTGCAGCGCCAGGGACTTGGGCATCACTTCTCCAAGGACGACGTGCAGGTATGTCATCACGCCGATGGCGAGGACCAGGGCGGCGCTGTGGGCTGCTGCGACACTGATCAGGCCCCTTTCTACGCCGTAGTGCTCCAACGCCGACAGGATCCATTCGGCGATAGTGTGTTCGCCGTACATGCCCAATCCCAGGCTGGAAAGGGTGATGCCGAGCTGCGCCATGATGATGAAGCGGGTCTGTCCGGTGGGATCGGTCAGAACGCGCATTACCCTGGAAGCCGCGGACGAGCCTTCGCTGGCCAGTTGGGACATGCGCGCCCTCGAGGAGGCAACAACGGCAAACTCCACGGCGACAAACAGGCCGTTGAAGAATATCAGTGCTGCAATGATGACTACAGGAAGCAGGTATTCCACTCGTTCACTATCACCTGGGGTCGGTTTAGTCTGATCTGCCGGGCGTTGACCGGGTTGGGCACTATTCGGTCTGTATGCGTGACCGAGGCAGCTTCGCTGCCGCGCCGGGCGGAAGAGCCACGCTGACGCGAGAAACGGCGTAGCCGCTGACCTCTTCCACACGAAAGTCGAACTGTTTCAGGCGCACGGCCTGACCCTGTTCGGGAATGGCGCCGAGCTCGGCAAGGATGGCGCCACCCAGGGTTTCTACATCTTCGAATTCAAGGTCTGTATCCAGAATCTCGGAAAGGCTCTCCAAATCGACGTCGCCTGCGAGATGCAGACGGCCATCGCTTTCCAGCGCCATTTCCTGGTTGTCGGTATCGAATTCGTCAGCGATGTCGCCGAATATTTCCTCTATGAGGTCTTCGAAGGTGACGATGCCAGCGGTGCCACCGTACTCGTCGATGACTACGGCCAGATGGTAGTGTTCGGCCTGAAGCTGCCGGAATACATTGGCCACTGAAGCCGACTCGGGTATGTAAGGGGGGATTCGCATGAAATCGCGGACGTCTCGCGCCTCCCCACTGTGGCCTTCGGCGCCTGAGGCCGATTGGGAGCCTGGCGCGGCTTCCAGGCAAAGAAGGTCCTTGAGATGGACGACGCCGACGATATTGTCAACTGTACCCTCGTACAGTGGGAGCCGCGAGTGACTCGATTCGGCCAGCAGGCGAAGCATGTCGCCGCCGGGCATCTCCACAGGAGCGGCAAGCAGCTGCGTGCGAGGGACGATGACGTGCCTCAACGAACGCCGACGCAACTGCAATGTATTCTCCAGCAGCTCGGTTTCCCCTTCTTTGAGAATGCCCCCGGCGCCGCTTTCCTGGACCATCATCAGGATTTCTTCGGGAGCGTGAATGTGAAAGCTCTCCGACACAGCCCTCAGGCCGACAAGGCGCAGAAGCAGCCGGCCGCTGCCGTTGAAGAACCAGATCAGGGGGCGTAACAGAATGATCGCCCAACTAACTGATGTAACAAGGAGCAGGGAGGTCGGCTCAGGGAACTGTATTGCGACCGTTTTGGGAGCGAGTTCGCTCAAGGCTACCTGGATCACGGTAAGAACGACGAGAACCCCGGTTGCGGCGATGGAAACGGCGGCGGCCTGGGCAACCAGGCCTGAGCCGATTAGCAGCGGTTCTACCAGAGGCGTAATCACGGCCTTGCCGTAGTAACCCAGCATCAGGCTTGAGAGGGTAATGCCCAGCTGGCAGGCGGCGATATAGTCGTCGAGCCGGTCGGGGCTTTCCAGAATAGGGAGCAGGATCTGCGCGGGGCGGCTACCGGCTGCCGCCTCCTGGGCGATGCGGGCCCGACGGGCGCCGACAGTGCCGATTTCGGCGGCAACGAAGAATCCGTTCAATGCTATGAGAATGAATACGGTAATGAATACGAGAACGAAGAGCATAGAATAAACTGACTTCTGTCACTGAGGGTAGCTTGGCCCAGTTCTTTAGACGTATTCTGTCAAGAAAACGTTCTCCCGACTGCGAATAGCGCTACGAACCGGGCTGTGAGCGGGCAGCGGTTAGTTCTGGCAATCTGTACAGGTGTTGCCACCAACTCTGAAGGTGCTCTCCTGAAGCATTGCATGCATCCTGAATCACGATTCGGTTTGGTTGCGACTTTGCGCGTGAAGTATGATTGGCGCTCAGTTGATGATGCAAGTCTCGGCCCCTACCAGATGCGAGCGCCGTTGCATTGCGTTAAAGTCGAAAGTTATAGACCGTCATTCGGGCTCAGCAACCCGAGGTAGATTCCGATGGATCGAGCTTCAGAGCCGTTCTCGCCCACGCCGGCAGAACAGCCCAGCAACAGAGAAGAATCAACGGTGACCACAGGCAAGCGCCTATTGTACCTGCTGCGGACCCTGCGGCCCAAACAGTGGACGAAGAATGGTTTTGTACTGGTTGCGCTGATCTTTGACGGGAAGCTCCTGGATATGCCTTTGGCGGTGGCTGCCGTATGGACGCTAGTCTGCTTCTGCCTGGTTGCGAGCAGCGTTTACATCCTAAATGATCTGGTGGACATCGAAAGGGACCGACAACATCCGCGTAAACGGCTGCGACCGCTGGCGAGCGGCCAGCTCAACCCGGGGGTTGCGAAGGCAGCGATGGTGGTTCTTGGTGCAGCCGGTCTTCTGGGAGGCGGTCTGACGAGTCTCAATGTTGGGTTGACGCTGGCGGTCTACCTGCTGCTCAACGCGGCTTATTGTCATTACCTCAAAAACCTGGTGATCATCGACGTGATGATGATTGCGGTCTTTTTTGTGCTCCGGGTGGCGGCGGGCGCGGTAGCGGTGGAAGTAAGCGCATTCAGCCCGTGGCTCTATATTTGCGTCAGTCTTCTGGCGCTTCTGATCGGGTTTGGCAAGCGCCGGCACGAAATCATCCTTCTAAGAGAGGCTGCTTCCGGCCACCGATCGAGTCTCAAGCAATATAACCTGCCTTTTCTGGACCAGATCATCGGAATTGTTACGACGAGCGGACTGGTCAGCTACACGTTTTACAGTTTTGAGGCCGAGACCGCGCTGGCAGACCCGTCTCGCATGATGCTGACGGTCCCGCTGATCGTATTCGTTGTTTTTCGCTATCTCTACCTGATACACGTTGAACAGCGGGGCGGCGCGCCGGACGATCTGCTGTTTGCAGATCGTCCGCTGTTTGCGGCCGTAGTCCTGTGGATTCTCTCCGTGGTGGCGGTCATCTATGTCTGACGGGCGGGGCAAGAACAGACAGGAAGGGCGTCAGAAAAGAGTTCAGTCGGATTCGTCGACGAACTGGGCCCATGCGCCTTCCATACCCTCACTGGTGACACCGTAGAAGACGCGCAGGTCTGAACCTTCGCGCAGGGCCAGATCGAATCGCTTCTTGCCGGCCCTTTTTCCGGAACGGATGTAGCCGACGTTTTCCTTCCAGCGGATTTGACCGGCCTTGACCGGGCTGTCTTCGTACTGGGCGATGGCGTAGTTCCAAAGCTTGCGGGCGCCCTTGCGGGTAACGTTGCCTACGCTGCGTTGATTGCGCATATTGCGCACAACGTAATATGTCGTGCCGCCTCGCGTTTCACTGTCTACGATTTCAACGCCATCCTGGGGAAGATAGAAGGGGTCATCCGACCCTGCTGAGCCCTGCTTGGCGCGGCTGTCCGATCCTCTGGAGCTCCTGGCCGCATTGCCGTCAGTTTTTCCGGATCCCGCATGACCGTTCGCTGCGGGCGCCTCATCGGAATCCCCGTTTGCAACAAGGTCGGAGCTGAGTCCCACGCTCTCAAGCACCAAGGCGACGATCTCGTCGCGCAGGGCCATGCTTGTCTCGGCGTCATTGCGGACGTAGAACTTGGAGCCGTCGAGGCAGTAAGGTTTGGCGTCGCCGGCGTCAACGCCGATGCGGAGTACATCTCCGCCGCTATTGGTCAGAATCTCGAAGCGCGTCTCGAGAGGCGGTGAAAGGCGTTCCGAAATCGCCTGCTGCAGTTCCTTCTGAACCTGCCTGGAAGCGGAAAGACCTTTCACCTTACCCTTGCGGGCGCTAGCTCCGACAAATATGGTGCCGCCGTCGGTGTTGGCGAAGGCGCAGAGGTCGGCAAGGACGACAGTCTGCCGTCCACCCTTTTTGTTGGCCGATTCGTGAAAGCTCTGCGTCTGATTGGGGCCTTCGGCGCGGGCAGCAGCCAGATGATCGACCTCTTTTTCAGGGGCGCGGAAGGGGCGGGTGCGGTCGAAGAAGCGGCTGGCAAAGAGATCTTTGATGGCGTCGAAAGTAGGTTCGGGCAGAAGAAGCTCCGTTGCCCGCTCGCCGAGGCCGAGGCGCCTGCTGTTGCGGGGGTCATTGTTGAGGCGGTGGGCGTCGCTCCCCTGAATGCAGTGCATTTTGCGGGGATATTCGGGTTTGGAGCCGTTGAAAAAGCGGGCGGTAGCCCTGCGGCTGCGGCTCTCCAGATCGGTCACTTCCAGAGCGCTGAGGTTTTGGTCCTGGGTATATGCTATCTTCGTCTGACCACCAAAGGGGAAGTTGCGCATTGCCACACCGTTGGTGCTGTTGGCGTGGGCGGCGATGGCGATGCCTCCGGAATCAACGATGGTCTCGTAGGCAGAAGTCACGTCGGTACTGGCGCCGGTCTCGGTTGAGCCGACGAGCAACCTGTCTTCGGGGACGTTCAAACGCAGGAGCGTGTGTTCCAGCCTTCGGATCGAAGTTTCGGGCGGATAGACGGCGAGGATGTGGAATCCAAAGGTAGCGGTAAATTCGAAACCCGGCAATATGACTATTTCGTTGGCGAGTTTGAGCCACTGCTCAAGGTTGGCGCGCTCCTCAGGGGTTAGCCGGTTTTCCTCCTTCAGGCGTGTGAGCCACTCGATTTCGCGGCGAATTGCGGCAACGCCGGCAACGGTGTTGTGATCGGTGATGGCGACGATATCCAGTCCTCGCTCGCGGGCTGTCGTCAACCATTGCAGATAGGTTATGCCGGGCTCTTCATAGTCGTTCGAAGCCGGTGTGTGCGTGTGCAGGTCGGCTTTGAACCAGCGCAATCTGCCGCCGCCTTGCCGCCCCTTAGGCTGCGAGCCGGCCTCATTTCTGATTCCTACCTGATTACCTCCTTCGGTAGGTTTGGACTGTCTGGCCGACTGGCCACCGTCCCTTGCTCTTCTTCTTCTGCTCATAGGCTATTCTCTATCACTGTAATTCCGACGGCGTAAGTGACCGGACGGCCCGAGTTACGTATTCGACCGGTTGCGGCGAATCAACGGGTTCTTCGCCCTCAGGTCGAACCTGGGGCGGGTCGGGCACAGCGGCGGTAGGCGGCTCCGCGGGCAAGGCCGGTAGATCCAGGAGGGCGGTATCGAGTACCTCGTCAACCGTGTCCACGGGGATGAATTTCATCGACTCTCTGACGTTTACGGGAAGGTCTTCCAGGTCGGCTTCATTGGCGGCAGGCATGACGATTGTGCTCAGCCCTGCGCGCGCGGCGGCAAGGACTTTTTCTTTGAGCCCGCCGATCCGAAGCACCTTGCCGCGCAACGTAACTTCCCCGGTCATTCCAATATCGGGGTCGACGGGTCTGCCGGTCAAGAGGCTGGCGATGGCGGTGACCATGGTCACGCCGGCGCTGGGGCCGTCCTTGGGCAGCGCGCCTTCGGGGATGTGCAAATGGATGTCGATCTCTTCAAAGAAATCGGGCGGGATATTTAGCTCCGCGGCCCTACTGCGGACGTAGCTCAAGGCAGCCTGCGCGCTCTCCTTCATGACTTCGCCCAACTGTCCGGTGAGCACAAAGCCCTTTTTGCCGGGCATCTTGGTGGCTTCAAAGAAGAGGATTTCGCCGCCGGTCATCGTCCATGACAGGCCGACCGCCACGCCGGGCATGCTGGTACGGTCGGCGATCTCTTCGCGCTGGAAGCGGCGCTTGCCCAGATAGTCTGCGAGCGCGTCGGGCGTTATATGGACAGGTGAGAAAGGCGCTTCGGCCACTGCAGTAAGCTGCGGAAGGGGGGCCCCGGAAACCTTGCCATCGCCGGACTGGCCGTTGGCAGGGATGTCCTCCGCGGTTACCGCCTGGTCCTCGAGGTAGCCTTGCTGTGGTTGACTGTCGTCCAGCCCCAATGGAAGAGGCGGCTGGACCCAGTAGGGCTGCATGGCTGCGATGTTAGCGGCGACTTTGCGGCAGATCTTGCCGATCTCGCGCTCAAGGTTGCGGACGCCGGCCTCTCGCGTATAGTCATGAACGATTTTGCGGATGGCGTCGTCGTCGAAGACGATTTCGCCTTCGCGGAGACCGTTTTCCCTGATCTGGCGGGCCACAAGGTACTGCTGGGCGATCTTGACTTTTTCGTGCTCGGTGTAGCTGCTCAGCTGTATGATCTCCATGCGATCGCGGAGGGGGCCGGGGATGGTGTCCAGCACATTGGCGGTGGTGATGAACATGACCTCGCTGAGGTCGAAGGGGACGTCCAGGTAGTGGTCGCGGAACTCGCGGTTCTGTTCCGGATCGAGGACTTCCAGCAGCGCGCTGGTGGGGTCGCCGCGAAAGTCGCGTCCCAGTTTGTCGACTTCGTCGAGCATGAAGACCGGGTTCTTGGTTTCGACACGGCGCAGACTCTGGATGATACGGCCGGGCATGGAGCCGATGTAGGTGCGGCGAAAGCCTCGTATTTCGGCTTCGTCGCGTACACCACCCAGGGCCAAGCGCATGAATTTACGGCCCATTGCACGTGCGATGCTGATGCCCAGGCTGGTCTTGCCAACCCCGGGCGGGCCAACAAAGCAGAGCAGTACGCCTTCGCGCTCGCGGCGAATTTTGTCGCGGGCGTCCTCCTCCTCTTCCTCCTCACGCTGGGACTTGCGGGCAGCGCGCAACTTGCGTACTGCGAGATACTCTACGATGCGGTCTTTGATCTCTTCGAGGCCGTAGTGATCTTCTTCCAGCACCTCGCGAGCGTGGTTTATGTCAAGATTGTCCTCGGTCGTCTTCTGCCAGGGCAGAGAGACCATCAGGTCAAGATAGGTCTTGATGACGCTGTATTCGGCGGCCTGAATAGGCATGCGCCGCATCCGGTTCAGTTCACGCGTGGCCTCTTTGTGGGCTTCTTCGGGCATGCCGGCGGCTTCAATTCGCTCTTCCAGCTCGCGAATGTCGGCTTCCTGCTCGTCTTCTTCGCCAAGCTCCTTCTGGATGGCTTTGATCTGTTCGCGCAGGAAGAAGTCCTTCTGCATTTTTTCCATCTCGCCCTGGGCCTGGGACTGGATCTTATTGCCAAGCTCGGTTACGTCGACTTCATTGTGCAAGAGATGTGTCAGGCGCAGCAGCTTCTCCTGAACGCTGTCGATTTCGAGCAGGTCCTGGGCGTCGTTCATTTCCAGTCGCATGCTGCTGGCGACGAGGTAGGCGAGTTGACGGGCGTTCTCGACGTTGGCAGCCATGACGGCAAGTTCATCCGGCATCTGCCCGTCCAATTCGACCAGCCGCCGGAAGAGGTCTTGCACGGCGCGGGCCGAACCGTCGAGCTCCAACCCCTCTTCAAGCGTTTCGGGGAGTACTTCAACGCGGGCGCGCAGATAGGGTTTGTCCTGAATGTATTCCTTGAGGCGGATACGCTCGAGGCCCTGGACGGCCAGCCGAATGGTGCCGTCAGGCGCTTTCAAGACGCGGTGAACCTGGGCGGCTGTACCGATCTCATATATCTGATCGGGGGCAGGCTCCTCGATCGATTCGTCGCGGCTGGTCACGAGGGCAATGATGCGGTTCTGCGGCAGGGATTCTTCGACCAGCTTTATGCTGCGCTCCTGGCCGATAGTCAGAGGCAGCCACATCATTGGATAGACGACGATGCCGCGTAGTGGCAGAACAGGCAGATCATCGGCGACGTCGGTGAGCGAGGGCTTTTTCTCATCCTTTTCGGCGGATTCGTCGAGTGAGATCTCTTCGCCTTCAGACAGATCAGGATCGTTCGCGGCCTCGGCCACGGCCGGGGGGGCATCGCTCACTGCACCTGCCGTCTCCTCTTCTAAGGCAGGCTCTTCTTCTACTTTCTGCTTTTCTTCTTTCTCTTCCTGTTCCGAACTCATAGTTTTCTCAAGAAGTCTGATAGGAACTGTGGTTAGACGACAGGGCAAAGCTGCACAACGGAGCGCCGCCCTGCGGTAAGACCAACGAGCATTCTCCGATTCGATGCGGCGTTTGCATTCCGCTGATTGCAACCGAACCTTTGCATGCGAAGCAGTGCCGGAACAAACTCTATACAATGCCGCGGCCTGATGGCCATGGCCCTACGGAGAACCCGGCCCAAGCTATAGCTGGATTGTACCACATTTGCCCCAATTCTATAGTGGGGAAGCTACCTTTTCGGTTACGGTCTGTGCATGTCGGGGGTCAGTAGTCATTGGTCAGTGGACAGTGGTCAGAGACGGCACATTCCTGCTTCAGAGTTGATTGCGCAATTGCTATGGTTTGGTCGTTGATAGAGACTTGAGGAAGCACACCTTCAATTTTGGATGCACGCGTTGCGTCGGGTGCATCTCCCAGATTTGGGGTGGGAACAGTTTGGCAGGGAAGCCGTGCCAGCGGTGGATTTTATTGTTTACCGGCTCTTGAAGAGACGCGGGGCATTTCCGAGGCCTAGCCGTACGGTCGGGTCAGTCGATTGGGGGCACCGTGCAGGCACAAGGCCAGCACCTATAGGGGTCTAATGGGGCTGGCGGGACGCGGTTGGGTGAAACTCCTTCGATTGGACACCTGTTACCAATATCGACACCAGGTCGGCGAGGCATGTTGTAGGACCGGGGGCGTTGCGGGGGCGGAGCCCCCGCACAAGGGAGGGCCGAATAGGCCCGACC
>JAPOVP010000169.1 GCA_026708085.1 Caldilineaceae bacterium
GCGGAGCCCCCGCACAAGGGAGGGCCGAATAGGCCCGACCGCCCGGAACTGCAGGGGTTAATGTTTAGTGGTTTGTGGTTAGTGGTCAGAGGCGGGGATTATTCTGGTGGAAATTGGAATGGGAACTGACCGTGGCTTGGGTGCCTCCTGAGGCATAAGAGAGTTCGCCCCAATATTTGGATGCACGCAACTGGTGGTCGAATTTGACTTTATTGTCCTTGTTCAGTAGTATTGGGCCTTGTTGGGTATTTGATGGCACAGTGAGGGCGGGTGGGGAATTGCGACCGCACCGGCACTAGAGATTTACAAGTGTTGAGAAATACGGATTTACGGTCACTGTTGACCTGCATAAAGAGCAAGAAGCGGAATCCAGACTGACCTGTCTGTTGTTTGCGCCTGCTCAGACGTTGCAACCGTAGCGACCGGCCATTCCAGACAGGGGGGCCGGTTTTTTGTTGCCAGAAAGATCGCCGGGGGCGCGAGTATGAGTCTTGAACAGTTTGCCATTATCGAATCGACTTTACGAGAGGGAGAGCAGTTTGCCAACGCGTTCTTTGACAGCGGGCAGAAGGACGAAATCGCCCGTCTTCTGGATGCTTTCGGGGTCGAGTACCTGGAGTTGACCTCGCCGGCGGCCAGTCCGCAGAGCCGCGCCGATTGTACACGCATCGCCGGCCTGGGGCTGGGAACAAAGCTGCTTACCCACACGCGCTGCCACCTGGACGATGCTCGCCTGGCCGTGGACACCGGCGTTGACGGTATCGATGTTCTCTTTGGCACGAGCAGCTATCTGCGGGAGTTTTCGCATGGCAAATCGATCCGCGAGATCATCGACAGTGCGGTGCAGGTAATCGAATTCATCAAGAGCCAGGGGCTGGAGGTGCGGTTCAGCAGCGAGGACTCATTTCGTAGTGACCTGGTTGATCTGTTGACCGTCTACCGCGAGGTGGACCAGATCGGTGTGAACAGAGTTGGGATCGCCGACACAGTAGGAATTGCCACACCTTTGCAGGTTCATGACCTAGTACGGACCTTACGTGGCGTCGTTTCATGCGATATCGAGTTTCACGGTCACAACGATACGGGCTGCGCTATTGCCAATTCCTACTGTGCATTGGCGGCCGGGGCGACCCACGTGGACACCTCCGTGCTGGGGATCGGCGAGCGCAACGGCATTACGCCGCTCGGCGGCCTCGTAGCGCGCATGTACGCACTCGACCCGGAGCAGATTCGCAGCAAGTACAATCTGCCGATGCTGCGTGAAGTGGAGAATTTCGTGGCGGAGATCGTGGGTGTCGACGTGCCTTTTAACAACTACATTACGGGTTACACGGCGTTCACGCATAAAGCGGGGATTCATGCCAAGGCAATCCTTAACAACCCTGACACGTACGAAATCCTGGATCCAGAGGACTTTGGGCTGACCCGCTATCTGCACATTGCGCACCGGCTTACCGGCTGGAATGCGGTCAAACAGCGTGCTGAGCAGCTGCAGCTGGACCTGACCGATCCGCAGGTGAAAGAGGTTACGGCGCACATCAAGGAGGAGGCGGACCAGCGTAAGTTGAGCCTGGACGATGTTGATGTCTTGTTGCGCGAGTACCACAGCCGGGCAGTGACGGTACCTTCGCCGCCTGTGTAAGGGGACTGGAGATGGGCAAGCATTCAACTTCCCAAAAGACGGTGGGCCAGGCGGATTCTGGGCGTAAAGAGGCTCAGACATTTGCACAGAAGGCGCTTGCGCGGGCTGCCGGGTGTGAGACCGTAGAAGTCGGGGAGGTCGTGGACGTGCGCCCTGACATTGTGTTGAGCCACGACAACACGGCTGCTATCCGGGAGATATGGCAACAGTTCGGGCTGGAGCAGGTCGCCATCCCGGAGAAGCTGGCAATTACGCTGGACCATGCCGTTCCTGCACCGACGACTCGACACGCGCAGAATCACGCTGAGATTCGAGAGTTTGTGCAGGAGCAGGGCATTCGCCACTTTTTTGAGGTGGGGAGGGGGATTTGCCACCAGGTTTTGAGTGAGGAGGCGCTGGTGCTGCCGGGGCAGACAATCCTGGGCGCGGACAGTCATACGCCGCACTTCGGCTGGTTGGGGGCATTCGGGGCAGGCATAGGCCGCAGCGAAGTTGCGGCTCTGTGGGCGACTGGGGAACTGTGGCTGCGGGTGCCGGAGTCGATTCGAATCATCCTTGAGGGGGAACTGCCGAAAGGTGTGACGGCGAAGGATTTCGCCCTGCGAATCATTGGAGATTGGGGCGCGGACGGCGGGCTGTACGCTTCTGTGGAATTCAGCGGCAGCGGCATCGTGGCATTGAGCGTCGATTCGCGCATGGCCTTGGCCAATATGATGGCCGAATTCGGCGCCAAGGCTTCTTACGTACCGCCGGACGGAAAGTCAGTGGCCTACCTGAAGGAAGCTCTGCTGCGGCGCAGGGCCAGAGAGGGCGGTGTAGAAAGCAGGGATGACCGGCTACAGGAGATCGGGGAGATGGTCGTCTTCCCTGACGAGGATGCCGCGTACAGGGACACTTATTGCTACAGCTCAGAAGATTTGGAGCCGACGGTAGCCTGCCCGCACACAGTGGACAATGTAGCGCCGCTCTCGGCGGTGGCGGGGACGGAGGTGCAACAGGCGTTCATCGGGACATGCACAAACGGGCGACTCGAGGACATTGCCGAGGCTGCTGAGATTGTGCAGGGACGCCGAGTGGCTGTGGGGACCCGACTGCTGGTCATTCCCGCGTCCAGCCTGGTTTTGCAGGAGGCGATGCGGCAGGGCTATATCCAGGCGCTTGTTGCTGCGGGCGCCGCTATCGGTACGCCCGGCTGCGGTCCTTGCATGGGCAATCATATGGGGGTGCCGGCGACGGGGGAAGTTACTATTGCAAGCGCTAACCGCAATTTTCGCGGGCGGATGGGCACGAGGGAGGCCGAGATATATTTGGCGAGTCCTGCAGTGGTGGCGGCGTCGGCGGTTGCGGGAAGGATTGCAGACCCCCGGGACATTGTGTAGGTAGGGGGGACACGCGCTTCTGCCGTCCCCCGCGTTCCCAAATCTGCGCGGGAGGTTTCTAGTGGTGTCGTCAGTTGGAGGAGATGAGGTGATTCAGGGCAGGGTCTGGAAGTACGGCGACAACGTCAATACTGATGTGCTGTTCCCTGGAAAGCATACATACACGGCGAAAGGACGGGTAGAGATTGCCAGCCACGCGCTGGAAGACCTGGACCCTGATTTCGCGTCCAACGTGAGCGAAGGCGACGTCATCGTAGGCGGCCGCAATTTTGGCTGCGGGTCCAGCCGTGAGCAGGCCGCGACCTGCCTGGTGTACAACGGGGTGGGCGCGGTGATCGCGGAAAGCTTTGCGCGGATTTTCTACCGCAACGCCATCAATAACGGTCTCCTTGCGATTGTCTGCCCGGAAGCTGCGCAGGCGATTCTCTGGCAGGAGTCTGTTTCGATTGATCTGGAAAGACTGACAATCAAGTGCGCGTCCGGTCACTTTGAATTTCCACCACTGAGCGCGACTGTGCAGGAGATTCTGATGGCGGGGGGACTGGTTGAGCAGGTTAAGCGGCGTCTGGCGTCAGCAGGCGCGCCTTACTGAGAAGGCTGACGGGCTGGTCCGAAAACTAGGAGCAGGATGAAGGCCGTGCGTGCGAGGAAGTTTGCGGGAATCCTGCTTTCACTTCGGCAGCAGTACTGGCGACTGACAAGAAAGTTGACCGTCGGCGTGAGGCTGCTGGCAGTTGAAGACGGAAAAGTATTGTTGGTCAGGCACACTTACCAGGACGGATGGTATCTTCCTGGCGGCGGTGTGCAGGCGGGTGAGTCCTTGCAGGGGGCTATGCGTCGAGAGGCCGACGAGGAGGTCAGGGCAGTCCTGCATGATCTGCAGCTTTTTGGCGTTTACAGCAGCTTTTTTGAGGGAAAGAGCGATCACATTGTCGTTTTTCAGTGTGAAAACTTCAGTTGGCAAAGGGGGAGAAACAGGGAAATCAGTTGCGTCAACTGTTTCTCGCTCGACAAGCTGCCTGAAGGGACGTCACCCGGGACGCGAAGGCGGATCGCCGAATATGCCACAGGAAAAATGGGTGTGGCGGCCCCCTGGTGAGCATTCATAAGCGAGAATACAATAATTGACCAGCGAGATTATCAGACTTCAGGAGAAGTGGAATGGCTGTCCAAACCGTTACGGCAGTGGCCGAATGTCCAGAGTGCTTCGGCGAGGTTGAGCTCAACGATGTGATGGAGAACGAGATCGTTCAGTGCGGAGAATGCGGCGTGGACCTAGAGGTTATCGGGGTGGAACCGGTGGCGCTGGACCTGGCGCCTGAAGAGGACGAGGACTGGGGAGAATAGGAACGATGCGAGTTGGTATCCTCTACAGCCGCGTACGCGCTGAAGAGAAGCTGCTGTTTGAGGAATTTACGCAGAGGGGCGCCGAGTTCGATTTGCTAGACGATCGCAGGCTGGTTTTCGATATCAGCGGCGGTGAGGACTCGGTGCAATATGACGAATACGATGTGATTGTCGAGCGCTGTATCCATCACGGGCGGGCGCTGGTCAGCCTGCGCATACTCAACGACCGCGGGATCCCGACGGTGAACTCGGTGCAGGTGGCTGATGTCTGCGGTGACAAGCTGCAGACGACGAGCGCGCTTACGGCGGCTGGTGTGCCGTCGCCGCGCACGAAGGTCGCTTTCACAGCGGAGAGTGCGCTGGATGCCATGGAGGAACTAGGATATCCCGTGGTGATGAAGCCTTCTATCGGATCGTGGGGGCGGCTGTTGAGCAAGATCAACGACCGTGAGGCGGCGGAGACGGTCCTGGAGCACAAGGAGGTGCTGGGAACTTACCATCACAGCATTTTCTACATCCAGGAATATATAGAAAAGCCGGGACGCGATATTCGCGCATTCACCGTTGGTAGTGAAACGATCTGCGCGATCTACCGGGATTCGCCCCACTGGATTACGAACACGGCGCGCGGCGGTCAGGCCTCGGTCTGTCCGGTAACGCCGGAACTGAACGAACTCTGTGTGCGGGCGGCGAGGGCGGTCGGCGGCGGATGCGTTGCCATCGACGTGTTGGAGGACCCGGATCGCGGACTTCTGGTGAACGAAGTAAACTACACAATGGAGTTTCGCAACAGCGTGCTGCCCACCGGAGTCAACATTCCGGGCCGTATCGCTGACTTTGCCCTGCAGGTTGGGCGCGAAGGCTGGGAAGCAGCAAACAGCTGATTCTTGAACGGAGAAGCAAAGCGCTCCCAGAAAGTGAGCAGTGAGGACGTGGGGAAAGCGAGCCCAATCAGCCGGACTACAGTCTCGATTCTTGGCGCCAGCGGCTATGCCGGCGGTGAGTTGCTGCGTCTGCTGCTTGACCATCCGCACGTCGAAATCGCGCAGGTTACGAGCGAAAGAAACGCTGGGTCATTCGTTCACTTTACCCATCCTAATTTGCGCGGGCGTACGAGGCTGAAATTCGTCAGCGCCAGCGAGTTGGAACCGTGTGACCTGCTGGTGCTGGGCCTGCCCCACGGAGGGGCGATGGGCCGCATTGACGAATTCGCTGGGCTGGCCGATCGTATTGTCGACCTGAGCGCCGACTTCAGGCTAGGGAATGTGCAGGCGTACCTGGACTGGTACGGCAAGGATCACAGTGCGCCCGACTGGCTTGGAAGGTTCGTGTACGGGTTACCGGAATTGTTCCGCAGGCAGATCTGCGGCGCACACTATGTGAGCGGGGTTGGGTGCAACGCGACCGCGAGTGTGCTTGCGGTGTGGCCGCTTTTTGCAGCGGGGCTGGCTGACCCGCAGCGAGACCTAATCTGCGAGGTGAAGGTCGGGAGCAGTGAAGGCGGAAATCGATCCGGCGACGCGACGCACCACCCGGAACGGGCGCGGGCGATGCGCAGTTTCGCACCCACGGGACACCGCCACACTTCAGAGGTACTGCAAGCCCTGGCAGAGGCCGACGCGGAAGATTATTCAGGGGTGGCCGCTCACATGAGCGCGACTGCGGTCGATAATGTACGGGGTGTATTGGCAACGGCCCATGTATTTGTGAAAGATGGCGTGAGCGAGCGGGATCTCTGGCGGGCTTACCGTCAGACGTACCGGGATGAGCCATTTGTACGAATCGTCAAAGAGAAGACCGGCATCTACCGTTACCCGGAGCCGAAGATACTGAGTGGGAGCAACTACGCGGACGTTGGTTTCGAACTGGATGAACGGACGGGCCGTGTTGTTGCGCTCTGTGCTATAGACAACCTGGTCAAAGGGGCGGCAGGGAGCGCTCTGCAGAGCATGAATCTGATGTGCGGCTGGGAGGAGGCAACGGGACTAGGATTCGCGGGGTTGCATCCAGTGTAGCCTGTACGAATGCGAGGGGGAAATACATGTCGGACATTCGGATAGGCGGAGAATTATCTGCCTCGTTTGCGGCAGGCTGGCGGCAGAAGAATAGAGGTACGCGCGATCATGGCGGAGTTGAAGTCGGTCGTCTCCTTCCTGTGGACGCCTAGTCGGCGACGGGTCTCGCTTTCCCTTGACGGAAGTGCCGAGGCCGCGTTGCGTAGCCTTGAGGACGAGCTGAATTCGAGCGATGAGGTCAGCGGGCGGGTAGCAGGGCGAGCGCTACAGATCAGACGTCAACCGACAAAGTCGGCTGTCAAGGGCATATTCTCGACGTACTTTTATGCTGTCGTCCGTGAAGATGGAGAGAACTGCCGCATAGTGGGTCATTTCCAGTGGCATCCGGTCGGGCGCATGTATGCTGCCGCCTGGATGGTGCTAAGCGCCCTGATACCACTGGCGTTTCTGGTCGTCGGGGCCTTGCGGGGATCACCGGAAAGCACTGCTCGCGACGCGCTGCCATACTTGGTTCCCGTGCTACTGCCCTTGCTCCTTATAGTTTTGCTCTACGTGCAGCGCCGGCGCGATCTGCCCGACGAACAGGCGATACGCCGCTGGCTTGCAGGATTGAAAGTTGGCTGGCAAGAGGTCGAATCAGAGTCCATTGCTTCCCCTAACCAAGAGTCCTCAGGCTGAACCGCCAGGGACGAAATAGGAGTAGATCCATGTCGACTGTCACCCACCTAAAAATGGTGGAACTGGAACAGAATCTAGAGGAGATCCGGCGTTCGCCCAAGAGCGAGGGCAGGCTGGCCCTAATCGTGAGGCGGCCCAGATCCGGAGAAAGGGAGGTTGTCGAAGCCGGAGAATTGACGGTCGCGGAGGGGCTGGTCGGTGACAACTGGTGCACGCGCACACCTGGCGTTCCACTGGATCCTGAACGCCAGCTTACAATTATGAATTCCCGAGTTGCCGGTTTGCTGGCGCAGGACGAAGACCGCTGGGAGCTATTTGGAGATCAACTCTACATCGACATTGAACTGAGCGAGGCGAATCTGCCTGTGGGCACGCGGCTTGCAATGGGTGGCGCTGTTATTGAAGTTACGCCGGTCGACCATACAGGATGCAAGAAGTTCGCGGAGCGCTTCGGTGTAGATGCGGTCAAGTTCGTAAGCACCGCGGTTGGCAAGGAGATGCGGTTACGGGGCATGTATGCGAAAGTGGTCCAGCCCGGCGCTATCAGGGCAGGTGACAGGGTCCGGAAACTCTGAAGGCTCGCATCTGCTGCTATGCCATCCTATCGAATTGCACTGGGATGGAGCCTTTGTCCATTCCATGCGCGGACCGCGCCGCACGGCAGTGGCCGCAGATCCAGCCCAGCGCCAGCTGGAGTTTGAACCGAATCTGTCGGTGAACACGATGGATTTTCCCCTTTCCAGGTTTGTATTTTAGTGTCAAATCACTTTCTGGCAGAGGCCGCCGAAGCCTTCTGCCTGTCAAAGGTGTTTCGACTCGATTCGCCTTTCTCCGAGCAGGCTTGTCTCACCAGATTCATTGAAACTACCGGGCGACCGGAAGCATTGGGACCCGGCGAGGCGCGCTGGCAATAGCGCCAATACAAGTGAATATGATACACTGGTTTAGCTGAGCACCCTTACTAAACCGGATTTGAAGAATGGCTACCCTTTCCGAGAATCTGGCGAGACTCTCCAGCTCGAGCCAGAATCGCCACTTCTTATTGCGTGGTCTTAAGCGCCTTCGACCTTACTGGCGTTTGACGGTCGCCGCGTACGTTGCCCTGCTCGGCACAACTGCAATTCTCCTTGTGACGCCCCAGTTCATTCGCTGGATTGTCGACCGAGGAATCCGCCAGAACGACCTTCAGTTGCTGACCTGGTCGGTCGTGGCGCTGTTGGGGCTCACAGCCTTGCGCGGTCTGCTCACATTCTTTTCCAGCCTGTTTGCAGAAACGGCTTCACAGGGCGTGTCCTATGACCTTCGCCGCGAACTGCACGCAAAGCTCACTGAACTCTCATTTGCCTACCACGACCGGACCGAATCGGGTCAACTCTTGTCGCGGTCGATGCAGGACGTGGAAAGGCTGCGCATGCTAACCGGCCGGTCGGTCCTGGGGCTGGCGAATGGGGTTGTTCTGCTCATCGGCTCGGCTGTGGCGCTTATCCTCATGAACCCCATTTTGGCCGTACTGGCCATGCTGACGATGCCTATACTGGCGCACCGCGCCATGAGTTTTGGCGCCTTATACCGGCCCTTGTCAATGGAGATACAGCAGCAGCTGGCCGTGCTCACGACCCGGCTGGAGCAGAATTTACGCGGCGCGCGGATTGTCAAAGCGTTCGCCCAGGAAGATGCCGAGATCGACCGATTCGAGACCGAGAATCAGAAGTGGTTCGGACTGGCCGCGGCAACTGCCCGGCTGACAGCGTTGAACATCCCCATGTTGGACCTGATAGCCAATCTCGCAACCGTGATCATCATCTGGCTGGGGGGTTATCTGGTAATCCGAGGGTCATTGACGCTGGGCGAGCTCGTGGCATTCATCACCTACCTCGCGCAGTTGACGTCTCCGATCAGGAGGCTCGGGTTTCTTATTCCTTCCATTGCTATGGCGGGTGCCTCGGCAGAGCGCGTGTTTGAGATTCTAGACGAAGAAACGCAGGTAGAGGAGGCGGTTGACGCCACTCCTCTGGGAACGATTCGCGGCCATTTGCAGTTTGAAAATGTCTCGTTCAGCTACGCCAGGCCCCACAATGTGCTGCGCGAAGTATCTTTTGAAATTGAACCCGGCCAGATCCTTGCTCTGCTCGGCCCGACGGGATCGGGAAAGTCTTCGATCATAAACATGATTCCGCGCTTCTATGACCCGACAGAAGGGCGTATTCTGCTAGACGGCCAAGATATTCGGGGCGCAACGCTGAATTCACTGCGAAACCAGATTGGAATCGTTCTTCAGGAGTCCACTCTATTTGCTACCACCATCCGCGAAAACATTGCTTTTGGGCGGCCCGACGCCAGTGACGAGGAGGTGTTCGAAGCGGCCGAAGCGGCACAGGCCCACGAGTTCATCGAGAGTTTTCCGGACGGCTATGATACCAGAGTGGGGGAGCGAGGGGCTACCTTGTCCGGTGGACAGAGACAACGCGTAGCCATTGCCCGGACGCTGCTTACCGATCCGCGCATTCTCATCCTCGATGACGCTACTTCCAGCGTGGACACCCAGACCGAGCACCTGATCCAGAAGGCGCTGTCAAATCTGATGAAGGGGCGTACATCGGTCATCATTGCCCAGCGTCTCAGCACAGTACGGCAGGCCGACCAGATCCTTATGTTGGAGAAGGGTCGAATTGCGGCGGCAGGCAAACATGTGGAGCTGTTCGAAAGGTCGGACCTGTATCGCAAAATCTACGAGGAGCAGTTGGAGAAAGTCGAGTTGTAAGGCTTAGCAGAGCTGCCACTTTACAGTAAGCGGTAAACAGCGAAGATGTCTATTTCAATAGGATCATCCGGACGCAGCGGCGGACCCCAGAGCCTTTTGCGGAATATGGCAAACGAGGCCGATGGCAAGGCCTTCGATGGTCAGGTGGTGGGCAGATTGCTGACCTATCTGCGGCCGCACCGGGCGAAGATGCTGGCCGCCTTTGCGCTGATGCTTGTTGTCACAGGTACAACTCTGGGCATTCCCCTTCTGCTCAAGGTGGCGATCGATCGTTACATTGCCTCCAAAGATCTGGGCGGACTCGCGCAGATATCGATCGTTATGGCGGTCCTGTTTCTGGCGTTGTTTGGCGCAGCGTCAGGCCAACGTTTTCTGTTGTCGTGGGTAGGGCAGAGGGTGCTTTCCACACTGCGCGGGCAACTGATGCGACACTTGCAGGCCCTTTCTCTGGGATATCATAGCCGCCATATCGTAGGGGTGACGATTTCGCGGGTCATTGGCGACGTGGCTGTGATCAACGAGCTGCTGTCGCAGGGGTTGATCACTCTCATCGGCGATATTCTGGTCCTAGTCGGCATTATCGTGGTGATGCTGGTCCTGAGTCCTTCGCTCGCCCTTATGACGTTCAGTACCATCCCGCTGATGTTGGTGGCCACGTATTTCTTTTCTCGGAAGGCTAAGGTCGCGTTCCGGCAGACGAGACAGAGCGTGGCTGGCGTTGTAGGTACGCTTGCCGAACACCTGGCTGGGATGCGAGTCATACAGGCATTTGCGCAGGAAGAGGCGATGCGCGATCGCTTTGATGACGCCAACCAGGCAAACCGCATCGCCTATGTTGATGCGATGTCGCTTTCCTTCATTTTTCTGCCAACCGTAGAGTTTCTTGCAGTGCTGGCCACTGCCATCGTGCTGTGGTTCGGAGGCCGGGCTGTGGCGCAGGGGGGCGTGGAAATCGGTGTGCTGGTGGCCTTTCTGGCCTACGTCACCCGTTTCTTCCAGCCGATCCAGGAGTTGAGTCAGTTGTACACGACGATGCAGTCGGCAATGGCCGGTGGCGAACGTGTGTTGGAGCTTCTGGATGCCCGCCCAGAGGTTGCCGATCCTCCGGACGGCAAGGAGATGCCAACGATACAGGGGCGCATTGAACTGCGTCGGGTTCACTTTTCTTACGGCAGCGACGTACCGGTGTTGCACTCTGTAAACCTGGTGATCGAGGCCGGGCAGACGGTCGCCCTGGTTGGACCGACCGGCGCGGGAAAATCGACTATCGCAAATCTGGTGGCCCGGTTCTATGATGTCAGCAAGGGAAAGGTGCTGATCGACGATATTGACGTGCGAACAGTGACGCAGCAGTCGCTGCGCCGGCAGACCGGCATTGTGTCGCAGGAGCCGTTTCTGTTCGCAGGAACCGTGCTCGACAACATTCGCTTCGGTCTGCCGGACATCGAAGCCAAGGCCGTAGAAGAGGCGGCCATGCAGGCCAATGCGCACGAGTTTATCGTGGACCTGCCAAACGGCTACGAGACGGCAATCCTTGAGGGCGGAGCCAACCTGTCAATGGGCCAGCGGCAGCTGATTTGCATTGCCAGGGCAGTGCTCGCCGATCCTCGAATCCTCATTCTGGACGAAGCCACCGCCAGCGTGGATACTGCGACCGAGGCGCTGATACAGGAGGCTCTCGACCGGCTGTTGAGCAGTCGTACCGCAATCGTCATTGCCCACCGGCTGAGCACGATTCGGAAAGCCGACCTAATCTGCGCGATGCAGGAGGGTGAAATCGTCAGCAGAGGAACCCACGACGAGTTGCTGGAGGAGGGAGGACTGTACGCTACCCTGCACCAACGGCAATTCATGGAACAGTAATGACAAGCACGTGAGAACAAAGTTCCTCGTTCGCCCAGTAAGTGGTACGTCCGCCTAGACCTCAACGGAATTTCCAAAATCCGCCAATTGCAAGTGGGAGCGGGTGACTTATGTCAACACGGCCCAATGTTCTTTTCCTCATTGCTGACGACCACCGCGCTTCAGCTATCGGGGCTTATGGGGATCCCACGGTACGGACGCCGACGCTGGACCAGCTATGCGCCGATGGGGCTTCCTTCCGCCGGAATTGCCACATGGGCGGTTTGAGCGGGGCGGTCTGTGTCCCGACACGGGCCTGCATTCACACCGGCGCGCATGTGTTTCGCGCCTCGGTCGGTAACGACTTGAATGACCGGGAGACCCTGAATACGCTGGATCCCGGACACACGTATTTGGGCGAACTGTTCCGCCAGAATGGATACGCCACTTTCGCCACAGGCAAGTGGCACAACGATGCCGCCAGCTTTGCCCGTTCTTTTGGCGAGGCAGAGAATGTATTTTTTGGGGGCATGGACAGTCATTTCGCGGTACCCGTTCAGGATTTCGATCCGACCGGCGCCTACGACAAGAGCCGACAGCGGATTGGCGACCAGTTTTCGACCGACCTGTTTGGAGATGCCGCAATTCGCTTTATTGAGCGGCAGGACGGGAGCCGCCCGTTCTTTTTGTACTGTGCCTTCACGGCGCCCCACGATCCGCGTACGCCGCCGCAGGATTGGGCCGGGGTTTACAGGCCGGACGCGATGCCCCTGCCCGCCAACTTCGCTGGGATACATCCGTTTGACAACGGGGAGATGTGGGTACGCGATGAGAAGTTGGCCGAATTCCCGCGTACCGCGGAGGACACGCGGCGGCATATTGCCGAGTATTACGGCATGATCTCAGATATGGACGAGAAGATCGGTGAGATGCTGGCGGCGCTGGCGAGCAATGGGTTGGTGGAGGACACGATCGTCGTATATACCGCGGACCACGGGCTGTCTGTCGGCCAGCACGGCCTATTGGGAAAGCAAAACTTGTACGATCACAGTGTGCGCGTACCTTTGGTGCTGCGGGGGCCCGGAGTGCCTGAAGGCAAGCAGATAGAGGCGCTTACGCACACATATGATGTGTATCCGACTCTATGTGAACTCGCGGGGTTGGAGATTCCAGCAAGTGCGGATGCGAAATCTCTCTTGCCGCTGATGGAGGGAACTGTCACCGATACCAGACAGTATCTGCATTCGGTTTACAAGCACGTCCAGCGGATGACCCAGGATGGGGAGTGGAAACTAATCTCATACCGCCGCGACGGAGACCAGGGAAGCGATCGAACGCAGCTTTTTCACCTCACATCCGACCCATGGGAGTTGAACGATCGCTCAGAAGATGCGGGTGCAGAGGCCGAAAGGAAACGTCTGGAGAATGAGCTGGCCCAATGGCAGGAGGAAATGGGGGATCCCGTTTTCAGTACGGAGGCGTAGGGGGGAACCCGTTGCTTCCCTGTGGCATGCGCCCACTTGACATTATGAGCCGGTAACCACTTTCAAGAACTCTCTTTTGAACCGCAGGACGGATCCTGTAACAGAAGCAGACTGGAACGATTTCGCCCTCCAAATGTGAGCCGGCACGTTCCACCAACCTGGAGAAACGGTCCAAGTCCCGCATCGTCAGATTGAACTTTACTTCTCCCACGATCCATAGAGTGGAGTCAGGTCGGGACGGGTCATACGCTTTGCCAAAGGCGTCGATCTCCTCATCAACGCCATCTCTAGTCTGCCAGACCCGGCTCAACTCTTCGACCTGCCAGCCCAGTTCCCGATGCAGCGCGTCTTCGATCACGATTGCGGCTACATCTTCCAGGTCGCCGCCTAACCGATTGCTTAAACCGCCCACTTCTCGAGCCAAGCTCTGCACAGCGGTTTCGGTTCGACGTTGTGCTTCTCCCAACTCGTCAACTCTCTGCTCAGTACGCTGCTGCGCCTCCGCAAGCTGTTCGACGCGTTGCTCAGTGCGCTGCTGCGCCTCCGCAAGCTGTTCGACGCGTTGCTCAGTGCGCTGCTGCGCCTCCGCAAGCTGTTCGACGCGTTGCTCAGTGCGCTGCTGCGCCTCCGCAAGCTGTTCGACGCGTTGCTCAGTGCGCTGCTGCGCCTCCGCAAGCTGTTCGACGCGTTGCTCAGTGCGCTGCTGCGTTTCTCCTAAATCGCGGACGATCTCCTTGAGTTCACTGAAATCCTCGCGACGTACAAGGTCGTTATATGAACTGTAAATGACTTCCGCCAATACTTGCGCCTGACTTTCGTCAAAGACTGCTGAAAGTCGCTCCAGCATATGAATACGATCCGCCATTCTATGCAGTCTCCAAGTTTTCTCATAGACCGTGCTAAACCATAGAGGATTATAGCACATACGCTCGGGTATTGCCGTATCTCAATCGCAAACACCTGATGTCAATGTTGAGCAGACCTGAGGAGAGTCGGGGAAAGAAAAACCTGTAGAATTGCAGAAGTATTATCCACCGCGCGCTGAAAGTAAGACCGCGCCGCGGGGCTCTTTGCTTTAGACGCGGACAATACCTTCTATGCCACTACGTACGAGGTTTTTCAGAAGAGTTGGGCAGTTTCAGGATTCCGTGCACATTGCACTAATCAGAAGTTGCATAACTCCTTAATGTGCATATAATAGGGCGAAGGAATTGAGTGGCAACTGCATTTGCAGCCCTTAACTGCTGAAAATGAGTAGTTTTTCTGTGTTGAACCTGCTTATTAGCCTTAGAGTCCTTCTTCTCGGCCTTGTAGCCCTTCTTGTAAGCGGCTCTCGGCCTTGAATGGTTGGCGAAGGCAGGGGTCCAGAACAGCGGACTCCATGCTCAGGTCAGTGCAGACCCTTCCTCAACCGGGAAGGGTTTTTCTTTAGTTGGAGATCGGGTGTCAGGGAACAACCACGGTCTGCGTAGCATCTCAGGAGTACCCGAGCAGGATCGCGGACGCCCGTGCAAGCGGATATGACAGACGATCCGAACAGTTTGTTAGCAAGGTAGCAGGAGGATAAGGATGGCACTAGCCAAGAGAGAACCGGCAAACAGTGGATACGACCTGGGCCCCCAGGAGATGACAGGGTCAGAAATGATCTGGGAATCCTTGCTGCGAGAGGGCGTCAGAATTGTCTTTGGCCACCCTGGCGGAGCAATTCTGCCAGCCTACGACGCCCTGGCTGAGTACGAAGCGGATGGCCGCATTCATCACGTGCTCGTACGCCACGAACAGTGCGCGGCGCACATGGCCGACGGTTTTGCCAGGGCCACGGGTGATGTAGGGGTGTGTATTGTGACGAGCGGTCCCGGGGCGACAAACCTTGTCACCGGGCTGGCAACGGCCCAGATGGACAGCGTGCCCGTTGTGGCGATAACCGGCCAGGTCCCGACCAACTTGCTGGGTACGGACGCGTTTCAGGAGTCGGACGTTGTAGGCGTCTCACAGCCGGTCTGCAAACACAACTATCTGGTGACCGATATTGCGGAGTTGCCGCTGGTGATGAAAGAGGCCTTTTACATCGCCCGCGAAGGCCGGCCGGGTGTTGTGCTGGTCGACATCTGCAAGGATGTTCAGATTGAGTCCGGCACATTTCGTTATGATTTCGAGATTAACCTGCCTGGTTTCGAGCCGTGGCCGGAATACAGTCCCGATGACGTGCGTGAGGCGGCTGACCTGCTGAACGAGTCCGAGCGCCCGCTGATTCTTGCTGGTCACGGTGTGCATCTTTCAAACACCAGCGAAGAGCTGCTGCAACTGGTCGAGAAGGCCGGCATACCAGTGGTAACGACTCTGCTCGGTACGGGCAACATCCCTGAGACGCACCCGTTAAGCCTGGGAATGGGGGGAATGCACGGTGAGGCGTTCGCAAATCGGGCTGTACAGGCCTGCGATGTGCTGGTTGCCATGGGCATGCGCTTCGACGACAGAATCACCGGACGGCTAGACCGATTCGCGGCTAACGCCAAGATTATTCACTTTGAACTCGACCGGGCTGAAGTCGGCAAGAACATTGTTCCCGACGTGGCCGTCGTAGGGGACCTGGCGGACACACTTCCGGCTTTCCTTCCTCAGGTCGAAGAACGGCGCCACCAGGAATGGGTAGATACGCTGAATGAGTGGCGTTCTGAGACCGATGAGGCTGACATCATTCAATTTGAGGTCGAGGAGTTGATTCCTCCCTTTGTGATTCGACAACTCTGGCATGCTACCGAGCAGACTGAGAAGCGGGTCATCGTCGTCACCGACGTTGGCCAGCACCAGATGTGGGAGAGCCAGTACTATATTCACGAACACGCCGGGATGCTGCTTACAAGCGGCGGCCTCGGGACGATGGGATACGCTCTGCCGGCGGCATTAGGGGCGCAGATGTCCGACCCGGATGCGCTGGTCTGGTGTGTGGCCGGCGACGGCGGGTTCCAGATGACTTTGCAGGAACTGGCCACCATCCAGCAAGAGAAGCTGCCGGTCAAGATCGCCATTATCAATAACGGGTTCCTGGGCATGGTACGCCAGTGGCAGCAGATATTCTATGACAAGCGCTATGTGGGCACACCGATTCTGTCGCCGGACTACGTCAAGCTTGCCGATGCTTACGACATTCCCGCTGCCGTGGTTCGACATCCCAGCGAGGTTGTGCCGGTACTAGAGCAGGCGCATGCCACCGATGGGCCGTTCCTCGTCGATTTCCAGGTGAAAGAGGAAGTTAACGTCTATCCGATGGTGGCGCCGGGCGCCGCGGTGGACGAACTGATTCGGCGACCGAAGCCGGGTTACGTACAGGGATACAGCGGAGTGCAGCCGAGTTGGTAGTGTTATGCCGTTGATGCGACGGCAGCTCGCGAGTGCCCGACTTTTTGGGGCCATCTGAATCTGAGGAGCAGAATCGCCACAGGGGAGACCAATGCAATATACACTTGTCGCCTGGATGCGCGATAAGCCCGGCGTTTTGAACCGGGTGTCCGGAATGCTGCGCAGGCGTAACTTCAACATCGACAGTCTCCAGGTCAGCCATAGCGAGACGCCGGGTATCAGCCGCATGACGTTCGTGGTGGACGGTGACGAACGGGTGGCAGACCAGGTCGTTAAACAGCTGCGCAAGGTCGTGGACGTTACTGCGGTGGAGGATATAACGAACCGGCTGGCTATTTTGCGCGAGCTGGCGCTGATTCGGGTTCGGACGACGCCGGCGACGCGCGGGGAGATAATGCAGTTCGCTGAAATCTACCGGGCCCAGATCGTCGACGTCAACGCCGAGAATCTGGTGGTGCAGGCGGTTGGCACGGAAGACAAAGTGGATTCGCTGATCGAACTGCTGCGCCCATTCGGCATCGAGGAGATGGTGCGGACAGGCCGCGTCGCGCTGTGCCGCGGTGACGAAAGGCCAAAGCGGAGTAAGCCGGCGACGTCGATATTCAAGGCGGCGGCAAGCCTCAACGGCAGCGGGCACGGAGACCCGAAGTAGCGCGCGAGCACAGGGCGGAACGGTTAGGCCTGAGGTTCGGGTAGACGCAGTGAACAGTTCGCGGTCCTGTCCTTCGATGGCAGGTGCGGCAGCAGTGTGCAGCAAAGAAGCAAACAAAATACCAGAAAATCAGATTCTCGGAGGGGAATGTGGCAACGATCTATTATGAGAATGACGCTGACATGGCGCGATTGGAAGGCAAGAAGATCGCGGTGATCGGCTACGGCAGCCAGGGCCATGCCCACGCTTTGAACATGAAGGACAGCGGCCAGGACGTACGGATTGGGTTGCACGAAGGCAGCCGCAGTAAGGCCAAGGCCGAAGCCGATGGTTTGCGGGTCGTAAGTGTGGCGGACGCGGCTCGCGAAGCCGATATGATCATGGTCGTCATTCCCGACCCGATCCAGGGCAAAGTATACGAGGAGCAGATCCAGCCGAACCTGGAGCCAGGAAACACGCTGATGTTCGCGCACGGTTTCAATGTACGCTACGGCTTTATCGTTGCGCCGGATGACGTGGACGTGTCGATGGTCGCGCCGAAGGCCCCCGGCCACCGCGTGCGGGAGGTCTTTACCGAGGGATCCGGTGTGCCTGCCCTGGTCGCCATCCACCAGGACGCCTCCGGCAATGCCCTGGCCAACGCGCTCGCCTATGCCAAGGCGATCGGTTCGGCGCGCGCAGGTGTTCTGGAGACTACTTTTGCCGAGGAGACGGAGACCGACCTGTTCGGCGAGCAGACCGTCCTTTGCGGCGGCGTCAGCGAACTGATCAAGGCCGGATTCGAGATACTTGTCGATGCCGGTTACCAGCCTGAAATCGCCTATTTCGAATGCCTGCATGAACTCAAACTTATCGTGGACCTTATGTATCAGGGCGGGTTGAACTACATGCGATACAGCGTAAGTGATACTGCGGAATGGGGCGACTATAAGAGCGGCCAACGTGTCATTACTGACGAGACCAAAGAGTCGATGCGGAAGATTCTGGCGGATGTCCAGTCAGGAGCATTTGCTGAGGAGTGGATGGACGAGTATCACGGCGGCGGCAAGGTCTACTACGAGAGGCGCCGTAACGAGCAGAGTCAGCAGTTGGAAAACGTAGGCAAGGAACTGCGCAGGATGATGACCTTCCTGGACGCAAAGGAAATCTAGGCGTTTGGAGACAGGCCTGAATTAACGGGAAAGGGGGTGATGAACATGGATGACGGCCTTAGTGACCTTATTTTGTGCGCTGAGTCGTGCTCCGCGCTCTCTACGTCCCTCGTCATTTGGAACGAGGGGGGACGAAACTGTCATCTGATGAACAGGTTCACCTCCGGAGGCATCTTGCCATGACCAATACAATTGATGAACAGCAACTGGAAGAGGTTCCCGAAGACATCTCGCCTATCGACGTTGAACAGTTCCGTTTGGGCGACGTCGACCAGTGGGCGAAGGATGTTGCCCATGGGAACACGGTACTCGTCTTCGACACGACGTTGCGCGATGGAGAGCAGTCACCTGGCGCCACGCTGAATGAGCAGGAGAAGCTCGAAATCGCGCGCCAGCTGGCTCGTTTGGGAATCGATATCATGGAGGCCGGCTTTCCGGCAGCCTCGCCCGGCGACCTTGCCGCGGTCAAACGTATTGCGGAAACAGTAGGTCGAACGGCCCGCAGGGATGACGATGGCAATGTAACGGCGCCGCCTATCGTCGCCGGCCTGGCCAGGGCCAATAAGGACGACATCGACAAGGCCTGGGAAGCGGTTCAGGGGGCGGTGCGGCCCCGAATCCATACATTCCTTGCCACGAGCGACATCCACATGCAGCACAAGCTGCGCATGTCACCCAACGAAGTGCTGGAAACGGTGGGCGACATGGTGCAGTATGCTCGCAGTCTTTGCGAGAACGTCGAGTTCAGCCCGGAAGATGCAGGCCGCAGTGATCCGGAGTTTCTGGTCAAAGTGTGTAGCGTTGCTGTTCAGGCGGGTGCCACCACACTGAACATTCCAGATACGGTCGGGTATACGACTCCTGAGGAATTTGGTGAACTGATCGAGCATCTGCGCGAGAATGTAGAAGGCGGCAAGGACGTTATCTTCAGCGTTCATTGCCACAATGACCTGGGGCTGGCGACGGCAAACACGCTGGCCGGTGTGCAAAACGGCGCCCGCCAGATCGAGGTTACTATCAACGGAATCGGCGAACGCGCCGGAAACACGAGCCTGGAGGAGACGGTGATGGCGTTGTATACACGCCAATCTGTTTTCGATCTGCGCACCAATATTCGCAGCCAGGAAATCCACCGCAGCAGCGACATGGTCAGCCGCTATACCGGTATGGTGATCCAGCCCAACAAGGCGATCGTTGGTACCAACGCTTTCGCGCATGAGGCGGGCATCCACCAAGACGGGATGCTGAAGAACAAGCGCACCTACGAGATCATGGACGCCGACACGATCGGTTTGCACCAGAGCCGTCTGGTCCTGGGTAAGCATTCGGGCCGCCATGCACTCGGGGTTCGCCTGCAGGAGATGGGCTACCACCTTGAACGGGAAGAGTTGAACGAGGTGTTCGCGCGTTTCAAGGATTTAGCCGACAAGAAGAAGACGGTCACTGACGCAGACATCGAGGCGCTGGTGGCGGATGAACTGTATCAGCCGGTTGAGATTTGGGAGCTAATGGGGATACAGGTGCAGTGCGGGACCAATATGACGCCGACTGCTGTGGTCACGCTGCGCAATAACGATACAGATGAGGAGATCACCGAGGCGAGTTTTGGCGCGGGCCCGGTGGACGCTGTTTACTCATGTATCGACAAGCTTGTGCAACAGCCAAACGAACTGACCGAGTTTCTTGTCCAGGCGGTAACCGAAGGCATTGACGCCAATGGCGACGTGACGGTTCGAATTGAGGCGCCGGAGAGCCGCGGTCATAGCAGGACGGCGCAGGGCCGTCCGCGGCGGAGGCTGTTCAGTGGGCGCGGGGTGGATACAGATATCATCGTGGCGAGTACGAAGGCCTATCTGCAGGCGTTGAACAAGCTGTGTGCGGCGGATGAGGATGACGCCGAGGTCGCGATTGCTGCGGACAACAGCGAGGCTGCCACAGTGGGAATATAGCGTCAGATTTCGAGCAACGGGGCGGCGATACGGTAATACCGGATTGCCGCCCTTTTTTGTTCATGCAACATAAGCGAAGAGCTTACCTGTTTACCAGTTTCGTCACCTTTCAGTAGTGTTGATTTCATGGGAACTCCAGACTCAAACCCCAGGGCTACCACATTCTGCGGAAAGGCTAAGCGGTGTTTCCAGCAGCCTTTCAGAGTTTTCCTCGCACTTTTCTTACTCGCCACAGTTTTGCCACCTGCAAGTGCAGAGGCACAGGAAACCTCACCCACTTATACGATTTCCGAATGCGAGCAAGTCGAAGAGGAACTTTTACTCAGTGACCTCAATCGTATTTCCCAATCTGTCTTGGAACGAGAAAAGAGTGGGCTAGATTTAGACAGAATTGTCGAAGAGAACTGGGCGGAACTAGACCTAGACAGCGTGGTGGACAAAGCTGTCGACGATGCTACCGAACGGGTTCGAGATGAGAGAGGCACTCTGGATCGGATTTTCTCCGGCTGGTCAGAAGAGAAGGCAAAAGATTTCGCCGAAGCAATCGCCAATTATGCTTTCGATTCTCCAGAGTTTCGTAACGCCATTGACAGTTTGTCCTCCGCCATTGTCGAAGATTTAACCGCTGAAATTCACTTGATGACAGTGAAGTCCGCTTCTTCTGCCTTCTTGTGTGTACAGGAGTTTATCGGCGCCAAATTCTCGGATGTCATGTCGGAAGTCTTGGAGGATAGCACGAAAGCCTGGTTGGAAAGTCTTGAATTGGGAAACATTGAAGGAGAGACTGACTTTGTAGAGTTGGGAGACCGGACATTGTCAATTGTAGGAATCGGCGCCATTGTGGGCACACAGATTGCCAATGCGGTTGCTAGTAGGGTCGCCCAGGGGATTCTTGGCAGAGTCGTCACGCGTATTCTGGGTAGGGCCGCCTCAGCAGTTGTCCCAGTTGCAGGCTGGGTCATAGGTGGCGCCCTAATCGTCTTCGACGTTTATCAGGCTTGGGAAGGTTCATTGCCTCAGATTCAGGAAGACCTCAAATCTGAATCTGTGAAGGAAACGATTCGCAGTGAAGTCGTTTCTGTCGTGGATCAAGAATTAACTAATTCAATGCCTGGAATCTCCCAATCAGTCACCATCGAAATTTATAGACGGTGGAGGAGTTTCCTGCAGGACTTTGAGCATGTCTTGAGACTGGCGGAAAACAATGAAGACTTTCGCCTTTTACTGGACGACGTTACGCCTGACCAGATTGACAAACTTTCCGAACTGGTTGAGTTGACGACCGACGTTCTAGGCATAGAGTGGTTAGCAAGGATCATTAGCAATGGTGTATTCAAACTAATCCTCGATCTCCCCAGAGCGTCATTCAAGATTCTTCGTGACACCTCTGATCCTGGTCTAGTTCTGAGGTGGGCCCAAGTTGCAGAAGAGCGGATTGTAGGTGTGGCAGAGACGGAACTCTACAAGTATGCATCGCCCGAAATGGTTGGGGATCGTGAGAATCTTGAGAAGATTCTTGCCCTGAAGGACCCCTTGATAATTCAAGACTTGATGCAGAGGGGAAAAGATGAACGAGAGGCACTTCTGGGATTGCCGACCATACAGACACTATGGATTCTCACAGTACTGTCCAGGTCACAGACTGACTGGGTGAGCTCCTATCTATTGGAATTGCCTTCGCCCTCCCAAGTCCGGCTGGTGGAATTTTTTATCCGGGATCGTGCCCTAGTCTCCCTCTTGCAGGAGACAGAGGGTTTGCAGGCCCAATTTAACGCTGTTCTCAGCCTGGCAGAGGATTTCGCTAAAGTCGATTCGATTCTAAGCGAAACGCCGGTTGACCAAGTGGCAAAACTGTCCTTGCTAGTTGAGGTGTCGTCCAGAGTCTTGGATGCGGAGCAGTTAAGGGACATGATTGAGACGGGCCAGTTTAAGGAGATTCTTGCGCTACCTCAGGACACATTTGAAATCCTTGGCGACACTGGTAGTCCGCCAGTCGTCCTCGATTGGGCCGACCTGGCGGGCGACTCTATCGGGAAAGTAGTGGAGAAGGGAGTCTATCTTGTTGCCGTTCCAGAGGATTTCTCTGGGCGGGAAGAATTGGAACGGCTGCTTGCAATTGAACACGTTCTGGCCATCCAAAGACTCATGGCGATGAATCCGGAAGAAAGAGAATCGCTGCTTCAACTACCGGCGGAAGAGGCAAGGGGCGCCCTGTTAGCCGATTTGTCCGATGATGAGCTGTCCTGGCTCGCATCCTACCTGACAGGCCTTTCGAAACCAGCCCGTCGAATATTTGCAGTGAAGGTAACGCAACTGCCGGACCTCGTATCTATTCTGATAGGTTCGGAGGAACTGGGGGAAAGATTCAAGCGGGTGTCAGAACTTGCTATGCAGTATTCCCAACTGAGGATCACGTTTGACAATGCCAA
Organism: Caldilineaceae bacterium; assembly: GCA_026708085.1. Lineage (GTDB taxonomy): Bacteria > Chloroflexota > Anaerolineae > Caldilineales > Caldilineaceae > Bin5. Next base: position 22,690 of record JAPOVP010000169.1, read on the forward strand.
CGCGAATGACATCGATAAACTTTCGGACTTAGTAGTTGTTGCGGAGCATACTCTCGCGGCGGAGAGACTGACAGAATTCTTCATTTCCGGCCAGTTTGAAGACATACTCGCCCTGCCTCAATCTGCATTCAAAATCCTTGAGTGGAGCGGGAGGGCAGACCTGGTACTCGAATGGGCTCAACTGGCCGGGGATGCCGTAGATATGGTCGCCAAGACAAAACTGCATGAGGAAGCGGAACCCCACCACTTCAGGAATCGAACAGAACTTGATAAGGCGTTAACCCTCGTTGGCACGGAAACTCTGACTTGGATAGTCCAACTGAAACCAGGGACCAGGGAAACCGTATTCCTATTGAAAGCAGACCCCGAAATATTGTGGCTCCATAGGTTTGGTAGTGGCCTGGCGGAAGACAAGATCGCTCTGGTAACACACACTCTTGACCGGAATCCGGCCATGTTGGCCGAGCTCGAAAAAGACAGCGTTGGGCGGCCCGTGAAGTGGTCGCAAAACCTTGAGCAAGTCCTGGCATTCGTCTCGGAAAGGACCGAGCAGCCTCAAGCCTGGTGGCCCACTGCCCTTATGCTGTCCGCTGCGGTTGATCTCACCACTGGCAACCTGCCCTGGCAGCTCTACTGGCACTACCATCAGACTCAGTCCCTCATTCTCTTGGCAGCGCTTCTGCTGCTATTGGGTCTGACGATCCTAGTCGTCTCACTTCACCGCCGTCAGCGCCTGCCGGAAATTTGGAACGCCACAGGTCGACACCTGGGAGATCAATCATAGTGCGGAAACCATACTCGATTCAGCGAGACAGACTCACATTTCCTTTTCTCCTCTCGCTTCTGCTCTTCTCGTTGTTCCCTCCGGAGGCAGCAAGGGCCCAATCTACCGCCCCCGTTTCCTACACTTTTGAGGAATGCGACCAGGTCGACGAAGACAGACTCCGCGAGGAACTGAACCGGATCACTCAAACAGTGGTCGCCGATGAGCACAGTCGCCTCGATGTGATCGCGATTGTAAACCGCCACTGGCAAGACTTGGGCATGGACTTCAGGGTAGACCTAGCCGTAGACGATGCAATCGAATTGGTCCGCAGCGATACAGGCTTCTGGGAACGGATCTGGTCGGGCTGGTCAGTCGCAAAAGCGGAAGAGTTGGCAACAGAAGTGGCTGAACTAGCGTTTGGCTCCGAAGGATTCGCCAGTCGATTCGACGAGCTTTCGACTGAAGTCGCTAACGACATAGTGGAAGAGATCAGAGTAGTCACGGCGAAATCGGCATCCACTGCGCTAAACTGCGTACAGGAATTCATTGGTGGAAGGTTCTCAAAGACCTTGGAAGCAGAGTTGGACCGGCAGATTGAGGCAGAACTGGAACTGCTGAAGCTCGATCCCGATACCGACCAGAGCTTCCTGGACATCCTCGAGATTCATTCCAACCTCGCAGGCGGCGTCGCTGTGATCATCGGCACGCGCATTGGAGCTGAGTTAGCCAAGAGACTGGCAAGCGTGCTTACACGGAATATAGTTGGCAGAATCCTGTCGCGTATATTGACCAGCACATTGACGGTGGGCATCCCTTTTGTTGGCTGGATTGTCGGAGGAGCCCTGGTAGTCATTGACCTATTCAACTCCAGAGATGGCGCGCTGCCCCTCATCCAGGACTCCTTCCAAAATGCAACTGTCAAGACTGAATTGCAAAGATGGATGGCTGAGGCAGTAAGCGAAGGGCTGAGACTAGAAATGCCCACTCTGGCAAGAAACGTCGCAAATAGCGCTTTCAGCCAGTGGCAGGACTTCCGTCGGAAGTTCGCCCGCGTCCTCGAACTGTCCGAGTCCAATCCCCGCTTCAAACGGATTCTGGACTTCACCGATGTAGATCAGCTGGCCAAGCTCTCCGACCTGGTCGCTCTTGTCGAAGAGTATGAGCCGGACAGGCTGCAGGAGCTCATCAATTCAGGCCAATTCGAATTTATGCAAACGCTTCCAGAAGAGGCCTTGGCGATCTATCGCCATTCGGGAAAGTCGGAATCTCTTGTCAGCTGGGCCAAGCTAGCCGGTGACCACCTCCTCAAAGTGGTCGATTACCAACTGTACCTTGTGAGTGAGGTCTCGGACTTCGCGGATCGCGATGCTCTGGAGCAACTCTTGCGGCTGGATGATGAGACAGCCATCCTTGAGTCGATGTCACTGGACCCGGAAGGCAGGAAAGCGCTGCTGGACCTGACAACGGAAACTGCTCGATCACTTCTTCTCGCCGATCTGACAGCGAGCCAGCTTTCGCTTCTTGCCTCCACGTATTTGACGGCGCTGGCGCCTCAGGACGCAGAGCTTCTGGCGAGTTTTGTCCTGAACAATCCGCGAATACTCTCCTTGCTCGAAGGCGATCTTGTTCGAAATGCACTACTTAAGAGTCAGAACCTGTTGGCTGCGCTCAACTTCCTCGCTGAAGGAACGACCGGGGAGCAGGGGTTCGGCGGAGTTTTCCAAGCCTTGAAGGACCTTGCCCCCTTACTCTCCGGCGCTGTGCCCTGGTTGCTATACTGGCAAAAGAATGGAAAGGCCCTGAGCAATCCCCGCAACCTGATCACTCTTCTAGGGGGACTGCTACTGCTCCTTCTTGTTCTGAGACTTGCGTGGGCGCGTCGGCGCACAGAGGTGAATGTGACTGTCAATGTCCCAGACCATCGAGAGGCAGACAGGGAAAGAAAATGAACCTGACCGCCCTCGATCAACCCCACCGCCCCGACGTCGAAGTCGGCGAACTTCTCTTCGTCGTCGTCGTATACGCCGCCAGCATCGTAAGAGATGTCAGAGAGAATATCCGCAACCTCGTCGGCGGACGTATGACCCACTACGAATCCCTGATCGAAAAAGCAGTCGAGCAGGGCCTCTCCGACCTGGAGCAAAAGGCGGCAGATCGGGGCTACGATGGGGTCCTTGGCGTTAAGATCAGTCACCCGGTGGTCGTAGATGGTGGCGTCGAAGTTATCCTCTATGGCAATGGCTACAAACTGGCCGCGCATAGTGGTAAACCCTGACGACCCGCTGCACCTCAACAAACTTTCCACAGCCGATCAGGACGACGCCCAGATCACCACTGACCACTGACCCGCGAGGCGGTCACGGGCATTCTGTTTCCCTAGTGCGGGGACGCCACACGCTACGCCCCCGCGGGTCACTGCCGGCCTCACGGGATTGGCGAGGTCTCAAATCTGGCTGTTTTTTTGAGCGTGGCTTACCGACCCCCCAACTGGGAGCCGTACGCCTCGCGGATCGGTCAGCCCACCGTACACGTTCTCAAGCAGCAGGAGGCGCCACCCTAACAAGAAAGCCTCCAGGCCACGCCGCCGACTACGGCAAGCCGCCGGCCACTGAACACTGCAGCTCTATCCACTGTAGTTCACATGAAGGGCTGTCTTCGTCAGCCCAACAGCATCGTTCCCCAGAGGGCCCCAAAGTTGACGAACCGCCAATTCTCGTGTAAATTATACGAAATCACAGCGGGATTGTCCCGCCAGAATACTCCTGTTGACAAGCTTTCGCGGTTCGACAAAGATGTCTCCCGAACTTGGCACACGCTCTTCCTTCGCATCAGCCGCCCAAATGCAGAGTAGATTTCGCTTAACCAACTGCCCTGAATCAACGACGCGAGAGGAGAGGCTCTATTGAGGAGGTGACGCTATGTCGGATATGAAACTTAGTTCTTCCTGTTGTCACGATTCCACTCCCCACTCACTAGCGGGTCTGCCTGCCAAGCAAGGGCTGTACGACCCGAGGTATGAGCATGACGCTTGCGGGGTTGGATTCGTTGTGAACATCAAGGGCGAAAAGTCGAATGCCATCGTCTCTCAAGGGCTGGAGGTACTGCTCAATCTTGCGCATCGAGGGGCGTGCGGATGCGAGCCTAACACGGGCGATGGGGCCGGCGTGCTCATGCAGATGCCGGACAAGTTTATGCGCAAGGTCGCCGGTGAGGAGGGGATCGAACTACCTCCCGTGGGCGACTACGCGGTTGGGATGATCTTTCTTCCGCCAAGAGGCGATTACCGATTCCTGTGTGAGCAACTTTTGGAAAGGATTGTCCGCTCTGAAGGGCAGACCGTTCTGGGCTGGAGAACCGTTCCGACCGCAAACGATGAAATAGGCCACACCGCCCGCCTGGGCGAACCGGTTGTACGCCAGATTTTCATCGGTCGTAACCCCAACCGGCTGACGGGGAACGACGACCTTTCTTTCGAACGCAAACTATACGTGATCCGAAAGCAGGCCGAAAACCGAATCCGCTATTCCCAGCTGCGGGAAGGTGACGCCTTTTACGTTGCCAGCCTCTCTTCGCGCACAGTTGTCTATAAGGGCATGCTGATGGCGCCGCAGGTCAAGGGCTTTTATCCTGATCTGTTGGACAAGGATATGGAATCGGCGCTAATTGTCATCCACTCGCGGTTCAGTACGAATACATTCCCCAGTTGGGAGCGCGCACATCCCTATCGGTATATGATCCACAACGGTGAGATCAACACGCTGCGCGGCAATGAGAACTGGATGTACGCCCGCCAGTCCCAGTTTGAGAGCGAACTTTTCGGAAACGACATCAAGAAGATACTGCCGATTATCCATGACGACGGCAGCGATTCGGCGAAATTTGACGAGACGCTCGAGTTTCTTTATCTGTCAGGGCGCTCATTGCCTCACGCCATGATGATGATGATCCCGGAGCCGTGGTCTCAACACGAGACGATGAGCGACGAGAAGAGGGCGTTCTACGAGTACCACAGCACAATGATGGAGCCGTGGGACGGGCCTGCCTCGATGGTCTTTACCGACGGAACCATTGTGGGCGCGGTGCTCGACCGCAACGGTCTGCGACCCTCTCGATATTGTGTTACCAAGGACGACATGGTGGTAATGGCGTCGGAGGTGGGTGTTCTGCCGATGGAGCCGGACCGCGTTCTCAAGAAGGCGCGCCTGGAACCGGGTCGCATGTTCCTTGTTGACACTTCTCAGGGCCGCATCATCTCTGATGAAGAGCTGAAGGAGACGATGGCTTCAGCCCATCCCTATCGCGAGTGGCTCGACGAGCACCTTGTCAGTCTGGACGAGATACCGCAGCCGGAAGCGGAGGTGCCAGGTGTCGACCACAGAACCATGCTGGAGCGGCAGCAGATTTTCGGGTACACATTTGAGCAGCTGCGAATTCTGATGGCGCCAATGGCTACCGACGGGGTCGAAGCGCTGGGTGCCATGGGCAACGACACGCCGGCGGCGGCTCTTTCCAACCACTCTCAACTGCTCTACAACTATTTCAAGCAACTCTTTGCCCAGGTGACCAACCCGCCGATTGACGCGATCCGCGAGGAACTGATCACCGCCACCGAGGTTATGATGGGCACCGAGTTGAACTTGCTCGAGACCAAGCCGGAGAACTGCCACCAGCTCAAGCTCAGACAGCCCATCCTCACCAACGAGGAGCTGGCAAAGATCCGGCACATAGAGAGCAGCAGCGCCGAGGGCTTCCGCACCAAGACTCTTCCGATTCTCTTCGACGTACACGGTGGAAGGGATGCGCTGGAAAAGGCGCTTGAAGACCTGTTTCAGGCGGCGACCGAGGCAATCGAAGAAGGGTTCAATATCCTGATTCTTTCGGACAGAGGCGTTGGTCCCGGCATTGCGCCGATCCCGGCACTGCTGGCTACGTCAGGGTTGCACCACCATCTCATCCGCAATGAGACACGAACGCGCACCGCGCTGGTCGTAGAATCGGGCGAACCGCGTGAGGTTCACCACCTTTCTCTACTCATTGGATTTGGTGCAACGGCGGTCAATCCGTATCTGGCGCTAGAGACACTGGACCAGATGATACAGGACCGCCTCCTCGTCGATATCGACCACAAAACCGCGATTTACAACTACGTCAAGGCGGCGATGAAAGGGGTCGTCAAAGTCCTTTCAAAGATGGGCATTTCGACTATCCAGAGCTACTGCGGCGCCCAGATTTTCGAAGCACTTGGGCTGAGCCAGAGATTGGTAGACAAGTATTTTACCTGGACTTCCAGCCGCGTAGAGGGCATCGGTCTCTCCGAAATCTTCGATGAAATCAGGATTCGACACGATCGGGCCTACCCAGTTCGCCTGTACGCTCAGTCTGAGTCCAACGGCCATGGACTGGTTGCGTTGAAGCCGGAAGTTTCTGCTGCCAACGATAACGGCCACGGCGGCCAGCTGCTCTCACCCGGCGGAGACTACCAGTGGCGCAAGGATGGGGAGTTGCACCTTTTCAATCCACGTACCGTGCATTTGCTGCAAAAAGCGACCCGCGACAACGACTACGAGTCCTTTAAGGCGTACACGAAGGACATCGACCAGATGAACAAGGAGTGGTGCAATCTGCGCGGCCTCCTGGACTTTGATTTCGATGGCGCCGAGAGTATTCCGATCGAAGAGGTAGAGCCAGTCGAGTCGATCTGTAAGCGTTTCAAGACCGGGGCCATGTCTTACGGTTCGATCAGTAAAGAGGCGCATGAGACGCTGGCGATCGCGATGAACCGCATCGGAGGGCGGAGCAACACGGGTGAAGGCGGCGAGGATCCTGCCCGCTACATTCTGGAGCCCAACGGCGATTCGAAGAACAGCGCTATCAAGCAGGTGGCGTCCGCCCGCTTCGGCGTCACCAGCAACTATCTTGTCAATGCCAGAGAGTTGCAGATCAAGATGGCGCAGGGCGCCAAGCCGGGCGAGGGGGGCCAGCTGCCCGGCAAGAAGGTTTATCCGTGGATTGCTGAGGTGCGTCACTCAACTCCGGGTGTCGGGCTGATTTCGCCCCCGCCGCACCATGACATCTATTCTATCGAAGACCTGGCCGAGTTGATCCACGACCTAAAGAACTCCAATCACCACGCCCGGATAAACGTCAAGCTGGTGTCGGAGGTTGGGGTCGGCACCGTAGCGGCCGGCGTAGCCAAGGGCCACGCGGACGTCATCCTGATCAGCGGCCATGACGGGGGGACGGGCGCATCGCCGCAGACGAGCATCAAGCATGCCGGTCTGCCCTGGGAGTTGGGCGTGGCCGAGACCCATCAGACACTGTTGATAAACAATCTGCGAAGCCGCGTGGTGGTCGAGACTGACGGCCAGCTCAAGACCGGACGGGACCTCGCAATTGCGGCCCTATTGGGCGCGGAGGAGTACGGCTTTGCCACGAGCCCGCTCGTGGCTTTGGGCTGCATCATGATGCGCGTCTGTCATCTGGACACGTGCCCTGTAGGGGTCGCAACGCAGAACCCCGAATTGCGAAAGATGTTTACCGGCGACCCGCAGCACGTTGTCAATTTCATGTACTTTATCGCCCAGGAGTTGCGGGAGTACATGGCAAAGCTAGGATTCCGTACCGTGAATGAGATGGTCGGGCGGACTGACCGACTGGAGGCGCCGCATTCGATTGAACACTGGAAGGCGCAGGGCATCGACTTGACGGCAATCTTGCACCGGCCGGATGTACCGGAGGACTGGGGGCGCTATTGCCAGATTAACCAGGATCACGGTCTGGACAAGGCGTTGGACAACACGACTTTGCTGGAACTGTGCATGCCGGCACTTGAAAACAGCGTGGAAGTTGTGCAGAGAGTTCAATCGGGACAGGGAGATGACGAGCAAGAGGGCACCTTAAGGCGTGTCAAAGCGACTCTTCCCATACACAACACGAACCGGGTTGTCGGTACGATTACAGGCAGTGAAATCACCCGCCGCTTCGGACCTGACGGGCTTCCCGAAGACTCGATTCAATTGCATTTCCAGGGTGCGGCCGGCCAGAGTTTCGGGGCGTTCATTCCCGAAGGCATGACGCTGGAGCTTGAGGGCGACGGCAATGATTATTTCGGCAAGGGCCTTTCGGGCGGCAAGATTATTGCATACCCGCCTTACGGCTCGACGTTCAAAGCCGAAGACAACATCATCATCGGCAACGTTGCCTTCTACGGTGCGACCAGCGGCCAAGCCTACATTCGCGGCATGGCGGGCGAGCGCTTCTGTGTTCGCAATTCGGGAATGCATGCCGTCATTGAGGGCGTGGGCGACCACGGTTGCGAATACATGACGGGCGGCCGTGTGGTTGTATTGGGGCGTACTGGGCGGAACTTTGCCGCGGGCATGTCCGGCGGTATCGCCTATGTGCTTGATGAAAAACGGGTAGACGGTGTCCACTTCGACAAGCGCGTGAATCTGGAGATGGTTGAAATCGGGAAACTCGAAGACCCGGATGAGATTGCCGAAGTTCGAGAAATGGTCCAGCGCCACTATGCCTATACCAACTCGGAAGTGGCCGGGCAGATCCTTTCGGATTGGGACAGCTACGTAAGCAAGTTTGTGAAAGTGATGCCGAAAGACTATAAGCGCATGCTGCAGTGTCTCGCCGAAGTAGAGGCGATGGGTCTCAAGGGGGCGGAGGCAATGATGGCCGCGTTTGAGCGCAACAGCCAAGACCTGGCGGCGCGCGTAAGCGGGAACTGAGCAGTGCTTAACAGAGTACATCGAACCGGTATTGCGCGTTAACCCTTTCCACGCAATACGCAGTCAGGAGATTTCGAATGGGTAAACCAACCGGCTTTCTTGAATTCGAGCGGCAGCCATTTCCGGAACGCGCGCCCCTTGAACGAATTCAGGATTGGGACGAATTTCATCTACATCTGTCGACGGAGGATCTGCAGGAGCAGGGCGCCCGGTGCATGGACTGCGGCATCCCGTTTTGCCACACGGGTACGATGCCGGAGGGCGGCTGCCCCATCAACAACTTGATCCCTGAGTGGAATGATCTAGTCTATCAGAATCGCTGGCGCGAGGCGTTGGACAGGCTGCACGCAACCAACAATTTCCCTGAATTTACCGGTCGCGTCTGCCCGGCCCCGTGCGAAGGCTCGTGCACATTGGGCATTATCGAGCCGCCGGTAACGATTAAGAGCATCGAATGCGCGATCATCGACCGGGGATTTGAAGAGGGCTGGGTGGTAGCACAACCGCCCGTGGTGCGCACGGGCAAGAAAGTAGCCGTTGTGGGATCGGGGCCGGCGGGGCTTGCCTGCGCCGACCAGCTCAACAGTGCCGGCCATTCGGTCACCGTTTATGAACGGGCGGACCGCATCGGCGGGCTGCTGATGTACGGCATCCCCAACATGAAGCTGGAGAAGGAGCGCGTTGAGCAGCGGGTCGATCTGATGCGGGCTGAAGGCGTTACTTTCATTACAAACTGCGAAGTCGGAAGAGACATTCTTGCCGACAGTCTGCTGGAAGAGAACGATGCGATAGTGCTCTGCGGCGGTGCGACCAATCCGCGCGATCTGCCTATTGAGGGCCGGGAGTTGGAGGGCATTCATTTTGCCATGGAGTTCCTGCACGGCAATACGAAGCAGCTGCTGGATGGCAAATACGGCGAAGTTCCGGGCGAAGGCTTCAGTTATCCGTTTATATCGGCTGAGGGAAAGGACGTCATAGTGATTGGCGGCGGCGACACGGGCAACGATTGCCTAGGTACGTCGATGCGACACGGGTGCAATAGTGTCAGCATGTTTGAGATCTTGCCGCAGCCGCCTCCGGAACGGGCTGCAAGCAATCCCTGGCCGGAGTGGCCTAACATTTTTCGCGTGGACTACGGCCACGCCGAAGCGGCAGCCCGCTTTGGCGCAGACCCGCGCACTTTCGAAATCAGCACCAAGAGGTTCGTAGGCGACGAAAGCGGCCGACTGAAGGAACTCCACACTGTCCTGATCGAATGGTTGCCAAGCGTAAACGGTGCTCGCCCCGAAATGCGCGAAGTGCCCGGCAGCGAAAAGGTGTGGCCGGCCCAGCTGGTACTGCTGGCGATGGGCTTCCTTGGCCCGGAGAATCCCGTGCTGGATCAGTTGGGCGTCAAAAGAGATGCCCGCTCCAATGCCCAGGCTGAGTACGGGAAGTTTGCCACCAGCGTCCCGGGCGTCTTTGCCGCCGGCGACATGCGACGCGGGCAGAGCCTGGTCGTGTGGGCAATCAACGAAGGGCGCGGCGCGGCGCGAGAGTGCGACCGGTACCTGATGGGCGAAACGAGCCTTCCGTAAGCAGGAAGACCCCGGAATTGCAAGAAAACTTAGGCTAGGAAAGGTAGAATGGGAAAGACGCTGTTCGAAAAGATTTGGGATGCGCACGTAATTGCGCAGGACGAGGGCGCGCCCGCCGTGCTCTACATCGATGCACACCTGGTGCACGAAGTCACCTCTCCCCAGGCGTTTGCCACTCTTCGCGAACGGGGCCTGCCAGTGCGCCGGCCGGACAAGACTTTTGCCACGATGGACCATGCCATCCCCACGCGAATAGGGGCGGTCGAGACGGACTGGCCGGAAGACGCGGCTACCCAGGTTCGCGCATTACGCACGAATTGCGATGAGTTCGACGTTCCTCTCTTCGATATCGAGGGAGACATCCAGGGCATCGTCCATGTCATCGGACCTGAGCTAGGCGTCACCCAGCCGGGCATGACGATCGTATGCGGGGACAGCCACACCAGTACTCACGGCGCTTTCGGGGCGCTGGCGTTCGGTATCGGTACCAGCGAGGTCGGCCACGTTCTGGCGACGCAGTGCCTTTTGCAGAAGAAGGCGATGACCTTCGCGATAAACGTTGAAGGCTCCCTGGGTGTTGGCGTCACAGCCAAGGACATCATTCTCGCCATCATCGCCAAGAATGGCGCCGGCGGCGGCGTTGGCTACGTCTTTGAATATCGCGGAGAGGCTATCCGTGCTCTGGACATGGCCAGCCGCATGACCGTCTGCAATATGAGCATTGAGGGCGGCGCGCGAGCCGGCCTGATTGCGCCCGACGAGACCACATTCGAATACATCAAGGGCCGTACCTATGCGCCCAAAGGCGAGGCCTGGGACAAGGCCGTTGCCCACTGGCGCACTTTGAAGACCGACAGTGATGCCGTCTTCGACCGAGAGTTGACGCTTGACGCATCCGCGCTCGAGCCCATGGTGACATACGGCACCAACCCCGGCATGGGCGTTTCGGTCACGCAACGCGTACCCAGAGCGAGCGACCTTGAGGACGCCGCCGAACGGCGCAGTCTGCAGAACGCTCTCGAATATATGGGCCTGAGTGAAGGCCAGCCGATTGAAGGCCAACCGATTGACATCGTATTCATCGGCTCGTGCACGAACAGCCGCATCGAAGACCTGCGTGCGGCGGCGGCGATTGCCAAAGGCCGAAGCGTCCCCGGCCATGTTGAGGCGCTTGTTGTTCCCGGGTCTAAGGCGGTCAAAGCGCAGGCCGAAGCTGAGGGCCTTGACCGCATTTTCAGTGAAGCCGGATTTGAATGGCGGGGGGCAGGCTGCAGCATGTGCCTGGCGATGAATGACGACAAGGCCGGGGAAGGAAAGTATGTTGCCAGCACCAGCAACCGAAACTTCATGGGCAGGCAGGGGCCGGGAAGCCGTTCGCTGCTGATGAGCCCTATCATGGCCGCGGCGGCCGCTGTCAACGGCCGCGTCACTGATGTGCGGGAGATCCTCTGATGCAACCCTTCACCACGCTGACATCAACCGCACTGCCGTTGCGCACAGAAAACGTGGACACCGACCAGATCATTCCCGCGCGATATCTTACGGCCGTCACGCAGGAGGGAATGGGCGACGGACTTTTTTCATGGTGGCGCTACGCCCGCGACGGCAGCCCTAACTCCGACTTCGTTCTCAATCAACCCCAGTTCCAAGGCTCTGAAATCCTCGTCGCAGGCCGCAATTTCGGTATCGGATCCAGCCGTGAACATGCCGTATGGGCGCTCACACAGTACGGTTTCCGAGCGGTTATTTCGCCGGCGTTTGCCGACATTTTCTACAATAACAGCCTGAAGAACGGGCTCCTGCCTATCAGGTTGCCTGAAGAGACTGTCGCCCGTCTTCTCGACCTGGTCGAGGAAGTTCCGCATACGAGCGTTTTCATCGACCTGCCAAACCAGACAGTCGCTCTACCTGACCTTGACAGCGGTACAGCGGGGGAGACGGAAGGTCCCTGGTCATTTGACATTGACCCTTTCCGTAAGCAGTGTCTCCTGCGCGGCTTGGATGACCTCGGCTATCTTCTGGACAAGGAGGAGCAGATAAGCGCCTTCGAGGCCGCGGCGTCGATTTGACCGTTCTCGATCGAACGCTGTGCGGGCCGATAGTTCAGGCCCATGCAGGGGCAGATCGAAAGCTGGGCCAAGGAAAGGGGAAGAAGCGGATGACATCGGGGGCGTCTCCGGCGGATGGCAAGAGCGCGGTGTGGAAAGAACCCTCTCTCGTAGACAGCTACCTTCGCAGAGTGCGCAAGGGCATTCCTCTCGCACAGATCCAGTTGGACGTGATGATGCGGGTAATCGCCGGGCCGGAGGAAGACCAGGCCCAGGGTGAGCGGCCCGTTCAGAGTTTCCTGGACTTGGGATGCGGAGACGGCATCCTGGCGGCCACTATCCTGGCGAAGTATCCAAGCGCCAGAGGGACATTAGTTGATTTCTCAACCGCGATGCTCCAGGCGGCCTTGACCAATCTGCAGGAATACAGCAGGTCACTTCACGTTTCGTCTACTGACTACACCGACCCCTCGTGGTTCGATATTATCTCCGCGCACGCGCCATTTGACGTGGTCGTATCGGGCTTTTCCATTCACCATCAGTCGGACCAGATCAAGCGCCAAGTCTATATCGACATATTCGACCTGCTTATACCTGGTGGTGTTTTCGTGAACGTAGAGCACGTTTCTTCGCCGACGCCCCGAATCGAAGCGCTCTATGACGACTATTTCATCGACAGTCTTTGGGCGAATCAACTTACAGAAGGGGACGGCCAGACTCGCAACCAGGTTGCGACCGCCTATCACGGCAGGGAAGACAAGCAGGCCAACATTCTGGCCCCCGTAGAGTCTCAGTGTGAATGGCTGCGCGAAATCGGATTTGAGGATGTTGATTGCTATTTCAAAATCTTCGAACTGGCCGTCTTCGGGGGCAAGCGTCCCCTCACGGCCCCCGACGACATCGACTACCCGGAGTAGCTGAGGAGGGTCATTGGTCGATACACACGGCGCTGCCGCCTTGTGCTGAGGGCATGGATCAAGGTAACTGAAGGACCGTTCGACATATAGTTGGCAGGCGCACGGCAGGAGAAGGTAGAACCTCAGCCCTGCGGGAGCATTTTCAACCCCCTTAATGGACAGGGACTTACTAACAGGAAGCGGGACCGCAGAAGGAAAACAACGCATGGATGCAACTATTGTCATTTTGGATGGCGACGGAATCGGCCCCGAGGTAACGGCGGAGGCAAAGAAGGTATTAGCAGCGGTAGCCGACCGGTTCGGCCACGACTTTGGCTTTGACCATCAACAGATCGGCGGACGCTCCATCGATGAATTGGGCACCAGTTTGCCCTACGAAACAGTCGAAGCGGCCTCGGGAGCCGAGGCTGTCCTGCTTGGCGCAGTGGGGGGTCCGAAATGGGACGACCCGAGCCTACCAGACAGGCCGGAACGCGGCGTACTTGCCTTGCGAAAAAGCCTGGACCTCTTCGCCAACCTGCGCCCCGTAAAACTCCAGCCACAGCTTCTTTCCGCCAGCACGATCAAGGAGGAGACGCTGGAAGGTGTCGATCTTCTCGTCGTGCGCGAGTTGACCGGAGGCATCTACTTCGGCGAGCGCAAAGAGCCCGAAGACAACTACGAAGCCTACGACACAATGCTATACACCAGGCCGGAGATCGATCGCGTCGTCCGGCTGGCCGCGGATTCGGCCATGGAGCGAAAGCGCCGTCTTGCCAGCGTGGACAAGTTCAACGTTCTCGCATCCTCCCGTCTGTGGCGTAGAGTGGCCACCGAGGCGCTCGCCGACTACCCCGAACTTGAGGTCGAGCACATACTGGTGGACGCCATGGCAATGCACCTGATCCGCCGGCCGGCCGATTTTGACGTGATCGTAGCCGGAAACCTGTTCGGAGACATACTCACAGACGAGGCGTCGATGCTTGCCGGTTCTATGGGCATGCTACCCTCGGCCAGCCTGGGTGACGTGAGCAACCGACACAACTTGCCCCTCGGCCTTTACGAGCCGATCCACGGCAGTGCACCCGATATCGCCGGACAGGGCATCGCGAACCCACTGGCTGCGATTTTGAGCAGCGCCATGCTCCTCCGCCATAGTCTCGGGCTGGAGAAGGAAGCGGCGGCCGTCGAGGACGCCGTGGATGCCATTTTGGCTCTCGGTGTACGCACGCCTGACATCGCCCAGCCTGGAACGGAGACCGCGGGCACCGAGGTACTGGGGAACCTCGTCGTGCAGGAAATCCGGAATCCGTAGCGCTGGCTCTACGCGCAGAGCCAGGCGTGGGCTGATGGCGGTACCCGGGCTGGTTCACCAAGAGAGATAGATCAGTGGGCACCCGCTTAGCGTGAAGTCTGAGGAACAGCTGAATGGCTACCGGGCCCAAGCAGAGGCAAATCGAGACAGGCGTTGAAGGCGAAAGTGGTAAAGGGACTGACCCAACTGACACCAGCCGCCGGTTGCGCTGGACGGTTCGCCAGCTCGGCAATCTTCTGGGGGAAACGATTGTTGAGCAGGAGGGCCAGCCAATCTTCGACCTGGTGGAAGATTTGCGTGCTCTCACCCGAGCCCAGCGCCAAGGAGACCGGGGCGCCGGCGCGAAGATCGAGCGGTTGACTGCCGACCTGGTCAGCGATCTCGACAGCACGCTCGGCGTGTTGAAAGCCTTCACCACGTATTTCCAGCTCGTAAACCTGGCCGAAGAGCAGCAGCGCGTGCGCGTCATTCGCCAACGTTCTGCCGAAGCTGAAGAGAACGATCGGCACATGCCCGAGACCATTGCGGCAGCTGTTACGAGGCTACGCAAAGGGGGGACGCCGCCTTCCGAAATGCAGCGTCTGCTCGACGAGATGCTGATCAAGCCCGTTTTCACGGCCCACCCGACCGAGGCCAAACGTCGGACAATCCTGCTCAAGCTGCTCGACCTTACCAGGCTGTTGCGCGAGTTGGACGCTCACGTACTTCTGCCAAGTGAAAGGGACGAAAACTGGAAGCAGATACGTGAAATCGTAGTGTCGCTGTGGCAGAGCGACGTCAACCGGGACCGGCGTCCAGACGTATTGGACGAGGTCCGGGAGGGTCTCTATTTTTTCGATACCACTCTTTTCGATCTGCTGCCGGACATTTACGGCGAGTTGAGTCACGCACTGGAAGTCGGGTTTCCCGACATCCGTTTCAATGAAAGCGCGGAAGACGCTTCAGGCAGCCTGCCCACCTTCCTGCGCTATGGTTCGTGGATCGGCGGGGACCGAGACGGCAATCCCTTTGTAACTCAGGATGTTACTGAAGACGCGCTGCGCCAGCAGAAGGAGCAGGCGCTCGAGCTCTACCGCCGCACTGTCGTCGGCATGTACGGGCATCTCAGTGTGGCCAATACACGCGGCGCCTTCTCCCAGGCGTTTCTCGACAGCCTGGCGAGGGATGTAGAACGCGCCCCGCCGGGCGAAAAGGATCGCCTGGACCGCTTTTCGCTGGAACCCTACCGGCAAAAGATGATCCTGATCTACCGGAGGCTAGGGGCGACACTGGCGCAGAACAGGGAAGCCTGGCAGGCGCAGCGCCCAGACCGGTGGGCCTACGCCAACGCCGGTGAGTTCATCACGGACCTGGAACTGATCCAAGAGAGTCTCCGCCAGAACAAGGGCGACCGGCTGGCTGATGGCCGGTTCGCGCGGCTCGTGCGGCAGGCGCGTATATTTGGCTTCCATCTGGCGTCAATGGACATACGCCAGCACTCCGACCGCCACCGGGAGGCCGTCGCCGAACTGCTGCATCGCTACTACAGGCCGGAGGACCCGGATTTCGACTACCTGGAGCTGCCGGAAGAGGAGCGGACAAGGCTACTGGTTGAAGAAATCGCGAGCCCGCGTCCCCTTACTGCCCGCCTGCTCTATAGCACCGAAACGAACGAGACGGTCGCCCTATTCCGGCTAATCCGAAAGGCTCACGAGCGGATCGCGCCCGAGGCGGTCGGCGCCTATATCATCAGTATGACCACTTCCGTCAGCCACGTGCTGGAGGTGCTATTGCTGGCCAAGGACGCCGGCCTTTTTGGTAAGATTGACATCGCGCCACTTTTTGAAACAATCGACGACCTTGTGGGCGCGCCCAGCGTCATGAGCGCGCTGTTCGAATCGCCGATCTACCGCAAGCACCTGGCCCTGCGCGACAACTGCCAGGAGATCATGATCGGCTATAGCGATTCGAACAAGGACGGCGGATACCTTCGATCCAGCTGGTCGCTCTATCAGGCCCAGGAAAAGCTGGCCAGCACCTGCAGCGCCTACTGCGTGAAACTGACTCTCTTCCACGGACGCGGGGGCTCCATCGGACGCGGCGGAGGGCCTGCCAATCGCGCCATTCTCGCCCAGCCGCCGGGATCCGTTCAGGGGCGGATCAAGTTGACCGAACAGGGGGAGGTAATCAGCGCCCGCTACAGTAACCGGGCGATCGCAAAGCGTCATCTTGAGCAGTTGGTCAATGCCGTTCTGATTGCGAGCTGTGAAACTCATCATGGCCCACTGGCAGGGGAGTCGTTGAGCGAGAATTCACCTCACGCTGTCGACAAGAGCTGGGTGAACATCCTGACGGCGGCCAGCGAACGCTCTGAACGGAAGTACAGGACTCTGGTAGAGAATCCCGTTTTCCTGAGCTATTTTCACGAGGCGACGCCGATAGAACAGCTGGCCCAGATGAATATAGGCTCGCGGCCGGCCAAGCGACGTCAGACTGCGGAAATCTCGGATTTGCGGGCGATACCCTGGGTCTTCGCCTGGACACAGAGCCGGGTCAATTTGCCAGGATGGTACGGTCTGGGCACTGGCTTGCACGCTGAATCACATGAGCGGATTGCGGTTCTGCGGGAGATGTATCGCAAATGGGCCTTCTTTCGAACCGTCATCGACAGAGCGCAGCTGTCGATGCGCCGTGCGGATATGACAATCGCGGCGCTCTATGCGTCGCTGGCCGAGGATTCGACGCGTAGCGCAGTTTTCGGGGAAATCACGGAGGAGTTCAGGAGGACGGAGAGGCTCATTTTGGGCATAACGGGCCAGCGTGCACTACTGGACAACGAGCCCTGGCTGCAGCGCAGTATCAATCTGCGCAATCCATACGTCGATCCGCTCAACTATATCCAGGTTGCGTTGCTCAATAAACAGCGAAGTAGCCCAAAAGAGATGCTAAAGAATGGACAGGCAGGCGCCGAACCAGACGAGGAGGACCCGCGTCTGCGACAGGCTATTCTGCTGTCCATCAACGGAATTGCTGCCGGTTTGCAGGCGACGGGCTGATTCGGGTCAGATCCGCAGGACCTAAGGCAAACCGGGCAGCCACTACAGCGACAGAAGTGTAATGGAGTCAACGGACGTGAGAATCCAACTATTCGACACGACACTGCGCGACGGCGCCCAGGCCGAAGGCGTCTCGCTCAGCTGCGACGACAAACTACGTATTGCCGCTCGCCTGGACGAGTTCGGCGTCGACTACATCGAAGGAGGCTGGCCCGGTTCCAATCCGAAAGACATGGAGTTCTTTGAACGGGCAGAGAACGAGCTGCCGCTCCGGCGGGCCAGGTTGACCGCTTTCGGCTCCACGTGCAAACGCGACACCTTCCCAGCCGACGACCCGCAGATCCGGTTACTGCTGGAGGCCAACACACCGGTTGTCTCACTCTTCGGAAAGAGCTGGGACCTGCATGTGCGCGATGTTCTGCAGACGACGCCCGAAGAGAACCTGCGCATGATTCGCGAGTCGGTGGCCTATCTCACAAGCCGAGGTCGTGAGGTGGTATACGACGCCGAACATTTCTTCGACGGCTACAAAAAGAACTCCGAATATGCGGTAGAGACACTCAGACAGGCCATCGCGGGCGGCGCCTCTTGCATCGTGCTCTGCGATACAAACGGGGGCAGTCTCGTGTGGGAAGTTGGCGAGATCGTACGATACGTACGACGCGAACTTGCAGCCGTCCTCGCGTCGGAGGTCGAGTCGGGGAACGGCGACCGGACCAATGTCCAGAATGGCCTGGGGAAGGTCACGCTCGGTATCCACGCACACAACGACAGTGACACCGGTGTCGCCAATTCGCTGGAGGCGGTACGCAACGGATGTACTCACGTGCAGGGAACGATCAACGGGTACGGGGAACGCTGCGGCAACGCGAACCTAGTGAGCATCATAGCCAATATGCAGATGAAAATGGGCTACGAGCTTGTCTCGGAAGAAAGGCTTGCCCAATTGACCGACCTCAGCCACTATGTTAACGAACTGGCCAACTTGCGGCCCAATACGCACCAGCCTTTCGTGGGTCAGAGCGCATTTGCGCACAAGGGCGGCACGCATGTCAATGCCGTACTCAAGAACGTCGACAGCTACCAGCACGTTGAGCCGGAAAGTCTGGGCAACCAGACTCGAGTGCTCGTCAGTGAACTCAGCGGCAAGGACAATATCGCAATAAAGGTGGATGAGTTTGGCGTCGAGGGGTTGTCACGGGAAAAGGAAAGGGCTGTACTTCAGCAGATCAAGGAGCTGGAGAACGTCGGCTTTGAATTTGAGAGCGCCGAAGCGAGCGTTGACCTCATGTTGCGCCGTTCGCAGGAAGGATACCAGCCCAGCTTCTCCCTTATCGACTATACGGTTTCGGTGGCGAACCGCGCCGGTCGGGGGCTCTCGTCGGAGGCTACGATCAAGGCTGAAGTGGGAGAGCGGATCTATCACGAGGTAGCCGAGGGCAACGGACCGGTCAACGCCCTGATGCTTGCACTGCGAAAGGCGATCCAGGGGCACTTTCCCCATTTGGACCGTATGCACCTGCTGGACTATAAGGTGCGGATCATCAACAGCGACCAGGGCACGGGGGCATCGGTGCGCGTGCTGACCACCAGTTCCGACGGCGTTCACAATTGGACCACCGTTGGGGCCAGCACCAACATTATTGAGGCCAGCTGGACTGCAATTTCGGACGCGGTCGAGTATTTCCTCATAAACTACGACCCGGCAGCTGACAGTGGGCTGCCAGCCCGGGGCGCCGAAATCGATCACGCGCAGCCGTCAGGCAGCGGGCAAATTCCGGAAGGAATGCCGAGAGTGTCCGAAGAGAGCCGCAGCACGGAACTCACCGGCGTCGGATAGTCTGCCGAGATCCCGGTGCGCCCGCGGACCCGCAACTTTTCAGCAAGAAAGAGAGTCCAATGTCAGTTACGACCAGCAGCAAACTCAACAAGTACAGCAGTATGCTCACCCAGACGATTTCGCAGGTCGGATCGCAGGCGATGCTCTACGGAGTCGGGCTGACCGACGAAGATATGCATAAGCCCCAGGTCGGCATCGCTTCGATGGGCTGGGAGGGCAACACCTGCAATATGCACTTGAACGCACTTTCGCGGCGGGTGAAGCAGGGGGTTCAGGAGGCAGGTGCGGTGGGCCTGATCTTCCACACGATTGGCGTCAGCGACGGTATGTCCATGGGCACAGCCGGGATGAAGTTTTCTCTCCTGAGCCGCGACATCATCGCTGACTCGATCGAAGCGGTCATGCGAGCCCAGTGGTACGACGCCAACATTTCGCTGCCTGGCTGTGACAAGAACATGCCCGGTGTGCTGATGGCCATGGCGCGCGTCAACCGTCCGAGCCTCATGGTCTACGGCGGGACGATCAGCCCAGGCCTCTTGGAGCAGCCGGGCAACGGCAGCGTACAGAAGCTCGACATCATCTCCGCGTTCGAGGCCTACGGGCAGTACCTGGCGGCCGACATTGACGAGGAGCAGATGCGCGAGGTTTTGCGCAATGCCTGCCCAGGTGAAGGCGCGTGCGGCGGCATGTATACGGCCAACACCATGGCGTCCGCCATTGAGTCGCTGGGCATGAGCCTGCCCTACAGCTCCTCCTATCCCGCAACCAGCGAGGGCAAACGGCAGGAGTGCCTGGAAGCCGGGGCCGCCATACACAATCTACTCGAGATGGACCTCAAACCGCTCGACATTCTTACCCGCGAGGCCTTCGAGAATGCCATCACGCTTACGGTAATCCTGGGCGGCTCCACAAACGCCGTATTACATTTGATGGCGATCGCGAAGTCGACCAACGCAGACCTGACCATCGACGACTTCCAGGAGATTTCCGACCGTACGCCCCTCCTGGCCGATCTGAAGCCTAGTGGGGAGTACGTCATGGAAGACCTCTACGGGGTCGGGGGGGTTCCGGCGGTACAGAAGATGCTGTTACACGAAGGCTTTCTCCACGGCGACTGCATGACTGTCACCGGCAAGACATTGGCCGAAAACCTGGAATCGGTGCCTGACCTTGCGGAAGGCCAGAAGATCATCATGCCGATTGATAAGCCGATCAAGGAGACGGGCCACCTGCAGATCCTCTACGGGAATCTTGCCGAGACGAGCGCGGTGGCCAAGATCACTGGCAAAGAGGGCGTCCGATTCAGAGGCCCCGCCGTCTGTTACGACTCGGAGGAAGACTGCCTCGCAGGAATCGAGGGCGACGAGGTCTTGCCAGGAAACGTCGTTGTCATCCGTTATGAGGGCCCCAAGGGCGGGCCGGGTATGCGGGAGATGCTCAGCATAACCGGCGCCATTATGGGGAAAGGGCTGGGCAATGATGTCGCCCTGATCACTGACGGCCGCTTTTCCGGCGGCAGCCACGGTTTCGTCGTCGGGCACATCACACCGGAGGCTCAGGAGGGCGGCCTGCTGGCGCTGGCGCAGAACGGTGACACGATCACCATTGACGCCGAGAAGAATACGCTTACGCTTGAGGTCTCCGAGGAGGAGATCGACCGCCGCCGGGTAGATTGGAGTCCACCGGAATACAAGGCCAAGAGCGGCGTCCTTTGGAAGTACATCAGGACCGTTTCCAGCGCGTCGGAGGGCTGCGTCACCGACGCTTGAGTCTGGCAGCCGGAAGAGCCTTTGGGAACGCGCACTTTAGCGGAGAAAACGCGATGACAACGGGACAGAATAACAGGGCGGGCGGGATAGCTGATTCGGGCATCGGAAAAATGGCACTCCGGCTGGGCACGTCGACCTACTCTTACTGGCATTTCACGCCGGAAAAGACGCCGATCGAATCGGTGCTCGACGCCGCTGCAGATCTGGGCCTCTCAGGTGTGGAGATCCTCCACCGTCAGATGGAATCGGAGGAGAACGCCTACCTGCAGAAACTGAAGAGGCACGCCTTCTCGTTGGGTCTGGACCTCTACAATCTCTCGATCCACCAGGACTTTGTTCACGACGATGCCGACATTCGGCAGGAGCATATCGACCACACGCTCCATTGCATCGATCTCGCTCACGAAATGGGGATTCCTTCGATTCGCGTCAACTCGGGCGGTTTCCGCAAGCAGGGCAGTTTCGACGATCTGATCGAGGCCAAGGGATGGGTTGAGCCGTGGGACGGCTTTACCATGGATGACGGCTTCGGCTGGGTGGTCGACGCGATCGAGCGCTGCCTGCCGCACGCTGAGAGGCGGGGCGTGCTTCTGTTGCTTGAGAACCACTGGGGCCTGACAACATTCGCCAGTGACATGGCGCGCATCATCGAGACGATCGACTCACCATGGCTACAGGCGATCCTTGACATGGGCAACTTCCTCTTCGAGGATGACATGTACGAAGCTATGGAGCGCATCGCTCCTTACGTGAGATTGGCCCATGCCAAGACGTATCCAGGCGGCGGCTCCTGGTACAGCCTAGACCTCGATTACGGCCGCATCTTCCGCATTCTTCTCGATGCAGGTTGGCGCGGCTACTGCTCTATTGAGATGGAGGGGGCAGAGGACGCGACGACGGCAGTTCCAAAGAGCATTGAGATGCTGCGCAAAGCCTGGGGCGATGCCATTTGAGGTATTTGCCGAGAGGCAGGAAGGACCTGAGGAACAGGTTAATTGGAGAAGTCGTCAACCACGAGGGGCCCCACAAGGGTGCCCCTGTGGGGGATTTGGCAGCTTGGCGCGTTTTGGGGCTGGGGACCCTGGTGAGCACAAGGGTTGCCACTACGGTGGGATGGCCGGGCGGAAGAATAGGAAAACGGTGTCTAATCTCTTGCGTACTTTTCGCGCAGCACTTTCTTGTCAAACTTGCCCGTTCCGGTCTTTGGAATCTCGTCGATAAACTCGTAGCCGTCCGGCAACCACCACTTTGCAACCTGCCGTTCCAAGAAGCTGCCAAGTTCTTCAGCACCGGGCTGGATCCCGCCGTCCGTGGGCACTACTACTGCCAACGGGCGCTCGCCCCAGCGTTCATTGGGCACCGCGATGACGGCGGCCTCCAACACTTGTGGATGGGCCATCAACAGATTCTCCAGCTCCACGGATGAGATCCATTCACCGCCGCTTCTCACCAGATCTTTTGTGCGATCCGTGATCGACATGAATCCGTCTGCGGAGATCGTAACCACATCCCCGGTACGAAACCATCCGTCGGCGGTAAAGCTGTCGTCGCCGCCCTCCAGCTTGTAATAGGCTTGCGCCACCCACGGCCCGCGCACCTGCAATTCGCCGAACGTCTCACCATCCCAAGGGAGCTCCTGACCGGCCTCGCCCACGATGCGCATGTCGACACCTGAGATCGGGTAGCCCTGCCGGGCCTTAACGTCCCACTTCTGCTCTTGCGGCAGATCGTGGTGGTGGCTGAGCAACTTCGAAACCGTCCCCAGGGGGGACATTTCGGTCATGCCCCAGGCATGAACGACGTTCACGCCCAACTCTTTTTCGTAGGCCTCGATCAGGCTGCGGGGCATGGCCGAGCCGCCGACCACCAGGGCGCGGATACATGAAATGTCGCGCGGGTTCTGCTTCAGGTCGTGGTAGAGCCCGTTCCAGATGGTCGGCACGCCGGCGGCGACGGTCACCCGTTCCGTCTCGATCAGATCTGCGAGCGCGGCCGGTTGCATATGGGGACCTGGCATCACCAGGGATGCACCTGTATTCACCGCGGCGTAAGGCAGGCCCCAAGCCATGGCGTGGAACTGCGGCACGACGGGCAGGACCACATCGTTCTCGGTCAGCCCTACAGCAGCTGCCTGGCAAGTCCCTACCGTATGCAGATACATCGAGCGGTGACTGTAGAGCGCGCCCTTGGGATTGCCTGTCGTGCCACTGGTGTAGCAGAGCCCCATGGCCTGGTTCTCACCCTCCACCCTCCAGCCGTACTCATCGTCCGCTGCCGCCATCAAGGTTTCGTAATCATGGACCTGGCCAGGAAGGTTGGCCGCCGCCGCGCCCTCCTGAGCGTTGAAAAGCACGAAATGGTCGACCCCGCTGATCTTCTCGCCCAGACCTTCCATCAGCGGCAACAGCGTTGCGTCGATGAAGATCACCTTGTCCTCGGCATGGTTGATGATGTAGGCCAACTGATCCGGAAAGAGGCGAATGTTGAGGGTATGTACGACCGCGCCTGCGCCCGGCGCGCCGAAGTAGAGTTCAACATGCTGGAAGTTGTTCCAAGCAAAGGTGCCGACGCGGTCTCCAGGTTGCACACCCAGACCTTCGAGCACGTTGCAGAGCCGTTTCACCCGGCTATAGAGGTCACTGTAGGAATACTCGTGGAGCGTGCCGTCAGGCAGCTTAGTCCTGATCTGTTTGTACGGATAGAGTCGATTTCCGTGTTCCAGAATGCGGTCAACCGTAAGCTGATAGTCCATCATCAGGCCGGAAAGCATACGAATGCTCCTTGGCTATCTTCAGTAATTTCAATGCCTTTTGGTTGGGGTGTGCTGTGGGGATTGTAGTACCTGCAGGACGTTTGGTCAACCGCCGACACCTGTCCGGAATCCAACGAGGCGGCAGAGCTTGCCTTCCAGCTGGCCATCAATTCAATGTGCATCACCTCATCCTTATGGTCAATCTCCTCTTATCCTTGCAGTCAGACGAACGCGCCCATACCCGTGATCTCGCGACCAGCGATTAAGAGGTTTATCTCGTTTGTGCCCTCATAGGTGTAGGTGGCCTCGACGTCGGTGAACAGACGCGCCACGTGGTTATCTATCAGAATGCCGTTTCCGCCCAATATCTCGCGGGCTAACGCCGCTGCTCGCCGTGCCTTGGCTGCACACGTTTGTTTGGCGAGCGAAAGCTGACCCGAGGTTGCTGCACCCGACTCCATCAGCTTTGCAAGCCGCCAGACCAGCAGCTGCCCCTGTGCCAGGTCGGCGGCCATCTCAACAAGCTTGGCCTGGATCAGTTGAAAGGCCGCGATCGGTTTCCCGAACTGTTCGCGTTCGCAAGAATATTTCAGCGCGATTTCGTAGCAGCCGGCCGCCAGGCCGACGGCCTCCCATGCGACGCCTGCCCGGGTGTTGGCCAGGACCGCCGTCAGATCGCGAAAGCTGTTACATAGGGCGAGCCGGTTTGCCGCCGGCAGATGCACATCTTCAAGCGTGATTTCGGCCTGATGCACTGCCCGTTTGGCGATCTTGCCCTCCATAGCGGTCGCGGTAAAGCCGGGCAGCTGCCCCGGATCCTCGAGCACGAATCCCCCAAAGCGTCCGCTTTCGTCCCGCGCCCAGACAATAATCAGGTCAGCAATCGTCCCGTTGCCGATCCAACGTTTCTGGCCATTGAGGAGGTAGTGGCTGCCGACACGCTGAGCATTCGTCTGCACGTGCGCCGCGTCCGACCCTCTCTCAGGCTCAGTCAGGGCAAACGCGCCCAGCCTGTCCATCCTCGCCATTGCCGGCAGCCAGCGTTCCTTTTGCTCATCCGAGCCAAGCATCCCGATCGAACCCATCGCCAACCCGGAGTGCACACCGAACAGCGTACTGACGGAGCCATCCACCCGGCAGATCTCATACTTCACCAACCCGTCGCTTACATTGTCAAGCCCCGCGCAGCCGTACCCCTCTTGTGTTCCACCCATAATGGGCAACTCACGCAGGCCGAGAGCCAAGTCCAGAGCAATCTCGCCGCGCTCCCAGTAGTCATTTATCCCAGGCTTGACTTCATTCTCCATATACTTTCGGACCTCGTGGCGCAGTTCCCTCTGGGCCGGCGTCAAGAGGTCATCGAATTGAAACAGGTCCAAGACTGGCGTAATCATTTTAGTCCCCTAATGTATTGGTAAGGCCTCTTGAAATGTAGAGATTCCGGTCAGCCTGTGCAGTTCCGAAGAGCAGTTTCATGTCCAGTGGGCAATTTGGTCCGTAAAGTATGTTTGGTAGCCAAACTCCAGCGGGAAGTCAGGTCCTCTGCAGGCTCTACGCTGAATCCCAGACAGGCAATATTCTGTCCCCCTTCCTGCAGGATCTACGACATGCATGAAGTGGGAGACGTGGAATGCATCCACGGTTGACGAAGATGCAGTTGCGTTTCGGTTGCTGGGAAGGAGCGAGATGCAGGCAAAGTGCAGTGGAAGTTTAGCATCACTGCGCGAATGTCTCAGATGGGGTTAGTGCCGGTCGCGTCAGTTTCTTGCCCCCTTGTGCAGTAGGTGTGAGGTTACTCGCCAAGGGCTTGTTTGCCTTTGGTTACGTGGTAGAGGTAGTGGTCATCGCTTCGGCGGCGGCTGGCAGAGACAGCAGTCCCAGACCGACGCTGCTTGATAGTCAAATGGGATGAGAATGTACAGATAGTCCCAAGCGCTTCGCGAATGAGTGAGGAGCGCTGACAATCCTGTGGCGATGCGCACGCATTTGACGATTGCAAGTCTCAGTTCGCGGTGAAAGGCTGTAGGTTACCAACTTTCCATGACACAATGTTGGAATGGAAATTTCCGTAAGACGTCTGCAAGAACGATGATTGAGGCTGACTCAACAGATGGCTCGAATACGGGCGCCGAGCGTCCAATGCAGCTGAAAACGGCGGCCTTTAGAACTTTGCCTCTATTTGTCGATCCAACGGAGGCGCTGTACGACTTCGGCTATTACAGGTTCCAGTTCCTCGATCTGGTCTCGGTGAACGTTGAACCCAAGGGCAACGAGCCTTTCGCCATTGGGTGAAAGAAGCCATATCTGCCATACGACGTTATTGGTTGCGTATTCGCCGTATTTGATCGAGACCACCTCTTCGTCCGACGGCCTCATTCCCCGAACCAGTTCAACCACGGCCGGCTCAATGCTGTAAGTCTGCTCTGAGGCTGCCTGTGCGTATCCCGCGAGGTTTTGGCCACTGGCCGCGAATGAAAAGACAAGCATGAAGTTGCTCGCCTCACTCTCATCCTGGCCAGACTGCAGACCGAGACCGATCACGGCGTCGTCGCGTCGGAGGCTCATAGCCGAAACAATCTCACTCAATCCCAAGACGTCGAACTGTTCTTCAGATACTTTGTTGGCCGCGGACAGGAGCGCCAGGTCGGCCGCGGTCGGCCACGCGGGGTCAAAGTAGCGCCACTCTGCGGGAAGTGACAGCGACAGTCCTCTTTCCACGTCTTCATAGGTAAGCCAGCCGGATTCGTCTGCGTGGGGAATGTCTTCTGCTGCGGTTGGCGCGGACACATAGTCTCCGTGCAACCAGCCCAGTTGGCCGCGGTACTCGATCTGCCACCAGCCGCCGGCCGGGCCGCCAACAGCGTCGCGGCTAATTGCGGCGAACTGTTGGCCTTCCCCCGCCTTGCCGAGGATGGGATAGTCGGTGCCTGGGCCGGCGCGTACGTTCATGAGGTGCTCGAGCGTCACCGTCGGCCCCGGCCGGGGCAAATGGGATGGATCGTCCACCCACTGGACTCTGCGAACGACTTCGCGAAGGAGGCCCTCCACCCACTCGGAATATTCACCCCACACGTCGTAGGTGACGGTCAGAAAAGTTCCACCGTCGGGAGATAGCATTATCACGCGCCAGCCGACCACATTTGCGTCGGGGACGGTAACAATCCGGTTTCCGAAGGCCTGCGTGCCGTCAATGCGGTATTGGATTGTCGCGGTTTCCTCACCCCACGGACGCAGACCGGGACCAATCTCGATGCCATCCACTTCAGCCAGGCCGGAGGCACCAAGTTCGTCGCTTAGCAGGCGTGCAAACGTCTCAAGAGTTCGGCCTTCGCTTGGTACTGCAAGCAGATGAAATCCGTTGGTCTCCAGCGGAGGCGAATCGGGGTCGTAGGGAAAACCGGCGCCGGCAAAGTAGTCCTCCTGGCCGGGTTGAGTCAGGAATCCGACGTAACCCTCCCGCTCTTCGAAGAATGCTTCAGCCAGTTCGTCATCCCCAATTTGTGAGCCGAGCGCGGATAGTTCCTCCTGTGTGGATACAAAGAGCCACCTGTTTGGATGGAAAACTCTGATTCGATGGCTTTCGACTTCGAAGGCGGGCCAGTCCTGAAACGGTCCGCCAGAAGAGGAGGGCGTGTCCCCAACGGGGACCACTAAGGGATTGTGGATCGAGATCAGCGGCGTCTCGGGCGCGGGTCCGCTGACGGGGATTCCGGGGTCAGCGGGCAAGGGGACGCATGCGGTGAGAAGCAGGGCAGCCATAAAAAGGATTGCCCCTACAGATGTAGGATAGTTGTAGTTCATGGTCTACTGTCCCTAGTCCACTTAGTCTGCGCAATAGCATTGTCTTCCCATGTTGGAATTCTGGAAAGGAGGCTGAGGAGCCCTCCTCAGAGTTTCATACCAATGGCGAATGACAACTCTCCACTCTATCATTGTGCAGGCAAAGAAGCATTTTTTCAAGTGTGGTTTTACGAGGACTTTCTCCATCTGTCGTTAGGGGTCGCGACAGGGACCGGTAGACGGGGTCTCCAGGTCAATTGTCTGCGACGCCCCATGTATCCTGATATGGAACTTCATGTCAAAGTCACTGCTGGGCATATCCTGCTCTGCGTGCCGCGGGCACAACTCCGCGGCGGCAGCAGCACTTTGCGGCGAGGGCTATTGGAACGATCCTTTTCACATATTCAGGGCATTTTACAAAGCCCCGAACAGGTGCAGCGGTTCCATCTTGTGCCTGTCTTGACCGTATGCTACAGTTCAGAATCAAGGAGGCAAGCAAATGGCAACTAAATTGAAATCCCTGTTCCGGATACCGGGTCCGTCCGGAGCCGACATTGAATCCTTCCATAGCGACGGCTACATTGCCTTTCCCAATGTCTTCACGGACCATGCAAGGGAATCCCTTATCAGAGAGATTGAGGGCCTTGACCAGGTTCGCGAATTCGTCAGTCAATTGCAGGTCCATCGGGGGGATCCCAAAGCCTACTTCATCCGTCCCTGGGACGACCGTGGGCCTTACAGCGACCAGCTCATTGACGACCCATTTGTCACGGCCTTGTTGACGGCCACAATTGGCAAGGACTTCCACTTCTGCCACTCGGCGCTGAACATCGCACCGCGAGGAATCGGTCCGATTCGCTACCACCAGGACCACCATCATTGGAAGCACGAGAATCCAATTAACCTTGCGGAACGTGACAGATATTATGTCCAGATTCTCTATTATCTCAACGGCTTTACTCTTGGCGACCGCAATCTCAAAGTGATTCCCGGCAGCCACCGCGTTGCGCCGATCGAGGACGCTGCTGTTGACAGGGCGCGGGCCGATGCGTTCTCGAAGAGGCTGCTTGCCGGGGAGTTTGACGCCGAGGCGGGCCGGCCCCTTCGTGAGAAGCGACTGGAACTGCCTCCAGGGAGCATGGTTTACATTGACGCCCGTATTTTTCACGGCGTCGAACCGAAGCCGATTGACTCTCCGCAGCCCTACCGGATCTTCAACATTGACATCTTCAAAGAGGCGGGCCCGCCTCACCGGCACACACAAGAGATCCCTGCCGAGTGGATCGCCCGCGCGGATTCACACCGGAAAAGGCTGTTCTTGCGCGAAGCGTATCGTGAAGGGTGCTGGGACTCGAATTGAAATAGCCTTCCTGGACTTTTCGGTTTCTGAACTTCGTCTCTCTTCTGTTCGTGGGACCTCGGTAGCCTTGTGTGGCCATTCTAAAGTTTTTTCAGAGTACCTCGCTGGACCCCGCTTGAATTGCGCCGGCGCCCTGCGCAACATTACCTGCCGAACAGAAAAAGCCCGATTCGCTGCCCAAATGACAGGAGCACACCAACGTTATGGCCGACTTCCTCCGCTACCGACAGATCCACCTCGACTTTCACACCAGCCAACAGCTTACCAATATCGGAGGCGAGTTTGACGCTGCGGCTTGGGCGCAGCACCTGGTCGACTCTCACGTTGACTCCATCACCTGCTTCGCCCGGGGCCATCACGGCATGATCTTCTACGAAACACCGGCCAACCCGGAGCGGCGTCACCCGAGTCTGCAGTGTAACCTGCTCGCACAACAGATCGAAGCAGCTCACTCCCGCGATATTCGGGTACCCATCTATACAACCATTCAGTGGGACTACTACACTGCACAGGAGAAACCGCAGTGGCTGCAGGTAGCCTGCGACGGCTCCATTCAGGGCCAGCAGCCCTACCAAGCCGGCTTCTATGCGAAACTTTGCCTGAACACGCCCTATGTCGACTTTCTCAAGGCCCACGTTGACGACATGTTCGCCCAACTACCCGCGGTGGATGGGCTCTTTTTCGACATCGTGCAGGATCAGGACTGCTCCTGCACCGCCTGCCGGCTCGAGATGCTGGCACAGGGGCTGGACCCCTCCTGCGACGCGGAACGCCTCTCGTTCGGCCAGGGCGTGACCGACCGCTTCAAGAAGGATATGTCGGCCCGCGTGCGCAGTCACAGCCAGGACTGCACCATTTTTTACAACTCCGGCCACGTTGGCCCGCGGCAGCGCGCGACGGGCGAGACATACAGCCACTGGGAGCTGGAGTCACTGCCGTCGGGAGGCTGGGGCTACATGCACTTTCCGCTCTCGCAGCGATATGCCCGCACAACCGGCCACGACAGTCTCGGAATGACGGGAAAGTTCCACACGTCCTGGGGGGACTTCCATTCTTACAAAAACGAGGCGGCGCTGCAGTTCGAGTGCTTCCAGATGCTGGCCCTCAACGCCAAGTGCTCAATCGGCGACCAACTCCACCCTACAGGGCGGCTCGACCAGGCGACCTACGACCTCGTCGGCCCGGTCTATCGAGAGGTCGCCCGAAAAGAGCCATGGTGCCGCGGGGCCCGTGCATTGACTGATATCGGCGTATTCACACTGGAGGAGTTCACGGGCGAGCGCCTGACCGCGGCGACTGTCGGCGCGGTGCGCATGTTGCAGGAAGGCGGCCACCAATTCGACGTTGTCGACAGTCAAACGAACTGGGATGGTTACCGCGTGCTCATCCTGCCCGACGGCGTACACCTTGACGGCTATCTTGCGAGCAAGGTAAACGACTATCTCGCCGCCGGGGGCAAAGTGCTAGCCTCTTTCGAGTCCGGCTTGGATCCGGACCTGTCAGACTTTGCGTTGCCGGCATGGGGCGTGAACAAGACCGGCGAGGGACCTACCGACGCCAAAGGCGAGACTGTGCGAGGCCGCCACTTTGGGAGCGGGGACTATGTGGACTATCTGCGTGCGGAAGGGATGCTGGCGGCGGGATTGCGAAATACTGAGCACGTCATGTACATGCGCGGGTTGGAAATCGAAGCCGGGGAGGACTGTGAGGTTCTTGCGAGGATGGTGCCTGCCTACTTCGACCGGACTTGGAAGCATTTCTGTTCTCACCGGCAGACGCCCAGCAGCGGCGAGCCTGCCGGACCTGCCGCGACGCGGACGGAGGACGTTATCTACTTCGCTCATCCGATCTTTCGCCAGTATCACCGCAACGCGCCGCGCTGGTGCAAGCAGCTGCTATTGAACGCGATCGATATACTCCTGCCGGACCCCTGGTTGCGGCACAGCGGACCGACGGGCTTGTTGACCGCCGTGAACGAGCAGCGAGAACAGAGCCGTTTAGTCCTGCATCTGCTTCACTACGTTCCGGAGCGCCGGGGGCAGGATTTCGACGTCATTGAGGACGTACTACCTGTGTTTGATATCGAAGTGAATCTGAAGTTACCCGGACCGGTAGCCGGCGTTCGCTGCGTCCCTGACGGCGAGTCGCTGGCGTTCAGTGAAGCAAAGGGACGGCTCTCATTTACCTTGCCCAAGTTGAATGGCCACCAGATGGTGGAGATTGGTTTGGGGTAGTGCTGTCGCGCGCTGTACGCTCGAAACGGTTCACGTCCTCTGCCAGTAGTCTACGACCAGAACCTTTTCCAAGTGGGGACTCAGCACGGCGCCAAATGCTGTGTGATCGGGGTGGGGGAGATAGGCGTCGCGGTCGGCTTCGGATGCGAAGGTTACGAAGAAGCAGTGTGTAAATCCTTCTGCCAAGCCCTCGACACTGACATCGGTACCCCATTCAAAATCCTGGATCACGTCGATTTTGCCAGGCAGGGCCCGGAAGGCGTTTTCGATTTTGCTAACGCTTGCTTCCGACGTTCCGTCTTTGAACTGAAACAGGACGACGTGCCTCAGTACTGACTGTCCAGACATATAGAATCTCCTATGGGTCAATTCCATTTGTATGCAAATGGGAGTAGGTCCGGCAGATGCAACCTACCCGATGATCCACCTCTTGGCAAGGGCACAGGACAGTTAAGCCGCAGCCCGCGTCCCCTGATGCAGACGTTCAGCCCCTCTCACTCGCCGCTGAATCTTCAACATATCACGAGAAGTCGTATACATTTGCCTGAACCGGGAAAGGCGGGCCCAGAATGTTAACAGTCCACGAGGGACAAAGGGTTTCTTGGCGCTCCCAAAAGGGTGGGCAACCGGAATGGCACCCACAAGGTGTGCACCTCAGGGGGATTGCCAAGTGGAAGGAGACGTGAACAGGCCACAGCTCTTGTACTTGTCAGCCGCTTCGAGATTGCCCAAGAGAATAGATTAACCGGATTTAGTCAGTTTTCGCAGGGTGCATCCCAGAATTGGGGTGGACACAGTCTGACGTGGAATCCATGCCAGCGGTGGCTGGAGGTGTTTAGCGGCTCCTGGAGTGACGGAGGGCAGGTGCCAGGCCGGGACTAACTTTGGGATTCGTAGATTGGAGGGTGTACGAGGGCAGGCACAGGGCCTGCCCCTACAGGACTCCTATGGGACTGGAGGGACCTGGTGCGAAGAATCTCGGTCGATTGGGCACCTGTCACGAATAGGGGCACTCGGTCGAAGAGGCATGTTGTAGGACCGGGGGCGTTGCGGGGGCGGAGCCCCCGCACAAGGGAGGCCGCTTGCGGCCGACCGCCCTGAACTTCAGTAGTCAGTAGTTAGTCGTCAGTTGTCAGTGGATAGACGAAGCGCTTTCGTTCGAGTTGATTGAGGACTGAATACGGCTCTGTTGCTTCTTGAGGCATAAGAAGGTTCACCTCCGATTTGGGATGTACCCGATTTCGCGCTTCTTCTTGACCCCGCATTCAATGTCTGATAGCATTGCCAAACCTGTCCCCGCTGTGCTAAACGACGCCAAGACATCACGGCAACACGACACCGCCATCAACATTATACAGTAGACAATCAAAAGGACTTCCTATGCCCGACACACGCCCCAACATTCTTTTCATTATGTCGGACGATCACGCCTCGCACGCTATGAGCTGCTACGGCAGCCGCATCAACCGTACTCCTCATCTCGACCGCATCGCAGAGGGCGGCATGCGCTTCAACAATTGCTTCTGCACCAACTCTATCTGCACCCCGAGCCGCGCGGTGATTCTGACCGGCACGTACAACCACATTAACGGCGTGACTACGCTGGCTTCGACACTCGATGGCCGGCAGGTGACGATGCCAAAACTGCTGCAGGAGGCAGGCTACCAGACGGCTATAGTCGGCAAATGGCACCTGGGACACGGGGGGGTCAATGATCCGACCGGATTCGATTATTGGAACGTGCTTCCAGGCCAAGGCCTCTACCACGACCCTGAAATGATTGAGATGGGAGAGCGAAAGGTCTTTCCCGGTTACGTAACCGACTTGATTACGGACTTTTCGCTCGACTGGCTGCGGGCGCGCGATCCGGAGCGACCGTTCATGCTCATGTGCCACCATAAGGCGCCGCATCGGTCGTGGGAGCCGGACGAAAAGCACGCGCTCATGTACGAAGACGAGGAGATTCCTTATCCGAAGACATTCGACGACGACTACAGCAACCGCGCGGCAGCCGCAGCGGCGGCTGAGATGCGAATCGACCGCGACATGACGCTGACCGATCTGAAACAGCCGACGCCGGAGGGACTGACACCGGAGGAGGAGAAGAAGTGGAAGTACCAACGGTATATCAAGGACTACCTGCGATGCGTCGCTTCCATCGATGACAACGTCGGCAGGCTGCTCGACTACCTGGAAGAGGAAGGGCTGGCGGAGAACACCATTGTCGTGTACACGTCGGACCAGGGCTTCTTTCTAGGCGACCACGGCTGGTATGACAAGCGCTTCATGTACGAGGAGTCGCTGCGCATGCCGCTGCTCATTCGCTATCCGCGTGCGGTCGAAGGGGGGGCGGTCAAGGATCAGATGGTCCTAAATGTCGACTTTACGCCGACGCTGCTCGAGTACGCCGGCGTCGACGTCCCGGAGCATTTTCAGGGGACCGGTTTCAGTTCACTTTTGGCGGGCCAGACGCCGGATGGCTGGCAGACATCGATGTACTACCGTTATTGGATGCATCTGGCACACCATCACGTTTACGCCCACTATGGTGTGCGGACGCTGCGCTACAAGCTGATCTATTATTACGCCGACGGATTGGATCAGCCGGGTGTCATCGATGCGTCCAAGGAGCCGGAGTGGGAGCTATTCGATCTCGATGCCGACCCGTATGAACTGAACAACGTATACCATGATCCGGATTACGCCGGCGTAGTAGAGGGGTTAACCGAGGAGTTGCATCGCCTGCAGGCTCGCGTGGCCGACGAGCCGTACGACCATCCCACGGCAGCGGGGACATGGCGGCTGTGAAGGTAGAGCCCCGCCCGAACGGATGTGGCGAATGCACCGCGTAAATGGACTCGCGATTTGGGGAATCCCGCGCGCT
The DNA here is from genome assembly GCA_026708085.1 of Caldilineaceae bacterium. Lineage (GTDB taxonomy): Bacteria > Chloroflexota > Anaerolineae > Caldilineales > Caldilineaceae > Bin5. Next base: position 56,685 of record JAPOVP010000169.1, read on the forward strand.
AGCCTCGCTCTGCGGCCAGGGCAAACAGATGCTGCCGCCCTAACCAGAGGGCGAGGGCACCCAAGGCCGCCGAGAAGAACACGCCGCTCACAGCCACAGCCACAACTCCGCTGAGTGAATAGACGCTCCCTGTCCCCAGACTACCGCAGGCGGAGGCGATGGCAACCATGGCTTCGTTGATGCCCTGTACACGGCCCCGCTGTCGCGAGCCTTCAAGCGCGGCCGACAGCAGCGAGGAGCCAGCGATATAGCTGAAATTCCATCCCAGGCCGAGCAGGAAAAGAGAGACGAACAGGACCGGAAGCTCGGTAGAGAGCGGCATCATGATCGCGGCCAGTACCTGCACGAGCGCTCCGGCGAAAATCATGGGCACGCGGCCAACCCGGCTTGCCAGCCAGCCGCTGAGACCAGACAAGCCGAACATCCCCAGAGTGTGCGCCATCAAGACGTAGGAAATGGCGTCTGCCTTGTAGTCGGCGCGGTTCATGTGGAGCGGCGTAACCACCATCAATAGTGTCATGACCATCTGGCCGATTGCCATTGCCGCGATTGCCAGTTGTACGTCCGGCAACTTGAGCAGGTGCATGACGCCCCTCAGCCCTCTGGGAGCCTCCTCGCTTCCAGCCTGGCCACCGGGTGAGCCGTCTTCCGAGCTATCTGATTCCTTAGCGGCTTTCTCGTTCCGGGCAAGCAGTGCGGCCAGTTCTTTGGGGTCGGGCCGCAGCGCCACCAGGAGCAGGATCAGAGCCAGCCCCATCAATGCCGCGCCGATCCAGAACGGGCCCACATGCTCGTGGAATCCCTGTTGTCTGGCCAGCCCAACGGCCGGTTCCACAAGAAGTGGCCCGCCTACAGCCCCGACCGTACCTGCGAATACGATCAGCCCAATTACCTTGGCCTGCTGGGCCAGCGGGAAGATTTCGGCCGCGGCATAGCGGGTCTGTTCCAGGGCGGCACGGCCTACGCCGAGCAAGACGGCCCCGCCGAGAAAGAAGACGAGTGACCCGGTGCTGATAGCCGACGCGGAGACGAGCATTCCGAAAATCACAAAGGAGAGGCCGACGGCCAGGCCGATACGGCGGCCGGCTTTGTCCAGGAGCCAGCCCAGCGGATAGCCCGCACCGGCCCGTCCCACCATTGACAGTGCGTTGGGAAGACCGATCAACTGTACGCGGCCGCTGAGGGAGTAGGAGATTATGGGGGTCAGTACGAAGCTGGCGATCATCGCAGCACTGTTGAGGCTGCTGACGACGAAAAGCGTGATTATGAGCCGTCGCTGCACGCGGGACATCGGAATCATAGAGAATGAGTCCTTCACAGACCTGGCCTGCCCGGCACTTCGCAGACCGGGAGAGAAAGAGGCTGTGCTTGGGATGGCGTAGGTTACATTGTAAACAGTCATCAAGCAAAGAGCAATTGCGCGCACAAGCGGCACTTCGGGGGCCTGCTCCTGCTCCAGGTTGCAACCATGAGCCGACAAGAATATAAGGGCAGATTCTTGCGGCGAACTGTCGGTTGTGGTACGGTTCAACCGGTCTGAACCGTGAATGATCGGTTTGGGCCGACAGAGTTGATTCCTCCACCTCTAAACTGAGAATCTCTTGCGCAGACCACCGTCCCGGTTTGGCTTCACCGCTCCACTCTTGTGACCCGCCAGTCCACCAACTGCGAAGGAAAGCACGATGGCATCGAACGCAAAACCGAATATCGTCCTGTTCGGCATTGACTCGCTGCATGCCGATCACTTGAGCTGTTACGGCTACGAACGGCTGACCAGTCCCTATCTGGATAGGTTTGCCTCCCAAGGCGTCCTTTTCGAGAATACATTCAGCGCTCACATTCCTACGACGAGCGCCTATGCCTCGATGCTGACCGGCATGGACGTCTTTTCGACGCAGGTCGTGGCGCTGAGGCACCAAGGCCCGCTGCGGCCGGAGGTCAAGACGCTGGCGGAAATCCTGCGCGAAGAGGGCTATTACACCATTTGCGTCGGGTTCGACGGAAATCCCAGTAGTCGCGGTTTTGACGAGTATCTCAGCTATACGGCCTGGGGGTCGTGGGAAGAGGGGCGACTTCCCAAGGCCCAGCTTCTCAATGAACAGGCGATACCGGCCATCGACCGCATGGTCGCGGAAGACAAACCGTTCTTCCTGTTCCTGCGCCACATGGACCCACACGCGCCCTACTTGCCGCCGGAGCCCTATGAGCGCATGTTCTTCCATGGTGACGAATGCGACCCCAGCAACAAGTCAATGGAGCCGGTGCTGGCCTTCAAGCCGTTTCGTGACTTTCTCGCATCGTGGCTGCCGCCTGGCATCACTGACAAGGATTATGTCATCGCCCAATATGACGGCTCCATCGCCTACATGGACGCGGCTATCCAGTCGATCTTCACGGCGCTGGAGGAGCACGGGATCTTCGACGAGACGATCGTGGCGATCAACGGGGACCACGGGGAGACGCTCTACGATCATGAGTGCTGGTTCGATCACCACGGCATTTATGACAATGTCCTTCACGTTCCATTGATGCTGCGCTACCCACCAAAATTGCCGGCCCACCGCCGCGTCTCTGGCTATAATCAGCACAAGGACCTCGTGCCCACGCTGCTTGAACTGGCCGGGATCGACGCCGGAATCGACTTCGACGGGAGTTCCCTTCTGCCGATGGTCGAGGGCAGCGTGGCGTCGCACGAGAGCGAGATTTATATCACCGAGTGTACTTGGATGCGAAAGCACGGCTGGCGCACGCCGCAGTGGAAACTGATGCTGGCACTGGAGCCGGACTTTCATTTCAAACCGCCGGTGGAGCTCTACAACCTGGTCGAAGATCCGTTGGAAAACTGCAATCTCGCCGATAAACTGCCCGGTGTCGTGGCTGCCCTGACGGCCCGTCTGGAGTCCTGGGTGAGCAAGCGAGAAGCGGAAACCGGGCTGTCGAATCCGATACATCATCAGGGTGACTGGCACGGTCTCAAAGGGGTCGGGCCTTTCACGAGCTCGCAACAGGCCTACGACTCGCTCTACATCGGCGACGCCAGCGCCGCACGGCGTCTGCAGGCGAAGTCGCGTGAGGTCGAGGAGAAGGAGTAGGGGCAGGGAAGGCGCGATGGCTTCGTCCGCGAAACCGAACATCGTAATTCTGGGCATTGATTCGTTGCGGGCAGACCATTTGAGCTGCTACGGCTACGACCGGCTGACCACGCCCCATCTGGACCGTTTTGCCTCGCAAGGCGTCCTCTTCGAGAACACATTCAGTCCCCACATTCCGACGACCAGTGCTTACTGCATGATGCTGACCGGAATGGACATTTTCACTTCGCAGCTGGTGGCCCATCGCCCAAAGGGCCCGCTACGGCCGGAGGTGAAGACACTGCCGGAGATACTACGCGAGCACGGCTACACAACGGTCTCGGTCGGTTTCTCAGGCAGAGCGAGCGCGCGCGGCTTCGACGAATATCTGAGTTTCAGGCAGATGGGCAGCTGGTCGGATGGCCGCGTGCCCAAGGCCCAGCGGCTGAACGGGTTGGCACTACCCGCGCTGGACCGCCTGGTGGCTGGCGACAGGCCATTTTTTCTGTTCCTGCGCCACATGGACCCGCACTCGCCCTACCTGCCGCCACAGCCCTTCGAGCGCATTTTCTATCATGGTGATGAGTGCGACGCTGACAACCGATCGATGGATCCGGTCTTTGCGTTCGAGCCATTCAAGCATACGCTCATCGATATGTTGCCGCCGGGAATCAGTGACCGGAAGTACGTGAACGCGCAGTATGACGGGGCCATCGCCTATATGGACGCGTGTATTCAGTCGATCTTCACCGCGCTCGAAGCACATGGCATCTTCGACGAGACCATCGTGGCGGTCAACGGCGACCATGGCGAGGAGCTTGACGAACACGGATTCTGGTACGATCACCACGGCCTTTACGACACCGTCCTCCATGTGCCTTTGATGCTGCGCTACCCGCCCAGGCTGCCCGGCGGCAGGCGTGTTGCCGGCTACAACCAGCACAAAGACCTTGTTCCGACAGTGCTTGCGCTTGCGGAGATCGACTCCGGCATCGAGTTCGACGGGCGCTCTCTGCTGCCAATGATCGAGGGAAAGGTGGCGTCGCACGAGAGCGAGTTTTACATCACGGAGTGCGCGTGGATGCGCAAACATGGCTGGCGCTCGCCGCAGTGGAAGCTGATACGCGCGCTTGAGCCGGACTTTCATTTCATGCCGCCGGTCGAGCTTTACAATTTGGTCGAAGATCCTGAGGAGAGCGGCAACCTGGCTGAAGAGCTGCCGGAGGTTGTTTTGGCGCTAACGGCGCGGATGGAGGCCTGGGTGAGCATGCGGGAGGCGGCGACGGGGATGCCTAATCCTATTCTTCACCAACCGGGCTGGCACGACATCGAGGGCATCGACTATTTTGCGAGTTCGCAGCAGGCGTACGACAATTTGCGGATAGGGCGCCCCAGTCAGGAGGCGTTGGAGCGGGAGCGGCAGCAGACCAATTCAGCAGGAAAGAAGGCATAGATCCAGACGATTGGGATGGGTGGCAGAGGTCAGACTGCCTGACCCAACCGGTCGCCTCACAATGGAGCGTAATTCATGAAACTTGGCGCAAACTCAGTACTGTTTGGCGGATACGACATGGAGACCGCCTTCCGCTGCATCGCGATGGCCGGGTACGACGGCATCGAGATGGCCGCCATCGATGCGATGGCCCAGCACCTGGTCCTGGACCGCTGGCAAGAACTGGCGCCAGAGATCAGGCGGCTGGCCCAGACTTATGAACTAGAGCTGCTGGCGATGGAGCAGCCCAGCCGCGACCGGGAGCTAATGGAGAAGGCGATGCAGGCGGCGGTGGCGTGCGGAATCCCCATTGTAAACTGCGGGCCAGGGGGTGAGAGCGGCAACGAGGAGAGCCTCGTGCAGACTATCGACGAACTGGGTGAGCTCACTCGGATGGCGGAGAAGCACGGGGTTACACTGTGTGTGAAGGCGCATGTAGGTGCCAGTATTTTCGACACGCCGACGACGCTGCGAGCGATGGAGGCGATCAGCTCGCCCAACTTCGGTATCGACATGGACCCGTCGCACATTCACCGGGCCGACGAAAACCCGGTAGAGGCGATCGCCGCGGTGATCAGCCGGGTCAAGCACGTACATATACGCGACTGCAAGGGGCGACAGCAAGGCCCAGGAAAGCCGGAATTGCAGGCGAACGGGCGCGGGGACATTGACTTGGTGGGGTACGTGCGCGTGCTTCACGAGAATGACTACACCGGCCCACTGAATCTGGAGGTAATTGGGGCGAGGGAGTATAGTCTGGAGCAGTGCTGCGTGATTGCAGCCGAGAGCCGCGGTCATATGCAGGCCTGTCTGCAAGCGTGCGGGGCGCGTTGAGCCGCCTCCGCACTCATTCATCTGGCGCTTAAGGTGGTCGACTGTCCCACCCATAAGTCACACTATTTCAGAGGAGAGGCAGATGCTCACTTCAGAACAGATTGCCCAGTTCCAGGCTGACGGATTTTTGAACGGCGGGCAGGTGCTGAGCAATGAAGAAGTAGAGACGCTGCGCGCAGAGGTTATGCGCGTCATTGATGAGCGGGAGCGCGACGACATCCCTCAGCCCGTTCATGTTCGCAATATGAGTCGTGATGAGAGCAAAGCGGTGTGGCAGATTGTCAACATTTGGGAAGCGAGCGGCCCTTTCCGAGAGCTGATAAGCCGGAAAGACATCACCACCGGCATCGCCCAATTGACAGGCGCCACAGAGTTGCGTATCTGGCACGATCAGATTCAGTACAAGCCGCCGCAAACCGGCGGGACGACACACTGGCACCAGGACGCCCCACTATGGCCGATCATCCGTCCCATGACCGAAGTAACTGCATGGGTGGCGTTGGACGACGCCGACGAAACGAATGGCTGCATGTCGATGGTACGGGGTTCCCACCAATGGGGCAACAACATTGCGTATCTGCAGCAGTTGGAAGAAATCAACAAGATGCCGACCGAGTTTGAGGGGAAGGAACTTCAGGTGGCGAGCTGCACCGTGAAGAAGGGCGAGGTACACTTCCATCATGCGCTCACCTGGCACGGTTCCCATGACAACAACAGTGACCGTCCCCGGAGGGCCATTGCGCTACACTACATGACGAACGAGACTTATTATGTCGCCAGCGGCGAGCATGTGATGAAAGAGTTTGTCGAAGTGGAAGATGGTGAGCATCTGCGCGGCAGACACTTCCCACAGGTCTATCCTGAAGGTCAGGTTGCCTGAGCGGAGAATACCGGGCATAGCGGCATCGCCGGGAATAAATCGGCAAGCCTCCCCGTCACATTCATTTGCCAGAGACGACCACAGTTGAGCGGAGATTTTTTACATGATCCGAATCGGCATCGTCGGCTGCGGCCGCATTCTCAACGCACATCTGCAGGGCTACCGGTTGCTGAGAGAAGCCGGATATGACGGATTTCGCATCACTGCGCTGTGCGCGCGCAACGAGAATGACGCTCTCATGTTCCGGAAGCGCGGCGAAGGGCCGACACCGCGGGCGGCGGTGCTGGCGCCGGAAACGGGGGACCCGCTGGCGGCGCCCCACATCTATCTGGATGAGTTCCAGCCGGATACCGACGTTGCGGTCTTTACCGACTACAGGGAAATGATAGCGGCGGGCGTGGTGGATGCGGTCAACGACTTTACGACGCTGTCGATGCACCACCAGATTGGTGCGGCCGCCTTCGATGCCGGGCTGCATCTGCTCGTGCAGAAGCCGCTGGCGATATCTGTGGCGGCGGGGCGCCTGATGGTAGACGGAGCCAAGGCTAAAGGCTTGACTCTGGGACTGTTCGAAAACGTGCGCCAGTCGGCCGGCACGCGCGCCGCGGCCTGGGCCATTGGCAATGGGCTGATCGGCGACCTTCAACTTGCGCTGTTTGGCGGGATAGGAGGGCTGTGGTCTCCGGACAAGATCGTGGGGGAAACGCCCTGGCGTCACCGCAAGCTCGAGGGCGCGGGCGGGGGCGCAATAGACATTGGCGTGCACGTGATGCACATGGTCCGGTATGTTTGCGGCGAAGTGGCTGCAGTCAGCGGTACTGTACGCACGTTTGAACCAATGCGCTACTTGCACGGTGACCCGGCGGCGGGCCCAAGCGTCGAGGCAAACGTGGACGACACCTACCTTGCGACGGTCACTTGTGAAGGCGGCGCGCTGGCGCAATTGATGTGGTCCTGGGGCGGCCACGGCGAGGAGACGCCGATCCCGGGGGCGCCGGTCTTCTACGGGAGCGAAGGGTGCATCAAGGGCGGTGAAATTGTTCTTGACGATGGCAGCCGCCGCAACCTACAAGAGGCGTTCTGGGCCGAAGCAGACCCGATGCTGCTGGACGTCCAGTTTCCACAGGTGGGGGCGAATGAAACGCGCCTCACCGACCCTTTCGCCATCCAGCAGTACGATTGGCTGGAGGCCATCGGCCGGGGAGGCCAGCCGGAGACAGATGGAGAAGAGGGCCTGCGGGACCTGGCGGCCGCGTTCGGGATGATTGAGTCTTCCCAGCTGGGGCGGACCGTGTCGATAGAGGAGTTGCTGTCGGGTGAGGTGTCTGGCTACCAGCGCGAGATTGACGACCACTTCGGTCTTGGCTAGAGCGCATAGCCTTGATTTGAAGGCGAGGGGAAAGTGAAGACCAGCGCTCCCTACGCAAAAGTCGTGGAACGGTCAGAAGACGACAACTGCTACGTCGGCAGTTGTCCCGGACTATTCTACGGGGGATGCCATGGCGAAGACGAAGGGCCGGTTTTCGCTGAACTTTGCCGCGTCGTAGAGGAGACAATTGAACTCCATACTGAGGTAGGCAAGCCATTGCCGTCTCCAACTGCGGCAAGGACAATGCAAACAGAATGCTGGAAGTTGCCTGAAAGAGGGTAGCGGCGCTGATCGTTATCTCCGATTGGATAGAATGAGTATCCGGTACCATTTGCATAAAACTCAAGAAGAGAGAAATCTATGAAACGTGTCGGGATCGTCGGAGCGGGTGGGATATCCAGAACTCACGCTGACCGCTGGAATCAGATGCCGGGAATTAAACTGGCCGGTTTTTATGACATTGTAAGGGATGCTGCCAGGGCAGCCGTAGAGAGATTCGGGGGCAGAGTCTTCAGGAGTATGCATGAGCTGCTCGATTCTGTTGACTACGTTGACGTGTGTACGCCTGGGACGGCACACGTTGAGCCAGTCATAGCGGCGCTGGAGGCAGGGCACCCGACGGTATGCGAAAAACCGCTTGCCAATAGCATTTTTGACTGCGGGCGTATTCTTGATACCGCCGAGCGCACGGGTACGCCGCTCTTTATTGCGATGGTGGTTCGATTTTTCCCTCAGTTTGCCAAAGCCAAGCAGGTGTTGGACAGCGGGGCGATCGGCGCGCCCGGAGTAATCCGCACTGTACGCAGCGGAAGTTTCCCAGACGCTGGGTCGGCCTGGCGCCAGGGTCTTGCCATCACCAGCTACTACGCCGATTTTGCGCAGAGCGGGGGCGTACTATTGGACCTCTGCATTCACGATATCGACTACCAGCGCTGGTGTTTCGGAGAAGTCGAGCGTGTCTTCGCGCGGGGAATGATGTACGCGGGAAAAGAGCCAAAGGACCACGCGTTGATTACGCTGCGCTTTGCAAACGGCGCAGTCGGCCACATTGAGGGAAGCTGGTCTTACCCCCGCGGGCGCTTCTCGACGCGCATTGAAATCGCTGGCACAGGCGGGATCATTGAGTGGGACTCGCGGACGCGGGCGCCGGTGGAAGTGGCGCTAGCGCAGGAGGACGGTAGCCTGGCGGCGTCAGGAAGCTCGCCGACGGCGCCCCAACATGACCCTTACTACGCTGAGCTGGCACACTTTGCGCGTTGCGCCGAGGCGAAAGAACCGTTCCTGGTTACACCCCATGACGGGATGATGGCGGTGAAAATAGCACGGGCCGCAATCGACAGCCTGCAGTCAGGAAAACCGCAGTATATCAGGTAGCACAGTTTAAACAGTGGTCTTTGCGGTGGGTCCCATTTCGTTTGCGTGTTGCAACAGATTGCAAGTCGATATGGTCTCGGATCTACTGACTCAGGGATAAAGTGCCAGCCAGAGAAAGAGGAAAACCATTAGATGTCAGACATTCGAATCGGCATGCTCAGCTTTGCCCACATGCATGCGGTCAGCTACGTTCACTTCCTTGCACAGATGGAGGGCGTAGCTATTGCAGGTATCTACGACGATGACCATGATCGGGGGGGCCGTATTGCCGCCCAGTATGACGTGCCCTATTTCAGACGGGTAGAGGGTTTGTTGGACCAGGAGCTGGACGGAGTGATCATCTGTTCAGAAAATGCGCTGCATGCGCCCCTGGTTCTGCAGTCTGCCGGCCGTGTAGACGGAATCCTTTGTGAGAAGCCCATTGCCACGACGGTGGAAGATGGGTTGGAGATGATTGAGCGCTGCCGGGAGACAGATACGAAACTGCAGATCGCCTTTCCGATGCGTTTCGCCCCGCCGGTAATGGAGTTGAAGCAGCAGTTGGACGCGGGGGTACTGGGTGAAATCTACAGCGTAAAGAGTACCAATCATGGCTCTATGCCCGGCCGCTGGTTTGTCGACCACAAACTGGCTGGCGGAGGCGCGGTGCTTGATCACACTGTGCATGTGATCGACCTGCTGCGCTGGTTCTGGGACACGGAGGTTGAGGAGATCTACGCCGAGGTCGGCGACGAACTGCTGCATCCGGGTCTCGGAATAGATGATGTAGGACTGCTGAGTTTCCAGCTCAAGAATGGCGTCTTTGGAACACTGGACACGAGTTGGTCGCGGCCGGAGAGCTACCCGACCTGGGGGGACGTGAAGCTGGATGTCCTCGGGGAGAATGGATTGATCAGTGTCGACGCATTCGAACAGAACTTACAGGTGAGTTCGGAGGAAGATGGCAAGACGTCCTGGGTCAATTGGGGCAGCAGCGGCGACGAGGGGCTGGTGGCGGATTTTGTGGAAATGATCCGCGAGGACCGGGAGCCTTCTGTAAGCGGCGAGGACGGTCTGCGAGCATTGGAAGTTGCGCTGGCCGCCTATGAGTCGTCTCGAAGAGAGGAGCCGGTGGCGCTGCAGTAACAGGGAAGTGTGTCTTTGAGCCATTCTCCAAAGTTCAACTATAGGCAACTGATGCCCTTGGCGAAGTGCTCGTTAGAAATTCCACTTCGCCAAGGTTGCTTTCGGAAAAGGTGGCATTGCTAATCGCCAGCCCGCTTCCTTCCCAGACCTTTCTCCTATAACAATTCAGGCAGGAAACCCGATGCGCAACACAGCAGCAGAACGGGCCCTTACCATCTTTCAAGACGGACCCCTGTTTTTCGACACCGAAACTACCGGTCTCAGCAATAGCGCGGAGATTGTTGAAGTCGGTGTCGTTGACGCGGAGGGCAAGACGGTTATGGAGAGTCTTGTGCGGCCGCGACGGCGCATTCCAGCAGATGCCATCGCCTTACACGGAATTTCCAACAAGATGGTCAGGGAAGCCCCCACCTGGGCAGAGATCTGGCCCGAAGTCCAACTGCTGTTTCAAGGCCGGCGGGTGGGCATCTTCAATGCTGACTTTGACCTACGTATGATGCGGCAGTCGCACAGGCAGCACGGCCTGCATTGGGAGGAGTTTGGCGGGAGCGCATTCTGCGTAATGAAGATGTATGCCCGGTTCTTCGGGGAGCGCCTGGGAATACGAAACGCAAAATGGCAGAGCTTGCAGAATGCAGGCCGGCAGTGCGGCCTGACCCTTCCGAACAGCCATCGGGCCGTTGACGACGCCCGGTTGACGTGTGCAATCTTTCGGCACATGGCTGGCCATTCTGTTTCTGATTGAGAGCCCCATCTATGCCAGCGGATCGAAATGGACAAGGGCTTGAAAACCTTCCTGTGTGGTAGGTCTCCTCTGGTTGAGGAAGAGCAGAACTGGCAGGCAGGCGCCTCTGCGCTATTGCAGACGCGGGCTACTTACACTCTTTTGCCATCTGACTCGCCGCCGTTGCGCCTAGTGACCTCGGTCAGAGCCCTGCTGACGCGCGGGGGTCGAATTATGGTCGTAAGGGATCCAGAGGGCGAGCATATCATTCCCGGTGGGCGAGTGGATGCAGGAGAAGGGTTACTGGAGGCGTTGGAGAGGGAGTTGTTGGAGGAGACAGGGTGGAGCGTTCGGGGTGATCCGGTTCTTATCGGTCTGTTCCACTATCATATCCACTCCCCTGAGCCATCCGGATACAGATACCCCTACCCAGATTTTCTTCAGCTGGTTTACAGGGCGGAGGCGAGCGGACATTTTCCGGACGCAGTAGAGGCCAGCGGCTACGAGCTGGGCGCCGGGTTTCGGGCACTGAATGACGTTCAGAGGCTGGCGCTTTCGCAGGGCGAGATGGCGCTTCTGCAATTGCTGCAGGAATTCTAAGTATTTTCCGCCGGAAGTGAAAGCATTTGCGATCTGTTCTCTCCTTATCTGACGGTCAGCGAGAGACAATTCCCAGAATCGGCACAGTTCCCCATATTGACAGCGGTTGGCTGTGGGAGGAGGTCATGATCAACCGCCTGTCGGACCCGCTGGCAGACAGTGGAAGGGACGCCAGTAGCGAAACTGCTGACGCCCTTCCAGCTCCATTCAGTCTAAGAATTGCCTGCCCCGTCTGCGACTAAGCTGCGAGAGTGAACCGGACTCTGCTGGGCAGTCGTCCTTCTCTATTTGTTCCGCTCCTCCCTAACCTCAATCTCGACCGATACTTTGTGCAGCGCGCCGCCACGAATGATCTGAAGAGTTGTCTCCTTGCCCGTCAAGTCGCTTCGCAGAGTTGCTGCAAGGTCCTCAGGCGTGAAGATCGTTTCACCGGCAATGTTGACGAGAATGTCACCCACGACCAGGCCTCCCCGTTCCGCAGGGCTGTCGGACGTTACGGAGTTGAAGAGTACGCCCGTCTCCTGACCCAGTTCACTTCTCGGGGCAGGGGGCAGTTGAACGGTCTGTACGCCCACTCCCAGGTAGCCTCGACGCACTGAGCCATGCTTCAGTATGGCATCCACCGCTGGCTCGACGGTGGTGCGGGTCAGAGCTATGCCGCCATCCCGACTCAGAGCAGAGGTCGACATGCCGACGACGCGCCCAGCTGCGTCGACAATGGGGCCGCCGGAAAAGCCTGGGTACATAACCAGGTCGGTGCGCACGTAATGGCTGATCCGAGCTCCGCCGTGTAGGCGCCAGTCCTCACCTAAGGCACTGAGAATGCCCAAAGAAGCCTGGATAGTTGAGCCCGGCCGGCCGAGGGCGAACACCATGGCACCTACTCGCAACTCTTCTTCGGGTGACCATGGGGAGGCTGCAAGTCCGTCGCGGTCGATGCGTAACACCGCCAGATCAATGGCAGGATCGCGTCCAACCAGGGTCGCATTCAGTCGGTCGCCGCCGGGCAAGGTGACTTTCACATCTTCGGTCCTGACCACATGGCTAGCGGTAACGATAACACCCTCAGCTGACCAGACGAGTCCACTTGCGGGAATCCGGCGCCGGCCGTTTACCTGCACCACACTCTGCCCAGCCGATTCAACTACGGCCGCCATTGCATCAGCCATTGCCCTAAACTCTGTCGTCATATTTCTTCTCCATTAGAATCCTTCTCCTGTGAGGCGAAGCGCCGTCAACAGTTTGTAAGTCGTACACTATCAATGATAGCGTGGAGCGACCTTCACTTCATCCGCAGATCTGACTAAATCATCCCATCAGTTCAGGTAGGAAGGAGGAATCAGGCGCTGCTTGCCAGTTTCGGGCAGTGTGCCGGTGTCGATTTGAGCCGTTGCGGCGGTCAGAGGGTGAGAAGCCCCAGCCTGGTGGTGAGGACGACAGCTTCGGTGCGGCTGCTGACGCCTAACTTAGTAAGGACCGCTTGCACGTGGAATTTGGCCGTGTTCTCGCTGATGCCCAGTCGCAAACCGATTGCCCGGTTCGTCAGACCTTCAGCCAGCAGGGTCAGCACTTCAAGTTCTCTGGGTGTGAGTGGTTCGGGGATGGACTGTTGGGAAGTCGCCGAAGACATCAACAGGGGAGTGGTTAGGGCGGGGTCTGCAACTGAAAGACCTTCGGCGACCGCGTAGAGGGCGGCGCGCAGCTGACGCGCCTTGACACCACGAGGGAGAATCCCGGCTACGCCCATCTGACGAGCGGTCCGAGGAGACTCGTCATCGGGTAGCATGGCGATGACCGGCAGTCCGTACTCGACCAGATCGGATACTGTCTCCCAAACCTCAGTTGAATCATGGGCTGAGAAGTCCCAGCCCATATCCCAGACCAGGACGTCGGCGTTCCCCGTCTTGTCCTTGGTCAGTTGGGACGGGGTCTCAACCAGGACCGCGACGATTGCCGGTTCCAGATCAAGAATGGCTGCCAGCCCGTGCCTGCTGAGAGAGTCTTCGGCGAAGACTATTACAGTAAGCGAGTCCTCCTCGTGTTGTCGCATGGCGTGAATTCAATCACGAGCCGGCACTCATTTCTGTGGGAACGATATCAAAGTCTGCCAGATTCCTTTGCGGGGTATTGGGTTTGCCGTCCTGGGTACCGGTTGGCGGGGTACGAGCCCTGTCAAGCGAGATGGGAAAGTTCGGCCAGCAGACGGTCCGTCTGCTCCGGGCGGCCGACGGATATACGGATGCAGTTGTCGAGGCCTGGTTTCTGGTAGTAGCGTACGAGGATGCCGCGCTGTTCGAGGGCATGCTTCAAGGCGGCGGCGTCTCCGCTGCCGGAAGACCTGAAGCCCTCGACGCCACAGAGGATGAAATTGGCGCTGGAAGGATATGGCAGAAGGTATGGGACCTCCTTTAGTGCTAAGAAAAGGCGGTCTCGTTCCGCACGAATCTTCTCAACAATAGATATCATCTCGCCAGAATGGCGGAGGCTGGCAAGGCCGGCTACTGTCGCGGCTACGTTGACGTTGTAGGGCTGCTTGAACTTCCAGAGGACAGGCATCATCCACTCAGGAAAGATGCCGTAGCCCAATCTCAAGCCGGCGATTCCGGCAGACTTTGAGAAGGTACGAATGATGACAAGGTTGTCGTGGTCCAGGACCCAAGGTGTACGGCTTGTCTCAACGGCGAATTCAACGTAGGCTTCGTCCAGCACCACAATCACGGGGAGTTCCAGCAGTCGCAACAGGTCACTGTCGGGCAGCCAGTTTCCCGTAGGGTTGTTGGGCGAAGTAAGAAAGAGAAGCTTGGGTCGGGCCGATTCGGGGTCCCGGGCTGCGAAGCTGACCAGATGGCAGATTGCCTCGACGTTGATGTGGTAGTCGTCTTTTCGCCAAACCTCCAGGACCTCTGCGCCGACCAACTTGGCGTCGAAGCTGTACATACCGAAGGTTGGGGGCGTGTTGATGATGGCGTCGCCGGGGCCAAGAAACAGGCGGCAGAGATAGTCGAGGATTTCGTCGGTACCGTGGCTAGGCAGAATCTGTTCGACCGGCACTGCTTTGGCGGCTGAGGCGGGGGATCCAGTGCTTTCTTTAGTGTTGCCGGTGGGCTGCTGCTCGTTTTGCAGATGGTCTGACAAGGCCTGCCGAAGTTCGGTCTGTTGCGGGTCGGGGTAGATGTGGTAGTAGGCGTATTCGGCCAGGGCTTCAGATATAGCCGGGTGCGGCCCGTAGGGGTTTTCGTTCGCGTCCAGCTTTACTATTTCAGCGGCGGGAATGCCGAGCCTCTGGCTCAAGACTTCAAAAGGTTGAATTGGTGTGTACTCTTCCAAGCCGGCAAGGTGCGGGTTAAGGAGTGTCTGATACGTGGAGGCTGCCATTACGATGGTTCGTCCTCTCTGTGGAATGTCGGATTGAGCCGGCGACTCACTGCGGCGGCGTGGCCGCCTAGACCTTCAGTGCGTGCTAGGGTCTCAGCGGCGGGGCCAATGGCGGCCAACGCCTGCTCATTGAGGCCGATGAGGCTGATGAGCTTGACGAAGTCGGTTACGTTGATTGGGCTGGCGAATCGGGCCGTGCCGCCTGTGGGCATGACGTGACTGGGCCCGGCGGTGTAGTCGCCCAGCACTTCGAAGCTGCGTTCGCCGAGGAAGATCCCGCCGGCGTTCTGGACGTGGTCGACCCAGCGCCAGGGGTCTTCGACGAGGAGGCAGAGGTGTTCGGGCGCGTACTCGTTGGCGAGCGAAAGAGCCTCGTTCATGGAGTCGGTGACGACGATGCCTGCGCCGCGTCCAAAGGTGGCGGCGGCGATCTGGTCTCGCTCCAACTCCTCCAATTGGGTGTGAACCGCTGCCTGAACCAGGTGCGCCAGTTGGCGACTGGGCGTCAGGAGCACGGCGCTGGCCAGGATGTCGTGCTCGGCCTGGGCCAAGAGGTCGGCGGCGGCCAATTGCGGATCGGCTGACTCATCGGCGACGATTACCGTTTCGGTGGGCCCGGGCAGGCCGTCTATCCCGACGAGGCCGAAGAGCTGCCGTTTGGCCAAGGTCGTGAACAGGCTGCCCGGCCCGCATATCTTGTCGACGGCGGGGATGGTCTCGGTGCCGTAGGCCATTGCGGCGATCGCCTGCGCACCTCCGGCGATGTAGACGGCATCGACGCGGGCAATCAGGGCTGCGGCCAAGGTAACCTTATCCGGCAGGCCGGTGTCCTTCTGGGGAGGGGTGACGACGAACAGCTCCGGAACGCCGGCGACCTTCGCCGGGATCGCGGTCATCAACAGTGTGCTGGGCAGGGGTGCGGTGCCGCCGGGAACGTAGATGCCCACGCGCTCTATGGGCCGCACGAGTTGACCTACGGTGCCTTCGTGGTCGTTCTGGATCCAGCTCTGGTTCGGCTGGCGGCGATGGAAGTTTTCGATGCGTTCGGCTGCGAGCGCCAGAGCGTCACAGACGTCCTGACCGAGGTCAGCGGTCTCCTGAAGGATAGTCTGGGAGTCAACGTGCAATTCGTCCAAGTCGACCCCGTCCAGCTTTTTTGTCCATTTGCGCACAGCGGAGTCGCCATCCTTACGGATATCGGCAAGGATCCGGCGGACGGCCTCGTCGGGCCCTATTCGAGAACCGAAGATGCGTTCATTGGCATCGAGCATTTCTTCGGGCAGGTCGAACGCGTCCCAGTGCTGGCGTTGCAGGATCGAGTTGCGGGCAGCGTTGGCATCGAGGATGGGAAATGTGCTCGTCATAGCAGTGAAATCCTATTGTCAGGGAAATGGGGCTGAAATTGAATTGGGCCGCCAGATTCCCAATCACCGTCTCATGCGTTCTGCGTCTTCCATTTTGCCGAGGACAACGACGATGTCTTCTTCTTTGATCTGAAAGCTGGCGCTTGGACTGACAATCAGGTCGTCACCTCTGCGAACGGCGATCACAGACAGGCCATATCTTTGCCGCAAGCTCAACTCGGACAGAGAATGGTCCCAGGTGCTGGGCGGGGCAAGGAGCTCGACGACACCGACTTCGCTGCTCACTTCCAGGTAGTCGACGAGATGTCCGACGGCCATTTTCCTCCCCAGGCGGCGGCCGGCCTCATGCTCCGGCAAGATCACTTCGTCTGCGCCTACCTTTAGCAGAATCTCCCTTTGCGTAATTGTCAGAGCCTTGGCGATGACGCGCTGAACGCCCAGTTGCCTAAGAAGAACGGTGGCCAGCAGGTTGTTCTCAAAATCGGTACCGATGCAGACGAGTCCGGTGTCGAAGGATTCGACGCCTGCCTGGCGCAAGGCGTCAATGTTGGTTGCGTCCAACTGGACAACGTGGGGGAGTTCGCCGCTGAGCGTCTGTACGCGGTCGTGGTCCGAGTCGATAGCCAGGACGGTGCGGCCGTTTTCGACGAGGGTTGTTGCGACGGCGGTGCCAAAGCGGCCCAACCCGATGACGACAAACTCCGAATCCCGGCCCCCTCTCTTGAAGGGCGAGTATTGAGCAGGCCCAGCGGCGGTCTGGTCCCCTTCCGTGTTGCGCGCCTGGGCGGACGATTGTGCAGCGAAAGGGGACAGAGAGCGGACAAGGCGGCCAAGGGATCGATGAATCGGCATTGAGAGATCTCAGATAGCGGCTGCAGACAATTCGGGAGCGGATTTCCAGCCTGATGCCCGGACGAGAGTCTGCAGCTTTGTGCCCGTATTCGTTGCAATGGTGTATCGGGCGCCACTCCAAGCGGGCTACCAGCCGGTGCAGTTGGCGTGGATCGATGAGCGCATTATAGCATAGTAGTGGGGTCTAAACCTTTTCAAACGGGGCATCTCGTGATACGATTCGCCAGACTCGCAGCCAGCAGTTTGGGGTTGGGCACATCGACTGTTGCAAGAGGGGCGCAGGTATGTCTGACAGCACTGTTCAGCCAGTGAAGGTCTCACTTCATCCGCGGTTTTTTTCGGAGAAGAAACGGTTGTTTCTTGAGAGCGGTTCTCTCAGGGCGTCGCTTTTCGAGTATGAGAGCGGGGTCGCGGCCGTGGAGATCGAGAACGGAGTAAGCGAAATCGTCATGTTGCCATTTCAGGGCCAGCAGATCTGGTCGGCGACATTCGGCGACAGAAACGTAACGATGAAAACGATGTTCGACCAGCCGCGGCCAACGTCAGACTATCTTCAGACCTACGGTGGGTTTCTTCTCCACTGCGGGTTCACGGCGATGGGCGTGCCGACTGAGGAGGATGACCATCCGCTGCATGGTGAGCTACCTAACGCTGTCTTTCAACATGCGTGGCTCGTATTGGGAGAGGACGAAGGCGGCGCATACATTGGCGTGGGTGGGCGGTACCAGCACACGGTGGCTTTCACGCAGAACTATACTGCCAATCCGCTGGTAAAACTTTACGCCGGCGCGAAGGAAGTGCACGTTTCTCTGTGCTGCTGTAATTGCAAGAAGACACCGATGGAGTACATGTATCTGGCTCATGCGAATTACAGGCCTGTCGAAGGTGGGCGTATCGTATACAGCGCTAAGGTAACACCGCAGACGGTTCGCATCCGCCGCAGTATTCCGGACCACATCAGCACGGGGCCCGATTACCTGGACTTTCTTGACCGTCTGGAAGAGAGGCCTGAGGGACATCATGTCTTCGACGAAAGTATGACTTTCGTGCCGGAGTTGGTGTTCAGTATCGACTACGACGCGGACGACACGGGCTGGGCCCATACGCTACAGGTGCATCCGGACGGCGGCGCGGACTACGTACGTCACCGGCCGGAGCAGCTGCCGATAGGGGTACGTTGGATTTGCCGTACGCCGGACAAGGACGCCTTGGGGTTGGTTCTACCGTCCACTGCGGAGCCGGAAGGCAGGCGTGCCGAGCTTGCCAAAGGTAACGTGAGAGAGTTGGAAGGCGGGAGAGAGTGGCGCTGCGACTATATTTTGGGGACGCTGGACGCTGAGGAAGCGGCGGCTGTCGAAAGAAAGATCGGGGAGATCGGTTAGCGGGCAGCCGATGCGTTCAAGGTTGAAGTGTTGCAGGGCAGGTTGGTCGGAGTTCAGTAGGGGCACTCAGGATGCTAGTGGTCAAGGTAGGCGGCGGCAAAGAGTTGAATATAGACGCCATCGTCAACGACATCGTTGCGCTGCAGCAGTCTGGGAGGGAGCTGGTCCTGGTTCACGGCGGCGCGGAAACGACGAACGACGTGGCGGAGGCGCTGGGGCATCCGCCGCAATTCGTTACCAGCGAGAGCGGCTTTGAGAGCCGCCGTACGGACAGGAGGACGCTGGAGATCTTCGAGATGGTCTACTGCGGCCAGCTCAACAAGATGTGGGTGGAGAAGCTACAGCAAGCCGGTGTGAACGCCGTCGGGTTGAGCGGATTGGACGGGCGCATTTTCGAAGGCAAGAGGAAAGACAGACTGCGAGTGCGGGTCAACGGGCGGCGCCTGGTGTTGCGAGATGACTGGACCGGCACGGTTGAGCAGGTGAATGTGGATCTCCTGCGGCTATTGCTGGGGGCAGGTTACTTGCCGGTACTTACGCCTCCCGGCGCTTCTGACATCGGAGAGGCGATAAATGTGGACGGTGATCGTGCTGCGGCAATGGTTGCAGCGGCGTTTGGCGCCGAAGCACTCGTAATTCTATCTGATGTTCCGGGTTTGCTGCGGGAGTTTCCTGATGAATCTAGCCTGATTCGTGAGATTCCGCGTGCGCAGGCCGACAGTTTCATGGAGTTCGCGAAAGGCCGCATGAAGAAGAAGGTGATGGGGGCGGTGGAGGCGGTCGCGGCTGGCGTTCAGAAGGTTATCTTTGCCGATGGCCGAGTCGAGGCTCCAATTCAACGAGCTCTAGAAGGCAACGGTACTCAAATAGCATAAGATAACTGGCGATTGAGTCACAGAGAGTAAATTTAGATCACATTTCGGGAGAAGCGGTGGTATTTCTGTCAGAGATCATGTGGTAGTTTGCGATTCGTCAACGCTCAAGGTGAGATAGAGAGCCCAATCCAAAATAACAGACTGAGTTTCGCGCAGTCAGCCGACAAGAAATGGAACAAAGCATAGTTGATACTCAATTCGCGGTGAGCAATACGCAGGCCTATGAATCGGGCGTGGTCCCACGTCGCGGGGAAACTGTGATGGTGGCGGGGGAAGGCTGCTGGATGGTTGACGCCGAGGGACAGCGATACCTGGATATGACTTCGTCTCAAGGTGTGGCCATGTTGGGTTACGGCCACCCAGTCCTGACAGGGGCAATTCAGGAGCAGGCAGGGCGCATGCACGCCTGTCCCAACTTCTTTCATAACGATACGCGTGCGGAGTTTTTGAGCAGGCTAATCTCGGTTACACCTGAGCACCTGACGCGGGCTTTTTTGGGGAATAGCGGCGCCGAATCGATTGACGGCGCTATCAAGTTCGCGCGGCTGTCTACGGGGCGTACGGGTATCGTGGCTGCGCGCAACAGCTTTCATGGGCGTACTTTGGGGGCGCTATCGATCACGTGGAACCCCAGATACCGGCGCAAGTTTGAACCGCTGTTGCCCGATGTCAGCCATGTGCAGTTCAACAATATCGATCAGCTCGATGAAGCTGTTGGTGAGGGAACCGCCGCGGTGGTGTTGGAGGTTGTCCAGGCAGAGGGGGGTGTACATGTAGGGAGCGCTGAGTTCCTGGACGCGGCACAGCAGCTGTGCCGGGAGAGAGGCGCGATGCTGGTGATCGACGAAGTGCAGACCGGTTTCGGACGCACCGGGCGCTGGTTCGGTTTTCAGCATTTCGAGCTGGAGCCGGACATCGTGGCTCTTGCTAAGGGGCTGGGCGGAGGCTTCCCTATGGGTGCGGTTATTTACACGGAACAGATTCAGGAGAGTCTGTTTTCCGGGGCTCACGGGAGTACGTTTGGCGGCAACCCGCTGGCGTGCGCGGCCGGAATCGCTGCATTGGGGGTCTATGAGGATGGTTTGATCGAACAGGCAGAGAGGGCTGGCCGACGCCTCAGGGAAGCCTTGGAAGCGGCCATCGGTTCGCGCAAAGTCGTACGCGAGATACGGGGAAAGGGCCTCCTGATAGGCATTGATCTGCGCACGAAGGCCGTACCGTTTCTCAAGACGCTGATGGAGGAGCACAAGGTATTGGCGCTCCCGGCCGGATCAACTGTGCTGCGCCTGCTGCCGCCGCTGACCATCAGTGATGAGGAAATCGAAATGGCCGTGGAGGCAATTGCGGCCACACTACCAGATTCAGTCTGACATAAGAAGTGCAGCCACAATCGCAAAGGAATGAAACATGAAGATCTCATATAATGGCGTTTTTGTAGACGATCAAGAAAAGGCGTTGAAATTCTACACAGAAGTCCTTGGCTTTGTAAAGAAGGTGGACATTCCCGTCGGAGAATTCAGGTGGCTAACGGTTGTATCACCCGACGATCAAGACGGCACCGAACTGCTCCTCGAACCAAACAATAACCCTGCTGCCGAACAGTATCAGAAGGCGATCTTCGAGCAGGGAATACCGGCCACGATGTTCGGCGTAGAAGACCTGCAAAAGGAGTATGAACGGCTGAAGGACTTGGGTGTTCAATTTGTCGTTGAACCGACGGACTACGGAAGTTACTCAATTGCTTCGTTTCGCGACACGTGTGGAAACGTGATTCAGGTTTTGCAGACCTAGCGTGGGGCAAAGGGATTGACCGGGGCAATTGTGGGCCAGCCCCCAGACAGTTCCCCTGTTTTTGGGGAAAATGGCTGTAGGGTATGGCACTTATTGACACTTTCATTCTGGCACATGGCATGAGGGTAGCTATTGACATTGAAGCTCGGCGGGAATCGCTCTTTGGAAAGGTGAAGAGTCACAATTGCGTGCCATGATGTAGTTCGAAACGTACAGATAATCAGGAGTCGGAGAATGGTGGAATCGAATCAGAACGGTGCAGAGATGCAAAATGGCGCGGGGGCCAAGTCGGTCAAGGCTGAGGAAAAGGAGACGCTGCACGAGATGATCGTGATAGGCAGCGGGCCGGCAGGCTGGACAGCGGGACTGTACGCTGCGCGGGCCAACCTGGAACCTCTTCTGATCACCGGCGACGACTACGGCGGCCAGGTCAGTATTACGTATGAAGTTGAAAACTATCCAGGATTTCCGGAAGGTTTGAGCGGTCCTGACCTAGTGGAGAAGTTCAAGGCACAGGCCGAGCGATTTGGATGTACAGTCTCCTACGATCACGTCACGGAGATGGTGGTCGACGAGCATCCCTTTACGGTTCGCACTGCCCAGGAGAAGGAGTACAGAACCAAGTCGCTGATTCTGTGTACAGGGGCAAGACCCCGTTTCCTGGAGGTGCCCGGCGAGCAAGAGTATACGGGCAAAGGCGTCAGTTACTGTGCTACGTGCGACGGTTTCTTTTTCCGCGGCAAGGAGCTGGTGGTAGTGGGTGGAGGCGACAGCGCGCTTGAAGAGGGGTTGTTCCTGACCAAGTTTGCCACAAAGATACAGATTATTCACCGGCGAGACGAACTGCGCGCCAGCAAGATTTTGCAAGACCGGGCGTTCGACAACGACAAGATCAGTTTTGTATGGAATCGGGTCGTGACTTCAATCAAGGGGAACGGAAATGGGATCGTATCCGGCGTGACGACGCGTGATACGCAGAACGGCGAGGAGACAGATATCGCCACTGACGGTGTTTTCGTCTACATCGGTCACATCCCCAACAATGACCTCTATCACGGTAAGCTGGACCTGGATGAGGACGGTCATCTTATCGTAGACCCCTTCACGCGGACCAATGTTCCGGGCGTTTTTGCAGCAGGTGAGATTGCCGACAAGGTTTTCAAGCAGGTGGCCACAAGCGTCGGACAGGGCTGCGCAGCGGCGATGCAGGCGGAGAAGTTTCTGGCCTCACTGGAAGCCGTGGGGCTGCCAGACCTCAGCGAAGACCCGCGGGCATGGCCGACGCCGGGCGTTCCCAAGAAGCAGGCGGACCTGGTGGCTGCCGACTGATTCTCCCCTCCGGGGGCCGCCAGATTATGTGCACAGGCGAGGCGGTGCTGCGTTAAACTGCTGATCTCCGCAGAGGCACCTTTCCTGGCGAAGGACAGGACCCGTAGTGCCGCCTCCTCCTAGCAATACACCTGACAGTCAGAATTCGGCGGCGCTGGCCCGTAGCGCCTCCCTACTTTCGATTGGCGCGGTAGCTAGTCGGGTACTTGGTCTTGCCCGGGAGATGGTAATCGCCCGCTATTTTGGCGCAACCGGGCCTGTAAGCGCCTTTACGGCGGCCAGCACTGCGCCGAAGATGCTATACGACTTTCTGGTCGGAGGCATGTTGAGCGCGGCGCTTGTCCCGGTCCTCAGTGACTATGCCCGGCTCGGTCGCAACGGAAGGGAAGGTGCGAAAGAGACTGACTTGGCGCCTGAGGGCGCCAAAGTCGGGCCGAATCCGGAACTGGTGCGGCTGGTGGGCGCGCTGCTCAGCCTTGCAGTTGTGTCACTTGCGGGGCTGGCTCTTCTGATGGTCGTACTTGCTCCGCAGGTAGCCAGCCTTCTTGCAGGAGGCTTTGACGACTTTGACCACTCGCTTCTGCCGCTGACCGCTCGGCTGTTAAGGCTGATGGCGCCGGTTGTCTGGTTTATCTCGATGGCCGGACTCCTAACGGGGGTCCTCTTTGCGCTGCAGCGATTCAGTGTGCCAGCTCTGGCGTCAGCCGTCTACAACCTTGGGATCGTTGTTGCCGCGCCGATTCTGGCGGGCCGCGTGGGCATAGTCAGCCTGGCGGTAGGTGTGCTAGCCGGAAGCATGATCCAGTTCGGATTGATGGCATGGGACGTGCGTCGTGCCGGACTGAAGATCACGGTTAGATGGAGTCATCCGGCGCTGGGCCGCATCGTACTGCTGTATTTGCCGATCGCGGCCGGGTTGATCGTGGCGCAGTTCCAGGTTGGGCTGGACAGGCGGCTTGCCAGCGGTACAGGTGTACAAAGTATCGCCTGGATGAGCAAAGCGACGACGTTGCAACAGATGCCACTGGGGGTAATCAGCGTTGCCATCTCCTTGGCGGCACTGCCGCGGCTGAGCCAACAGTTTGCCGCGGGTGACGAGGGGGCTTACCGTGCGACGCTGGCTAAGGGGTTGCGCATGGTGCTCGTGATGATCGTGCCACTCCTCGTAGGGTTGGGCTTGCTGGCTGAGCCGACGGTGCGGTTACTGTTTGAGCGGGGACAGTTCACGGCGGACGACACTGCGCAAGTGGTGTCGGCTCTGCAGGTATATCTTGTGGGAGCGCTTTTTGCGTCGATCGACTTCCCACTGATCTATGCGTTCTATGCACGCAACGATACGCTGCTGCCGGCGCTGGTGGGCGTACTCAGCGTGCTGGTTTATGCCGTTTTGGCGCTGGCGCTGATTGAAGGGATGGGCTTCCTTGGTCTGGTATGGGCGGACACAGCGAAGCAGGGCGCTCATGCTGTTGTAATGCTGGTGTTGCTGTACTGGAAACAGGGGAATGTTTCGACGGGCTGGCGACCCGATAGTGCCGGGGAGAAGTTGGAGGTCCGGGGAAAGCGGGGAATCGGGCCGACCGTACGGTCCTTCGGGTTGGTCATCGGGGCGGCGGTTGCAATGGCGCTTGTGATGGCGTGGTTGTTATCACTGCTGGACCCGGGAGGAGAGACCTCGCTGTCGAATGACCTTTTGCGGATCGTTGTCTGCGGTGGCGGCGGCACCCTGGCCTACGCTAGCCTATTGCTATTGGCGGACCAACCCGAGGCAAGGCAGTTGGGTCGGGCTGCTATGCGGCTGGGGGGACTTGCAAGGGTAGAGTAGGCCTTGACAGGTCGCCTTTGGCTTCGAGCCCAAGGGGAAATACGGCGAGGACATCGTTCTTTCAATGGACGGCCTCATGGACAGAATTGAATTCATAGTGTCTTCCCTGAAACTACCGGACTCCTACAGTTTCCTCAACCTGGCCCTTCTGAGGCGTAGTTCCTGGAAAGGGATCGCGCTGCTCATGGCCCTGTTTCTTATCGGGGGCAGCGTTCCGCGCTCGCTCCCCACGCGTGCCCAAATCATCAAGTCAGCGGTAGACCTTCCTGATTTCAACTTTTTTGCCTGGGAGTTGAATGCGCTGGGAAGTGCGGTCTTTGGGGACGAGAGTCCGCTGAAAGACGGGCTTGAGGAAGACGCCCAGGTAGGACTGGTGCGAGCCTATTTTGAACGGGCAACGCTGATCTCAGAAAAGGAGGTGGAACTAGACGGGCTGGTGTCGGAAGAGGCTACGGCTACAACCGGCGACGCTGAATCAGAGACAGTTCAGGTAACCGACCAGGCAAAACAGTGGGAGGGTCCGGCTGGTGATTACACCTCAGTCCCGGGACGCGGGATGATGATTGAAGAGGCGCGTCTGGAACTGGCCGGTTTGCGGCGCCGGCAG
Source organism: Caldilineaceae bacterium (assembly GCA_026708085.1). Lineage (GTDB taxonomy): Bacteria > Chloroflexota > Anaerolineae > Caldilineales > Caldilineaceae > Bin5. The sequence goes on from JAPOVP010000169.1 coordinate 81,551, forward strand.
TCAGCTGATCGTTCGCTGGTAGAAGCTATCCTGCAGAACCAGATTCGCGAAGAGATACGTGAAGCTGACCTGGGACTGCTGGGCTTCGTTTGGCCCCCAGTGCAGTTTGCCTTCATCGAACCCCCGCTGAAGCTGACCGTAAGCCCGCGCGACCGAATCTCTACGCTCCACTCACGCGTTCTGCAGGCCGACTATGATCCGGTTACGCTGGAGGAGAGCGAACATACCATCGAGGCCCACACGGGCCTAAGCGCGCATATTTCACAGATTGGGGGCATGGCCGTCTTCCCGGCGATGGTTGTAGAGAGCAGTTCGCTCAAATGGGTATTGGAGACTGTTGCGCATGAGTGGGCGCACCACTATCTGTTTCTTTTCCCTCTGGGTTTGCGTTACGCCAGCAGTGACGAGGCGACAACAATCAATGAAACGGTTGCGGAAATTGTTGGCGTGGAAATCGGCGAACGAGTATGGCGGCGGCTCTATGACACTTCGGCGCCATCTGCGGATCCTGCGGCAGGGTCGAACGACGACATGCCCTGCGCCTGCAGCACGGCCGATCTTTGGGCGCTGACATACGAGATGGAGCAGAGTCGATGGGAGCGATACGGGCGGCCTCTTGCGTTCGACTTTCGGCGGGAGATGCGGGAGACGCGACTGCATGTGGACAGATTGCTGAAAGCCGGGCACGTGGAGACCGCGGAGACGTACATGGAAGGGCGCAGGCGATATTTTGTGGCACAGGGATACCCCTTGCGCGTGTTGAATCAGGCTTACTTTGCTTTCAACGGCAACTATGGGACTGGCGCGGCATCGTCCAACCCGATTGGCCCTATGTTGGAGCAGCTTCGCGAGGAGAGCGACAGTTTGGCCCACTTTTTTGGGCAGGTACGCTGGTTTACAAGCATGGCCGACCTGGAGAAGGCCCTGCAGGCAAATGGAGAATAGCCGGGGTCAATTTGACAGTGCACGACTTGATTCTGGGACTATGACGCTAAGACTGAATTCGTTTTCCTTGTAGCAGGTCTAATCGGGTCACTCAACCCAAAATTGGAGCATCCAATGGCAACATACCGGACCGGAGTCATCGCCTGTGGCATTATCGCCCGAGTCCATGCCAGGGCATGGCTTGGCGTTGAAGGCAGGCCAACCGAGATTGGGGCGATTGCAGACTCGAATGCGGACGCTCTGCGGGAGTTTGGCGAATTCTTCGGCGTGCCTGAGGAACATCGCTACGCCGACTACCGGCAGATGCTGGACAGTGAGCAGCTTGATTTCGTCGACGTGTGCTCGTGGCACATGCTGCACGCAGAGATGGTCATTGCGGCCGCGGCCCGACAGCCGAAAGCGATCATCTGCCAGAAGCCGATGGCCGTGGATCTAGGTGAGGCGGAGGCGATGTTGACCGCGTGCCAGCGGAACGGCGTCAAAATGGTGATCGCGTACCAGCGACCTCACCACGCAACCTGGTTGAAGGCGAGAGAGCTGTTGCGGGAAGGGGCAATTGGGCGCGTCGTGCAGATACAGCTGGACGCTGGAGGGAATCTACTTAATACCAACTCGCACAATATCCGCCTGGCCCTCTTTCTCATGGATGAAACGAGGGTGGAGTGGGTGATGGGCGCAGTTGAACGCACGACAGAACTGCTGGAGCGCGGATTGCCGGCGGAGGATGCCTGCCTTGGGCTGGCTGCCTGTGACAACGGCGCCACGATCCTCATTATGGGGGATCTGATCCAGGGTCTGGGCCAGGGATGCCGTGTGATCGGGACGCAGGGGATCATGGAGCTCAGCACGACCTATCCTCCCGATGACGCAGTTCCGTCCGATGCGCCGATGCACATGCCCGAGGGGCTTTCGGCCCGCTACAATTTCGAGGTTGGGACGGTCCGCTACATGAACGGGGCAACGGACGGATGGGAAGAGGTGACGGAGCCCTGGCGCGATTGCTGGTCGCAGCAGTGCCGGGAGGCGGTTGACTGGGTCGAGGGGCGAGTGCAAAACCCCATCAGCAGCGGGGAGCGGGGGAGGGCGGTGCAGGAGGTGATGATGGCGCTGTATGAGTCGGCGCGCAAGCGGCAGCGGATCTACCTGCCGCTGAAGACGCGTGTCAATCCACTCAGGCTCATGGTTGAGACGGGGGAATTGGAGGCGGAGTGGCCAGGCGAATACGAACGCCGGGCAACGCTTGTGCGCGGCGAAGGAATGTCATGGCATGAGGAGCGCACCTAACTGCGACGGTGGCAGCCTAAGGGCGAATGGTACCATCGGGGTTTTCACGGGTAGGCTGGATCACGGAAACGCCGTCCTCCTCGATCAGGGGGCGGTGATAAATGTAGGGCGGTTCGAGTACGGCTTGCTGGGCGGGAGTCAGCTCCTGTACCCAAGCGGGCATGCTTGTTTCGTAGACGCCGCCGTGAAAGTGCAGGTAGTTAGGTGAGTAACGGTAGAGAAGCGAACGGCGTTGGTGGCTTGCTCGCCAAGGAAGCGTGCCATGGATGGTCGCTTCGTTAAAAATCACCATGTCGCCGGCTCGGCACGGAATGTTATAGACGAGCTCGCGGTTACTCTGGTAAGTCTTGATATCGTCCGGGCAGTTGAAGTTTGCTTTGTGGCTGCCAGGGATGACGCAAAGGCCACCATCTCCCTCATTGACCTCGGCCAACTGAAACTGACAGACTATCATTCCGCAACGCATCTGGCCGTTGGTATAGCTGTAGTGCTGGGTGCCATCGAAAAGCCGGCTGGTTGAACCGTGCAGGCGCAGGCCTTCCGTTCCGGCTGTGGATGCCAACAGGAAGGGCGAATGGTCCATCTTCCAGCCGCGACCGAAGAGTGTGTTGAGGTAAGGGACAAGCTTGGGATGGGCCAGCAGGTCGCGGAAGGGCTGGCACCATGGCTTCTCCCAAGTCAACATGCCTTCGAAGAATTCGCGCTCCACTTTGCCCTCCATGTCACCTTCGGCGTGTGAATTGGGATCGGGAATCGCCTTGTCCCAGTTGGCGTCAAAAGCATCGTTCAGCATCCGCACTTCACGAGGCGTGAGGAAGTTCTCGACCTTCAGAAAGCCTTGCAGGTCGAACATGAATTTCTCGCGTTCGTTCATCGGCAGCTCCTAACGGTCTCAGTCGAAGGAAGTATTTGTGCGCACAGCGAACGGCATCGCATCATTCCCTGAGGATACCCTGATGCATTCACGGGCCTGAGGAAGGACGGATCGCAGACGAGACGCACGCAGTCCAAATAGGCAGAGTCCAGCCGCGCGCTAGCCTCTTCTTACTTTTCCAAAGCGAATGTGGCCTTAAGCATGATTGCCACTTCAACCTCTGACGGGGAGTTGGCGAGTGAACCGGGGGTTCCCATCAGATAGTAGCCGCCGGTGGCTGTCTGCCCTGCATGGGAAATGCAGCCGCCAGCCGGTCGGATGGCGCCGACGGGGGAAACGTCTTCTGAGACTGAAATGACGCGGCCGAGCGACATGTCCAGAAGGCCGGCCATTCTCGTCGCACGCTGTCGTGCGTCTTCGAGGGCCGCACGCATTGCCTCCAACTCCAGGGCGGCGCAGTCGTCGACACTGAATACCATGTTGGCGCCTTGAATCGTTGGCCCTCGCCTACCCTCCATTTCGTCCACGAGTTCCTGCATCAGAGAAAGCAGCCGGTCCAATTCGTTGAATGAAAAGGCAACTTCACCTGCGAAACTCGAAGGTCCATAGGCATAGTTTCGGCTGAGGTAGTTTATCTCGATGGTTTCGACATCAATTCCGTGTTCGACCAGGAATTCACTTACTTCCTCAAGGTCAGAGGGCTCTACGAAGGAGAGTTCGGGGCCTGCAGGACCGTAAGAGGGCTGCTCACCGATGTACAGGTTAACGTTGACGCTGTCCGGCGCGGCCGATGCAGCGCCGTAGCCCAGCACGGTGACGCTCATGGGCAGTTCGGAGGGGTCTTGCTGGTTTGGCGTCGCGCCAAGGCCAGTTGCCGGGACCAAGAGGAGCGATGCAATTAACAGGAGTGTGAGGAGGGCACTTTTCATCGGACATTCCTTTCCAATCTTGTCGTTATCATTCAGCGCTAAGTGCAGTCATTGCACTATTTCATTGGGCCAGCATCGAGCCGAAAGGGTTGCCGCGTTACTCATCGGCAAATATGTTTAAGGGCAACTACAGTCAATTCTTGCCCATTAGCACACTCGCCAAAGTGGGGAGCTGCTGAACTGCAATTTTTTCTCCTGTGTTGCCTGCGCTATGCCAGCCTTTTTAAGGAGCAAACAGCTACCAAGTGGAGAGCGGCTACTTGGAGTCGCAGAGTGACTGACAGAATCAGTTGGCAAACTGAATTTAGCTTATCCATCTGTAACTGGCAAATGGATTTTCGGGGCCAGAGGTAGTTGGCGTCGACCAAAAGTGCTGGTCTTTTCTGCCTGAGTAGTGCCATTTGCTGGCCTATCCGTGAATGTGCTTATCGGCACTGGTTTCCTGGTTTTCCCAGCATGCAGAAATCATGTTCGTTTTTCCAGTTTGACACCAAGTTTGCTCACAACTATGATCAGGCCAACTTTCCTCTGCGCTGCACATTCTTGCAGTATGTATTCTTCCCCGAGACCGGTCTGATGCGCTTCACTTGAGCAGTCGATTCCACGTCAACTTTGCTTAGTAACCAAGGAGATTGGAGACATGAGAAACTCAAAGCTGACCCGACGTGATTTCCTGCGAATTACGGCCGCGGGGGCCGCCGGAACCGCGGTTGTTGCCTGTGTGCCGGCAGCTGCTCCGAGCGAGACTGACTCGATGACCGAGGGCGCTTCTCCTGACGAAGCGCCGACTGAGGTACAGTTTGTCAACATCTGGACTGCAAACGACACGCCTTTCATCATTGAACTGTTGGAGGAATGGGACGAAACGCATCCCCAGTACGAATTGACTCTCATTCAGACCACGAACAGGGAGTCGACGCAGAAGCTGCAGACACTGGTTTCGGCAGGCACGCCACCGGACTGCGGCTACTGGGCTCCAAATGCGTTCATCGCCCTGGCGCCGGCGGGGGCCTTTCTTGCCCTGGACAGCTATATTGAACGGGACGCCGATATTGTTCAGATTGACGATTTTCCAGAGCTGTCGATCAAGGGTGCGTCTGTCGACGGCGTAATGTACGGGATTCCCTGGTCGATCAATATTCAAGCGTTTGTGTCTGTGCCGGTTCTGTATGACGAGGCGGGTGTTCCGCATCCAGATTGGAACATGTGGACATGGCAGGATTTTGGTGAAACGGCACCATTGATCGCTACGGGCGAGTTTGCGGACAAGAAGATAGCCCTGGCAAACCAGCAGCGCTACTTCGTGTTCATGTGGGCCTGGGGAGGCGATGTCCTTGACGAAGACAACGACCAGCAACCGATTCTCGACTCGGACACCAACCTGGAAGCGCTCACTTTCTTGAAGAGTCTGTATGAGGCTGACGTCGTACTGACCGGCGAATACGGCGAAGCCTTTGGCGGGCTGCGACCGATGCTGGCTTCGGGTCGCATTGCGCACGCAATTCACGGCATCGGAACCTGGAATTTCATGATGCGCGAGGCTGTCGTGGATTGGGATTTCTGGCACGTGCCGGCCGGACCGGCCGGACGCGCGGCAGAGGTGATTCCCATTTCATTCCAGGTCGTGAATGGGAGCGAAAACCCTGAGGGAGGATGGGAACTGGTAAGGTGGATAACCGATCCTTCCCATGCTGGCAGGGTCTTCGCGGAGAATCTGCAGTCGCCTGCCAGGTATAGTTTACGAGAACATTTCGTCGAAGCGGCACTGGTGCTAGCGCCTCACGCGACCATTCTGCCGACTTTGATCGACTACGGTCATGTCCGCCCGGACCTGCGGCTGCCATTTGGCGGAGAGATTGGCAGAGCGGTCAGTTCGGAGTTGTTCCAGCCTGCAGTCGAAAACAGCGACCGAACGATTGCTGAGGGGATCGAGATCGCTCAGCAGAAGCTGGAAGAGATATTTGCTGAGAGGAGCTAGGTGGTACTCGCCCAGAGCGACATGTTGCCCATGATTTGGGGTGGGATCGAAGGAATCTCAGCCGCTTGAACATCGTCCTGTTCATGGTAGACCAGCTCTCGGCCAAATGGCTAGAGGGGGGTTCCGCCTTGGCCTGCCCGACGCCCAATCTGGACCGCTTGCGTCGGGCAGGCACTACATTCACGAACGCGTATGCCAGCAATCCAGTCTGCTGCGCCGCCCGGGCTACGTTGGCGACCGGGTTGACAAGCCGCGGGCACGGAGTTCTTCAGAACGGGTACCGCCTGAATCCGGAGCTGCCGACGGTGATGCATTCGCTACAGGCGGCCGGCTGGCAGACGGGGGCCTTCGGCAAGCTGCATTTCGAACCCCACTACAGTGGATTCGACGTCGACTTTCGGAAGTACGGGTTTGACGTGGTCTACAATACGGAGGACCCGCGCGGTGGGGCGTGGCTTGACTGGGTGGAGCGAGAGCATCCAGAGCACTACGGGGCCGCTCTGGCAACTGCCTGGCCTACGTCGATACCAGCTTTCGCCGCATACGGCGCAAAGAAGACCGACCTTGCGAGCCGTATCAGGAGGATCCGGAAAGAGTTTAAGTGGGGGACGGCTGACTTTCCCCGGGGGACAGCCCAATATTACGTTTTGCCATTTCCGGAGGAACTGTCCCAGACGTCGTGGATAAGCGGGCACGCCCTAAACTTTCTGGCGGAAGCCGACCGGGACCGTCCGATCTTCGCCCATGTGAGCTACGTGCAACCGCACGCGCCATCGTGTCCACCAGCAGCGTATGTGGACCGGATAGACCGTTCCGCGATCCCGCGACCTGTGCTGCCCGAATGGCAGGACGATCCCCTTGCACCGCACTGTTTTACGCCGAACGGCTTGCACATCGATCCGGTTGCCTGGCGCGACCGCCGCCATCTGTATCTGGCTGATGTCGCCCATTTGGACCATCAGTTGGGACTGCTGCTCGACGCCCTGGAGGCTTCGGGCCAATGGAACGAGACTGTTCTCTTCTTTCTTTCGGACCATGGTGATCTGCTCTACGATCACGGTTTTTTTGGTAAGGGTGAACGACACTATGATGCCTGTATCCGTATTCCTTTAGTTGTGGCTGGGAAAGGAGTCCGGCAGGGCCAAGAGTGCAGGGCACTTGTCCAGCATGAGGACGTTGTCCCCACAGTTCTGGAGCTGGCGGGCTTGCCGCAGCCGCAGGTGCCAGTTGGAGGCCCTCACACATTGGATGTGGCGGATCCGAGCCTCCCAGGCAGGTCTTTGCTTCCCTGGTGCCGGGGTGAGGAGCCTGCCGGGTGGCGAGACGCTGTATATGTCGAAAGCTACAACAACATTGACAGCCGGACGCCGTTGAACTGGGCGCGTACCGTACGAACAGAGGAGTGGCGCTACACGCTCTATCCGGGCGGGGCTGGGGAACAGCTATTTCACATGGGCGACGATGTAGACGAGGCGCGAAACCTGGCCGGAGAATCCGGCCATGCCGAAACGCGTCGCGCGTTGCGTGACCGCCTCCTGGAAGAGCTGATACTTCAGGACTTTCCGCATCCGCCTCGAGATTTAATTGCCCTGGGTGTCCATTGATGGGGATTGCGGGCTCCTGGCGAACGTTGCCCTTCGGGGAGTGGGCAATATCGAAGGGCATGGGTTCAGGGGGCTCATTCGCCGTTCCCTTGCGGGGCCGGCATCGGGGGCTGCTATTTCTGATGAACAGTGCATCAGGGATGAAGTAGGATGATCTCCTTTCTCAAGACCAACCGGCAGCGGGAAGCTCTATACGGTTGGCTGTTTGCGTTGCCTGCCATCATCGGCATGGTGGCGTTTGACATTGGGCCGATGGCCGCTTCAGTTTTGATCGCATTCACCGAGTGGAACGGCGTAACGCCACCGCAGTGGATCGGTCTTGCCAACTACGAAGAGATTCTCTTTCGGGATGATTTGTTCTTGCTATCGCTGCGCATTACAACCGTTTTTGCCTTTGTTTCCATTCCCCTGAATCTGGTGACGGGCTTCCTGCTGGCGCTGCTGCTCAACCAAAAGATTCGCGGGCAAGCACTGATGCGCACGCTCTACTATCTGCCTTCCATCGTGCCACTGGTAGCGGTCGCGGCGTTATGGCGTTGGATTTTCCTGAGACGATTCGGCCTGCTTGACATTGGGCTGGCGATGGTGGGGATTCAGGCTCCAGACTGGCTTGGGGACCCCAATTGGGTGCTACCTGCATTCGTCGTAATGGGTCTCTGGGGCGTAGGCGGCGGAATGCTGATAAACCTTGCTGGTCTGCAGGCGATTCCAACCGATCTATACGACTCGGCTTCGATTGACGGAGCCAATGCGTTTCAACGGCTTCTGAACGTGACGATACCGATGATGACGCCATTGATTCTGTTCAACCTGGTCATGGGCATTATCGGGGGCCTGCAGGTATTTGTCGTTGCTTTTGTGATGACCCAAGGCGGGCCCAATAATGCTTCGTTGTTCTACATGTTGCACTTGTACCACACTGCGTTCGAGTATTTCCGCCTTGGGTACGGCTCTGCCCTGGCATTGATACTCTTCCTCTACATTGTTGTGCTGTCAGCGCTGGTGTTCCGTTCGTCGACCGCCTGGGTCTACTACGAAGGAAACCGTTGACGTGGTAAGGTATTCGAGGTGACGTGACATGGCGCAGACTTTTCCGTACCGCCCAGTGAGACCAGTAGCTACACTAAGGGAAGTACTTTCGAACCCGTACAGGCTAAGATATGTCGCGGGCAGAGTTGTCCTCTATGCGGTCCTGATCGCCGGCGCCATCCTGGTCTCGATACCCTTCATCTGGCTGATTTCCAGTTCGCTCAAGCCTCAAGCTCAACTGGTCGCATTTCCACCGATCTGGATCCCGAAGCCAATCCTGTGGGAAAACTACCCGAAGGCACTTACTGCCTTACCGTTTGGTCGCTTTATCCTGAATACAGTGATTATCGCGACCGGCGCAACTCTCGGCAGTTTGGTCAGCAGCAGTCTGGGGGCATTTGCGTTCTCACGGCTGCGGTGGCGCTTCCGGGATGCCGTCTTCTTTGCGCTCCTGCTAACGATCATGCTTCCGGGGCAAATTACGATGATTCCCCGATTTGTTCTCTTTTCCAAGTTGGGATGGGTAAACACATATCTTCCGCTCATCGTGCCTGCCTGGTTTGCCAGCCCCTTCTATGTCTTTCTGATGCGGCAGTTCTTCATGGGGCTGCCGTCAGAGTTGGATGACGCTGCCCGAATCGATGGCGCGAGTGTCTTCGGCATATACTGGCGCATCATGCTGCCACTGAGCAAGCCGGTTCTGGCGACCGTGGCGCTGTTTTCGATCCAACATCATTGGAACGCGTTTATCGGTCCACTAATCTATTTGCATGATCTGGACAAGTTTACTGCGGCAATTGGGCTGCGCTACTTCGTTACGGATACGCAGGTGCACTACAATTTGCAGATGGCTGCGTCCGCCGCTTTCACGATACCGATAATCGTGATGTTCTTTTTCGGCCAGCGATACTTCATTCAGGGCATCGTGTTTTCCGGGGTGAAGGGATAGTCGTTCGGGATGGCGGTCAGACAAGGCCGGTTGTGACCATTAAATTGGATATGGAGAGACAGAATGAAATCCTCAAGTTTTGACCCAATTCCAATGACTGAGGAACAGAAGTTTTTCTTTGATTTGCGCGGTTGGATCCTGTTGCCGGGCGTCCTTTCACAAGAGAAAATCCGGACGATGAAGGCAGAGGCGTACGGGGTTGACATGGTCAGGCAGCAGCAGGCCACCAATCCCAGTCAGTCGTTTCAAGGTTCACTGCAGACGTTGCTTGACCACCCGGCCATTGTGGGCATCCTGAGTGAGATCCTGGCAGAGGAACCGTTTCTGGCGGACGACTACTACGCCTTTCGCTGCGAGAATTCTTTTGTCACTGTCCGGCCTCCTGGCTGGAGAAAGAAAGAGCGGAGGGACGGCGGGATGCCGCACGTGGTGCGCCCGCCGCAACAGGCCAATGCGATGCGCTATCAGGCGGCGGGAGGACAGATATTCGCTGGTCTGACGCGTGTGGTATGGGAACTAGAGGAGGTGAAGGCCGGGCAGGGAGGCACTTCGTTTCTCAGCGGGTCGCACAAGGCCCATTTCAGTTATGGCGGGCCGGACCGTTACCGACCCAATGTCAGCGATTCGTCGTGGGAGGACAGCATCCGGGAGATGATGGAGGACTACAGTTGCCCGGCTGGTTCCGCGGTGATTTTTACCGAAAGCCTGCTGCATGCTGCCAATGACTGGACCAATCCCGACAATCCGCGTTGCGCAGTTTTCAACTGTTACAATTCATTGTGGGCGCAGTGGCACCGGCTGAATCTGGATCACGAGATCATCGAGGCAATGCCTCCGAAGCGCCGGTCGCTATTCCGAGGCGTTTGGCAGATCGGTGGAGAGAATCACGCGTACTCACCTGGAAACCGCAGCTTGTAAATTGCGGCCCGTGTGATCTTCCTTGTGGAAGCACGCAGAGTCGTTATGGGCAAGAGACTCACGATTACGTCTTCGCACGAGTTGCGTCAAAAGAGGACCCATTTGTGGACAATATACCGACTGAACTGCGTACTCCCAACTATCGGTCAACTGAGTTGACAGGCATCGGGTATGACCCGGATGTGGACCGACAGGATCCCAGCAATGTAATCAGGGTGGGAGAGGTCTACTATGTCTGGTATACGCAACGCGCAGCGGGTGTCCATCCTTATGCGTCGACGATCTATTACGCCACATCTGCCGACGGTTACAGTTGGATAGACCGCGGACAGGCTTTGGAGAAGGGTGACTCCGGAGCCTGGGACAGCTTTGGTGTCATCACGCCCTATGTCGCGGCTGTCAAGGGGCAATACCACCTCTACTACACGGCCGCGTCCGACGCCGAACCGTTCGGCACACACAGTACACTGCGGCATATTGGCGTTGCCACTGCCGACAGTCCGGACGGCCCCTGGCGCAAGCTCGAACAAAACCCGATCCTCAGCCCCAGCCCGGATTCGGAACAGTATGACTCTCTGCTTGTTGACGATACGCATGTGATCGTGCGGGGCGGCAAGTACTGGCTTTATTTCAAGGGACGCAGCCCTTCGCTGCGGCCGGACGAAACGAAGTGGGGGCTGGCAATCGCCGACGATCCAACGGGCCCATTCCACAAACACGCGGGGAACCCGGTGCTGGGAAGTGGTCACACTGTCTGCGTCTGGCCGCACCGGGAAGGTGTAGGGGCACTGGTTGATAACGCCGGGCCGGAACGATTCACGGTACAGTATGCGGATGACGGGATTCACTTTCAGCGAGCGGCTTCGCTCGAGTACGTCCACACGGGCTGTGGGCCGTACGATCCGGATGCATTTGCGGATACTGCTTACGGGCGCGGCATCAGTTGGGGTGTCACACAAGAACGCTGCAAAGGTCGACTGTATATTGTTCGATTTGACTGTGAGCTGCTAGCTCCTCCTGCAGATGCCAGCCATTAACGAGAAGTCTCCAGGCTGATGACCGACCGTCCCAACGTGTTGTTTATACTCAGCGACCAGCATCGACAGTGTTCCATGCCAGGCGCGGACGGTTGCGAGGTCATTGCGCCAAACATGGAAAGATTGCAGAGTGAGGGCACGGCATTTTCCAACTGTTACAGCAACTTCCCGCTTTGCTCCCCTGCTCGGGCCATGCTGTTGAGCGGCCGCTGGCCCAGCGACACAGGCGTCTTCAGCAATCTTTCTGAACTGGGGCCGTCAAGGAACTCCCTGGGGCATGTCTTTGCGCGAGGGGGATACCAGACATTCTTCATAGGCAAGTGGCACCTTCACGCAGGGCCGCAAGAGACGATTGACGGCAACGACAGATTCATTCCAGCGGGTCCGGGCCGTCACGGATTCGAGAAGATGAGCGTGTGGACCGAGACCAATCGCCATTGGGATAGTGTGCGCTATGACGAAAGGAACGGCGAGGCTGTGTCCACGCGCGGCTACAACGCTACATTGATGACAGATGAGGCGTTGACGTTCCTAGGGCAGCGGGACAGGCGCAGGCCGTTTTTCCTATTCCTCAGTCTGAACCCGCCCCATCCGCCTCTCGATGATGCGCCTCCAGAGTTTTTGGGACTATATGAGAGTGGCACCTTGTCTATCCGCGAGAACGTACCTGAGGCTCTGTCGACTGGCGAGCAGCTGGTGCCGGCGGGAGCTCATCGCAATCACGTCAAAATGACTCTACAGGAGCAGTATGGCCAGTATTATGCCCACATCAGTGCGGTCGATGCCGAGATTGGGCGGTTGTTGGCGGCACTTGAAGCAGAGGGTATCTTGACCAAAACGCTGGTAGTGTATTGCTCCGATCACGGCGACATGCTCGGCTCGCATGGCAGGCTTCGCAAAGGTGTCTTCTACCGGGAATCGGCCCAGGTCCCACTGGTTCTGTCATGGCCGGGGCGGATCGCGAAGGGCGAAGAGAGCGAAATGCTGGTCGGCCTGATCGACATCTTCCCTACATTGGCTGGACTGTGCGACTTAGAGGCGCCGGACGGCGTAAGGGGCACAGATCTTTCGAAGGGAATTCTGTCGGGAGACGGGACGGGTGCTCGCTACGTACTCCACTTCAACACGCGACAGGATGATCCCGAGTTTCGGAAAGGCAGTCGCGGCCTGCGTACAGAGCGCCATCTTTACATCACCGACGGTAACGAAGACCAACTCTTCGACACGTTGAATGACCCCTGGGAGATGAGGGGCCTGGCGGCGGAAGACGCCTACGCGGACCTCAAGGCGATGCTGGCAGACTGCCTTTGTCGCGCCTTGCCGCCGGCAATGGCGCTTCGCGAAGCAGGCTGGCCGGGGGCGTAGCGGGAGAACCTTGATGTGAGCGGTGAACTAAGAATCGAGTTCGAGTACAGCGAGGCAGCAGGGTTGGGTTACGAACCGGGCGTCACCAGGCGGGATCCCAGTTGCATTGTCCGTGCGCACGGCGTGTACCATGTCTGGTACACGAGGACACCATTTGGCCCGTCCGGGTACGACGCCACGGTCTGGCACGCGATTTCTGAGGACGGAATAGACTGGGAAGAGCAAGGCGAGGCCATTCCGCGAGGCGCGCCGGGCGAGTGGGACGAGCAGAGCGTATTCACGCCTAACATACTGGTTGCTGAAGGTCGTTATTTCCTCTTCTATACATCGGTGGAGAAACCTTACACGGAAGAGGCGCTCACTGCCATTGGCGTTGCCAGTGCCAGTTCACCGGGTGGGCCGTGGATGAAATACGAAGAGAATCCCGTGTTGCGTACAGGGCCAGAAGGGAGTTGGGACAGTCACCGTGTTGATGACGCTTGTTTGATTGTGCGAGATGGATTGTTCTGGCTGTACTACAAGGGTAGGGAGATGGGGCTCAGCCCGCGTGAGACCAGGATGGGGCTTGCGGTCGCTGAGCAACCCACGGGACCGTACCGGAAGGTGCCGGAGAATCCTCTGATCGAAGGCGGGCACGAGGTCTGTGTGTGGCGGCAGGGCGAGGGGTTAGCTGCGCTTGTTCAGCCGAACGGCCCTGAGGGTGGGACGCTTCAATACAGTCGCGATGGCGTTCACTTTCGGCGTATTGCTGAGGTCAGGCCGCCGCAGGCGCCGGGTCCTTATCGTGCGGATGACTTTCGGGACGACCGGGCCGGCGATGGCATTGAGTGGGGACTGCATATTGGCCTGCGGTCCCGTCCGCTGCCTTTTCTGGAACGTTTCACTTGCACTCAGCTGGCCGGCGACTGGCACTTAAACGGTTGAGTCGCATCCTATTCCCCAAGGCGTAGACTGAATTCAAAGAATGCTTAACGTCGCGAAATGTGTTCGCGACGCATATGGTCGCGCTCCAGAACTCGTCAGGGTCAATCGTGACAGGCGCCATAGTGTCTGCCTTTGCTCGTGGGCATTTGCACAAGTAACCATAAGCTCCTCAAGTGGAGACAAGAAAATATGGTTGCATTGGTAATTACTCCTGAAGTATACTGACGCATCGCTCAGACGCAGCGACGAAGCTGTCCGAAATTGCGCGTGTTTTCCCCGATTGACCGCTCCATTCTGCAACGCGTATTGCGTAGAGGCCTTGCTACACACGCTATCCACTGTCGTATTTTGGGAAGAAAGTTGTGAAGCGTTCCGGGGTTCACCCAAGAAAGGAGAGCAGACGAATGTCTTTACAAGAAAAGCACGTGAGTCGGAGGTCGTTTCTGCGTCTGACAGGCGTTAGCGCTGGTGCGATGGCGGTAGCGGCCTGTGTGCCCGCGGCACCGGGTGCTGGGACTGATGACGGGGATTCCGCGGCGCCAGCGGCTGAAGTGAGAGAGATCGTGTGGTCTACCTGGGCTGGCGGCGATGCCGAAATCAAGCTCAAGCAAGAGACTGTAGAGGTGTTCAACACGGACCGCGGCGATGGGATGGGCATCAATTGCTCTGTGCGCATCATCACGGACTACATGGGTTATTTCACGAAAGTCGAGACCTCCTTCGCCGGCGGCGATGCGCCGGATGCGATCTGGTGCGACCACCGTCTTTGGGGCGGATGGATTTTCGCGGGCTGGTTGCGAGACTTGAAACCGCTGGTCGATTTGGAGCCCGAGGACTCTTCGATCAGACTGGTGCTGGACATCATTCCCGAGTACAGTCACAGTTATGTTGGCGGTGTATACGGGATTCCGCACCTGATCCAGATTATGGGAACCTGGGTCAACAAGGAGATGTTCGAAGAGGCGGGTATCGATCTGCCTCCTGTGAATTGGGGCGATCCTTCATGGACGGCGGAAAGGGTAACCGAGATTGCGCAAGCGCTTACCAAGCGCGACAGCGACGGAAACGCCGAGCAGCTGGGAATCAATATTCCTTGCTGTATCCTAGGTGGGGGCCCCGGTTACGCCCTAGTCCAGTCAAACGGGGGTCTGGCCTTCGACGAAGGGTGGACGGAATGGCTGATGGACGAAGATGAGGCCTCAGACGTAGTGCAGTGGGCTTACGACAACTTCAATGTCCACAAGACGGCGCCGACGCCCCAAGAGAGCCAGGCGGGCATTAGTTTCTGGACCGGTAAGGTGGCGATGGATATGGCGTGGCTGACGTGGCCGGCGCGGCTGGTAGAAGCTTCGTATGGCCAGTGGACACCTTCGCCGCACCCGCTACCGATGTTCAAGGAGCCCAAGGAGTGGGCCCATGGGATCCCGATTGCCTGCTCGCAGCAGTCTGAACACCCAGAGGCGGTGCTGGAATTCGCGCGCTGGATGGTCGAGGAAGGCGACGACCTGAACGTCGGCCTGGGTTACGCAGCGCCCATGCTGGACAAGCATGCCGACCTGTTGCTGACGCACGCACCGGGCCTTGACTATGTAACCGAAGAGCTGCTCAAGATGCCGCGCGAGCCGTTCCTGCAAGCTCTCGACTATGCTGATGTTGTCAATCCTCACTTCCCGCGCTGGTTCATCGTCAACCGCGACATCTGGACTCCAAAGGTGCATGACGTGCTGATTGTCGGAGAGGAGACCAATGCCCAGGAACTGATCGCGGCGGTGGAGCCGGAGGTACAGGAACAGATTGAACTGGGTATGAAGGACCTTGAGGAGTTTGGCAGTTAGACTGTGCGCGTGGCTGCTCTACGAATCAAGTTGTCCGGATGTCCTTGCAGCCGGTTGCAGCATCTTCTGCGGTGAACTACGCGGCAAGATGGGGGAATCCGCCCGAGATTTGCTCGCCATTGGATTCTCGCCCGCATTGCGAAATGGGACCGGTCACAGTGAAGAGGATATGCGTTCTGAAGGAGAAGACGGTCCGAGTGTGCAGTTCCAGTATGTAGACGTCTAATTCCAGCGCGGGCTGGCCTCGCCGGCCCGCGCAACCTCCTTTGAAGCGCACGATCCGGCTCAATTCTCAAGATGGGCCCCCTGAAGACCGATCCCGGGTCACGCGGCTTCAGACTTTTCTCCGTTCTTCGTATGACAGTCGGCAGTTGCTTCCAAGAGAGCAACGCACTCTGCTCCAACCCATGTAAGCCTCGTAATGTCGGAAAACCTTGAAGCAGCGGTCTCACCCAACCAAACATTACGCGGGGGCCGGTTTCGCGTCCAGCTCAGAAAGAATTTTGGGGGCTATCTCTTTATCATGCCCTGGTTGGTTGGATTCTTTTTGTTTGAAGCGGGGCCGCTTCTGGGCGCAGTTGGTCTCTCGTTTGTTGACTGGAAGTTTGTCGGGCCGCCAAATTGGGTGGGTCTGGATAACTACCAGGAGATGTTTGGCAATGAACTGTTTTATACCAGCCTATACAATACTTTCTACTATACGTTTATTGCGGTGGCCCTGCAGCTGACTGTTGCGCTGGCCGCTGCCATGGTGATCAACCAACGTGTATGGGGCATAAACTTCTACCGGGTCGCATTTTTCATCCCAAGCATTGTGCCTGCGGTTGGCCTGGCTTATTTGTGGATGTGGATTTACAACCCGGAATTCGGGCTGCTCAACGCAGTATTTGACGCGATCAGCCTTCCCAGGCAGCGCTGGATCTATCTACCTCAGTACGCAAAACTTGCATATATTTTTATGAGCCTGTGGGGCGTTGGCGGCACGATGGTGATCTTCCTGGCGGGCTTGCAAGGTATCCCTGAGGTGTTATTTGAAGCAGCCAGCATAGACGGCGCGGCGTGGTGGGCCAGGTTCCGGTTTGTCACGATACCTATGCTGACTCCGGTCATATTCTTCAACCTTGTTCTGGGGATAATTGGTTCTTTTCAGATCTTCACCGCCGGTTTTCTGATGACCAATGGCAGCCCCCAACATTCGACCCTGTTCTATGTCCTGTATCTGTACCGATCGGCGTTTGAGGACTTGCAGTTTGGCTATGCGTCGGCCTTGGCCTGGGTGTTGTTCCTGATTGTCGTATTTTTTACGCTCATTCAGTTTCGGCTGTCCGGCCGGTGGGTTTACTACGAGAACTAGAGAGTTCCAGCGACATGAGTCAGAGTAACGCTGAGGCTATGGGCACGGCCCTGCCGGAGGAGAGAAAGAGGACGCTGAAGGAGCGTCTGTTCGTATTGTTCACCCACATTTATCTGTTCCCGCTGGCGGTCGTTGCTGTCTTTCCGCTCTACTGGCTGATGTCAACTTCGGTCAAGTTTCGCGGCAACATCCTCCGTTTTCCACCGCAGTGGTTCCCCGACCCCATCACAATCGAGAACTACCAGCGACTCTTCATTACAAACCCGTTTGAAATCTGGTATTTCAATTCTCTCGTCATTACAATCTCAGCCACTCTTGGGGCTACGTTGTCCGCTTCTCTGGTTGCATTTGGCTTTGCCCGCCTTCACTTTGTGGGCCGGAATGTCTGGTTTGCAGTCGTGCTGGCAACATTGATGGTGCCGGAGAGCGTTCTCATCATCCCTCGCTTTGCTCTGATGCGCTTTTTTGGCTGGATTGACACGTGGATTCCCCTGATTTTGCCCTTTTTCCTGGGGGGTGGGGCTTTCAATATCTTTCTGCTGCGTCAGTTCTTTCGAACGATTCCGATTGAACTGGATGAGGCGGCCAAGATCGATGGGGCCTCAAATCTGCGGATCTTCTGGCAGATTCTGCTGCCGAACCTGAAACCGGTGCTGGCCGTCGTGGTCGTATTTACGGCGATATTCAATTGGAACTCCTTCATGTCGCCCCTGGTCTTTATCAATACGACCGAGAAACTGCCGGTGGCAGTAGGAATCCAGATGGTGCTGGCCGGTTCCCAGGCAGGGCCTGGGAACACGGGTGCGATGATGGCGGCCTCGACCTTGATCACAATTCCTGTCATCATGTTGTTCGCCTTCTCACAGAAATACTTTATGCAGGGGATCGTTCTCACAGGCCTGAGCGGTCGGTAACGTCTCGGTAGTGTCCACCAGGTTCGTTGGAGAGTACTTCAGGCCGCTCCCATGGTTGAAGAAAATGCTTTGAATGGGGCACAGCAGGCAAGGCTGGCCATGCGCCGGGGAGAGTGGACCGGTACAACGGCATTCAAGGTTCCCGGCTATGTTCAGTGCAACCTGGTTGTACTGGCAGAGCCCGAGGCATACGAATTTCTGTTGTATTGTCAGAGAAATCCTAAGGCCTGCCCTCTGGTTGAGGTTACAGACTGCGGGGTGCCCGAGCCGCGGCTGAGTGCGCCGGGAGCCGACCTGCGAACGGACCTGCCGCGCTACGCTATTT
The DNA here is from genome assembly GCA_026708085.1 of Caldilineaceae bacterium. Taxonomy (GTDB): domain Bacteria; phylum Chloroflexota; class Anaerolineae; order Caldilineales; family Caldilineaceae; genus Bin5. The sequence continues at coordinate 99,815 of JAPOVP010000169.1, forward strand.
TTCGAGACGGCATACGAAGTGAGGAATTGGGAGAAATTCGCGAATTTTGGAGAGAAGACAGCGTAGCGTTTCTGATTGGCTCCAGCCTCACGTTTGACGACGCACTGGAGCGTGCGGGCGTCCCAAAGTCGAAGGAAGTTTGGGTATTGAATACGGATCTGCCAACTGTGCCCGCGGGCAGATTTGGGGGCTCGCTGGTGGTGACTATGCGCTGGATGTCGCCGAGCCAGGCGATCATCGCCACTCAGTTGACCAGCAGGTATCCATTCAATCACGGGGCGCCGATACACGTTGGCGACCCAGATGAGATCGGCGCCGATCTGACATCTCCTCTCGTCGGCGATCCTGTGGGGAAGATTCCAGAAGGTGTTATGCCGGTATTCTGGGCCTGCGGTGTAACGCCACAGCAAGCGGCACTGTTGGCGAAACCTGAACTGATGATCACGCATGCACCGGGACATGGGTTTGTTACCGACCTCAAGGCAGACCAGTTCTGCCTTCCATAAACAAAGGAACAGAAAATGACCGCATACAGACCAGCCATTCAAGAATCGACTCTGTCCGAGAATGGGACAGTGGACCGTTCGAAAGCTTTGGGGGAGCCACTGGGCCAGAAAACGAATTCCATTCGCTGGCTGCAGAAGAAGGTGATGGAGAAGGCTGGGGAATTGCCAAAGGATTTCGAGAGCCAGACTGATTGGGAGTCATTTCGGGCCGTGCTCAGGGCCGAATTGCCCGGGACCATAGGTATTCCTGAGTTTCCGCCTTTACGAGATAGTTTGGTTCGTGCTCATTTTCAGGTCAGTTCGGACACTGTTTGCGAGCGGGTCGACGTCTATGTCGACGAGGACTACGCTATCCCTGCGTTCGTCTTTTTGCCTTCGCAACCGCCCGCGACGCCGATGCCGGGACTGGTGTGGAATCCCGGTTGGCCGGAGGACAAGTGGAAGCCTGCGTATCAGGCTTTCGCAGTACGGATGGCTGAGCAGGGATACGTCGTGCTGGTGCTGGACCACGCTCCATTTGGTGAAACTTCGCCGATGAAGGACAAGGCGGATATGGGGATGTCGCTACTGATGGGCATGGGCGATGTCATGGGGATCAGTCAGCTGGGCCTGCGGGCGGCAGAGACGATGCGGGCCGGGGAATACTTGCGGGCGCGGGCCGACGTTGACGAGAGCCGGGTGGCTATTTCCGGGCTCTGCCAGGGCGGCATGGATACCTGGCTGGTGGCGGCGCTGGATGAACGATTCTGCGCGGCGGCGCCGTTGTGCGCGGCTACTACGTTTGAGATTCATATGGTCGAGATGGCGTCGTATTTCGCCAATGCGGACTCGTCGCCATTTCCTTTCGGCATTTTGAATGTTTGCGATATTCAACACCTGCATGCGGCGATCGCACCGCGCCCGCTGCTGGTGCGGGCCAACCTAGGCGACCAGTGGTGGCCGATGAGCGGGTTTAGCGAGCTCGAAAGGCTGACGCGGCAGGTGTATCGATTTTATGGGGCAGAGGACCAGGTGGACTTTCGGGCTGAAGTGCATGAGCACAACCTGACCGGGCCCTTCGCCAATGCCTTAGAATCGTTCTTGCTGCAATATGTTTAGCTCTTGAACCGAGGGTAAAGAGCTCTCGCCACAATTGCCTTCGGTTACTCCGGTACCGGATTGCGATTGACGCTACAAGGCTGAGCAAAAGTCTGGTTCTGCTGTAAACGCGGGCTAGCAGAAGACGCCGCACGGAAACTCCTACTGGCAACGGATGCCGCGACTCGATGATACGGGGAAAGAGTTGCAGGGAATGGGCGGTGGCACTGGAGTTGACTGCTATCCGACACGTACAAGAAGAAGGTGTTCAAGATGAGAGTTGATTCAGTAAAGACATTCCTGGTGGATTCGGGTTCGGCGAAGCACTGGCTGTTCGTCAAGATAGAGACGGACGAAGGGATCTACGGATGGGGCGAAGCGTACACACAGTTGGACCGGGACCGCGTCATCAGGCGTCAGATGGATGAACTGTCCCGGTACCTGATTGGACGGGACCCGTTCGATATCAAGCAGTTTGTCTTTTCGGCGTACTCGGACTTTGCCGGGAAGCGAGGAAGCCTGGAACTGTTTTGCGCCATCAGCGGAATTGAACAGGCGCTGTGGGATATCGCGGGGAAGGCTGCGGGGCAGCCGGTCTACAACTTGCTAGGCGGACGAACTCGAAGGCGGTTGCGTGTTTACGCGAATGGCTGGGGCGGGGATGAGGACCCAGAGGAGCTGGTGGAACGAGCCAAGGCCGTGGTTGCACGCGGATTCACCGCTCTGAAGTTTGATCCTTTTCCTGGCCGGTGGCGGGCCTATATCGACCGTAATCAGGAAGAAGAGGCGGTTGAGCGGGTACGGGCTGTGCGCGAAGCGGTGGGGCCGGAGGTGGACATTCTGGTCGAGGTACATCGCCGGCTGGCGCCGATGCATGCGGTGCGGGCGGCGCAGGCGATGGAGCCTTATGCGCCGTTCTGGTTCGAGGAACCGGTTTCGGCGCGAGACCTGGACGCGTTGGCAGAGGTGCGGCATTCGATAGAGTTACCGGTCGTGACGGGGGAGGAGCTCTATACCAAGAATGAGTTTCGAGAGGTCTTTGAGAGGCGGGCGGCGGACATTCTCAATCCGGATGTTTGCAACTGCGGCGGGATTCTGGAGCTTCGAGAGATCGGTGCGATGGCGGAGGCCTATCATGTGGCGATGGCGCCGCACAATTACAACAGCACGACGGTTGGCCTGGCGGCCACGCTGCAGGCGGCGGCGGGGATGCCGAATTTCCTGATCACGGAGTACTTTGTCAACTTTGAGGAAGTGGGGAAGGAGATTGCGGATCAGCCATTTGAGGTAGAAGACAGCTACATAACGCTTCCGGATAGGCCGGGCCTTGGAATCGACCTGGATGAGCAGGCATTGAGTGAGCGGCCCTATCGTGCCCGTCCGCTGCGCAATCTGCCGCTGGACTCTGGCACTGTAAACTCCACGGGGTGATTCACTACTATTCGGGAGAAGAAGGGGTCAGCCACATTACTGTCAGGATTTCGAACTTCCTCCGATACTCTACGGGATCCTGTTTGATACTCTCAGTTGCGTAGCGGGTCATTATCTCCTTTAAGTAACCTGCCAGGGCGGCGAATTCTATCCGCCCGCTTTTCAATAACGAAAGCACATCAGCAAAGTCGCTCTCGGTGCCCCGTTCAATTTTGCTAAGTTCGGTGCTGTAGAGGTCGAAGTGGAAGACCTCCAATTGTCCGTAGCGGCCAATGAAGGGGCTTCGTTCACGGTAGCCCGACGGGAGCGGGATGAAATCAGCGGGGGAGGTCTTTTCGATATTGAGAGAGAGCCGTTCTTGCAAGACGCGCACTGCTTCCACAAATGCGCTGCGATCCTGGTCGTCAACTTCGAAGCTGATGGTGATGTCAAGAGTTTGCTGGCGGAGTCCTTCATAGACCATCGTCGTTCCGCCTACCAGGTAGAGTCGTCCGGGCTTTGTGAAGCGCGGCCCCAGGCTCCGGAGGAATCGTTCGATGCCCTGGCGATCACATCTCTGGCTCATGCGAACGTTTCGACTTCTCCAACTTCAACTGCCCAAAGAACAGTTCAATCGTGTTGTTAAGAGCTTGCAGCCGTTCGAAAGGATACTGCGAACGTGCTTGCCACGCGTCAGCCAGTTCAACCAGCCCGGTCTTACCAAATCGTTCGTCGGGCAGAGGCAGACCCATATGGTGAGAAAACAGGTCGGGTAGCAGAGTCATATCGTCGAGGTAGATGCTCAGGCGAGACCGCCAGTTTCGCTGCAGGTAGACGGCGGCCATATACAGGGTTTGCAGGTCCAGCGAGGCAACATCGTCGAGGCTAGCAGCCAGTTCGGGAACAGACGCCGAGATTCCTGGATGCCGGAGGAGGAGCGGTATAATCGCGAGCCGCAACCTTGAATCGTCCTGATGCAGCAGCGCGCGCAGGAGTTGCTCGTGTGATTCGGGCATCTCGCGTGCGAGTGCGTCGCTGGGGGCAAGATAGGAGATTCCCCGATCACGGAGGGCCGCGACCAGGGACTCTCTTGCGTAGCTCACTTCGGCCATTCGGTGTTCGTCCAAGTCTCTTCCGGTTGCTGTTGCGGAGGGAACGCGGCCTCAGGCAAACGGGTCTTCGACCCAGGGGTACTTGTGGAGGTCAACGCGCTTGAAGGGGATCTCGGTGTAGCGCGGCGCGACGGCGCCGGGCGCGGCCATGTAGATGATCTGTGAAGCGATCGGAGCAAATGCGGCATAGAAGTGTTGGGACGACTTCACCACGAGGATATGCTTTTTCTTCACGTCGACGCCGAGGTTTGTGAAGACGTCCGGGCTCATAGGCTGTCCACGCTTGCTGCTGACGATAATGTCGATGCCATTGCAGTTGAGGCAGACGGAGTCTCCGCAGGGGATGCGCATGGGGTCGCCCTGCTGCTGCGGCCATTCCTGGTACATGTCTTCGGCGATGGCGGATACTTTGACGGTCAGGTCGAGGGGGTCACCGGACATGGGGCCCATTTTGCCGCCGAGTCGCAGATCGAGGGTCGATCCGACGCCGCCTGACATAGCAACCTGGACGGCGATGGGATCCCACATGGTGGCGATGCCGGCGTTGTCGATTCCCCTGTCGAGCATGGCCTTGAGCACAAAGGTGGAGTCGCTGGGGGCGCCGCCACCGGCGTTGTCAGCGCGGTCGGCAATAACTACGGGGCCGGTTGGATCGGCCAGAGCCTGCTCCAAGGCTTCGTCGATTGAGTAAGGGGTTTGGTCAAGTTCCTTGCGCATGCCATGGAACCTGCGGCCGATCTCTTCAGCCACGCGAGCGGCCTGGTCGGGGTCGCTGTCTGTGATTGCCAGGGCTTGGGCGCCGCAGGTGGGGACATCGCCCCAGGGGAAGCAGTGGACAAGCGAGATAGAGAGGATGCCGTCCTTGCCTTCCATTTCGAGTAACTCATCGACAAAGCTGCGGAGGGGTTCGTAGGGCGTCAGATAGAGGCCGATCATGCGGCAGTCAAAGAGGGCCATTGTGGGATTGGTCTTGCCTTCGGCGGCGTCGGCGATGATGTTGAAGAGGTCTGAGGCGCGGGCGGCGACGTCGGTATGGGGGTACTCTTTGTAGAGTACGATGGCGTCGGCGGTGTCGATCATGTCCTGGGTGACGTCGCAGTGGAGATCGAGCTCGACCCCGATCTTTACGTCTGGGCCGACGATTTTGCGGACGCGATCGATGATGTCGGTTTCGCAGTCGTCATAGCCCTCGGCGACCATGGCACCATGGAGACCCAGAAGAACGATGTCAACGGGCATGGCGGCTTCAAGTCTTTCAAGTAACTCATCGCGCAGGCTTTCGTAAGTGCTGCGGGTCGTGATGCCGGCGGGCTGCGAATGGGCAGACAATCCGAAGACGTAGTCCCATCCGCGGGCCTCTGAATCCGATTGGAACTGGTCGAAGGCGGGCTTCGTGCCTTTCTCGACGTCGTCTTCGGGCCGGATGATGGTGTAGTCGCGCATTCCTGTCGGCATGGGGGAGAAGGTGTTTGTTTCGGTTGCGATTCCGCCTGCGAATACTTTCATTGCGTCAACCTTTCTTTGGGGCGATAATGCTTGCAGCCTTACTGCCTGGATTGCGAGCTGGAGGCACGGGACCTCCGACTCGGCAGTTGAGGGAAATGTTAGCACATCTGGCCGTTGCGGCGTATTTTCTGCCCGCGCGTAGAGACAGTTACCGGATGAAACCTGGCTCTCCCATCGCATCAATCGCGGGCGCCACATGAAAGGGACAGCAGAAAGTGAGTAACGGATCGAAGAGGAAGTTTCGTGTTGCCCTGGTGGGGACCGGTGGGATATCCCGCGGGCATGCAACTGCTTGCGAAAACCTAGAAAGGGCCGAGCTCACGGCAGTGTGTGATGTCTCGCCGGAAGCTCTTGATCGCTTTACGCAGCAGTTTTCTGTACCCAATGTCTATTCCTCAATGGAGGAGATGATCGATGCAGGGGAATACGACATTGCCGTGATATGCCTGTGGGGCGCAATGCATGCTGAGGCCGGAATCCAACTGGCAGCTTCGGGCCGCGTGAAGGCGGTCCTGTGTGAGAAGCCGTTCACCCAAAGTGCAGCAGAGGCCAAGGCATTTGTGGCAGCCTGTCGAGATCGTGGCGTTTTTGTGGCAGAGGCGTTCAAATTTCGGCATCATCCGATGCATCTGAAAGCGGAGGAGATCGTTCGCCAGGGCGGGATTGGGGAATTGCTGAACGTTCGCAGCACGTTTTGCACCAACGTTCCGCCCGGAAATCGCCGGCCCGAGACCAACTGGCGCTGGAACCGGGCCAAGGGCGGGGGGGCGATTTACGATCTGGCCTGTTACAACGTACATCAGGCACGCTTCATTTTTGACGAGGAGCCTGAGACGGTCTTCGCAGTGCAGAAGAGGGGTGTGGAGGTAGACGACGCGGCCTACATTATCCTGGCATTCTCGGGCGGACGGACGGCGCAGTTGTCGGTCGGGTTTGACAGCTGGGCTTCACAGTATGTGGAGATCTGCGGGGATGCGGGCCTTGTGCGGATTGACAAGGCATGGAACAACGAGAACCAGGACGTGGCACTGGCGTACCATTCGGCGAACGGCGTGGAGACGATTGCTTTCCCGCCGACACATCAGTTCACGCACCAGTTGGACCATCTGTGCAGCTGTCTTGAGGACGGCCGGCCCCACCGGATCTCGCCGGAGAACAGTATTGCGCAGATGCGAGTTCTGGATGCGATTGCCGAGTCGATGCAGACGGGGGATGTGGTCCGCCTGTGAATCGACCGGAAAGTTGACAGAGACAGTGCGGTTGGATAGGATTCGGACTGTATCCAGGCAGGATAACTCTCACCTTCTGCAGTTTCGGCGCGGCGGGCCGGAGGCCGGGACGACGTTACAAGGCCATAGGAGAAATCAATCATGGCAGAGAATGACGCACATCCGACGATGGAGCGGGATCTCAGATATTTCCCCGCCACGACAAAAGAACCGAAGAAGCTGACCCGAGAGCAGATTGACTATTTTAACGAGCATGGCTATGTGTTTCCGATAGACCTTTTCTCTGAGGAAGAGGCGGATGCCAACCGCCGCTATTTTGATATGCTGTTGAAGATGGCGTCGGACGCCGGGCTCGACAGCTATTCGGTCAATGCCTGGCATACGCATTGTGAGGGCATCTACGATCTGGTAATGGACGACCGGATTCTCGACTATGTTGAAGATATTCTTGGGCCGAATATTGTTTGCACGATGACGCACTATTTTTCGAAGATGCCCAGTGACGTGAAGTCGGTTTACTGGCACCAGGACGCTTCGTTCTGGGCGCTGACGCCGAGCAAGGTGGTTACGGCCTGGCTGGCAATCGATGACGTGGACGAGGAGAACGGGGCGATGAAGCTGTTCCCGGGAACGCATTTGTTGGGGCGCATACCGTTTGAATGGGTGACGGATGAGGAAGAAGGTGTGCTCAGCCAGCACGTCCACAACCCGTGGCGATACGGGCAGCCGGTTTCGGTCGAGTTGAAGGCCGGTCAGATCTCGTTGCATACCGACATGCTTCTGCACGGTTCGCAGCCCAATCCTTCGAAACGCCGGCGCTGCGGTCTGACGATCCGCTATTTTCCGGCGGACGTCCGAGGGCCGGAGCCGGAGAGCGGGAATGGGATCATTGCGCGCGGCGTTGATCCGGACGGTTACTGGCAGCCGATGCCGAGGCCAGAAGGGGATGCCATTCCGCCCAATTTGCTTGAGGAGCAGGATGCTTAAGTGTCGGGCCTGCCGTGTAGGCGGTGCAGGCCGATCATGTCGCAGGCACCTTGGTTTGAGTCAGCCCATAGGGCAGTAGCGAACAGTTCCAACAGTTAAAGTGCGGTGCAGCAACCTAGTTTCAGCGGTTGCTGCGCCGTTTTCTATTGGCTGAGTCGCCGTGGGAAGTATTTGTTGACCCGAATCAGACGGCGACGGCTTCTTCGAATAGAGAAGGGAAGTGTCTGTAGGGATCGCCCGGATCGCGGAAGAGGATCTGCTGACGGGGCGTCAGTTCGGCATTGGGCGGGGGCTGGACGCGCCTGGCAGTCCAGGCCACGTGTGAGATGCAGTACTTATAGAGGAGAGCCCTGCGTTCGTGCTGTGCCTGCCAAGCGGCGGTGCCATGGGTCAGGGCCTCGGTGAAGAGGATGGCTGAACCGGCGGGTGCTTCGGGGATGATGACGCTGGGAGAGTCCTCGGGGGCTTCGTCTATCTGTTGCGGCAGCTTGTAGTTGCTCTTATGGCTGCCGGGAATGCAGCAGAAGCCGCCCTTTCCCGGGCCGGTGTCGGTGAGGCACCAAGTTACGACGACGAAACCGTTGTAGATCTGGTCGTCGCGGAAGGGGACGTATTCGCCTGGGTTTGCGCGTGTGGTCGGGGAGGTGGCTCCGTAGTCGGCATGGAGGCGTCCGCGCGGCATACCTTCTTTCATGTACATGCCGTAAATTCTGTCGAGGCGGAAGCAGTCGCCGAGGCGGAAGCGGAGTACGGGCATGATTGTTTGGTGGTCCAGCAGATCGACGAAAGGCTGGCCCCACTCGAGGAAGCCAGGGCCGTCGGGGGCGCTGCCGAAGCGTTGCGTTTGACCGGGGGCGGGCAGCTGCTGCGCGTCCAGCAGGCGGTTGAGCGTTTGGACTTCAGACGGGGTCAGGGCGTTTTCGATGACGAGGTAGCCCTGAACGTCGAAGAGATATTGCAGCAGTTGAAGATCGCTCATTTTGCGCCCTTTGTATCCAGGTGAATTTCGGGACTGGTTGTGGCTACCACGTTGAACCCAACGGTACATATCCTAAGACATGTCGAGGGCAAGCGCAACTGCGCTGGGAAATGGGGGAAGGACACTGTTGGAAAGGGAAGTGGACCTGTTGAGAGGCACAGGGCAGGCATGAGGCCCGCCCCTACGGGATCGCTGAGGGGGAGAGGATGACGACATGGCTGCGCGTACGTGGGCAGGCACAAGGCCTGCCCCTACCGCTGCGGTTCAGGGGGAAGAGTAACACGACGGGTCAGGGCGTACCAGGGCAGGCACAAGGCCTGCCCCTACCGCTGCGTTTCGGGGGGGATGAGTAGGACGACGGGTCAGGGCGTACCAGGGCGTTTCAGGGGAAGAGTATGACGACGGGTCAGGGCGTACCAGGGCGTTTCAGGGGAAGAGTATGACGACGGGTCAGGGCGTACCAGGGCAGGCACAAGGCCTGCCCCTACAGGGGCGTTCGAGGTGGACCTAACCGGCCATGACTTCTGCGACGGAAGCTGTGAGACTGGGGGTTTTTTGATTTGGACTGTCCTGGAAAATGTTCGGGCGGCGCAGCGTCCCATGCTTATTGGGATTCGCTGTGCCGCCCGGGTCCAGTTCAGCGCCGCAAGGAGGAACAGCGCTTAGGCGATTGTCGCAGTGTTAATCGATTGCTTCCTGGACAGGTCCGATGGTCGGGCTCAGGCCGCGCTTGAGGACGCCTTCGCTGTCCGTGTAGGTGACGTAGACTCTCAGGAAGGAGCCGACATCGGAGCTGGTCGGTGTGTAGGAAGCGGTGTCATCGACGTTGATATTGTTGATGTCATCCCAGTCATTGAGGGCAGTCTCGGAACTTTGCCACTGCCAGTCGCTGAGGTTGTCGTAGGCGTCCTGGGAAAGAGACAGCTGGGCGGTAATTTCCTCCCCGACGGTGGGACGCTGGTCCGTGTTGAAGTAGATGGTGTTGGTCTCGGTCTGTGGAGTCGGTGTTGGCGTTGGCGTGGCGGTTGGCGCCGGGGTTGAGGTGGCTCCAGGGCCAGGTACCAGGCCGTTGGACGGGAACCAGTCGGACCATGGGCCGGCGCCGAGGAGGTTACGGCCACGCGTACGGAAGCGGTAGACTCTCTCGGGGTCGAGCCCCTTGACCGTATAGGAGACTGCTTCAGTTCCTTCGGTTACGCCGGAGATCGAGATTTCGCCCTGAGTCGTCCAGGACTCGCCTGTGCCGACGGAGGTCCACTGGATGTCGTATGAGGATACGTGGAGCAGAGGCAGCGAAAGCGGTAGGGGAGCCGTCTCAAATTGGACAGTAAGCTCCTCCATGGAGTGTTGCTCCACCTGTCCTGAGGAGGACTTTGGCGGGGGTGCCATGCTCATCGCGGCCACAATTGCGCCTACGACGATTAACGCTCCGAAGATGGCCAAGGAGATCTTGTTAATCAGCAGACGCAACATTACAAAGCTCATGCGCAAGATTACATGCAAAAAGACACGAAAGACCATCTGAACGCGATTTACTTCTCTCATTGGCAAGTTCGCCATACTATCATCCTCCTGGCTAAATGAGTCCGTGGCTCCAAAATGAAGTTGCTGCTACGAATAGGTCGGCCTAAGAGTTTCGGCTCGAATAAGGAATCTCCAGCGTGTTCAGGTCTAGTTTTCAGTATAGTAGCTGGGTATTGGATTGTAAATCGAACCACTGCAGATTTTCCTTCGAAAGAGTCGCGAGTCTTTCCGTCCGGACTTCGAGAAATTACTCTGGTAGAGACTCACTTTTTGCGTTGAAGAGGCGGTATTTCAGGACTTGACGTCTTCTTCGACAGGATGGCTACGATCCGTCAACGTCTCCAACAAATCGACGGATCGTAGGGGGGCCGTAAAGAATTTCGCATGCTGGTCTGCCAGGGGCCTGAAACGAAGGCAGACGCCGGTGGGCGCGAAGGCGACGGCTTCCGGCGCCCGGCAGCCTATATCTGTGGACGGGGGAGGGGGGAAGGGAGAGGTGGGGCGGTTTGGGAGCGATGCGTTTGAGGAGAAGCCGTGGGAAAGGGGTCAGCCAAATGTGACCTGGATTTGAAGACCCACCTTTTGATTGTTACGAATTGCGTAATGCGTATTGCGCAGGGGCAAACATGACAGTCGCGATTCCATTGCGTGATCGACGCGAAGAGTCCTGTTGGCAGACGGCATTTTCGTCAGATGGGACAAGGGCGACGCAGTCTACAGAGAGGGAATCAACTCGGGCATGAGAGGGCCATTGCCGGCGACGGGCCTGGCGGACCGCTTCCTTCCTATTGAGGTCCTGCAAGAGGGCGCCGGCGGCCTATTGGGATCGGGCGTGGATCGACTAGCAAGAGGGAGGAGCCGGCACTTCAGCGTCTCACGAGAGACGGCGGTGGGCGCGCGGCAGGACAGTGCAGAATCGGGCGGCAGCGGGTAGATTGTGAGGGGTTGGCGCCGGTCAGTCTTCGACGGGGCCGATGGTCTGACTGAGGGCCCGTTTGCGCTCGTCTTCGCTATCGACGTAGAGGGCGGAGGCGCGCAGATACTTGCCTTCGTCGGCGTCGGTGGGCGTGTATCTAGCCGTGTTTGCGGCATCGTAGTCGGTGACATCCTCCCACTTGCCGAGACCGTCGCTGGACCTCTCCCACTTCCAAGTGCCGAGCTCGCTGTAGGCGCTATTGGCAAGGGTGAGTTCGACCTCGATCCTTGTGCCGACTGTAGGCGGGTCGGCCCCGGCCGAGAATCTGACTACGTCGGCGACCGTTTTGACGGAAATGACGGGGCCGATGGTCTGACTCAGACCTCTCTTGAAGTCCCCATCGCTATCCTTGTAGACGACTGAGGCGCGGAGGTATTTGCCGTTCTCGAGAGAGGAAGGCGTGAAGATGGAGGCATCCTCTGCGTCGTAGTCGGTGACGTCGGTCCAGCCGCGGAGGGCGTTGTCGGAGCGGTCCCATCGCCAGCGGCCGAGTTCGCTGTAGTCGGAATCGGAGAGAGTCAGGCGGGCGCGTACGGCGCGGCTCACCACGGCGGGGTCGTTGCCGAAGGCGAATTCCACGGTTTCGGTGTCGATATCGGCGGTGACCACAGGGCCGACGGTCGGACTGAGAGCAGTCTTGCCTTCGTCGTCGCTATCGACATAGTTGACGGAGGCGCGGAGGTATTTGCCTTCGTCGGCGGCTACAGGTGCGTAGAGGGAGGAGTCGGTCAGCCTGGCACCGGGAACTGCGATCCAGCCGGTGAGGCCGTCGTCGGAGCGTTCCCACTGCCAGCGTGAGCGGTCTGTGTAGCTGTCCTCGTCGAGGGTCAGGGCTACCTTAACGGTTTGCCCGATCACAGGCGGGTCGCCGCCTTCGGCGACTCGGACTACGTCGATAACCGTCTGACGGGTTGGCGTTGGCGTCGGGACGGGCGTTGGCGTTGGTGCGGGCGGGGGGTTGATGATGACGCAGGCGGTCAAGACCACTGTGGCGAACAGCGCAGCCATCCAAATGAACAATGATCCGCGGGGCCGGCGTCCGATTCCGGACTGGGGCGTGGGGCGGAATTGTCTGCTGTCTTCGGCGGGCATGCGTTGGTTCTCCTTGACGCGGTCGTGATCCAGTGATGCGCCCTGGCATTTGGGTCTGGTTGGGCAGAAGGTCAATATGGTAGGCCCTGTTTTTGGAAAAACAGTGGTCAGATGAGTATACCGACTGGAAAATCAATAGTCAAACGGATGGGCCGAGACGGGCGCAGTCGATCCCTGAGGGCGAACATTTCGGCGGGTGATTTATGCCAGTAATGGGCGAGTTAGTTTGCCAACGATTTTGGGGAAGCACAGGGCAGGCACAAGGCCTGCCCCTACCGGAGATTGAGGGGAGAAGGATTTGGCGACGCGTAAGGGAGGGGGAGGGCAGGCACGAGGCCGGCACCTGCGGGGATCTGATGTGACTGGCGGGGCGTGCTCTGGCTGGACACCTTCGATTAGGCACACGTCACCGATATCGACACCCGGTCGATGAGGCATGTTGTAGGAGAGGGGGCGTTGCGGGGGCGGAGCCCCCGCACAAGGGAGGGCCGAATAGGCCCGACCGCCCGGAACTGCAGTGGTCAGTGGTTAGTGGTCACAGACGGCGCTTGTTCTGGCGGAAACTGGAATGGAAACTGACCGCGGCTTGATTGCCTGCAGAGGTATGCGACTGTTCACCCCCATTTTGGGATGCACCCGGCCGAGACGGGCGCAGTCGATCCCTGAGGGCGAACATTTCGGCGGGTGATTTATGCCAGTAATGGGTGAGTTTGTTTGCCAACGATTTTGGGGAGGCACAGGGCAGGCACAAGGCCTGCCCCTACCGGAGACTGAGGGGAGAAGGATTTGGCGACGCGTAAGGGAGGGGGAGGGCCGACTAGGCCCGACCGCCCTGAAAAGCAGTGGTCAGTGGTTAGTGGTCAGGGGAGGCGCCTGCGCTGGCTCAGTGTTGATCTCAGAGTGGCCATGGTTTATTCGCTGCCGGAGATTCACGGGGGCTCGGTCCCGCGACAAACAGTGGAGGCAGCCGTCGCCGATGCTTACGCCGCGCGACTGACCGTGGGGGAACTCCTGTTTGAGGAATTGGAAGTCGCCTTGATTCCAGAAGATGGCGTTTGGGCCTGCCAGGTTGGCGAGCAAAAGGTCGAGATCCCCGTCGCGGTCGAGATCGTTGACGGCGAGGCCGGCGCTGTTGCTGTCGCAGGTGCGAACGACTTCGCCGTCGATTGATGTGATGTGGTCAAGCGTGCGGGCGACGAAACGATCTTCGCAGGGATGCGTCGGGCTACGATGGGGCTGAACGGACACGTTGACGCCCGGTTCTACGGGTCCGCCCACGGGCACGCAGGCTGTCGCCAGAGTGATAGAGATGAGCAACGTGAGGAGGCTGGGCGCCCTTGTACTCACTCTGGCTAGCCGGTTCACGAAACTGCTCTACTTCTCGGGCGCAGTTCGTTTCACTCTGCAGCCAGGTCGATGAATACAGCGAGAGCTCGACGACAGAACCGTGAGGTCCCTGGGAAGGTTGGAGGAGCCATGATCAGAGTTCCTGTTCTTCCTCAAGCCAGGCGAGGTTGAAGCGGGCCAGGGTCAGGCGTTCGTAGGGTTGGCTTTCGCCGCTTTCGTAGAGGCAGCAGAGGTCACCGTTGGGGAGGGAGGCGAGGTCGGAGTAGGCGGAAGGGCCGGAGTGGAGGACTCGGGCGGCGGGCCAGGTACGGCCACCGTCGGGGCTGAGGCGTACGGTCAGGTTCTGGCGGCGGGTGCTGGCCGGGTTGGCGAAGAGGAGCCGGCCGTCGGGGAGGGATTCGAGGCTGCCCTGGCAGACGGGCTCGATGAGTGTTTGGTCCCAGTGGAAGTCGGTGAAGGTGTTGCCCTGATCGAAACTGCGGGCGATGCCCCTTTGCGTGCCGCGGACGAAGTTGCGGCAGTTGATGTAGAGGCTGCCGTCCTGGAGCTGGGCTACGGCGCACTCGTTGGTGCCGACTTCGACATCGCCGCCCAGCTGCCATGTCTGGCCGCGATCGTCGCTGTAGATAACATGGGAGTGGTAGGGGTCGCGGCTGCGGTCGAAGTGGATGCCGACGATGTGGTCGCAGGGGACGACAAGACGGCCGGTGTCGAGCTGGATGCCGTGGCAGGGACCGGTGGCGTACCAGGTCCACTGGGGGTCTTTGACGGAGGCGGTGATTTCGCGTGGTACGCTCCAGGAGCGGCCGTCATCGAGGCTGTGCGTGATCCAGACGGTGCGGGGGGCCTTGCCTTCGCAGATCATGGTTTCGTCGCCATCGGCAAGGTTTTTGCAGAAGGGCAGGAAGATGGCGCCGGTCTCGCGTTCGACGACGGGGCAGGGGTTGCCGCAGGTCATGCCGGATTCGGTGACGACGACCTGGATGGGGGTCCAGGTGCGGCCATTGTCGAAGCTGCGGCGGAGAATGAGGTCGATCTCGCCGGCATCGCCGCGGCCATGTTTGCGGCCTTCGGCGAAGGCGAGGAGCGTGCCGCGGGCGGACAGGGCCAGGGCCGGAATCCGGTAGGTATGGTAGCGGCCATCGCCACTGGTGAACAGGTCCTCCTGCACACACGAGGGTTGACCCGAGTTTTCGCTTGCGCCCATGCTGAATCGGTCCTTTCAGTCGATATCTTCCGGATTGATGAAGACACCTACGAGGTGGCTGGATCCGGCGGGGTCGCCGTAGTTGGTATAGTCTACCCACATTATGGTGCCGTCCTCGCGCATCAGCCAGGAGGAGTAGCCGTGATCGGGCGCGGGGACCTGTTCCGGGTGGTTGCCATGAATCTGGATCATGCGGTCGCGCTGGTATTGATCGGGGAAGGTACTTGATTCTTCTCCCCACTCCCAGGTGAAATCATCGAGCGTTGGGTTCAAAGCGCGATAGGAGACGTAGCGCCAGAAGCTCCGTCCGCCGGTGGCAGGTTGACCGAATTGGGTGTAGAGGCTGAGGGGGCCGGTCCGGCGGGAGTCTCCGATTGGCTTTTCCTCGCGAAAGATGCACTGATTGATGACGGTCTCGCCATCAACCTGAATGCGCAGGAGGCCGCGGCGGTGACGGATGGAGATCATGTGATAGTCGGTCATATCGACTGCATGGCGGAAGTCGGCGCCCTGGCGGCTCCAGATGCCGTCGGAGGCGATGTTGACGACGACGCCCAGCTTGGCAACCGACATGAAGGCGGCTGGCTGGCCGGGCCTGCCTTCGACTTTGAGCACTGCATCCATGTGAATGTCGCTGCAGGGGGATTCAGGGGGCAGTAGGCAGTATCGGGCCTCGTGGCCGGGCAGGTTGTCGATTATGAGTGCAGAGCCGTAAAGTCTGGCCTGGTATTTTCGGCGCGGGCCGCCGATCTGGTAGGTGCCGGCCTCGGCCTTAATGTTGCCGCACCAGCCGTAGGTTCCCAGGGGGCCGTTAACGTGTCGACCGCTGACGAAGATGCGGCCGTCGGGAAGCTGTTTGGCGTAGGGGCGGTCGAGGGCGAAGGGGCACATCTGGATAGGCGACCAGGTGCGACCGCTGTCGGTGGAGAAGGTCACGAAACTGGGGATACCTGAATGGTGATTCTCGCGCATAATACAGGCGAGCTCCTGACCGCCGACGGCGTCGGGGTTGTCGAGGAGGACGATGGCGCCTTCGCAGACGCGGTGGTAGCCGTCATAGGCGATGGTGGACTCTTCGTACCAGGTTTCGCCGCCGTCGTCGGAGCAGGAGAGGATGACGGCGAACTCCTGGGTATCACCGCGCATGATGTGGGAGGCGACGCCGAGTCTGCCGTCGGGGAGGTCGAGGATGCGGTCGGGTTCGAAACCCATGATGTTGGGCTTCTGCGCTTCGGTCCAGGTGTCGCCGTTGTCTTCGCTCCAGTAGAGCCAGTTGCCGGGGGGCTGGTCTTCGTGGAAGTGGCTGTGGTCGTCGTGGTCGATGATGACGACGAGGCGGCCGTCGTTGAGGCGGCTGAGACGGGGAGTGACGAGACGTTCGTCGCCTTCCTGAAGGTTGGCCTGATCGATTTCGCGGTGCTTGAACCAGGTGTGGCCGCCGTCGTCGCTGGCGAGCAGGGTCAGGATTTGGTCTACCTGGGACCAGTGGGAGTCGGTGTCGGAGTAGATGAGCATGAGGCGGCCGGAGGGCAACTCGATGATGTCGGGGTTCTTGGTGAATCGTCCTGGACTGCGCCAGACGTCGAAGACTTTGCTGGCGACTGAACGTGGATGTATATGCACGACTGCTCCTTTATGTTCTGATTGGAGATTCGTTTTGCAGCGGGGGCGGCGAGCAAGCAGGGGTTCGCCGGCAGGGCGGAAGGCGATGGTCAGGCAAGAAGGGCCTCGAAGGCAGCCTGCCAGTCGGCGTAGGTTGAGCCGACGCCTTTGCCGCGTACGACAAAGGGCGGCCGCTTGGTTCTTTCCAGCTTTGCGCGCATGAATTCTTCGCCGGCGAGGACCTCCGGGGGCGCGGTGTAGGTACCGGGTGTGCGGCAGTAGCGGATGTCGATGCTCCAACGAACTTCGTCGGTGTGATTGACTTTGCTGCCGTGGAAGGTCATGTTGGAGAAAAGGAGGATATCGCCTTTTTTCATGGGCATGGGAACGGGCGTGCCGCGTTGTTCGGGGTCCTCGAAGGAGCGCATGTTCATGTTCTTGTCGCGTTTGCTTTCGATAAGCTCCCAGGCGTTGCTGCCGGGGATGAGGTAGAGGCAGCCGTTGACTTCGTCGACGTCGACGAGCGGGATCCAGACGGTGATGATGTGGGCGTGGCGGGACTGTTTGCCGTAGTACTGGCTGTCCTGGTGGAGAGGGAAGGCGGTCAGTTCGCTGTCTGGCATTTTGGGGCGGAGGTGGTAGTCACCATTGAAGCTTACATTTGGGCCCAGGAGGGGTTCGAGGGCGTTGACGATGCCTGGATGTTGGATGAGTGCGTGGAGCTCGGGGCCGAGAGCCGGTTGGTTCCAGGAGCGGAGGCGGATCTCGTTTTCGCGGTGAAGGGCGGCAAGGCGCTGGCCGAAGGGCAGGTCGTCAAAGGGGTCTATTATTTTGCCGTCGCTGAACATTTCGTTGGCGTAGATGCCGACCTGGCGGTGGATGCAGGCGCGCAGCGGCTCGAGGTCGGCGGGGGGGATGGCCTGACGGACAAGGAGGAAGCCATCTCGCTGGTAGTTGCCGGTCATCGCTTTGCTCTCCTCGTGATATCAATCCGGATTGGGGTACATGGTTTATTTTCGCGTTATCTGTTGTGTCTTGCAACTTTGACTGCAGTAGTCAGTGGTCAGTGGTCAGTGGTTAGTGGTTAGTGGTCAGTGGTTAGTGGTTAGTGGTTAGTGGTTAGTACTACAACCGCATTTTAGGTGAATGCAGTGGGGATGGAATGACAGCGGGTAACGAGCGGCGTCTGTAGTGACATTGACGAGCTTGCAGGCGTCTGGCGCGGCG
>JAPOVP010000127.1 GCA_026708085.1 Caldilineaceae bacterium
GTGCGGGGGCTCCGCCCCCGCAACGCCCCCTCTCCTACAACATGCCTCGCCGACTTGGTGTCCATATTCGGGAAGTGTGCCTGCCCGAGGGGGGGTCGCCACACTACGTTCCTTCAGCCCCGTCAGGTCCCTGTAGGGGCAGCCCTTGTGAAAGCTCTGGCCCCCCAAATCAAGAGACCTCCCGGTTAGGCTGGTCTTGACGGCTGCCCGCCTTCGCTCCAAAAGCCGGCGCACAATCCCAGCCACTGCTGGCATGAACTCCCAGCCGGTTCCTACCCCAAATCCGGGATGCACCCGCCTCAACCGCTCGATTCCGAGAAACAGGGGGCTGCTGCTATAATGGCAAAGAAATTTTTCACGGGCCTGGTCCAGCCTCAAAAGCGGGGCTTCCCTTGGTCCGCGCAGCAGCCAAGCGGCAGATGGAACTGATATGAAAGCATTCACAGTCATGTGGCGCACGATTAAGGCGCTCTATGAAGATCTGCTCCTATGGGTCTGGCTCAGCGTCCTCTGGTGGGTCGGAGTCTTCCTGATTCTGCCCGCGGGCCCGGTGACGGCGGGTATCCACAACGCGGCCAACCGCGTCGCAAATTATCGCAGAGTGGAGAGCGGATTCTTTTGGGATGGCGCAAAGTCCACGATAGGCAAGAGCTGGCTACTTCTCGGCATCAATCTGCTGTTGATCGCCGGCGTCTCAGTGAACATCCGCTTCTACGGCGCCAGCACCGCCAGTTGGGCTCAGATCATCAGTATCGTATGGGTCTGGATCCTGATCATCGTTCTCATGGCGGGTCAATACTTCTTTCCCTTGCTATGGCAGCAGGACGAAATGAGTATCAAGATGGTCCTCAGAAACGCCTTCATTCTCGCTCTGCGCCACCCTCTCTATACCTTTCTCATGTTCCTCTTCCAGGTCCTGTTGCTCGTCGTCAGTTTTGTTACCGTCTTGCCAATCTTTCTGCTCACACCGGCGGCGGTCGTGTTGGCGATGAACTTCAGCTTGGTCGGCTTGCTGCAGGAACTGGACCTCGCGCCGGAGCCGCCGCCGGGCGCGTAATCCCTGCACAAGTAACCCGCACCACCTTTCCCGATTCCTAAAGTTTAGACCGACTATGGCAATTCTCGCGGAATATCACAGACCTGAGACCCTGACCGACGCGCTCGATCTTCTGGCTGATCGAACCTCACGGCGCCTGCCCCTGGCCGGCGGCACCCATCTGGTGGGAGCCCTGGAAACGCGGCAGCGGCGGGACGTCGACGGCGTTGTCGACCTGGCCGCCCTGGAACTGTCCTACATCTGTCAAATCGATTCCAGCCTGCGTGTCGGCGCCATGACAACCCTTACTGAACTGGTCGAACATCCTCAGTGCGCAGATCTGGCCGCCGGCATCCTGCCTGCTACCGCCCGCTTTGAAGGGCCGCAGAACCTGCGCAACGCCGCCACAGTCGGCGGCCTCGTCGCACTTGCCGAGCCCGACAGCGAACCGTTCGCCGCCTTACTGGCGCTCAACGCTTCGGTCGTAGCCGTCGAAAAAGACGGTAACAAGTCGCACCGGCTGTTGGAAGATTTCACCCTTTCCTACCCTCGGTCCTCGCAAGGTCCTATGATAATAACCGAGATTCAGTTGCCCCTTTTCCATGCCAAAGCCGGCCACGCACGTATTGCCCGATCGCCCATGGACCGGTGCATCGTTGCCGCAGTTGCTGTCGCCGCCGCCAACGGCGATCTCTCCCGGAGTGGGACCTCTGGCGGCGGAAACGGTGCAGACACGACTCGAACTGCCTTCTGCGGCGTAGGTTCCCGGCCCCAGATTTCTGGTGGACAACTCGTCCCCACAAGCGATTACAGAGGGAGCGGTGAATACAGGTTGGCCATGGCCGAAGTCGTGGGCCGGCGGGCGCGGGCTGACGCTACAGGCTCCCTCCCTTAGCCGGGAGACCTTGCTGACCACTGGACTCAATCCACTACATCCAAACCATGCCCTCTTCAATCTCACTCACAGTCAACGGTACCCACCACCTCATCCAGGTCTACCCCGGAGAACTGCTGCGTACGGCTTTGCGTCGTCTGCGCATCTTCAGCCTCAAACATGGCGACGAGACAGGTGAAAGCGGCGCAGATGCCATTCTCTTCACCAGAACGCCGGATGACCCCAAGAGCTACCGCCTTGTCAACAGCGGAATCCTGCTGGCTGCCCAAGCCGACGGTGCTTCGGTCGTCACACTTGAAGGGCTGGAGGGCGAAGACGCTGAGGGCGCGGAAAGGAGCCGGCAGGAACGCCTTTCTCCTCGCATTTCCACCTTGCAGCAGCAGTTCATCGAGTGCGGCGCAATTCAGTGCGGCTACTGCACACCCGCGCAGATCCTTGCCGCCCAGCACCTTCTGGACAATGACCCCCGGCCCAGCGAAGACGCCGTGCGCGAAGCCATTGCCGGTGTTCTCTGCCGCTGCACAGGCTACCTGAAACCCGTTCAGGCCATCCTCCGCGCCGCCGCCCAACTGCAGGGAGAGACCCCTCCTCCCCCGGAAATCGACGTGCGCGACGCCCCCGCAACCGGCGAATGGCCGGCCTCGGACCGGCTGCCTTCAAACGGCTGGCACGACGGCGGGCCCGACACGCAAACACAGACCCGCACTGTCCCCGTGACCGTCGCGCCCCCTCGCACTCAGGTCGTCAACAAGCCCGAACCCAAAGTGGACGCCGTCAAACTGGCCAAAGGCAGGCCCGTATTCGCCGACGATGTCGAGCTGCCCGGTATGCTCTATGGCGGCCTCCTCACCAGCCCCGTCGCCCATGCCCGCATCCTCTCAATCGATACCGCCGACGCCCTGGCATTGCCCGGCGTCCATGCCGTCCAGACCTACGCCGACCTGCCCCGCGTCATCTACGCCAGCGGCGGCCAGAGCTACCCCCAGCCGCCTCCCTACGACCAGGTCTGCCTCGATTCGAAAGTCCGCTACGTCGGCGACAGAGTGGCCACCGTGGCCGCCGAGACCCCGGAGCTGGTGCAGGAAGCGCTGGAACGCATCAAGGTCGAATACGAGGAGCTGCCCGCGATATTCTCCGCCGACGAAGCCACACAGGATGGCGCGACCGTAATCCACGACGAGACGGACGCGCAGATGATTCACGACGCCAAACGCAACGTCGCCGTCAAACTGCTCGTGGACCACAACGACGTCGATGCCGCCCTGGCTTCCGCCGACTTTGTCTTCGAAAGCGAGTACCGCGTTCATCAGGTGCAGCAGGCCAGCATCGAGCCCCACATCGTCATCACCTACTGGGATGAAGACGACCGCCTCGTCATCCGTACCAGTACCCAGGTCCCCTTCCACGTCCGCCGCATGGTCGCCCCTCTCCTCGGCCTGCCCGTCCGCCGCATCCGCGTCGTGAAACCGCGTATCGGCGGCGGCTTCGGCGGCAAGCAGGAGATGCTCATCGAAGACCTCTGCGCCCATCTCACCATAGCAACTGGCCGCCCGGTCAAATTCGAATACACGCGCCAGATGGAGTTTAGCTCCGCCCGCACACGCCATCCCCAACGGCTGCGATTCCGCAGCGGCGTGGATGCATCCGGAAAACTGGTCGCGATGGAAGTCCGGGTGGTTGCCGACACCGGAGCCTACGGGACACACGGTCTCACCGTGCAGATGGTTACCGGCTTTCGCGCCCTCAGTACCTACTGGCTGCCCGCAGCCCGCTTCGACTGTGATGTCGTCTACACCAACAAGCCTGTACCCGGTGCCTTCCGCGGCTACGGCGCGCCCCAGGCCCTTTTCGGGCTGGAGCAGCACATGGAGGAGATGGCGCTCGCCTTCGGCATGGACCCTGTAGAATTCAAGCGCCTCAACTGGGTGAAAGAGGGCCAGTCGCTTCCCATGGCCGTGGCCATGGGCGAAGGACGCGAGGGCTTCCCCCAGACGGTGGAGAGCAGCGGCCTCGCAGAGTGTGTTGAAAGCGGGGCCGAGTCAATCGGCTGGGACCGGCGCGACGATTCCGGTTGGAAGGCGCCGCCCGACCGCCCCCACATCCGCCGCGGTATCGGCCTCGCAATCTGTATGCACGGGACCGGCATCGCCGGGCTCGACATGGGCGCCGCCAGCATCAAGCTCAACGACGACGGCTCCTTCAACCTCCTCGTCGGCGCAACCGACCTCGGAACCGGCTCCGACACCGTTCTCGCCCAGATCGCGGCCGAGGCCTTGGGCGTCCCCCTTGAGCAGATCCTCATCTACAGCAGCGACACCGACTTCACACCCTTCGACACCGGCGCCTACGCCAGCAGCACAACCTACATCTCCGGCGGCGCCGTACTCAAAGCCGCCGAAGACGTCAGCCTCCAGATTCGACGCCACGCCGCTGCGCATCTGTTCGAGGGTGTCGACGCCGATCAGCTCTGGCTGGAGGACCAGAAGATCTTTGCGCCCGGCGGACGCGCCGTTTCACTCGAAAAGGTTGCCCTCCACAGCATCCACCAGGAAGAGCAGCATCAGATCATGGCCACCGCCAGCCACATGAGCTACGTCAGCCCCCCTCCCTTTGCCGCCCAGTACGCCGCACTTGAAGTGGATACCGAGACAGGTCAGGTGACCGTCGAGAAGGCGGTAATGGCTGTGGACTGCGGAATCGCCATTAATCCGGTTACCGCCAGCGGCCAGGTCGAAGGCGGTATGACCCAGGCCCTGGGCTACGCCCTCTGCGAGGAAATGCCCTACGACGAGAACGGCCGCCTTGAGGTCAGCAGATTCGGCGACTACCGTATCCTGGCCGCAAACGAAATACCGGAGCTCGACACCATCCTCGTCCAGACCTACGAGCCCACAGGCCCCTTCGGCGCCAAAGCCATAGCCGAAATCCCCATGGACGGCATGGCCCCCGCCATCGCCAGCGCCATCTTCGACGCCACTGGCGTACGCATCCGCGAGATCCCCTTCACGCCCGAACGGGTGTGGCGGGCGTTACGGAGCATGTAACTCACCTCTCTTGCCTTTGGACTTTCTAAGTTCTATCTTGACAGCCAGAGAACAAGCTGCTATAGTCTCGTCAGAAAGTGACGAAACAAAGAGGAGACATGTTATGCCTGCCAAAACAATGAGCAGCGATGAAGCACGATCCAACTGGCGTAGACTATTGGAAGGCGCGTTGACCGGTGACAGCGATACAATTATCGAGCGCTACGGTCGGCCGATTGGGGCTCTGATACCTTTCTCCGACTACATCGCGGTCTTGGAAACATTGGAAGAAATGAGATTGGCCCGGCAAGCAATGCCGGCACTTGAAGAATGGCAGAATGACCCGTCGACTGCTCGACCTTGGCGGGAAGTATTTGCCGAATTGGGCGTGGATGTAAGTGACGAATAGTCCCTGGACCGTTATTCTTCAACGGCGGGCCCAGAGAGCGACGCGCCGCCTGCCGCGAGATGTGCTGAATCGGTTGGCCAAGGCCTTTCAAGCGCTTGAAAGAGATCCGTACTTGGGGAAAGGGCTGGTTGACTTCCCCTTATACAGTTATCGTATCGGCGACCTGAGAGTCGTCTACAGTCTGAAAGAGGACCGTCTTATCGTGCTGGTATTGGATATAGGCAGTCGAGGCGACATTTACCGGCGACTCAGACAAATGTAAGGGGACCAACTCTCAGTTAGTCAGCCGTGGCATGAGCCCATGTTTCCATGGGCGTGTCATTCATTCTACTGCGCCGTATACCCCCCATCCACCGGCCAAACACTCGCCGTCACAAACGACGCCTCGTCCGACGCCAAAAACGCCACCACCGCCGCCACCTCCTCCGGCCGCCCCATCCGCCCCATCGGATGCAACCGCTTCATCTCCGCATGAACCTCCGGGTTGCCAACCACGTTCTCCGTGAGCGGCGAATAAACGAACCCGGGCGCAACCGCATTGATGCGCACCCCCTCAACCGCAAAGCGCACCCCCATCTCCTTGGTCATCTGCGCCACGGCCCCCTTGCTGTGCGGATACGCCGTAAAACCGTCCGAAAACGGCAGCGACGTCGGGTAGCCAACCATGCTCATCACCGAAACAAGATTCACAATCGACCCCCGGCCTGCCGGGCGCATCTCCGCCAACGCCGCGTACGACATCAGAAATACGCCCTTGGCATTGACCTCCATCACCGCGTCCCAGCGCGCCTCAAAGTCTGCCTCAGGCGGCAGCGTACGCGGCGTAATCCCAGCCGAATTCACAAGACAGTCCAGCCTCCCGCCGACCGAGAGCGCCTTCTCGACGCTCGACTCCGCATCCCCCCGCTTCGTCACATCACAGAGAACAGCATGAAGCCGGCCCTGGCCCATTTCGGCGGCCAGCTTCTCCAGCCCACCGCCGTCAATGTCGCACGCCAGCACCGTCGCCCCTTCATCCACAAAACGCAGCGCGCAGGCCCGCCCGATACCGGACGCCGCTCCTGTGACAATTGCAACTTTCTCGTTGAGGGTCATTTTACTCTCTAGGGCTAGTCGACGACTGGCTGAACACAATTTACTGGAGCAAAGTGCGGCTGCCCCGCGCATTCAAGCTAAGGAGAATCCCAATAGCCTCTGCTGTTCTTCGCGGCCCTTCGTGACCCTTCGTGGATCAAAAGGTGTTCTTCGTGGCCCTTCGTGGATCAAAAGGCGTTCTTCGCGCCCCTTCGCGTGCCTTCGCGGAAAGAAAGATGTTCTTCGCGGCCCTTCGTGGATGAAAAGGTGTTCTTCAGTGCTCCGCTCAGCCCAATGCCGCCTCAACACTCTGAATCACCGTCTCCAAAACCTTGATACGCGCAAATCGCTTCTGTTCCGCAGCCACAATAGTCCACGGCGCCATCACCGTATCCGTCTTCTCCACCATCTCCACAATCGCCTCTTCGTAGTCCTTCCGTCTCTTCCGGTTGCGCCAGTCCTCATCCGTCAGCTTCCACTGGCGCAGCGGGTCCTCGGCTCGGCTTTCAAAACGCCTCTTCTGCTCCTTCGATGAAATGTGAAGGAAGAACTTGATCAGAATCGTCCCGTCCGAGACCAGCAGCGACTCCCAGTGACGGATCTCCTCATACGCCCGCCGCCAGTCCGGAACGCTGGCAAAACCTTCTACCCGCTCCACCAGCACGCGTCCATACCAGGTACGGTCGAAAATGCACATACCCCCCCTGCCCGGAACGGCCGGCCAGAACCGCCACAGAAAATGGTGACGTTTCTCTCGGTCGGTTGGCGCCTGGTACTGGTGCACCGAAAAATGGCGCGGGTCCAGCGGCGCCGTCAGCCGCCGTATGCAGCCCCCTTTCCCGGCCGCGTCCCATCCCTCAAACAGAATGAGCAATGGAGGACCAATCTTGCCGCCGATCTGCCCGCCCAGCTGCAGGCGCAACGCCAAAAACTGCTCCTGCCGTTCCACGAGGATCTGTTCGTACTCTTTCCGCTTCAACCGCTGGCTCAAGTCGACATGACTCAGGAGTGAATGTTCCATGTCTGGGCACCTGACCTTTCAATTCCGAAAATCTGAAGGGCGGAGATAGAGGCCTATCCGGGCCGCCAGGATCGCGAGAACGCAAAATGTCGGTAGCCGGCCGGCACTCTCGTCCTCAATGGGCTCTCAGTAATCTCCTGCTGTCTACGGCCCCACTTCACGAACCGGATCTTCTCATGGA
The DNA here is from genome assembly GCA_026708085.1 of Caldilineaceae bacterium. Lineage (GTDB taxonomy): Bacteria > Chloroflexota > Anaerolineae > Caldilineales > Caldilineaceae > Bin5. The sequence goes on from JAPOVP010000127.1 coordinate 7,640, forward strand.
AAGAGAAGATCCGTCTCGCAAGGTCAATCCGTCGCCGCTGTGCTCGAATAGACGCCGTACTGTAGCCGGTCATGCACATTGACGAATCAAGTCTGGCTCGGGAAGTTGAGGCCGGGGCCAAAATCGTTGGCCCCCAACCGGGCACCAGCAAGGCCGCTACAGCTTCGAAAGCTTCGCCATCAACGCCGTCGTCGAGGGCTCGGTCAACACGTCACCGTCCGGAAAGACGATCGTAGGCACAGACATGTTGCCTCTGTTCAGTTTCTGTACCAGCTCCCTGGCCTCTTCATCGCTCTCAATGTCGATCTCCTCGAACTCGACACTGTTTCCCCGCATCACCGACTTCGCCCGCCAGCAATCCGGGCACCAGCTGGTCGTGTACATTTTGATCTGCGCGCCGTTTCCGTTTACGCTAGTGGACATTCAGCTCTCCTGTTGTTCGAATCAGCCCATATTGCGGCTTCGCAGCGCAGGCATGCGCCAAGTCCTGACCGAATATCTGCAAAGCCTCGTCCCTGCAATGATACGCGAGTATACCGCAAAGCTGGATTCTGTTAAAGTGCAGAGCAATCCACGCCTTTCTCGCTGGAGTCTTGAGTCGGAGCACGTCAATTCCCATTGGCGTCCCCAATCCCGCACGAATTCGTGAACCTATAGGATAACGCCGCCATGACGCAGCACACCCCGATTCAGGATCCAGCCACCATCCCGTCAGCCTCCTTTGTTGGACCCATACAGGAGACGCAGGAGCTGGTCCATGAGCTGGAGCAGGTTGTCGAAGGCGAGGTGCGCTTCGACGGCTACAGCCGCATGCTATACAGCACCGACGCCAGCCAGTATCAGATTCAACCCCTCGGCGTTGTCATCCCCCGCACCGCCGATGACGTACAGGCCGCCGTGGAGCTTGCCGCACGCCACAATGTCCCGCTCCTTCCTCGTGGAGGCGGAAGTTCTCTCGCCGGCCAGTGCGTAGGCCCCGGGCTGGTCGTCGACACCACCAAATACATGGATCGCATCCTGGCAGTGGATGAGGAGGCCGGGACAGTTACCGTTCAGGCTGGCATCTCCATCGGTATACTCAACCGCACTCTGGCCCCCCTCGGCCTGATGCTGGGTCCCGATCCGGCCAGCGCCGACCGCGCCTCCGTCGGCGGCTCGATCGGCAACAACGCCACCGGCAGCCACAGCATCCTCTACGGCATGCTGGCCGACAACCTGCTGGAGACCGACGTAATCCTCAGCGACGGCTCCGCAACCCGCTTCGGTCCGGTTACCTCCACGGAACTGGAAATCCGCAGCCGTGGCAACACCCTTGAGGCGCAGATATACCGCGAAGTTCCCGGCATCGTGCGCGCCCAGTTTGAGCAGATTCTGGAGCGCTGGCCCCGTCACTGGCGCCGTGTCTCGGGCTACGGCCTCGACCGTCTCCTGCACGGACTGCTCAATGACGAGGCCGCGACCAACGGAGAAGGCCGGGCCACCGAACAGGCCGCTCTCCTTCGCGCCCAGCTCGGTTTCGATAAACTCTACCGCTCCCAATTCTGCGATGCCTCCCAGATCGACCGCTTCAACCTCAGCCAGCTTATCGCCGGCAGCGAAGGCACCCTCGCTACAGTTACCAGCGCAAAGCTGAAACTGGTCCGCAAGCCGCGAATGACCGCCCTCGCCGTCGTCCACTTCGACCGCCTCGTCGACGCCTGCGCCGCCATTCCCGACATCCTTGAAACCAGTCCCAGCGCCTCCGAGCTCCTGGACAAGCATCTCATGGACTTGGCACGAGCCCAGCCCGAGTGGGCCAAGCGGCTCCACTTCGTCGTCGGAGACCCGGAGGCCGTGCTCCTGACCGAATTTTACGGCACCGAAGAACGCGAGCTCTCTGCCAAATTGGACGGCCTGGAGCGCCTCCTTAGCGCACGCGGCTGGCGCAGTACCGTCGTAAAGATTCTGGATCCCACCCGCCAGAAAGACGTGTGGGATGTGCGTAAGGCCGGCCTCAACATTCTCATGGGCCGCCGCGGCGACTACAAACCTGTCCCCGGCATCGAAGACACGACCGTGCCGCAGGAAAAGCTTGCCGAATACCTCCAAAAAATCCTCGACTTCTGCGGAGAACAGGAGGATGTGCCCGGTATCGCCGTCTACGCCCACGCCTCCGCCGGCTGCCTGCATGTGCGCCCCCTCCTCAATCTCAAGAGCCAGACCGGCATCGACACCCTTCGCATAGTCGGCGAGCATGCCTGTGATTTGGCGCTAAACTACGGCGGCGCCATGAGCGGCGAACACGGCGACGGCCTCGCCCGCAGCTACCTCCATCCCCGCCTGTTCGGTCCCGAACTCTACGGCGCCTTGCGCCAGGTGAAAGAGGTCTTCGACCCGGACAACCGCATGAATCCCGGCAAAATAATCGACGCGCCCCCCTCGACAGAGAATCTCCGCTTCGGCAAAGAGTACGACACCATCCAACTGCAAACCGTCTTCGACTGGAGCAGCGACTTCGGCTACACCGGCGCAATCGAAATGTGCAACGGCGCCGGCGTCTGCCGCAAGCTCGGCGCCGGCACAATGTGCCCCAGCTATATCGCCACCAAAGACGAGAAGGACACGACCCGCGGCCGCGCCAATGCCCTGCGCAACGCCATGGCCGGGCGCATTCCCCCAGAAGAGCTCTTCTCACCGCAAATGTACGACGTGATGGACCTCTGCATCGGCTGCAAAGCCTGCAAGAGCGAGTGCCCCTCTGCAGTCGACATGGCGCGCATCAAGGCCGAGTACCTGGTCCACTACTACGACCGCAACGGCCTGCCCCTCTTCAATCGGCTCATGGGACTCCTGCCCACACTGAACCGTATGCTGTATCGGTTCGGCCGCCCACTGGTCCCACTTGTCAACTGGGGAATGAAGTCCGCGCCCGCCAAAGCTGCTTTCGCCCGCGCCGGCATCGACCCCCGCCGGACCCTGCCCGCCTACGCCCGGCAGCCGCTGTCAACCTGGTTTGCCCGCCGCGCCCCGACTGCAGGGACTGGCGCCGCAAACGGCAAAAGCCCGTCCACGGTCATCCTCTTCCACGATACTTGGGCCGAGTACAACCATCCAGAGATCGGTCAGGCCGCCGTAAGCGTTCTGGAGTCCGCCGGCTATGAAGTTCGCCTGGCCGAAGGACGCGCCTGCTGCGGACGCACCCTCATCACCGGCGGTCAGGCCGACAAAGTACGCGGCTGGGTCGACAAAAACGTCGCCCTCCTCGCCCCCTACGCCCGCCAGGGCCTGCCCATCGTCGGGCTGGAACCCAGCTGTATCCTCACCCTGCGCGACGAATACCTGGACCTGGCTTCCGATCCCGAGGCCGCGCAAACTGTGGCCGCAAACGCGTTGACCTTCGACGAATTCATCGCCCGCGAAACAGCCGCTCCCGAGACGAACGGGAACGGCTGTGAAGAGGGTAAGACCAGTCTTGGATCGTGCTTCTCTGCAATCTGGCGCGACGAGCCGGGAACGGCCTGGCTCCACGGTCACTGCCACCAGAAAGCGCTGATCGGAAACGAGGCCAGCGTGGCCGCGCTCCGCGCCGCCGGCTACACAGTGCAGGTGATCGACAGCGGCTGCTGCGGAATGGCAGGTGACTTCGGCTACGGTAAGGGTCACTACGAGGTAAGCCGGGACATCGGCGAGGAGCGGCTCTTTCCTGCCGTGCGCGAAATGCCCCCGGGCGCACTCCTCGTGGCCAGCGGCACCAGCTGCCGCGATCAAATTGAGCAGTTCACCGGCCGCGCCCCGCTGCACATGGCCCAGGTACTGGAGCGGGCGCTGAAACAGTAGCCGCCTCGTCAGCAAACTTCCTCGGTTTTCCACGTCAGACGTGGTCTGCCGACGCCAGCGCGCCCTGCCCCAATGCGCGCCTGTTCGGTCCCAACTACCAGTAACTCATCGCGTCCCGGAATAGCGCCTCCAAATCCTGCGCCTCCGCCGGTCGCGGTGACAGCTTCGTCACCCGGTGCTGCGGCAATGTCCCCTCGACCAGCGCCGGTATGTCCTCCTCCGTGAATCCGATCGCGCCCAAACCGTTGGGAACCCCCGTCTTCTGCATCAGGTCGATTATCGCCCCTGCCAGCAGCTCGCCCGCATCCTCCGCAGCCGCGCCCGCCGTGTCTACCCCCATCAACCGCGCCGCGTAAAGGTGCTTTTCGGGATTCGTCGGCGCCGTGAAGCGAAAAACCGCCGGCGCGTTCAGAATGACCGCCATCCCGTGCGGAATGATCGGATGGTCCGGCGGATACCCCGGCGGTCTGTACGCCCGCACCATACCGCTGACCGGATAACTCATTCCGTGAGGCAGATGCACGCCCGCATTGCCGAATCCGATGCCCGCGTAGGCCGCCGCCAGCAACATCGCACTGCGCGCCTCGTCATCCTCCGTGTCCTGGATCGCACGCACAATGTTCGCCGCTACCATCTCAATCGCCTTGGTCGCCCAGATATCGCTGATCGGGTTGGCGCCCTGATACGCCGGCCTCAACTCCGGCGACTCCGGCGCCGCCCTGCCGTCGTACGGCAGCGCCGTCAGCGATTCCAGCGCATGGCTCAACACGTCCAACCCCGTACTCGCGGCAGCCATCTGCGGCAGCGTCCGCGTGTTGTGCGGGTCCAGAATACCGATCTGTGGCCGCAACGCCCGGTGTGCGATTCCGGTCTTAACGTGCATCTCCGTCAGATCGCAGATGGCCACGCCGGTCGTCTCACTGCCCGTGCCCGCCGTCGTTGGCACGGCCACGTGCGGCCGCAGCGCGCCGGGAACTGGCATCCCCCCGCCAATCGGCGGATTGACGTAGTCCAGGAAATCCGCCGGATAAGTCGCGTAGAGATTCGCCGCCTTCGCTGTGTCAATCGTCGATCCGCCCCCCACCGACACGTACCCGTCGAAGTTGCCGTCACGCGCAAAACTGATGGCGTGAAGAAAGGACGTATCCGTCGGCTCCACACGGACCGCATCATAGAGCACCGCATCGATGCCCTCCGCCCGCAGCGCCTCCAGCGCAACCGCCACCGGCTCGCCCTCAGCCAGCCTGGGATCCGTGACCACCATCACCCGTTTCGCCCCCAGCTTCTTCATATCAAAGCCGACTTCACGCGTCACGCCCGGCCCGTACTTGATGCTGGACGTATCCATCGTAAACGCGCTCTCTTTCACCCCGCCGGCTCCCTCCGCCTGGCCGCCTGAACCGGCCACACCGCTGCCCTGGGCACGAAGCTCCGCCATATCTGAACTCTCCTTATCTGGGAAAATATGATCTCAGACCTATAAGGGGACTCGAAACCTGAACTGCCCCAAAGAATAACATCGCCGACCCAACCAACGAAAAGGGCGCCATCCAGGGGTGCAGCCCAATTTGGGCGTGAGTCCTCGTCTACCTCTGGCAGCGACGAATCGCCGACCAGTCCGCGAGCCACCCCGAGGCATGGCAAACGCCGGCTCCAAAAACTGACCACTGACCACTAACCACTGACCACTGCAGTTGGGCGGTCGGGCCTAATCGGCCCTCCCTTGTGCGGGGGCTCCGCCCCCGCAACGCCCCCTCTCCTAAAACCCCCCGCCGCAGCCAGTGTGCGCGTAATACGACCTTGACGACCCGCTGCGACCG
>JAPOVP010000027.1 GCA_026708085.1 Caldilineaceae bacterium
TGTGCGGGGGCTCCGCCCCCGCAACGCCCCCTCTCCTACAACATGCCTCATCGACCATACGCCCAATCTCCAGCATGTGTCTCTTCCACCGGGCTCCCAACCCCAGCTCCCGATCTGCACACTGGACATGCCCTAATCCCAATCAAACCCGTAGGGGCACCCCTTGTGGGTGCCCTCGTACACGCGCCCAATCCGGCCCGCGCCTCCAGGCGGCCTATCCTGGACAAAAAAAAGTGTTCTTCGCGCCCCTTCGCGTCCCTTCGCGGATAAAGGGTGTCCTTCTGCTCCGTTCGCGGATCGCTATTTCCGCCTAACCACAATACCCGGACCTAACCACCACCCTCCCTCAACTTCTCCCTCACACGATCAAAAACATGCCGTCGCTCAGGATCATCCTTCCACCGCTCCACCAACGAATTGACCTCCTCCGGCACACGCTTCCCCAGATTCAACACCGCCCTGTACACCGCCCTGCGCACAGCGGTTCGGTCATCCGCCGCCAGCTGCCACAGCAGGTCCGACAGGAGCCCGAAATGCTTCGCCGCCTCAGCCGCAGAAAGCGCCATCGCCGCGTTCCACTGCGCCCGCGGATGACCGCTCGCCCGCCCCAGCCACTCTGCCACCAACTCCGGCTGTGCTTTCAAAAAACTGTCGCCAATCGCATACGCCCCCAGGTTCTTCCGCACATACGGATCGTCATCCTCCAGCAGCGGCGTCAACGCCTCCAACAACAACCGGCACGCCTCCTCCGTACAGTCCCCTGCAGCCCACGCGCTCGCCACCGCCGCCGCCCGCCTCACATTCGGCGAACTGTGCCCGACCCACGCCCGCACAGTCGGATAGATCGCTTCAAAGTTCTCGCTGATCACCCGCCTCAGCGCGCTCGCCGCCCACTCCCGCACCTCCCAATTCTCGCTGTCGGCCAACCGCAAAATGACTTCGGTTACCTCACGCGGATTGTGCACGAACATATGCCCAAGCAGCACAAGTCCGACCTCCTGCGCGCCCTCACTTCCCGAATTGGCAAACGCCATCGCCGCCTCGTACCTTGCAGAGTTCGCCTCCCCAAAGTGCCTCTCCATAACCTTAACCGCCTGCAGCTTGACAGCCTGCCGCGGCGTTCCTGCATGCCCGGTCTTCTGCGAGTCCAGTACCGAGATCGCCTCCGCCCAGCTGCCCCTCTCGATGCCTGAAAGAAACGCATCCCTCCAGGAACTCCCCTTTCGTGTAGTCAATTTGAACTCTCCCTTAACGGCATTGCGCCCTTCCCCATACTATGGCATCCTGACCCCACTTGACCCTTATATTGCACCACATGAACGGCACATCAATAAACAAACCGCGCAGCCACCAGCCACAAACACAAGACCGCCCTCCGCGGACCCAAAGGGGTTTTCTTCGCGCCCCTTCGCGTCCCTTCGCGGATAGACAGGTGTTCTTCGCGGACTTCACGCAACCTCCCAATAGGATGAAATACTCGTGAGAGCCATTGTACTCAGAACCCGCGACGACAACTTCCGCGAAAAGGTCCTCGTCACCGACTGGCCCGACCCGGCACCGCCCCACACCAACCAGATCAAAATCAAGACCCTCTACTCCGGCATCACCAACGGCACCGAACGCAACCAGCTCCACCGGGGCAACTACGCCCCTGGCGACCACCTCCTACCCATGCCGTACGGCTATCAGACCGTCGGCCGCGTCATCGAGACCGGCCCCGATACCCAACATCTCCAAACCGGCGACCACGTCTTCATCGGCGCAAGCACCGGCGCCCATATCGAATACATCGTCGTCGCCGAAGACGACCTCCTCATCAAACTCCCCGACGATGTCGACCGTCGCCAAGCCGCCATCTACGGCATGGTAGCCGTCGCCCTCAATACCGTCCGCAACGCCGCCCCGCAGATCGGCGAAAAACTCCTCGTCGTCGGCGCCGGCTGCATTGGCCAGGCCGCCGCACAGTTCGCAGCCCTCCAGGGCGCACGCGTCACCATCTGCGACGTCGACGACCGCCGCCTAGCCATAGCCCGCCATATCGGCGCCGCCGAAGAAGCCTTCAACGTCGAGGGCGACCGCTGGTCTGCCCAAATCGCCGACGCATCCTACGACGCCGTCCTCGACTTCGCCGGCGTCCCCGGCATGGAGGAACAGCTCATCCTCGCCATGAAAATGGGCGGACGCGTCCTCCTCATCGCCGGCCGCGACCGTGTATCCTACCCCTTCAACATGGCCCAGCGCCGCCTCCTGACCCTCAAACAGAACAGCCACTTCTACGTCGACGACCTCGAAAACCTCGCCCGCCTCCACAGCCGCGGCCAAATCGACCTCGTATCACTCATGCAGGACGTAGTCCCCGCCGAAGAGGCCAAACGCATCTACGACACCCTGCGCGACCGGCCCAACGATCTCCTCGGCACCGTATTCACCTGGTGAAAAAGGGAAAATCAAACGATGAGCACGCACCAGTCCGACAATGACAGCATCAAAGTCGCCGTCATCACCGGCGGCCACTTCTTCGACGTACCCGGCTTCCACGCCGTCTTCCGCGATATGCCCCAGGTCGACAGCTACATCCAGCTCGAAGCCAACTGGGCCGCCGACGTCGGCAACGTTCTCGACACCTACGACGTTTTCCTCTTCTACAACATGCCCCGCGGCCTGCCCGAAGACAGGACTCGCCCCGTACTCGAAAAGCTCGGCGAAAGCGGGCAGGGCATCTTCCTGCTCCACCACGCCATCCTCGCCTACGAACAGTGGCCCTTCTGGTCCGAACTCGTCGGCATCTCCGATCGCAGCTTCGGCTACGACCACGAACAGGAGCTCTCCGTCCACATCGCCGACCCCGCCCACCCCATCACCCAGGGCATCGACCCCTGGCAGATGGTCGACGAGACCTACTCCATGGCCAGCGCCGCCGACGACAGCCACCTCCTCCTCACCACCGACCACCCCCGCAGCATGCGCGTCCTCGGCTGGACCCGCCAGTTCAGAAACGCCCGCGTCTTCTGCTTCCAGTCCGGCCACGACAACACAACCTACGTCGACCCCAACTTCCGCAAAACCATCCTCCGCGGCATCCAATGGTGCGCCCGCCGCATCTGAACGGCGAAAACGCGAAAACTCCCCCGTTGCACTGAGAACGGGGGAGTGATATTCTCCCGACAGTCTCCTGTTACGCGCTGGACTAAGCCATCAACGCCTCCACCGCCCCCCAGTCCACAGCCTCTTCAACCGAATCCGCAAGCCGGTCATACTCCCGCTCCCGCAGCGCTGTCGTCGCCAACACAGGCCCGGACCAGCCCAGCCCCTGCAGCCAGCGGTGCCGAAAACCATCGTTCTCGAACAGCCCGTGCAGATAGGACCCCCACACGCTTCCATCTCCCGCAATCGCGCCGTCAGGCACGCGTACCGCAGCTCCGCTCCGTTCAACGATCACGCCGAATCGCGCCGCACCATCCCGCACGCGTGAATCCCCCGTGTGAATCTCATACCCGCGCACCGTCTCGCCGTCATCTAGCCGCATGAGCGCCTGGTGCGTCTCCTTCTGCGCCAGGAACTCAGTCGCAACCGGCAGCAGACCCAACCCCGCCGCCTGCCCGCCCGGCGCCCCCTCCATCCCCAGCGGGTCCGATAGCCGCTCCCCCGCCATCTGATAGCCGCCGCAAATGCCGACCACCTGCGCGCCCCGCCCGTGCGCCGCCGCAATCGCATCGTCCAAGCCCCGTTCCCGCAGCCACGCCAGGTCGGAAAAAGTTGCCTTGGTCCCCGGAATAATTACCGCTGCCGGACTCCCAAGATCATCAGCCCGCGCCACATATCGTAGCCTCACGCCCGGCTCTGCCTCGAGCGCATCAAACTCATCAAAATTTGCGATACGCGGCAGATGAATGACCGCCACGTCAAGCTGTCCCTCTGCCAGCGGCGCCGCCTCGGAACGGTCCCGCTCCAGCGTCACGGCATCCTCGTCCGCAACGCGCAGATCGGGCACATAGGGGATCACGCCCAAAGTCGGAACGCCAAACGCCCTCTCCCGCAGCATCTCCAGTCCGTCGCCCAGCAACGCCGGATCACCGCGAAATCTGTTAATCAGAAATCCGCCAATCTGTAGCCGCTCCTCCGGCTCCAGCAACAGCATCGTCCCTGCCAGCGCCGCAAACACGCCCCCCCGGTCGATGTCCCCGACCAGCAAACACGGCGCCCCCGCATATCCCGCCATCCGCAGGTTGACAATGTCGCCCGCCTTCAGATTTATCTCCGCCGGGCTGCCCGCGCCCTCCAATACAACGACGTCATATCTGCACGCAAGACGGTCATAAGCCGCCGTCACTGCGCCCCACAGGCGTTCTTTCGTCTCCAACCAGTTTCCCGCCTCGATCCGTCCCTCTATCCTTCCGTTCAGGACGACCTGGCTTCTCCGGTTTCCCTCCGGCTTCAGCAGCACCGGATTCATATCCGTATGCGCGTAAATCCCCGCCGCCTCCGCCTGCACGATCTGCGCGCGGCCCATCTCGCCGCCCTCAGGCGTCACGCCCGCATTGTTGCTCATGTTCTGCGCCTTGAACGGCGCTACCCGCGCGCCTCGCCGCGCCAGAATCCGGCAGAACGCCGTCGCCAGCAGGCTCTTGCCCGCATTCGAATGTGTGCCGAGAATCATCAATGCCCGCGCCATCTTCGCTCCCGCCTAATCTAACCGGTGGAACCAGAGCAACTCGTGATCCGGCAGCAGGTCCGGATGAAAAATCTTGATCAGGTCCGCCAGCACCAGGTCCGGGTTGGCCACCCCAGTCTCCCAGTAGTCGTTCCCGCCCCACTCGTTTACCCTGGCATTGTTGTTATAGACCGCGCCCCGCTCAACCGCAGCCAGATTTCCATGCCGTTCATCCGCCGCCAATATGTCGTCCGCGCCTACCCACGCCCCTGTATTCGGCAGCCAGACGTCGGCACTGCTCGCGACCTCAAACACCGTCTCCATCGCCAGCGGAATCGAACCGGTCGACTCGTCTTCCCGCCACAGATAGCTGCCGCCTGCGTCGGCAACATACCGGGCGAAGTAACTGTTCCCCCCCGGCACGCGCCACGAATCCCGCCGCGCAATGCCCACCAGTACCGTCGGCCGGGTCTCGACGCCCGCCGCCAGTTCCGCCATCTCCCCATACCGGGTCGCGATGCCGCCAAAGACCGCCTCGGCCTCCTCCTCCTGATTGAAGAAGAGCGATGTAACCTTCAACCACTCCGTCCGCCCCAGCGGCGTAGTCTCCATATACCCCGCCGTCAGCGCCACCGGCAACCCCGCCTCAATCAGCTTGGGATGTGTGTCGTAATCAAGATTTCCGTAGGCAAAAGTAATGACCAGCTCTGGGTCCACGTCGATCAGAATCTCGGTGTTGACCCCCGTACCGGTACCCGCCTCCTGCAGCGCTCCCGCGTCGATCATCTCCCGCACCGCCGCCGTATTGATATAGTCAAACCGGTCCACAGCCACCAACCGCTCCAGCAGACCCAGCTCATGCAGATGCGGCAATACGGTCGATGTCAGAGCCGCAACACGCCGCACCGGCACCTCAATCATGGGCGCGTCTTCGAATCCCTCCGGCACCGGCGCCCCGCACTGCACCAGCAGATACTGGAACGTCTCCTCCGCCCCCCGCCACGGATTGTGCAGCGTCAGCACCTTGTAATAACCGTGATAAGCAACTCTCCAACCCTCCGCATACTCCGGCGCGACCTTGTCCGGGAAATAGTCAACTTCAGGGTCGAAAGCCCCAATACACCCCTCCGACAAATTCGACTCCAGCACAGTCGAACCCATTTCCCCCTCGCCGGCCGCAAACCCCGTCTCGTCCTCAGGAATTTGCACAACCGTGCAACCCGCCAACACTACCAGGACTAGCCACATACACACCAATACACTCGTCTTCATTTCAATTCCTTTCAGGCCGCCCGCCCGCACCCACCAGCGCAACAGAACTGACCACTGACCACTGACCACTGACTACTGGTGTTTCAACTCCCTCGCCGCCTCAAGCAACGCCTCATCCACCAAGTCCGGGTCCTCCCAAAGACCCCTCTCAATCGCCTCAAGCAACCGCTCCGCGATCGCCCGCCAAGCCCACGGATTACTCTCCGAGAAAAACTGCTGCATCGACTCATTTCGTACAAACGCATCCGTCACCCGCTCGTACATCCAGTCGTCCAGCACCTGCGCAGTCGCATCGTAGCCGAACAGATAATCAACCGTCGCCGCAATCTCCAACGCCCCCTTGTACCCATGCCGCTGCATGCTCTCCAGCCACTTTGGATTCACCACGCGGCTCCGAAAAACACGCCGCGCCTCCTCCCGCAAGTCCCGCGTCTGCACACGTTCCGGATTGCTGCTGTCGCCAAAATACCGGCTCGGATTCCGCCCCGTCAGCGCCCGCACAGTCGCAATCATCCCGCCGTGAAACTGCAGATAGTCATCGCTGTCGAAAATGTCGTGTTCGCGGTTGTCCTGATTCTTCGTCGCGATCTGCACCGTCTCCAGCGCCCGCGCGAACTCCGCCTCCGCCGGCACGCCCGCCTGCCCGCAGCCGTAGGCGTAGCCGCCCCAGAGAAGATAAGCACGCGCAAAGTCCTCGTTGCTCTGCCAGTTCTTCGCGTCTATCAGCGGCAGAATCCCCGCCCCGTAGCTGCCCGGCTTGCATCCAAAGATGCGGTACCTGGCCTTTTCCCTTGCTGCCTCCCCCTCACCTTCCGCTCTCAGCGCGCTCTCGCTGGCCAGCGCGTGTCTGCGCGCGAAATTCATCTCCGGCGCCTCCTCCGCGGCGATCACCAGCTGCACCGCACTGTCTATCAGCGTGATCAGATGCGGAAATGCGTCCCGGAAGAACCCGCTGATCCGGCACACTACGTCCACTCGCGGCCGTCCCAGCTCCTCCAGCGCGATCAGTTCCACACCCGTCACCCGCCGGTTCTCCTGCTGCCACACCGGCCGCACCCCCAGCAGCGCCAGCACCTGCGCGATGTCGTCACCCGCCGTCCGCATCGCGCTCGTCCCCCACATGCTGATCCCCACACTCTCAGGGAAACTCCCTTCCTCCTTCTGATACCGGTCGATCAGCGTCTCGGCCAGCCCCTGCCCTACCTGCCACGACGCCATCGTCGGCAATGCCCGCGGATCGACCGCAAAGAAATTGCGGCCCGTCGGCAGCACGTGTGCCATGCCCCGCGTCGGCGAGCCGCTCGGCCCGGGCGGGATAAAGCCTCCCTCCAGAGCGTGAATAATGTTGCCGATTTCGGCATCTCCGCCTTCCAGCAGACGGGGCACAATGCTCCCGGCAGCATAGTTCAGGACTTCCCTTAGTTCCTCAACCCCTGCCTCTCCGCCCGCAATCGACATCCCCGCGCAACAGTTTCCCAGCGCGGCAAGGCGTCCCGCTGCCTCCGTCCCAACCTCCGACACCCGTTCCACCTGCCACCCTGACCCCGCCAGACATCCCAGCGCCCTCTTGCATTCCGCCTCGATCCGCTCCACCAGGTCAGCATTCGTCTTGATTTCGCAGCCGAACTCCCGCCTCCGGCCGCCTGCTCTCTCCTGCAGCAGCAGCCAGTCCTCCCCAGCCAGGCGCGCCGCCGCCGCAGGCAGCGACGGAATCTCCCCATTGGGCAGCTTTACGAAATGATACATCGTCTCCACCAACTGCTCGCCCTCCGGGACCGTACCCAGAATGTGCAGCCCGTCCCGGATCTGCGCACCCGTCAACTCACACAGATACCCCTCCATATCCTCCAGCAGATGGGCCACCTGCGCCCCCTGCATCTCCCCTAGCGCCGTGGGCGTTCCGTCATCCAGGTAGGACCCGTCCCAGTCGTGAGAGTGGTCGCCGTGGTCCGCCCTCAAAATGTACTTCAGGTCGTCGTCCAGCCGGTCACGCTCGATAATCTCCCAGATCTGCCTCTGCAGAATCGGCAATTTCGCCGGATCCAGCTGCTCTGCCGCATAGTACTCGTCCGCCAGCTGCGCCAGTTCCTCCAGCGCCCCGTACGCGCCTGCGCTCGTCATCGGCGGCGTCATATGGTCCACAACTGTCGCGTGCGCCCGCCGCTTCGCCTGGCTTCCCTCCCCCGGATCATTAATGATGAAAGGATAGACCAGCGGCAGGTCCTCTAGAATCAGGTCGGGAAAGCACGCCTCGCTCAATCCCACGCTCTTGCCCGGCAGCCACTCCAGCGTCCCGTGCTTGCCCATGTGGACCACCGCGTCCGCCTGCCACACATGCCGCAGCCAGCGGTACAACGCCAGGTAATTGTGCGGCGGTGGCAAGTCCGGCCTGTGATAGATCTGGTCCGGGTCCATGTCATATCCCCGCGGCGGCTGCAGCGCCACAAAAACATTGCCCAACTCCAGCCCCGCCAGCGCAAACCCGCCCCCGTGAACATACGCGCCCCCCGGCGCCGGGCCCCACTGCTTCTCCATCTCCGCCCGGCTGGCCGCCGGCGCCTCTTCCAACCACCCCGCGTACTGCTCAGTCGGCAGCCTGTGCGCCTCCGCCAGCTGCTCCGCCTCCAGCCACGTAACGTCGTAGGAGCAGCGCCCAATCAGCTCGAACAGCAGTTCATCCCCAGACTGCGGCAGCGGACCAATCCGGTACCCGGCCTGCTGCATGCGTTCGAACAGCTTCATCAGCGACGCCGGCGCGTCCAACCCCACCGCATTCCCCACCCGCGCCGCCTTCGCCGAACTGTTTGTCAACACAATGGCAATCCGTTTATCAGCATTGCGCTTTCGCCGCAGTGCCGTATGTTTCTCGACAATCCCCGCAAGCCGGCCGATCCGCTCGCCGTCCGGTACATAACGCGTCCCACCCTCGCCCAGGTCCTCCTTGAAGGAAACCGGCGTCCCCACGATGCGGCCGTCAAACTCCGGAATCGCCACGTTCATCGCCGTATCCAGCGATCCCAGTCCCCGTCCGTTCCGCTCCCAGGCCGCCCTGTCGTTGCTGCAATAGATCGCCTGGAAGACCGGCACGTCCAGTTCTCCAAATACCTCGCCGCCGTCCCCCAACGCAAAGCTCAGCGTACTCACGATCGCGTCAACCGGGCCCGCCTCTTCCAACACGCCCAGCGCCAGCGGCCGCCCCGCACTGTCGCACTCCTTCAGCGACTGCGTGTACACCGCCCGCACATCCATGCCCCGCCCTCGAAACTCAGCCGCAAGCGCGTCCACAAACTCCGTGTTGCCGCTCAAAAGGTGGGCCCGGTAAAACAGGATGCCAACGCTTGCCTTGGCCGGACCAGTCCCGCCGTCAGCCCTATCCCTCGCGTTGATGCCGTCACGGCTGTCGGCTCGAACGCCTGTATGCCATGTTCCTGCCTTCCCCCCTTCCACCTGCCCGTCTGAGACAGGTTCGGCGCCTTCCAACCTGCCGTTCAGACTGCCCGTTTCAGCACCGACTCCCGCGCCTCCCTTCGCTGCCCAGCCTTCTGTGGCCGGTTCATAAACCCCGTGCAGCGGCAGCTCCACCGGCTGGTCGAATCCCCATCCACTTACCAGCAGATGATCGCTCAGACACCTCAGCCCGTTGGCCAGATTCTGTGGACCGCCGCACTGGAAAAACGCGCTGATCGCCTGCGCCAGCGGCACGCCCACGTTGGATCGCGCCATAAGATCGGAATCGAACGCCTCCACCGCCGGCAGACAGATCAGGAAGCCGTCCGTCCGCTCCGCCCACGCCTGCAGCAGTCCAAGCCCGTATTCAAATGCCCTTCCGGAGTGCAGCCGCGCCACCACCACCTCCGCCCCTGGCAGCAACCGCTGCAGCAATGCGTCCACCGCCCCCTCATCCGCCAGCCGCCCTACGTGCGCCGCCTCCAGCCTCGCAAAGCCCTCCGGCAGCAACGCCCGCGCCCGCTCCAGCGCCAGCAGGTCCGTATCCGACTGGCTGAGAAACAGCACACCCTCTCCGCTCGTATTCACCACAGCCTGCAGCGCCGTCCCAGTCCCCTGCTCCTTCTCCCCATCCCACGCAAAACCGTTGAACACATGCGGCTGCAGCACCGCCGGCGGCGGCGTCCCGACCTCCTCCAGCAGACACTCGACATAGTCGAAAATCGCGCCCACAACTGCCCTGTCGTTTACCGAGTGAAACCACACCGTGCGCCCATCCACGATCACCATCACCACGTTCGCCAGCACACACGGCCCCAGGCAACCGCCCTGATTCAGATGCACCCGGTTCCGCAGCCTCCGCCGCTCCCACTCAGCGTGGTACAGCCCCTCGTCCACCTCCGCAAAGCCCCGCTCCGTCCGCCCGCAGCAGCAACCCGTCGCACACACAAACAGCATCCCCCGCAACTGCCCCGAATTGACCATCCGCCCGTCAATCCGCTCCACCATATTCCGCCTGCGAATCTCAGCCATCCCTGTGCCCCTTCACGTCTCCCCCAACGCCCATCCACCCACTAACCACTAACCACTGACCACTAACCACTGACCACTGACCACTGACCACTGCTGTTCTAATACTCCACACCGGGTTGCGCCCTTATCCCCTGCTCCGCAAATGGATGCTTGACCGCCCGCATCTCCGTCACCAGGTCCGCAAAATCTATCAGATTACGCGGCGCATACCGTCCCGTAATCACCAGATGCATCATCGGCGGCTTGTTCGCCTCCAGCCACGCCAGCACCTCGTTCCCATCCAGCCAGCCGTAGTGCAGCAGATACGTGAACTCGTCCAGGATCAGAACGTCGTACCCGCCGCTCACAATCCGCTCCTGGCACACCGCCCACGTGTGCCGCGCCCGCGCCTCCGTCTCCTCCATGTCGCTGCTCGTCCACGTCCAGCCGTCCCCGCTACTGATCCAATCGATCTCCCCCATCCGCTCCGCCGCCCGGATCTCCCCAAAACGCGCACTCTCATGCTTCAGAAATTGCACAACGCCCACCTTCATCCTCCGCCCCCACGCCCGCGTCAGAATGCCCAGCGCCGCCGTCGTCTTCCCCTTCCCCTCACCCGTATTGACAATAACAAGCCCTTTCTTCTTGCGACTTCGCCGCACCGCCAGCCGCCGCAGCTGTGCTTCCTCCTCCCTGGCCTCCTCCTCACGTTCGGGTTGAAGCGCCTCAACCTCTTCCAGCGGTCCCCACGGCACCCGCACCCGCGCCTCATCGCCCCGCACCTCCGGCGCATACACCGGCGCCTCGCCCACCGGAAAATGACGGTGAAATATCAGCTTCGCAACCGGCCTCCCCTCGACCAAATGCTCACGGTAGATACGGTCCATGGCCGCCTCGTCAACCCCGTGATACCAGGTCCCGTCCGGGTACACGACCACGATCGGACCGCCCTGGCACACACCCAGGCAGTCCGCCAGCGTGCACTTGATGCGATGCGGATTACGCAGTTTGTTCAGCCCCTGCTGACGATTCCGCTCCAGCACCAGCCGCTGCAGCCGTTCGCCCTCCTCCGCAGGCGCACAATCGCCGTGATTGCAGATAAACAGCTGCCTGCCGTAATTTCTCATGCTGGGAACACTTCTGTCAGCCACCCTGTACCTCCTATTCTCTCCACCTTCTGCCCTGCTGGAGCACTGTAAGACCCGAGAATCCCCATTTCGGAAACAGAATTGCCGCAGCCGTGCCAACCGCTATCCCTAGAAACACGCTTACCGAAAGCAACCGCCCTGCCCGTCTGATATCCCCTGCCTCCGGCCTTCGCAGCCCTTCCCCCAGCCGGTAATGCCCGACCTTCTCCAGCTCCACCTCCAGCGCACCCGCCGCCGCGCTCATCGCCTGCCCCGCATTTGGGCTCGCCGTCTTCCCCCCATCCCGCCGCCAGATCCGCCACGCGCTGCCGCCATTTCCGCCCCCCAAACCGGCCCCGCCAACGATCAGCAGTGCCGTCAACCGCGCCGGCGCCAGATTGACCAAATCGTCCCCTCGCGCCGCACTCTTCCCCAGCCACTCCAGTTCCGCATCCCGATACCCCAACACCGCATCCGCTGTATTCAAGAATCGATAGGCCAGAGCCGCCGGCAGCCCCCCAATCCCATACCAGAACAACGGCGCTATCACACTGTCCGAACTGTTCTCCGCCAGCGACTCGATCGTCGCCGCCGCCACCAGACTCCCGTCCAATTTCGACACGTCCCGGCTTACCAGATGCCAGCCCAGCTGCCTTCGCGCCTCGTCCAGATCGTCCACCTCAAGCGACTTCGCCACCGCCCCGCCCGCCTGCATCAACCCCCGCCACGCCAGCAATAGTGCCAATACCGCGCCCTCTGCCAGCCACCCCAACCGCCAGCGCTGCAAATGACCCGCCACCCACCTCCCCACCAGCCAAAGCGCCGTCGCGCTGACTCCGATGCACGCCGCCCCGTACAACAGTTCCGCCAACGGCCCGCGCCGCGGCGCCCGCCTCCGCAACACCACAATCCAGCTCCCCATCCACGCCACCGGATGGAAACGTGAAGGCGGATCCCCAAGCAACGCGTCGAGCAGCACAGCCGCCAGAACGGCCAGCGCCTTCCGCCGACAACAGCACTCGGAAATACTTAACCATCGACCGTTCACCCTCTCACCTCTCTGCAAAACAAAAAGGCGATCCACTCACGAAGTGGATCGCCTGGAAAAGAAAATCCGCCAAATGGCGGACGGCGTACAAACTGACCTTGCCGCTCATCCCCCTCAATCCACGAAGGTGGTGTCTGAACCAACCTGCCAGAACCCATCAGGTCCGTTCGACTGAGCATCCAAAAGGGCGGGTTATCGGGCTTGGTGAATCCTGCTTCACCCTACCGTTGCGGGACAGCGCCGGACTGGTTCATCTGAACGTCACCGGTCTTCCCCCATTGTGCGCCGCGCATCCGGGCTTTAGGCGCACCCAATCGGAAACCGATTCAATTGTCCCCGCTATTCTACTCCCCAAAACACCAGCCTGTCAACCGCACCAATCCTCTGCGTGCATTCCAAGATGGGGCCGAACTTCCCCATGCCTCAGGTCGCTGCGGAGCCTCAACCATCTCAAGACTAACTCCGCGTCAGAGTTAGTCCCTTCTCTGATCACTGACCACTGACCACTGACCACTGACCACCGACCACCGACCACCGACCACCGACCACCGACCACCGACCACCGACCACTGACCACTGACCACTGACCACTGACCACTGACCACTGACCAC
>JAPOVP010000129.1 GCA_026708085.1 Caldilineaceae bacterium
GGCTCCGCCCCCGCAACGCCCCCTCTCCTACAACATGCCTCGCCGACCTGGTGTCTCTATTCGTAACAGGTGCCTATTCGAAGGTGTTTCGCCAAATCCCCGTAGGGGCACCCCTTGTGGGTGCCCTTGCTCACCCTGATTTGGACTGCACCTGAATGAGGAGCTTTCTAGCATGCAACCGAGGGCATCGAGCGAGGCCGTCAACTGTCCCCTGCGATGACAAGCCGGGCGTTCAGAGTCTCCAGAACCTTGCATAGCATATCAATCCGGGGATCGCCTTCTTCTGAGAATGTCCGGCGGGGAGATTGCACTCCTTCTACCTTCAGATCGGAACCCGTGGCGATCCCCTTGGCGCGTGCCACGTTGCCGAGCGCTTTGGAGAAGTAGCCCGGGTCTTTTTCGGCCAGCGCAGCATTTAAGTACGCCACTGCCGTTTCATCGCTATCTAGAAATTCAAGCACATTGAACTTTTTGAATATCATCGCTGCATCAGGCACCTTTCGGTTTCACGTGGAATGCAAAGAGTCACCGATGAACAATTGCCTGAAACATCAGGCATTCCTGATTCATCTGTATTCCAAAGATTCTCGGGCATCCCTAACAATAAAAAGAGCGACTAGGTCGGGGCTCAGGCCCCGAAATGAGACGCTTGGCGACTCTTCCCAGACGCACGCAAATCATACCACTGGAACTGGTGATGTCAAGAGATTTCGCGTGGAATCTTCCGCCCGCCCCTCTAGCCAGATTTGGAGGCCCTGGCCTCTTCGACAAATCTATCGAGAGGCGTCAGCGCGGCCACCTCGGCCACCAGGTCGAGGGGGATGTTCTCAAGCTTGCGGAAGCGAACGCAGGATTTGCCCATGTTGAGCTTTTTGCCGGTGGCGAGATAGCGCTCCCTGAACCATTCCGAGACCGATTCGTCGGCGTAGACGCTGGTGAGGTAGAGAGACATGTACTGCTTCTGCGAGGCGAGCGCTATGTAAACGAGGGGCTGGCCGTTGTAGGTGTCGGGGAATGCGCTGAACGGGACGACGTAGGCGATCATGCCGTGCTGCATGACTTCCTCGTAGCCGTCGGGCAGGTTGTCGAGGATAACATCGCGCACGGCGGAGATCGCCTCGCGCCTCTTGGGTTCAAGTTCGGTCAGGTACTCTTCTGGCGTTTTGGCGTCACTCTGCATCTTCAAATTCCCCCCGGGAAATCTTCAGTCTCTTGGGCTCGCTAACATTTCATCCCAACCAGCCATCCCACCGTAGGGGCACCCCTTGTGGGTGCCCAGGGCCGCCATCCTCAAATGCGTCAACCTGCCGCATCCCCCGTAGGGGCACCCCTTGTGGGTGCCCTCGTGATTGCCTCACCCTCGAGGACGCCTTGTAAATCTATGTGGCCCTTCGTGGACAGAAAGAAGGTGTTCTTCGCAACCCTTCGCCTGCCTTCGCGGATCAAAAGGTGTTCTTCGCGGCCCTTAGTGGCCCTTCGTGGTTAGAAAGAAGGTGTTCTTCGCGACCCTTCGCGTGCCTTCGCGGATCAAAAGGTGTTCCTAGCGGCCCCTCGCGGACAAACCGAATTCTTCCCCTGCAACGCCCGCTTCAGACAACACTTAACGATCCCTGACCACTAACCACTGCCGTTCCTCCATTGTAACAGCGAGCGGATGGGCGGCAAGTCAGACGGGACGCGGATCGTTCGCCTGAATTGCAGGTGCAGTTTGCGTGGTTTGTTACGTCGGCGGCAAGCGGTTACAGTTGTTTATCCACGAAGAACCCAAAGGGGTACGCAATAAATCGCAGCTGGAGGAATAACCATGGACGAACAGACCGGCTTGCAGAACTTCTCGCTCGAAGGCGACCAGGTGGCGCTGCCAAAGGGGGCCTGGGCGCAGTCGCACCGGCTCAACGTGCGCTGGCGCGGCAAGGACCTGACCGCGCTGAGCCAGGGCGCCTTTCGCGCATACCTCTTCCCGGTCTATACGCCGGCCGGCTTCGCCGTGACCAGCGAATCGCCGCTCGACCATCCGCACCACAACTCGCTCTGGATCGGCGCCGACCACGTCAACTGCTATCTGCCCTACGCCAGCGGCGCGCTGGAAGAGGCCAACTACAACTTCTACGTAAACGACATCTTCCAAGGCCGCGCGCCGGGGCGCATCCTCGGCGTCGACGTCGAGGCCGAGGAGATGGCCGCGGACCATCTGCGCCTGGTGCAGACCCTGCACTGGCAGGGCCCCATCGAGTGGGGCGCGCCCGAGCGGCGCACCCTGGCGGTGGAGACGCGGACGATCGACATCCGGCCCGGCGAAGTAGCCAACCTCTTCGACGTCCGCTCCCAGCTGCGCCCGGCCGAGTGGGACCTGCACATTGGGCCTACCCGCCACGCCTACTATGGACTGCGCATGACCGAGCCCCTGCGCGTGACCAGCGGTGCCGCCATGGTCGATTCCGAAGGCCGCACCGAGGCCGCCGCCATCAGCGGCCAGGTATCGGACTGGGTGGACTGTTCAGGCGCCATCGCGGCGGGCAGGCAAGCCGGCGCCGCGCTGTTCCCCTACGCCAGCGCCCAGGGCTTCCCCTGGTTCGTAGCCGACTGGGGGACGCTCACGGTCAATCCGATGGCCCGCGAGGGATATCCGTTGAAGCAGGGTGATGTGCTCGATTTTGCCGTGCGGTTCGTGGTGCATGACGGGAATGCGGAGGAGGCGGATGTGGCAGGATTGTGGGTGGCGTTTGATGGGGGGTAGCCGTTGTCTGAATCAGGATTCTCAATTTTTTTGGGGGACTTGCAGGATGGCAGGCGAAGGGTCGATTTCAGTGCTGTGGGGCTATTTTCGTCAGGTGAATGGGCAGATTACAGAGGCCGGATTGCTTTGAATGCATTCATGCCGGTCTGTCTCTATCTTGACACAGATAGCAATTTAACCTAGCATGTTAACTAGTCAGATAACTAGTCAGATGGGGTGATTCATGAGCAGAAGATGGCCGGTTCAGGATGCCAAGGCAAGGTTCAGCGAGTTGTTGGATACCACGCTCGCCGAAGGGCCGCAGATCGTGACCAAGCGTGGCGTCGAAACTGTTGTGCTCCTTCCCATCGAGCAGTGGCGGAGGCTGGAGGGGATGACCAGGCCAGACTTGAAGGAGTTGCTGCTCGCCCCTGAGGCACGGACCGATGAACTTACGCCGCCGCGCCGACAGCATCGCCGCCGAACACCTTGGACTGTGAAGTAGCGCTATGTATCTCCTCGACACGAACGTGATCTCGGAGTTGCGTCGTCCCCGTCCACATAGCTCCGTCCTCGATTGGATCGCGAAGGTGCCGGCGGAGCAGTTGTTCCTGTCTGCCGTTACGGTTGGAGAGATACAGGCGGGAATCGAGATCACCCGCGAGCAGGATGGTGCGACAGCGAAGGAGTTGGAGGCCTGGCTGGACAAAGTCCTGGCGTCCTACGGTGTGTTGCCTATGGACGCGTCCGCTCTTCGGGAGTGGGGACGGCTCATGCATAGAAGGTCGGACACGATCACCGAAGACGCGATGATCGCCGCGACGGCCACCGTTCACCGGCTGATTGTGGTCACTCGAAATGTGCGTGACTTTGGGCAGCTTGGCGTGGAATTGCTTAATCCCTTTGAAGGTCAGGTAGAGTGACGACTGCTGAGCCGCAGACGGTCCAGGCTCAAACGGACGCCGCTTCGCACTTGTGGGCTATGAGGCTGAGTTGCCGCGCGCTGGAAAAAGCGACCTACAATTGCTGTGTGAACGACATCTTCCAGGGCCGCGCGCCGGGGCGCATCCTCGGCGTCGACGTCGAGGCCGAGGAGAAGGCGGCGGACCATCTGCGCCTGGTGCAGACGCTGCACTGGCAGGGCCCCATCGAGCGGGGCGCGCCCGAGCGCCGCACGCTGGCTGTGGAAACGAGGACCATCGACATCCGGCCCGGCGAGGTAGCCAACCTCTTCGACATCCGCTCCCAGCTGCGCCCGGCCGAGTGGGACCTGCACGTCGGCCCAACCCGCCACGCCTACTATGGACTGCGCATGACCGAGCCCCTGCGCGTGACCAGCGGTGCCGCCATGGTCGATTCCGAAGGCCGCACCGAGGCCGCCGCCATCAGCGGCCAGGTATCGGACTGGGTGGACTGTTCAGGCGCCATCGCGGCGGGCAGGCAAGCCGGCGCCGCGCTGTTCCCCTACGCCAGCGCCCAGGGCTTCCCCTGGTTCGTAGCCGACTGGGGAACGCTCACCGTCAATCCAATGGCGCGCAAGGGATATCCGCTGAAACGGGGCGATGTGCTCGATTTCGCCGTGCGTTTTATCGTGCATGACGGCGATGCGGAGGTGGCGGATGTAGGCGGTATGTGGGAGGCGTTTAATGAGGCTGGTCTTGCCAGCGACATCCCGATGGCGTAGGGTAGTCCGCGGGCAAAATGTCTTACCTGGAGGCAAATGTGAGTCCGAATATCAACGACCTTGAGGCCTGCCGGCAAGCCGGTGAACTGCCCCGGTTGACCGGTGAAACCACAGCTGGCGCAGTGACTGTTGCGCTACGTGATCGTCTGGATCGCGAGCGGCGCAAACGGGACGCCGCTCTGCTTGCGCAAGAACTGCATGCCATTGGCCGACGCTGCGCCGCTCTGCTCGCGCCGGGGCCGGCTGCCGTCGAGCATGGCAAACTGCTCTACGGCGACCGAGGCTTGCCCAAATAGCTTTCGACAACTCGACTGTCCTGGCCGAACTGTTCCGCGAGCCAGGTACAGAACGCTCACTGTGAAGAGGCGTTCGTGATGGCGAGGCTCCGGAGCTTGTCTGTGGCCGTGGCCGCAAGGAACAGGAACATTGAATCCACACCTGCCGGTATCAGAAACAACACTTGCCGCCTTCTGTGAGAAGCACGGCATCAGACGGCTCGCCGTATACGGTTCCGCGCTGCGAGATGATTTCGGACCCGACAGCGACATCGACCTGTTGGTCGAATTCGAACCGGACCGTATTCCCGGACTACTGGGCGTCGCCGGCATGGAGCTGGCACTGTCTGAGCTCTTCGCAGGACGCAAAGTCGACCTGAGGACGGCTGAGGACTTGAGTCCCTACTTCCGGCAGAAGGTGCTGGACGCGGCTGAAGTTCAATATGCGCGAACATGACGCCATCCGTCTGCGCCATATGCTCGATGCGCCGCGAGAGGCCATGTCGTTCGCACGGGGACGGGTGAGAGACGACCTGGAGACCGACCGCCAGCTGCTCCTGTCGTTGGTCAAGGAAACTGAAATAATCGGCGAAGCCGCATCCCAGGTAACCGACCCAACCCGGCAGGACCTGGCCGGCATTCCCTGGAACAGCATAATCGCAATGCGAAACCGGCTCGTCCACGCCTATTTCAGCATCAACCTCGATATCCTTTGGAGCACCGTGCAACAGGATCTGCCGGGCCTGATCGATCAGCTGGAACGGTCTGTTCCCCCTGAATCCTGCCAAGACTAATCTCCAATCCCCACGCGCCCCACTTTAGCGTGGCTCACTCCGCTGGCCACATCCGTGGAGCCCACCTTCTGTCCCAAAAACGCCTGCCCAAGACGCAGGTTCTTTCACGTGCTGCGTCCACCGCCGTAGGCGGAGCCACTGCCTGAATCAGGATCCTCAGGACTCGTGGATAGACAGGATGGCAGGCGATGGATCGATAACTGTTCAGCAAATTTTTTTGTAAAGATTGAAAGGATTGATTGCAGTGGGTCGAAATTCCAAAGATGTAGCAAGACGCATGATGACGGTCGCTCGGCTCCTGGAAGATGGTATCGAACTGAATTTCGCCGACGGAGCCAGGGGGCTCATCCCCTACTCCGACCTCCCTGAAATCGGAGAGCGCACAGCGCTATCGACCCTGAACTTGCCCAACCCGTACGAGATGGTTCTGGAGACGACCCAGGGTGAAACGGTCGAGATACCCTGGGACTTCGCCCGTCACTACTGTGACCCGTCCTATCGCCCGACTGTTGAGGCCATGGCAATGCGAGGAAGGCATATGCTCGGCCAACGCATTCGGCGGCTGCGCAACGCCGCCGGTCTGTCGCAGGATGCGCTTGCCCGCGAAGCGGGCATCGGCCGGGTGACACTAGTGCGGCTGGAAAAGGGTGAACAGACGCCGAGGTACAAGACCCTTGGCGCGATTGCCAGGGCCTTGGGGATAGACGCTTCAGAGCTACTGGTGGAGCCGGAGTTTCTACGCCATTAGTCGTTACAGGAGCTCCAGTGCTGAGGGTGACCAGCGAGGCAACGATGGTGGATGCGGTGGGCCGGCGCGGCGCTGTTTCCGTACGCGAGCACACAGAGGTTCCCGTGGTTTCTAGCGGACTGGGGGACGATGACGGTGAATTCGAAGGCGAGGGAGGGGGATGCGTTGAAACGGGGCGATGTGCTGGATTTTGCGGACCGGTTTGTTGTGCATGATGGGGATGTGGTTTGGTTGTGGGGGGAGTTGGGGGAGCGGGACATAAACTTTCGTAGAAAGTCATAATTCCCATCTTCGCAGTGCCCAATGAGACTTACGACAGTTCTCTATTGAAGGCTTGTTGGTCATGCAATTGTATAACTCAACGCTTCGCTATAGATCCTTGGTCTGGCAGTGGGAGTTATCTAAAGACCAATAAGTGTCGCTGGCGTAACCTGACCATGAAACTACCTTCACCGCCTGCTGGATAATTTTCACACCTTTTCACGTTAGCCCGTCGCCCAGCTTTTTTGGCACACCATACATCAGTCTGCTGATTTTAGTGGAGAAAGGAGCCCTAACACATCCGAACCGTTATCTGCCTGATTTAGCGCGTCAGCCAGCAAGTACATATCTCGCGACCTCATACTAAGTCTCTCCGAATCATATATCTTGTACTCCAATCCCTGTCCAGTTGTTACGCCACTAGATATTTGATTGCCACCGGCTCGATAGAACAGAAGCGTATCGCCGCCATAGCCCCAGTTTGCGGTGAATCCTGTGGGATGTCGTTGCCTGAAGTTCTGGAATTTGTTCAATTCTTCACCATCGGGACCCTTAGCAGCTCTTTGTGGCATAACGATGACGATTAGACCGAGAGAAGCTGGGATCAACCCCCAAGTTCTACTTTCGCCATAGCGCGGGGTTCCTGAATCGCTTCTGATGTCTGCCCCAAGCCGTCTCAACCTTTCGGGACCTGAGAAAAACCAGTAATTTTCAATCAAGACCTTCACAACTTCTGGAAGAAAGATAGGGTAAGGGGTATGTGGCTTCAAAAGTGTCTCACCGTGGAGGCTGCTCGACTTTCTAAAATTGCTTGTGGGTTCGGCGTAATACCTGCAATCCATATAGACGTTAGACACGTCACCATAGGTACTTGAGTACAGTTCCAGTATATCTATTACTCGGGGAGCATTTTCTCCTAGTGCAGTCAGTTTGGAGCATATTTCCAAGCAAGCGAAACTTTCCTCTATCCTTGCTATTTGTTCGGTATCCAATTGGTTGAACAATTTCGATAGAGAATGATTGCCTTTCTGGTGTTTGTCTGAACGAATCAAGTATGCCTTAATTGCTAACTCAGTCGCAGTCACAAGAATTAGCAACGCTGGCATAATCTCTATTAGACGTGCAGGCAACTGTTCTCTAGGCATGAGGGCGTTGAACTGCCTCAAATACTCTTCCGCAGATCCTGCCATTAGATCAGGACGGCCATACCGATCTACAGATGTACCATCCTGAATAGTCCCTTCATTTGCTGGAAACAGTACTTCCCCATCTTCGTCGAGAACAGATGGGAACTGGATTGACAATAGGTACGAGATGTCCTGCACGTCACGGATGAATTGTGTGTTAATGGATCTTGTTGCTTCATCGACCATCGGAGCAGAAAGAGGCATCGAGAGGGGACTACTCAACAGGTTACCATTTGCATCAATGAGAAATTCGTGCCTTGCCACTACCTTCTGACAAGCACCGCAATAGAGTTCGAATTGTCTTTGGAATGAAGACGCTAATTGGGGTATGTGGAGTCGATAATCTTTGAAAGGCAAAACTGTCAAGTTTCTTCTACGACACTCGGAACAATTCATTTGTAAAGCTATTTCACTCATTTGTTGAGACCCGTATACCTAAGGTCAATGTGTGGTTGGCCCCAATCGTTAGACCACGAAATGGGAAAAAAAAGGTGCATCTGCGCGAATGCGGCCGGCTCTGAAGAGAGCACGAAGTGCTCTTCTGCCGGCGTGCGGTAGTCGAGACTTTGGTGTGGTCGCTCATTGTTGTAGAAGTCGAAGTAGGCGGTCAAACCGGTTTGCAGCTGACGCAGCGTGTCATACTGGTTGAGATAGATGTTCTCGTATTTGACGCTGCGCCATAGACGTTTGCAGAAGACGTTGTCGAGGGCGCGGCCGCGACCGTCCATGCTGACTTGAATGTTGGCTGCGAGCAGGCAGGCGGTGAAAGCATCGGCCGTGAACTGTGCGCCCTGGTCGGTGTTGAAGGTCTTGGGCGGACAGGTGCTGAGCGCCTGACGCAGAGCATCGAGACAGAAGATGCCGTCCAGAGTGTTGGAAAGCCGCCAAGCGAGCACAGAACGACTGTGCCAGTCGATAACAGCAACCAGGTACATGAAACCACGCAGCAGCGGCACATAGGTAATGTCTGCGCTCCAGACCTGGTTCACATGCGTAATCGGCAGGTTGCGCAACAGATAGGGATAGCGCTTATGTCCCTTGCCAGGCGAACTGCTGCTTCTCCTGGGGTAGATAGCCTGAATGCCTATCAGACGCATCAGCCGTCTGACCCGCTTGCCATTGACAACGTAACCCAGTCGGCGCAGATAGACGGTCATTTTGGGCCAGCCATAGAAGGGCGTGCGCAGGAACTGCTCGTCAATCAGGCGCATCAGTTGCAGGTTCAATGCTGACTCGGGGGCCGCTTGGTAGTAGAAGGAGGAGCGGTTGAGCCCAAGCAGTTCACCCTGCCGCCGGACACTTAGCGTCGGGTTTGCTACATCGACCATACGCCGTCTCTCACTGACCGAAGCAGGCAACTTTTTTTTTCAGCCACTCAAGTTCCATCTTGAGCCGCCCGATCTGTTCATAGAGTTCTGCTTCCTGCGCCTCCTGCTCCCGTTGCTTGCGCTCGCCATTGCTGGCGAAGACGCTGGGCCCGTCTTCCAGCAGTTGCCGTTTCCAGGCCCGTATCAGGTTGGCATGAATCTCGTGTTCACTGGATAACCGGCTAATCGTCTTGCTGCCTTCAAGCGCTTCCAGCGCAATCCGAAACTTGTAGGCTGCCGAGTGCCGCCGCCGTTTCTTGACCATCGTGCTGCCCCTCCACAGGCTTGGTGACTTGCTCCATTATACACCTTAGCTTGTGATCCAGTTTTTGGGGCCAAGCTCACTCAATACCTCAGAGCCACACCCAGTTTCGTCATTGTCTGTTACGCGGCGCACGACTAAGTCCCCCAGTTCAACGTCACCTGAGAATCTGTTTCGGACGCCGCAATTCAGCTCCCCCCAACACTGCGCCGAAAGATGACATAGGGTAGGTCACCGAAGCCCTCCAGTGGTTAGCGGTGGTATACTGCCTCACGCGAGTGTCTCGCTGTGGCTTACTCAGGCCCTGCGCATATCCATAAGCCAACAGCAGCATCACATCGATTCCAGAATTCGCAACGGGTTTTATTAGGATCAGGGAAAAATGTCGCTACAACTTAATCCACCAGGGCATACGGTGAAGGTAACAGCTGTTTCTGAGGACGGCTGCCGCATATGTTTTGACTTTCGAAATGGTTCTTCTTCGTATTTCGATCAGCAAGACAGTGTATACGAAATTGGCGATGTCTTACTCCTTTTCGAAGAAAATGGACTCCAGCGAGTAGAAAAGTTACCCAGGAGTGCTTGGCCCGATCAACTGTGGGTCGGCGTCGTAAGGATAAAGAGAGAGGACATCACAGTAATCACGGTAGGAGGACAGATTCGCATTGTTCCTACTTTTGGTCATGTGGAATATGAGGTTGGAAACACGGTTGAAGCTGGGGATTCTAGAGGTGTTGTTCGAGTCCTGTCCAGCACACCGATTAGCGCCATTGACCTTCCATCGCTAGATGACAGTATTATAGATGGATTCCTTTGGGAACCACCAGAAGGTACCAATCGTGAGTTCGATGACTTCGGTGGACTAAAGGACGTTGTAAAAAGGGCACATGAACTAATCGAATTACCACTCAAGAACCGCGAGGCGTTATCGAAGATAGGTGCACGTCCCATTAAAGGCGTGCTATTCACCGGAAAACCAGGCACTGGCAAGACAATGCTTGCCCAGATAATCGCCTATCAATCGGGAGCTAAGTTCTTCAAGATTTCTGGCCCTGAGGTCTTTAGCAAGTGGGTCGGCCAGAGTGAAGAGTTGCTGAGGAAGCTGTTTGACAGAGCCGAAAGCTGCAAGAAGGCGATCATTTTCTTCGATGAGATCGACAGCGTCGCTTCACAACGCGACGACGAATCCCACGAATCATCTAAACGCGTTGTTGCACAGCTTCTCACTTTGATGGACGGTTTCTCATCCAAGTCCAATGTCGTGGTCATTGCTGCAACCAATCGACCGCAGGACCTCGATGTCGCATTGCTGAGGCCCGGTCGTTTCGACTGGGAGATACACTTCCCCTTTCCCGACCAAATAGATCGAGAAGACATCCTCAAGAAGTCTGCTCGAGATTTGCAGACCAGAGACCCTCTTCCTCACGGTTACGTTGCGGCAAAGACAAAAGGTTGGTCTGGGGCTGAACTTGCAGCAATATGGACCGAAGCTGCACTGTTGGCAGTTGAAGAAGGACGATGCGAGATTTGCGAAGAAGACTACATCGGCGGTTATCAGCGGAGGGCTCGTTACAGAGGACACCCCAGGGAGATTAATGAAAACGGAGGCGAAAGATAAACATTAGATCGCGACTGTCAAAAATGTTAAGACTCCGACGGGACAAAATGCCAGATATGAGCAACCTCCCCGATCGGAGGGAGTTCGTATACCTCGATGATATTTCGGTCCTCAGTATCCTGGCATCGCGGACGGGAAGTATCGCCACCGAATTTACAGAATCCCATACGTCAACTCAAAGTAGTGAAATCAATAGCTCGATAGGTGTCGGTATTGGAGTGGCCAAAGCCAACATAGGTTCTATGATTGACGCTGGCCAAGTTGAGGCATCTCAAGTGCTGCGGAAGACCATCATTCAGTCTAGCTTTAAAGACCTCTACGACATAGAGCGTTCGGAACTTGCGCTGCGTCCGGCTCTTCCAGACCAACTGCCTACAGTCAATTCATTCAGTGACCTCAAAGGACTTCTCGAATCATCCGAAAAGAGTGGCTGCCTGATCGACCAACATACGCTCCATCGAGGTGACCTCGTAGAAGTTGAGGTAGAGTTGGAGGCCGATCCGATATTCCAAATGGCTACCATCATAAAGACTGTTTCAGAATTAATGGAGGAAAATAGGGAGTTATTCGAGGACGACGCCCCCGCCCAGATTCGCGATATACAGTCAATCGTCCGCCTAATCGAAAGCCTACTCGCCGATCTTGTCCCAATCCGAGGTCGTCTAGTGGACTATGGTTGGATAGAAATATGCGGTCGTGATGTATTGGTGCATCAGTCAATTCTCTGTCGTATTCCCAAGGAAGAAAGGCCCAAAGTCCATCCTGCAATTCTGGTTGGTGTTGCTCAGAGAGACCTATTCTGGAAAGACATTAGGCGTGTACTCTTCTCCCAGGCTAAGTACACGATTTATTGCCGTATTGCAACTAGCGGTCTAAAAGATAGGTGGAATCCGATAAAGATGGCTGAGATTTTCTCGGGCATCGCCTCAGACTTTGATGAAATACTCCAGAATCTAGGCGGTGAACTGAAGTCGGCACTCGATAGAAGAGTTCGCTCAGCTACCGCCGGGACGGCGACTGCCTCCCCGGCCCCAATGCT
Organism: Caldilineaceae bacterium; assembly: GCA_026708085.1. GTDB lineage: Bacteria > Chloroflexota > Anaerolineae > Caldilineales > Caldilineaceae > Bin5. The sequence goes on from JAPOVP010000129.1 coordinate 11,952, forward strand.
CAACCAAGACGCTCAACGCCAGCTAGCTCTGCTCAGAAAATATATGGAGTCCCTCGCCGCTTACCACAATCGTGTCATCGAACCTGCTGATTTGGAGGCTCTGACTCGCGGGAGCGAGCGCCCGAGGAATTGGCTGGATAGCGTCGACGACTACAGGCCTGTTTTTGCCAATGTGACAAAGAGGATGGATGATTCTCTTGGTGTCAAGACGCCCCCAAAAGTAGCTCACAAATTGCGGATTGAGACTCTAGGACGACCTTTTCAGGAGAAAACCGTCCAGCCTGTTAGTTTAGCGGCAAGTGACAATCCCACTGAGTTCCAACACGAAAAGTTCTTAGATACAGAAATTATCGCTATCTATTGGTAATGACATTTGCCTCGCTAGCAGAGCAGTCGCATTGGAATATGGTCGCCATATCAGCGGGAAGTTCGCGAGAAGGAAAGGAACATCATGTTGAAGTCTCTACCCTACGCCTGATGGCAGATTGCACTCGGCCATTACACTGCCCTTGGCTTGAGGAATCCCCCAAATATTTCCGACTGCATACCATCTTTCGTACGGTATCTTGGCGTCTTCCTTCCAACCTTACCCCAAAAGTCCAGCCCTTCTCGGCTTTGCCCTATTGGGATACAGCCGTCCCGCCCGTCGCCGCCAGGACAATTGAACGGAATCGGATAAGAGTCTCGTGAAGCTTCCAGATTCAGGTCAGGGCAATTGCATCTAATTTGGGTTGAGAAATAGGTCAGATGACGTAAAGGAGA
>JAPOVP010000171.1 GCA_026708085.1 Caldilineaceae bacterium
CTCCGCCCCCGCAACGCCCCCTCTCCTACAACATGCCTCGTCGACCTGGTGTCGATATTCGTAACAGGTGACCAATCGAAGGAGCTTCGCCAGACCACGTCCCGCAAGTCCAATCGGATCTCCGCAGATGCCGGCCTCGTGCCTGCACAGTGCCACCCCATCAACGTACCCCACCGTACGGCCAGGCCATGCGCCTGCCCCGCATCGCTTCAAAAGCCGGTCAACAATTCCAGCCGCCGCTGGCACTGAGTCCTCGCCGGACCGTCCCCACTCCAGTTCTGGGACGCACCACCCGCATTTTCTCCATTTGCCAATAGAACATATGATCTGATACAATCCCTGACGATGGATAGGGGAAGGTGACGGACTCCGCAGGGCTTCATACTCTGCAGACATTATTCTCATCCTCAGCTTCCCCTAATCTGCCGTCGTCCAACGATCACTGCTTCTCCGGTTGGACTACGGTAGGCGAGTCCGGGCAGTGTCTTAAGCGTGTGCGCCGTCCTCCCTCGAATGGCGCACAGTCGGGATCGAGTGCGCTGCCAGGGCTCGCCCCTTTCTGCCCCACTTGCTGTCAGAGAACCCGCTAACTGACAACTATCTGCTAGTCCCAGGATCCGTTCGCCCCCCCTCGAATCGGCTGATGCGCGTCCTCGGCCTGAATACAGTCTGCCGGCCCCTGTCCCTTCCTATAGTCCGAAGCAATTCTCGTCAACTGTCCATTCTGGTACAATAGGCCCTGTTTTGCATGGCACTCCATCCGCGATTGCTACTGCAGCGTTCGATAAACCACTGACTCACTTCCTTCTATCCAACGGCGCAATCCTGGTCGCAGCCCCTAAACAGTTGCGACAAAAGATCGCCAGCAGAAAAGCAAAAGGAAAACACAATGCGACTTCTCCTCTTCGATGACTACAAGCTGGGCGTCTGGAACGGCGACCAGGTACTCGACGTCTCCTCCGCCGTCGCCGACCAGGGCCATCACTCCCCCCAGGAAATGATGCAGATGCTGATCTGCGACTGGGAAAACGTCGAGCCCCGCCTTCGCGACGCCGCCGCCTCCGCCACCGGCCTCTCCCTCGACGATGTCACCTGCCGTCCGTCCGTCCCGAGACCGGGCCAGCTGGTCTGCCTCGCCGGCAACTACCTCGAACCGGCCAAGCCCGAACGCGGCCTCTTCAACGCCTTCCTCAAGTCGCCCAACGCCGCCCTCGGCCACGGCGGCACCGTCGTACTGCCCAGCGCCGAGGCCAGCGTATTTCACTTCGAACCGGAGCTGGCCATCGTCATCGGCAAACCGGCCAGCTACCTGGCCGCCGAGGACGCCATGGATCACGTCTTCGGGTACACACAGTTCATCGACGTCTCCGCCAGAGGCCTCCCGGGCGGTTTCTTCCTCGGGAAATCCTGGCATACCTTCGCGCCTCTGGGACCGGTTCTGGTGACCCGCGATGAGATTGCCAACGCCAACGACCTCAACGTTCGCCTGTGGGTCAATGACCAAAAGAAGCACGACATAACCACAGCTGACATGGACCGCCACATTCCCGAACTGCTGGCCGAAGTAACCAACGTACTTCCCCTCCAGCCCGGCGACGTGGTCGCCACCGGCACCCACCACTTCGGCCTCGAACCGGTGCAGGACGGCGACACGATTCGGCTGCAGATCGACCAGCTGGGCCCGGCCCTCGTCGTCAACTGCTCCGATCCCTCGGGCCGCAGTTGGGAGAGGTAGACCAACTATAGGTCGCTTTTTTAGCGGTTGTAACACGAACCGGCTTGTGATAGGATCCCGGTTGAGGGATTGGGATCCATCCTGATGTCGAGCGCGCCTGCGGCGCGATTCGCACATATAGATGGATGGCAATCTGGCTGCCGCTACTCTTACATTCGTGAGAGATGGCGGCAGCCGGATTAGCCGCTTTCCACCCCTCCGCCCACTTAGCTCCGAGGACGCAGGCCTTTCGCCCGCAAACTTGGTATACGCCCTCAAAAGTAGAATATAGAGTCCTTCACACTGCTCAAGGAGGCAGACGATGCGGAAGAGAGCAAACAAGAGGATTTCGCGGCGGGAATTCATGCGCGTATCCGCGTTTACAGCTGCCGGCGTAGTCGTCGTGGCCTGCGGCGCCGACGGCGGACCGCCAGCGGAGGAAGCGGCGCCGGCCGACGAGGCGCCAGCCGCGGAGACCGCGGCCGAACCTGCAGCAGCGCCTTCGCAGTACAACGAGGCGCCGATGCTCGCCGAAATGGTGGCCAACGGCGAGTTGCCGCCGGTCGATGAACGGCTGCCGGATGAACCCTTGGTCATCACGCCCGAAGAGGAAATCGGTGACTACGGTGGGATCTGGAACCGGCTGGCGACCTCGGCCAGTGACAATCAGCTGGGAGGCAAGGTCGGCGGCGAGCATCTTGTACGCTACAACAAAGACGGTACCCAGATCAACCCCAACGTATTCGAAAGTTGGGAAGTGTCTGACGACGGATCGACCTTCACCTTCAACCTCCGCCCGGGGATGAAATGGTCTGACGGCGAGCCTTACACTGCCAATGACCTCCTCTTTTACTATGAGGACGTGCTCCTCAACGAAGATCTGACCCCCTCCTTCCCCAACTGGCTCATCGTCGCCGGCGAGCCGGTGGTAATCTCGAAACTGGATGACTACAAAGTCGAATTCAAGTTTTCGGCCCCCTATGCACTGTTCATCAATGTGCTTGGCTCTCTGTGGGGAGACAGATTCGCCAGATACTGCGCCCACTACCTCAAACAGTTCCACGTCGACTACGCAGACAAGGACGAGCTCGAAGCGATGATGAAGGATGCCGGTGTCGAGCACTGGTACCAGCTCTTCGGCACGAAACCGGATACACGCCGCAATCCCGACACGCCCAGCTACCTTCCCTGGAACCTCAGCACGCCGTCGCACAGCGACCCCTTGGTCGCCGATCGCAATGCCTTCTATTGGAAGGTCGACCCCGAGGGCAACCAGCTTCCCTATATCGACGCCATCCACTGGAGTCTTGTCGACGGCAAAGACCAGCTCAACCTGCGCGCCATCCAGGGCGAAGTGGACATGCAGCTGCGCCATATCACCTTCGACAACGTGCCTCTGTTCATGGAAAATCGCGAGCGGGGCAACTATCGCGTCATGCTATGGGACAGAGGACAGGTCACCGATACCGTCCTCCATCTCAATCACACCAACAAGGATCCCGTGCTCCGTGAAATCGTCCAGGACAAGCGCTTCCGCTACGCGCTCTCGCTGGGCATGAATCGCGCAGACATCAACGAAGCTGTCTACCTGGGTCAGACCGAACCCACCCAGGTTTCCCCCACCAAGAACTCGCCCGTCTACTGGGAGCCCCAGGCCATAAGCATGACCGAGCACGATCCCGATCAGGCCAACGCCTATCTGGATGAAATGGGTCTCACCGAGCGCGACGACGAGGGCTACAGGCTGCGCCCCGACGGAGAGCGGCTTAGCCTCGTGTTTGAGTATGTGGCAATCTTCGCCGCCTGGGGCGACATCGCCGAACTGCTGACCTCCCAGTGGAAGGAAATCGGGCTGGAGCTGATCAGCACCGAAATCGACCGCAGTCTCTTCGGGCAGCGCCTCAGCGCCAATGAGTTGGACCTCGGCGTATGGCATAGCAGCGGCGAGTGGAACCCCTTCATCGAACCGCGCTCCTTCGTGCCGATCGTGAATAACTATGCTCTGCGGCAGTACGCCTTCTACTACAATAGCGGCGGCAAAGAGGGGTTTGAGCCCACCGGTGACATTCTGAAGGCAATCGAGATCTGGGAAGAGATCAAGACCACAGTGGATGTGGAGACGCAGCACGCACTGTTCCGCCAGATCCTTGAGCTCAACATGGAGAACCTGTGGCAGATCGGTGTCACCACCGCGCCCCCGCAGCCGGTCATCGTTAAGAACTACTTCCGTAACGTGCCCGAGGACGGCATGTTCGACGACCAGCCGCGCTCGCCTTCGAATACGGGGATGGAACAGTACTTCATCCGCGCAGGTGAGGACACATAGAACGACATTGCTGCAGTGCGACTCGCCGCCAACTGGTTCGATTCTTTCCGAATTGACGGGATAAGGTGGGTAAGCGGCGTGCAGAGAATCAAGGTAAATTCGCGCGAGTAGAGGCCGCGGGCCTGCCGGAGACGGCTGCGCCCGCGGCCACGCGTTTGTACGGCTCCGCGCGCCTGACCTTCCAGCCCGGATCCCCCCTCTGTGCACGGCGGCGCCAGAGGGAGAAGAGAGGACATCGGCGAATCAACGATGTCGCAGCGTTGAGTCCGCAGAGAGCCCATCTGAAGGATGCCAGGTGAAATTATGAGCCAAACTCAAGAAAACTTCGTCGCCAGACCGATCACCCAGGGGCCAAAGCACCACTTCTTCGGCTACTACGGCATCTGTCCCTGGAATTCCACCGGCCAGTACCACCTTTGCCTGCAGTCCGACTTCCACGACCGTCCGCCCGCCGCCGGTGACACCGCTGTCGTCGGTCTCGTCGACATGGAGACCGGTAAGTTCGAGGGCGTGGCCGAAACGCAGGCCTGGAACCTGCAACAGGGCTCCATGCTGCACTGGCTGCCGACGGCCCCCGACCGGCAGATCACCTATAATGCCCGTGACGGCGATCGCTTCGTCGGCGTCGTGCAGGACATTCACAGCGGAAACAAGCGCATCCTTCCCTACCCGATCAGCGCCATGACGCGCCACGGCCGCCAGGCCTTGGGCCTGAACTATGCCCGCCTCAAGTCGCTGCGCCCCGTGGTCGGCTACGCCGGCCTTCCCGATCCCTTTGCCGATCAGAACCATCCCACCGAAGACGGCCTCTACACCATGAACACGCACACCGGCGAGGCCCGCGTGCTGGTTTCCTACGAAGAAGCTCGCGACTTTCTCAGCGATTACGAAGAGGTACAGGCACGCAAGATCTGGTTCAACCACTCGATCATCAATCGCGACGACACACGCGTCGCCTTCGTTGTGCGCTACCGCGACGAGACCAGAGAAATCAAGCACACGATTCTGCTTTCCGCCAGCATGGAAGGCGGCGATCTGCGCATCGTGACAGACCTCGGCGCGTCCCATTTTGACTGGCTGACCAATGAGTTGATCTTCGGCTGGGTGACGATGAAAGAAGGGCAAAAATACTACCTGATCAACGACAGGACCCTGGAATATGAGGAAGTGCGGCCCGATATCCTGACAAAAAACGGCCACTGCAGCTTTACTCGCGACGGCTCCTGGCTCCTGACCGATGAGTACCCGGACGAGAACAGCCTCCAGGCCCTGCTGCTCTGGCACATGAAAGAAGAGCGGCTGGTCGTTCTGGGCCGTTTCCACTCGCCCCTGCCCTTCCGCGGCGAAATTCGCTGCGACCTGCACCCCCGCTGGAGCCGCGACGAACGCCATGTCAGCTTTGACTCCATCCACGACGGCAGCCGCCAAGTCTACGTTGTCGACGTGGCGGACGTCGTAGAACGATGAGGCGCACCCTAATGTCCCCAAGCCCAAAATGAGGGGAGCGAAAACCAGCGCCGAAAACCACTGTCCAACCATGTGAGAGGAACTATGAGCAATTCAGAAGGGAGCTTTGTCGCAAGGGCGATTACGCAAGGACCGAAGCACCACTTCTTCGGCTACTATGGCATCTACCCCTGGGATTCAACCGGCCGCTACCACCTCTGCCTCCAATCCGACTTCCACGACCGCCCGCCCGCCGACGGCGACACTGCCACTGTTGGCCTCGTGGACATGGAGACAAACAACTTTGAAGGCGTCGCCGAAACCCAGGCCTGGAACCTGCAGCAGGGCAGCATGATGCACTGGCTCCCCACCGCGCCCGACCGGCTGATTACCTACAACGCCCGTGATGACGACCGCTTCATCAGCGTGATCCAGGACATCCACACCGGTCACAAGCGCCTCCTGCCCTACCCAATTGCCGCCATCACCCGCGACGGGCACAAGGCCCTGGGGCTCAACTACGCCCGGCTCTGGGACATGCGGCCCGTGGTCGGCTACCCCGGGCTCACCGACCCCAATGCCGATAAGATGCATCCTGCCGACGACGGCCTCTACATCATGGATACCGACTCGGGCGAGGGCAAACTGCTCTTCTCCTACGAAGACGCCCGCGACTACCTCAGCGACTATCCCGAGATCCAGAACCACAAGCTCTGGTTCAACCACCCCTTCATCAACCGCGACGACTCCCGCGTTGCCTTCGTCGTGGTCTACTGGGACGACGCCGGGGCCAGAAGAACGGTTTGCTTGTCGATGACCCTGGAGGGCGGAGACATTCGCATTATGAACGACCTCCTAACCTCGCACTGCGACTGGCGCACCAGTGACGTCATTCTCGGCTGGTTCACGATGAAAGAGGGCACAAGCTTCTTCCTGGTCAATGACGTCACCGGCGAATACGAGTCCGTCCGCCCCGACATCCTCTCCCGCGACGGCCATTGCAGCTTTACCCGTGACGGCTCCTGGCTGCTTGACGATGAATACCCCGACGACAACGACCTCCGCGCCCTCTTTCTCTGGAATATGGCCGAAGAGCGCCTGGTCGTCCTCGGCCGCTTCCTCTCGCCCCCGTTCTTCCGCGATGAGATCCGCTGCGACCTGCATCCCCGCTGGAGCCGAGACGAGCGCCAAGTCAGCTTTGACTCAATCCACGAAGGCAGCCGGCAAATATATGTGATAGATGTTTCAGAGGTGGTGGAACGTTGAGGGCCACCTCTATTGCGTAATTCGAATTCCATACGCTATCCGGCACATGACCTCGAAAAGGAGGCGAGGCCAACCACAAAAGCCGCTTTCCACCTGTCCGCACTCTTAGCCCCGGTAAGCGGGCCCCTTGCCCGCCAGCCGGAATCTTACGCTGAAGAGTCATGGTATGAGGCCATGACACTGCAAAAGGAGGCAAGTCATGCGACAGAGAGTTCCCAAGAGGATTTCGCGACGTGAATTCATGCGCGTATCGGCGCTGACCGCCGCTGGCGTGGTGGCCGTAGCCTGCGGCGCAGACGGCGGCCCGCCCGCGGCGGACGAGGCTCCGGCGGCTGAAGAAGCCCCCGCGGAAGCGGCCGCGCCGGAGGCGTCAGCTTCCCGGTACAATGAGGCGCCCATGTTAGCGGAGATGGTGGCGAACGGTCAGCTGCCGCCGGTGGATGAGCGGCTGCCCCTCAATCCGCTGGTCATCACACCCGAAGAGGAGATCGGGGACTACGGTGGAATCTGGAACCGTCTGGCGACCTCCGCCGGCGACAATCAGCTGGGTGGCAAGGTCGGCGGTGAGCACCTCGTGCGCTACAACAAAGACGGTTCACAGATCAACCCCAACGTCTTTGAGAGTTGGGAAGTGTCGTCCGACGGCTCGACCTACACCTTCCACCTGCGCGAGGGGATGAGATGGTCGGACGGCGAGCCCTACACAGCCAATGACATCCTCTTCTACTATGAGGATGTGCTCCTCAATGAGGACTTGACGCCGAACTTCCCGTCCTGGCTCAGGCTCGCCGGCGAGCCGGTGGTGATCTCAAAACTGGATGACTACACACTCCAATTCCAGTTTGCCGCCCCCTATGCCCTGTTTATCAACGTCCTTGGCTCTCTGCGCGGAGACCGCTTCGCTAGATACTGCGCCCACTACCTGAAGCAATTTCACGTCAACTACGTCGATAAGGACGAGATGGATGCGATGATCAAGGATGCCGGCGTGGAGCACTGGTACCAGGTGTTCGGCACAAAGCCGGATACCAGGCGCAATCCGGACACGCCCAGCTACCTTCCCTGGAATCTGAGCACGCCGTCGCACAGTGATCCGTTGGTCGCAGAACGCAATCCATTTTATTGGAAGGTCGATCCGGAAGGCAATCAGCTACCCTACATCGACAGCATCCATTGGAGTCTGGTTGACGGCAAAGACCAGCTCAATTTGCGCGCGATCCAGGGAGAAGTCGATATGCAGCTAAGGCATATCACCTTTGACAACGTGCCTCTGTTCATGGAGAACCAGGAAAGGGGCAACTACCGGGTAATGCTTTGGCAGAGGGGTCAGGTCACTGACACGGTCCTGCATCTGAACCATACGAACAAAGATCTCGTGCTGCGCGAGATCGTTCAGGACAAGCGTTTCCGCTACGCCCTGTCGCTGGGAATCAATCGTGCAGACATTATCGAAGCGGTCTACTTGGGCCAGGCAGAACCCAATCAGGTCTCCCCGACTAAGACGTCGCCGGTCTATTGGGAGGCGCAGGCCAAGAATCTGATCGAACACGATCCCGATCGGGCCAATGCCTACCTGGATGAAATGGGTCTCACCGAGAGGGACGGCGACGGCTACAGGTTGCGCCCTGACGGTGAGAGGCTCAGCATCGTATTTGAGTACGCGGCAGTCTTTGGCGCCTGGGGCGACATTGCCGAACTCTTGACGGGTGATTGGGGGGAGCTCGGTGTTGAACTGATCAGTACCGAAATCGACCGCAGTCTGTTGGGGCAACGCCTCGCCGCCAATGAGATTGATCTCGCCGTGTGGACGGGAAGTGGCGAGTTTAACCCGTTTATCGAACCGCGTTCATTTGTGCCGCTGGTGCCTAATATTGCCTTGAAACAGTACGCCTACTGGTGGGAAAGCGACGGTAAGGAGGGCGTGGAGCCAAAGGGTGACATACTGCGGGCGCTGGAGCTCTGGGAGGAGATCAAGATAACGGTTGACGTGGAGAAACAGCGCGTCTTGTTCCGCCAGATCCTGGAACTGAACAAGGAGAACCTGTGGCAGATCGGCATCGCCACCTCGCCTCCCCAGCCCGTCATCGTCAAGAACTACTTCCGCAACGTGCCCGAGGACGGCATGTACGATGACCAGCCGCGCTCGCCTTCGAATACGGCCATGGAACAGTATTTCATCCGCGCAGGAGAGGACACATAAGCCGGCCGCGCGGCAGGGAGGCGTTCCTGCAAATCCCGGTGGTAGTTGCCGGTGGAGGGCAATTGCAGCACGGTCAATCCATGTCGAAACGCGGTTGCGTGACTCGTTAGAGGACCTCTGATGGCGCGTATTACACCCGTTCAGGGCCCTGTGCCTGCAACCGTTTCATCGGTCTCGAACCGGCAGGGAGAAGTACACAATCAGGCTGGAAAGCTTCCCGGCGAAACTGCGCAGATGGAGGCCGCGGGTCCGCCGGAGACGGCGGTGCCCGCGGCAACGCGTCTACCCCGGGAGGCAGCGCCTGACCTGAGGCCTATCTGAGCTCGTTGACGTCTGTCTGAACCACGACTTCCGGGTGCAAACTGCGGCTGATCATCGCAGGACGCCGCATCTGTGCAAAGATAACCGGATTCGCCACTGGTGTCCTCCGCGCCCCTCCGCGGACAGGGAGGTGTTCTTCGTCGTTTTTGGGGCCTTTCGTGAGACAAAAAGGTGTTTTTCGTGTCCCTTCGCGTGACTTCGCGGATCCAAGAAAAGTGTTCTCCGCGACCCTCCGCGTCCTCTGTGGACAAAGAGGTAATCTTCGTGGTCCTTAGTGGCCCTTCGTCGATGAAGAGGTGTTTTTCGCGTCCCTTCGCGTGACTTCGCGGATCAAAAAAAGGTGTCCTCCGCGTCCTTCGCGGTCAAACAGGTGTTCTTCGTGGCCCTCAGTGGCCCTACGCGGACCAATAGGTGTTCTTCGTGGTCCTTAAGTCAGACCAGGTGAGACAATGACCATGTCACAAGAAAACTTTGTTGCCAGACCCATCACCCAGGGGCCCAAGCACCATTTCTTCGGCTACTACGGCATCTGCCCCTGGAATTCCACCGGCCAGTACCACCTCTGCCTGCAGTCGGACTTCCACGACCGACCGCCCGCCGCTGGCGATAGCGCCGTGGTCGGTCTGGTGGATATGGAGACGGGCAAGTTCGAAGGCGTGGCCGAAACCCAGGCCTGGAACCTGCAGCAAGGTTCAATGCTGCACTGGCTCCCCACCGCGCCCGACCGCCTGATCACCTACAACGCACGCGAGGAGGACCGCTTCGTCGGCGTGGTGCAGGACATTCACAGCGGCCAAAAGCGGATACTGCCCTACCCCATCAGCGCCATGAGCCGCAACGGCCGCCAGGCCTTGGGCCTGAACTATGCCCGGCTCAAGTCGCTGCGCCCCGTGGTCGGCTACGCCGGCCTGCCTGACCCTTTCGCCGATCAGAACCATCCCACCGAGGACGGCGTCTATACGATCGACACGCAGACCGGTGAGGCCAGCGTGCTGGTCTCCTACGCAGAAGCACGCGACTTTCTCAGCGATTACGAAGAGGTGCAAGCGTACAAAATCTGGTTCAACCACACGATTATCAACCGCGACGACACGCGCTTCGCCTTCGTTGTGCGCTACCGGGTCAAATCGACAGGAATTAGGCACACAATTTTTCTTACTGCCAGCATGGACGGAGGAGATTTGCGCCTTGTGACAGACCTGGGCGCGTCGCACTTTGATTGGCTCACCGAGGAGCTGATCTTCGGCTGGGTGACGATGAAGGAGGGGCGCTACTATTTCCTGATGAACGACAGGACCGGCGAATATGAGGAAGTGCGGCCCGATATCCTGATCAGGAACGGCCACTGCAGCTTCACCCGAGACGGCACCTGGCTGCTGACCGATGAATACCCGGACGACAACCGCCTCCAGGCCCTGCTGCTCTGGCACATGGCCGAAGAGCGGCTGGTCGTACTGGGGCGATTCCACTCGCCGGAGCCGTTCCGAGACGAGATCCGCTGCGACCTGCACCCCCGCTGGAGCCGCGACGAGCGCCTCGTCAGCTTCGACTCGATCCACGATGGCAGCCGGCAGATATACGTTGTCGATGTGGCGGAAGTCGTAGGAAGATAAGTCGCGCTCACGTTGCCTGGATTTCAAGATGAGGGGAACGGAAACCCGTCTCGTTCAATACTGTCCAACCAAGTGGGAAGTAACATGAGCAATACAAGAGACAGCTTGGTCGCCAGAGCAATTACCCAAGGACCCAAGCACCATTTCTTCGGCTACTATGCCGTCTATCCCTGGGACGCGACCGGCCGCTACCACCTCTGCCTCCAGTCCGACTTCCACGATCGTCCGCCCGCCGACGGCGACACCGCCATCGTGGGCCTCGTCGACATGGAGACCGGCAACTTCGAAGACGTTGCCGAAACCCAAGCCTGGAATCTTCAGCAAGGCTCGATGTTGCACTGGCTCGCGACCGCGCCCGACCGCCTGATCACCTACAACGCTCGCGACAACGACCGCTTCGTCGCCGTTGTGCAGGACATCCACACTGGCCAAAAACGGATCCTGCCCCACCCCATCGCCGCCATCACCCGCGACGGGCGCCAGGCGCTTGGCCTGAACTACGCCCGCCTCAAGGAGATGCGCCCGGTAGTCGGTTACCCCGGACTGCCCGATCCCTACGCCCACCAAAACCATCCCGCCGAGGACGGCCTCTACACTATGGACACGGAGACGGGCGAATCCCGCGTACTGGTCTCCTACGCCGAGGTACGTGACTTCCTCAGCCACAACGAGGAGCTGCAGGCAGGCAAAATCTGGTTCAACCATCCCTTCATCAACCGCAACGACACTCGCGTCTCCTTCGTCGTGAGGGTCTACGACGAGAACAAAGAGATCGGCCAGACCACAATGCTGTCCGCAAGCATGAATGGCGGAGAGCTGCGTGCCATGACCGACCTCGGCGCATCCCACTGCGATTGGCTGACCGAAGAATTTATTTTCGGCTGGGTCACGATGAAGGAGGGACCGGCCTACTACCTGATGAACGACACCACATGCGAATACAAGGCAGTCCGCCCCGACGTCCTGTCCAGGAACGGCCACTGCAGCTTTACACAGGATGGGACCTGGCTGCTGACCGACGAATACCCGGACGAAAACAGCAATCAGCCTCTCATCCTCTGGCACATGGCCGAGGAACGTCTGGTCCATCTCGGCAGTTACCACGCCTCGCAACCCTTCCGCGGTGAGATCCGCTGCGATCTGCATCCCCGCTGGAGCCGCGACGAGCGAATGGTCAGCTTCGACTCCATCCATGAAGGCAGCCGGCAGGTCTACGTCATCGACGTCTCAGAAGTCGTCGACCCCTAGGAGCTGCCGTTGATGTCACTTCCCCAACGTAATCTGCCCAGGTTTGACCGACTGGTGACTGCTAAATCCTTGTCCAAAGGCGCTCATGATTCAGCATGGCGAAAGATGTTTCTCTTTCCCTATCAAACCTATCGCCCTTCAATGGTTGCTTTCACTGACCACTGACTACTGACTACTGACCACTGCAGTTGGGCGGTCGGGCCTATTCGGCCCTCCCTTGTGCGGGGGCTCCGCCCCCGCAAC
>JAPOVP010000080.1 GCA_026708085.1 Caldilineaceae bacterium
CTACTGCTCGTAAACACGGCCTCAACGCCATTGATGCCATCCACAACGCCTTTCTAGAACAACCCTTCATCCCTGATACCTCTCAGGCTTAGTAGTTACGAAAGAAGCCAAAAGAGAAGACGACGGCAGAGGCCACAACTATGACAGCAATGGCAATGAGGAGGAGACGCTTGAGGTTCATTGGGATGCTCCTGTCGATGGAGGGCGGATGGCAGCGGGCCGCCATGCCGTCACTCATGGCGCAAGGCCTCGATCGGGTCCAGCCGGGTGGCGCGTATGGCCGGGTAAAGGCCGAAGAGAAGGCCGCAGGCGGCGCTGACGCTGACGGCGGCTGCCAGGGAACCGGGTTCGATGAGCACGGCCAGTGGGAAGTCCGGGCTTGAGAAGCTCCTGGCGATTTCCGCCAGGCCGTAGCTGACGGCGATGCCGATGAGGCCGCCAACGAGAGTCAACATGAGCGCTTCGGCCAGGAATTGAAGGAGTATATCGCGGTTGTGTGCGCCGACGGCTTTGCGCAGGCCGATTTCTCTTGTGCGTTCGGTAACGGAGACGAGCATGATGTTCATAATGCCGATGCCGCCGACGAGGAGGCTGATGGCGCCGATGCCGGCGAGGAAGGCCGTCAGGGTCGTGGCAACGGAGTTGGCGGTTTCGAGCAGCCAGGCCTGGCTGTCGACGGAGAAGTCGTTGGGATCGTCTTCGGCGAGGGCGCGGCGCAGGCGCAGGGTCTGTTCGACCTGTCTGGCGGCGGCATCGATGCGTTCGATGCTCACGGCGTTGACGTGGATCGTGGAGACGGTGTATTCACCGCGATGGCGGTGGGGGGTGTAAGCGGAGCGCAGGCGATCCTGCGCCACTGCCAAAGGGATGATGGCTCTGTCGTCCGTGTTGCCGAACCTGTCCCAGACGCCTTTTCGGAGCACACCGACGACGGTATAGGGCTCGCGGTTGATGCGCAGGCTTTGCCCCACTGCTTTGGTACCCTCAAACAGCTTTTGGGCCACAGCCGCGCCGATGACAATGGACTTTGTCCTTTGCGCAATTTCGTCTTCGGTGAGAAAGCGTCCCTGGTCCATCTCCAGATTGTGAATGGCGGCATAGGCGGAGGTCGTGCCGACCACTTCGCTGTACCTGTTGTTGTCGCCGGCCACGAGATGGATATATCGCCTGTAGAGAGGGACGGCCTGGCCTATGTCGGGGTGAAGGGAGCGGTCGGAAAGGGCCGCGACGTCGGCCATCGTGAGCGGCTGACCGGATGTCCAGGTCTGGTCGGAGTACGAGCCGGATTCGACGTTGAGAATCGTGAGGCCTTCGCTGGCGATCTGCTGCATGATGTCGGCCGACGCGCCGCGGCCGATGCCCAAGGTGGTCAGAACGGAGGCCACACCGATGATGATGCCCAACATGGTGAGGATGGAGCGCATTTTGCGGGCGGCGATGTTTTCGGCGGCAAGCGGGAAGTATTTCAACAGTCTCACCACAGGTATCCTCCGGCTTAGCTGATGGCAGCCATACGGGATGTGTTTTTCACGGCGCGGCGGCCGGAGCCGGCCGCCGCTCGTCGGAGATGACGGCGCCGTCGCGCAGGGTGATTATGCGCCGGGCCCTGGCCGCGATCTCGCGATCGTGGGTGACGATCACGAGTGTCAGTCCTTCGAGATGCCGTTGCTCAAAGAGGGCCATCACCTCTTCACCGGTACGCGTGTCGATTGCGCCGGTTGGCTCATCGGCAAGAAGGAGGGAGGGGCTGTTGACGAGGGCGCGGGCGATGGCCACTCTCTGGCGCTGTCCTCCTGACAGCTCTTCGGGTCTGTGGCCGGCTCGACCGGCCAGGCCGACCTGCGCCAGGGCTTCCAGGGCGCGGCGGCGCGACTCCTTGCGGGAGAGGCCGGCATAGAAGAGAGGGAGTTCCGCCTGGCGGCGGGCTGTCGCACGCGCCAGGAGATTGAACTCCTGAAAGACGAAGCCGATCTCCCTGTTTCTCAGAGCGGTGCGCTGTCGGTCGGTCAGTTCGCCGGCGTCCTGCTCGCGGATGCGATATGTGCCCTCGGTGGGCCGGTCGAGCAGGCCGAGGATGTTGAGAAGGGTGCTCTTGCCGGAGCCGCTGGCGCCGACGACGGCAACGTATTCACCGCGGTCGATGGTCAGGGAGACGTTCTTGAGGGCGTGCAGGGCGGCGCCGCCGATGTGGTAGGTCCTGGTCAGGTTGCGAATCTCGATGGCGGCGGACCGCCCGTTGCCGATCAGGGGCGACGGGCCGGCCGGTTGTCTCATTTCGGGAATCACCGGCGCAGCTGTCTCCTGGCTCATTGGGATTTCTCCTATGGCTGAAGTCGAACTCGGCGCCCTGCATCGACTGTCAACTGGCGTTTCACCAAGGCTGACGATTGCATCAAACTCGAACACGTATAGCGGTCGATAGAAGATTGCCGAACTACTGGGTCTGGTCCTGCGGCGGCGATCCGCAGTGGCGGGTCGTGGGTGTTGGCGAGGCTGTGGTCCCCGGATTCAACGGCGACAGACCACATGTGCCGGGTCATCGCCTGAATTCTGTCGGCATGGGCCGGGTCCTGCGCCAGATTGTTCATCTCGAAGGGGTCTGCGGCCAGGTTGTAGAGCTCGTCGTAGTCGAAGCCGTTGTGGACGAACTTCCAGTCCCCGTCCCACAGGATGCGCTGGGTGAGAAGGTAGCGACCGCCGTAGTATTCGGCGAAGCCCTGCCGGCAGGCGGAGGTGTCATGGGGACTGGCCAGCAGGTGCGCGAAGGAGCTGCCGTCGATGTCTTCCAGCGGCTGCGCGCCGACCAGCTGCAGGAGTGTCTGGCCGACATCCTGCAGGCCGACGCGGGCGTCGCTCACCGCGGCGATCACGCCGGGCCCGGCCATCACGAGGGGGATGTTGTATACCTCTTCGAAGGCGCCGACGTTCTTGCAGTAGAGCCCGTGCGCGCCGAGAAGCTCGCCGTGATCGGACGTCATCACCACGATCGTGTTTTCGAGCTGGCCGGCGCGTTCCACGCGGTCCAGAAGGCGCCCGAACTGCCGGTCTATCTCGCTGATGGAGGCGTAGTAGCAGGCCGCGGCTTCGCGGTGTTCGCGATCGGTCCAGCCGCGCCACACCTGCGCGGCGCGCTTGTAGAGATTGGGCTGGCCGCGCAGGTCGTGGCGGACACTGGGTTGCAGAGGGATCGAGTCGACGTCGTACCGGGCGAAGGCGTCCTGGTGGCAGTAAAAGGGGTCGTGGGGTTCGGTGAAACTGACGAAACAGCACCAGGGCGCGCTTGCGGCCAGGACCGCGTCCAGATAGGCGAGGGCGGCGTCGGTCTTTTGGCCCATTCCGCGCTGGCCGGCGGGCAGATCACAGACGCCGTAGAAGCGGTTGGGCCGGTAGCCGGGGGGACCGTCGAGATGGCGCTCCAGCGAAAAGCTGGCGGCGTCCCAGTCGGGGTTATCAAGGAGCGCGCCCTGCGCTTGCCAGCCGAAGCGGGAGAGGTTGTTGGAGCGCTCCACATGCCATTTGCCGAAGTAGCCGGTGTCGTAGCCGACGGCAGCCAGCTGGTCGGCCCAGTGGAGATAGGGCGTGCGCAGCCTGGCCTGGTCAGTTTCGACGGTATGCTCGACAAAGAGGACGCCGTGGTTGTGGGGCAGGAGGCCGGTCATCAGGCTGGCGCGGGCGGGCGAGCAGGATGCGTTGGGCGTGTAGGCGCGGCGGAAGCGCACGCCTCCGGCGGCCAGCCGGTCCAGGTTGGGCGTCCCGCAGGGGTTGTCCGGTTCGAGGACGCGGGCCTGCATCTGGTCGGTCATGAGGAAGAGGATGTTGGGAGAAGACATGTGAATTACTCCATTTGATCTCACCGTTATCCGAAAATTCCCGCGAGAAAGAAGGTGAGCCCGGCCAGGATGACGACCCCAATCTTTATCAGAAACCATGTCACGCTGATCATGATGTAGATGACAATGCAGTTCCAGATCCAGACGGGCAGCGGCAGCGGGTTCGTCTGGAAATCGGTGATCAGGCTCCTGAGCGTTTGCCGGTCGGGTCGCCTTGACGGCCGGTTGTCGTCGGTGTAGCCGTCGTCATAGCCAGGAAGCAGGCCGAATAAGGATTCATTCATTCTGAAAGTTTCTCCCTTGCGCTTTGTCAACGACACGGGACAGTGATGTCATCGGCCGCTGTGCGAATTGTGCAGGCAGGGTTCATATTTCGTTCAGACGAACGCCTCGGTCATTGCGTACAGTGCGCAGCGGGCGAAACAGGCGGTGAAGGTGCGTCCGGGCCCCCTCCGGTTGTTTGTCTCCTTACCGGAGCCTGTATGTGACCTGGAGTTGCATCGCCAGCGTGAGCTCCCCGATGCTGAAGGCGCCGGCGGAATCAGCCATGGCCATTTCGGAAAAGCTGTTGTCGAAGAAGCCGCCGCCGTGCCCGATGATTTCGCTGATTTCGGTCACTTCACCAACGGTTGCGCCTATCAGGGCGGCCAGCTCCTCGGCTTTGGCGCGGGCGTCGGCGACGGCCATGGCGCGGGCCTCAGACTCAAGAGAAGCCGGGTTTTCCAGGCTGAATCTGACGCTGCCGATGTCGTTGGCTCCGGCCCCGATGGCAGCATCGAGAACGCCGCCGATGTTGTCCAGATCGCGAATGGTGACATAGGCGGTATTGCGGACACGGTACTGCACCTGCTCCTCCGGCAGCAGGCCCTCCGGCCCGTAGCGCTCGGCGGAAATGTCGAAGTGTCTGGTCTGGATATCCTTCTCTTCGATGTTCTGCGCGAGCAGGGCGGCCTTAACCGCTTGCATGATGCCGCCGGCTTCAGAGCTGGCGTCTTTCACGGTTGAGCGGAGAACGACGACGCCGATCCTGGCGGCGGCAACGTCCGGTTCGATGTTGACCACGCCTTCGCCGACGACGGTCACGGACCGTGCGGAGGCGGAAGCGGTCGTCGTTTCGCTTGCCAGGGCGGCGGACGTCATATAGGGGGCAGCGACGAAGTACAGGACCGTCAGGGCAATTGCAGAGGTTGCAGCCAGGCAGATGGCTGTCGTGGTCCATTGTCTGCGTTGCATCCGGATGTTCTCCTTGTGTAAGTATTTGCCCGACATGCGTTACAGAATGACGGGGAGTCGGATTTTCTGTACGCCCTTGGGATACTGCCGACGGCCTCTGCAACCTGTTAGAACGGCACAGGAATGGGCTGTAACGCACTTACAGTGACAGACCTTATCAAAGACGCGAGAGCAGCCCATGTTCGAAAGAGAATCGCGGTGTGATGCCGCTTGGCGCCGGCTGAACGGCAGATGGGGAGCAGGGCGTTCGTTGAATCGGCGTCACTGGCTTCAACCGGCGGCCGGCGCCAAAGCGCCAATCAGTTCCAGCGCAGCCATCATGAATCCCAATACGGCCAGTACGGCCATCATGACAATCACGGCATGGCTGCGCCGTGTGGCGGCGCGCTCGGCAGACAGTTCGGATTCCAACTCGATACGCGTCATCGTCTTGAAGTCCCTGGCCATGCGTCCTCCTCCCGGGTTCTTGTTCGGTTGCCTTGAACTTTCCCTAAGAAGGTCACGAAGATCGTGACGGGGCGAGCCGCGGCCGGGCCCAAGATTGCACCGATATGCGACAAGCCGGCGACACCGGGCCCGAGCAGCTCCGCTGGCTCGTCAGTTTTGGCGCGAGACTGCACCTGCATGCGTTTCGGATTCAACCGCAGCCGGATCGGACAGGCTGAAATCGACGCTATAAATGTTGTTGGCGCCGGCGTCGATCGCAGCATCCAGCACGGCGTCGATGCTGTCCAGATCCCGAATCGTAATGAGGAGGGTGTTGCTGGCGTGGTAACGCGTTTGATTTTCATTCCGCAGGCCGTCCGGACCCAGGCGTTCGGCAAAGATGTTGAGGTGACTGATGCGGATATCCGATTCGTCGATGTTCTGGGCGACGAGCGCGGCCCATACATCTTCCATTACGGCCTGGGCGGCTGAAGTGGCTTCCTTCACGGTCGGACGCAGGATTTCCACGCCTATGGCCGCGGTTGCCACATTCGGTCCGATGCTGACGGTTCCCTTGCCTGCGGCGGTCACGGCGTGCGCGCCTGTCGAGGCCGGGGACTCTGTGCCCGTTGATGTCAGGAAGGCTGCGTCTGCCAGCACAGGCGGCGTTCCGGGAAGCATTACGAAGAGAGCGGTCAGGGCCAATGCCAGTATCATGCCGAGGTCAACTGCCATTCTGAATGGATTGGTGTCGGGCATTGCAAGCCTCCTTTGCTTGGCCTCTATCGCCGGATTGTGCCAGCGCGAAAGGCACTATACACGTGTGGGGAACAGCATATGCCCCTGCAACGGGGTCTGGCCAGCGCAAATATACCGATTTCGGCAGAGCGATGTACCGAAATCGGTATATAGCTTGACGAAAGTTCGTTTGGTGGAGGAATCAGCGGCTCGTATGCGGTCTCGTATCTGATTCGAGAGCGCTGGCAACGAGGAAGGGGGAGGGCGTGGAACACAAGGCTTTCGGCCAGATCGTGACTGCGTTGCGCAAGGAGCAGATCGACTTTGCCAGCGGGCACAGTTGGAGCCAGTATCGACTGGCCGACGAGACCGGATTGACCGTGCGGATCGTGGGCAAGATCGAACGGGGCGAGCAGGCGCGGCTGGACAGGGAGATCCTGGAAGGACTGGCGCAGGCCTTTCAACTCACATCTTTCGAACGCCGCGAGTTCTTTGCCATGGCCAGCGAGGTGACGGACGCGGGGCTCGTGCGCGCCGCACTGGGCAGTGAAGAGGTGTTCACGCAGGTCTGGTCATTGCTGGACACCCTCTGCGCGCCGGCCTTCCTCATGGACCCCTTCGCCGATGTCATCGGCGTAAACCGCGCCCTGCTTGATTTTCACGACTTGAATCTGGCCCAACTCAAAGCTGCCCGGGAAACTGCCAGCGGGGCAAACAACATCGCTTTGCTCCTGGCTCCCGGTGGGCGCTTGCGCCAGATGTTGGGGCGCGGCTGGCGGCCGATCGCCCTCGCCAATGTGCAGCAGTGGCGGGCGATGACGCTGCGTTACCGGCACACGCCCCGCTTCCAGGAACTCTTCAGCGCCCTGTCCGCCTATCCTGACTTTTACGGGCTGTGGGCGGACAGCCACGAGGACGGTTACGACGATTACAGCCGTCTGCGCAGCTATTCCTACCTGCACGGCGCGCACGGGCCGGTCGTCTACACGGTCTTTACCAACACCAGCTTAAGCGGCTATGGGGAACTGTATCTCTCCACCTTTGTGCCCCAGGACCGCGTCACGACCTCTCTTTTCCAGGAGCTGGCGGGTAAGGGCGGCCAGGCGCTGTCTCTCGCCCCGTGGCCGAATCCCAGCCTGGACAGAGGGCGGGTAGCGGCAGGGGGAAGGGAATAGGGGTTAGGGAGCAGGGAGTAATGAGAGGATTGGAACGAGGGCAGGCGGGTTGAGCACACTAATTCCAGACAAAAGGGATGTTGTCCGGCGTCAGCTGCCGTCATTGCCAGTGCCGGCGGGGAGGATGGCGGCGGGACGCGGAGAACTTCCAACTGCTTTTGATCCACGGAGGAACACAGAGGGGCGCGGAGAACGGCTTAACTGCTTTTGATCCGCGGAGGGGGCGCGGAGATCGATGTACTGTCTGACCGCGCCCTCGATAGCCGAACCGCTCTCTGGTCAGGGCGACCGACACAGTGTCAAATTCACCAAGTCGGTTAATTTGCGGGCAGTGCTGGCGTAGCCGGATTAAACGGTTTGCGTGATGGAAGTCAGGCCCCATGTTCGAGAGTGTGCTGCAGGCTTGGTGAATTGTTCCATCGATACACCTTAGCTCGTGGCCCAATCTTTGGGACCCACTTCATTTATCGTCTCCATAACAGGCGCATTCCGGTAGAAGAACCATCGGTCCTCCTACACCGTGCCGGAAAGGTCATCTTTCATGTCATCTGAAGCGACACTTTTCGCCCACATTACACAGTGGCTAACCAACCGAATCGAGGATGTTGCTGTTGAAGCGCTAGGCTACATCTTGTCCCAATCGCCTGCGGCCCGGAGAGCGCTGACGGATGTTCTGAAGGTAGGAGGAATGGACGTCGGGCCTATCGACAGAATAGAGACCCAGGAAATCGGCGATGAGGGGGAGATTCCGGATCTCAGCGGCTACGATGCGGAGGATACCAAGCGCGTACTGATTGAAGCCAAATTCTGGGCCGAACTGACCAAGAATCAGCCAAACCAGTATCTCCAGCAGTTGCAAGAAGAAAGGGGAAGCAAATCGGCGGCGCTTCTGGTCTTGGCGCCCAGGGCGCGGCTCAGATTGCTATGGCCGGAACTACACCGACGGGTGAAAAAAGAGGCCGAATTCGTTTTGCCCGTCACCTCAGAAACGGGAGACTTACGCAGCGCCTCCACAGAAGACGGTGAGCTTCGTCTTCTGATGACCAGCTGGGCCTCTTTGCTCGGCCGTATGGAGAGACAAGCCGACGCGGCCGGCGAAACAGCTGCCAAAGCCGATATCAAGCAGCTGCGCGGGCTCACCAACCGGATGGACGGAGACGCCTACTTGCCTTTGCAGCAGGAGGACCTGAAATCGGAGCCGGCGAAATATATGCTCGACGCAGCGCAACTCATTGATGATGCAACCGACCGCGCCAAACGTAACGGCTGGGCAAATACAGAGGGATTAAAAGCCACACCCCAAGGGAGGGGATACGGCCGATTCGTCGATATTGGCGGTGTAGAAACGTGGTTCGGCATTCATCTTAGAGGCTGGGCCCATCACGGTGATACGCCGCTATGGCTGTCATATCACAGGAACTACCATGTACACCTGCAACGGGCCGAAGTGGCCAAAGATTGCTTTGAAATTGAAGGGAGATTCTGCATTCCGATTCAGATGCCGGATGCAGAGGAATATCATGATGTGTTGAATTCCGTGGTCAACACCCTGGGGCGTTTTGCAAAACGGTTCGATCCTTCCGTCCCCGACGCGTCTGAACGTGTTGACTCACACTTTTTCCGTCCCTGGCATTCAAAGGAGCCGGGACAGGACTTTGCAAGACGAATTCTGGGTGTTGCACGGCTTGTGGATGAGGCAGCCCGGTGCGCGGTCAGCCGCGCGGAAGGAGACGGGATCCGATGGGCAAACAGTGATGGCCTGAAGAAGATCATCAACCCGCGGAGGGAAGGGTACGGCCGGTTCATCCGCATTGGCGGGGTAAAGGCGTGGCTCGGCATTCACTATGGCGCCTGGGCGCGACACCGCAACACGCCCCTATGGCTCATCTTTGACTCTCATGAGAGACCAAGACTGGTCAAAGTGGCCGCCAGTACGCATGAGGTCGACTGGAGGCACTGTATTCCGATCGACCTTCCGGCCACAGCCGAGCTTGATGAAGCGCTGGATCCCGTGGTCGACAGGATCCAGGAAATCGCAGAAAGTATTCAGGCCACCCGCCCCAAGCGTCCCGTCTGACTTGCTTTAGCGTGCGGCGTTGCTGGAATCCAACGGAAGCAACCCTCCTGCGCAACGGCATTGCCTGTCGGGCTGCAGGCCTTCAGAAGAATGCGCGAAAGAAGCCGTGACTCGGATAGACACAGCGCCGCTACCACCTGCCCAGGCCCCGTCCTGAGAGGAGTCAGTTATGATCAAGGCTGGCCGCCCTGCGGGGTCGGGCCGTCCGCTCACCGGTCAGAGCGGCCGACACAGTGCCAAAATCACCAACTTGGTTAATTTGCGGTTACTGCCGGCGGAGTCGGATAAGGCGGTCGTGTAGGCGATGCCCCGCTCTTTGCGTGCCGGCAGCCAGGCCCCATGTGGTTGCTGATGACTGATCCGGAGCAACGCATCACCCGCCAACCAGGCTTCCTCGACCGTCCCCTGATCGTCGAGCAGGTCCGACAGCCAAGTGTCGTCCTGTGACCGGGAAACGAGTTTGAGTGAAGGGATCGAACAGGGCCTGAAGGTCAAGTATTTGCCAAACAGTTGCCTCGCTCATAGCTCTTATCGTAACATAGCCGGACGCGGCCGGCGACGCGGAACCAAATTTTCAACCGGCTTGAGATTGTGGCTCTCATGCAAGAGCGGGCAGCGGCCGACAAGCACTACACTAGGGGGAACAATGCGGGGATGGCGGTTGACGCGGCGGGGGGATTATATCAACAGCGAGCTTGCCAATCGCACGCGGGCGGCGGTTGTGTCGTTGGAGCGCTCCGGCCTGTGGGCATTCGTTGTACGCACCCTGCAAGGGCAGGAGACAGGGCGGGGCAGGAACTATCCGACGGCGGCCGCGGCCATGCAAGCGGCAGAAGCATCCACGGCGCCGGCCAAACCAAACAGAGAGATGGCGGCGCAAGTGATGGACTACCTTCGCGCCAAAAGCAAGGGGAGATCGTAGGCGATATGACATTTCGGCTGGTTGACGGACGATGGGATGAGGAGTTCACTGAGGCTCTTTGCGATGATGCCAGCGAGCTTCGAATTGTCTGTCCGTTCATAAAAGTGGGTGCCCTTCAAAAACTGCTGCGTCATCAGCCGAAACTCGTTCAGGTCATCACCCGGTTCAATCTCGGCGACTATGCAGATAGGGTCAGCGATGTTGCCGCGCTAGGGAAGCTCCTTGAAGTCGACGCCAGAGTTCGCGGCGTGCGGAACCTTCACGCTAAGTTGTACCTGTTTGGCAAAAAACGGGCGATCCTCACCTCGTGCAATCTTACCGAGGCTGCTCTCAGCAGGAACCACGAGTTCGGCATGGTTACCTCCGACGGGACGATCATCGAGAAATGTCTGGAATATTTTGAAAATCTGTGGAGCGTTGCCGGCAACGACCTAGTGGGTGATCAGGTCGACGCCTGGGACAGAACCGTTACAGATTACTGGATGGGGGGAGGCCGTCCATACGCGAGAGGCGACCTCGAAGACTTTGGTTTCAATACCGGGATTATCGAAACGCCACCCGCGCAGGTACCGATCGTTGTCTCCGATTCGTCGCAGGCATTCGTGAAGTTCCTGGGATCGAACGACAATCGCTTCCGGTTGTCGGACTTAATCTTTGAGGAGACCCAGAGAGCGGGATGCCACTGGACAGTCTGCTACCCCACCAACAGGCGGCCAAGGGGAGTACATGATGGTGCAATTATTTTTATGGGGCGTCTTACCCGCAATCCAAATGACGTCCGTATATTTGGTCGAGCCATCGGAATTGCATACAGGCCGGGAAGGGACGACGCCACAGAGGCTGACATTTCTCAGCGCCCCTGGAGGGAAAGGTGGTCACATTACATCCGGGTCCATCATGCTGAATTCGTTGATGGCGCGATGGAGAATGGCGTCTCGCTAAACAAGCTGATGGACACGCTTGGAGCCAATTCATTCGCGACCACACAAAGAAATGCAGCGCGCGGCGAAGGCAATACGGATCCGAGATCTGCATACAGACGACAGCCACATGTGGAGCTCTCTGCTGAGGGTCTCTCGAGGCTGAGCGAATGGCTTCAGGAGGCATTTGACTCACATGGCAAGATTCCGCAGGAAAGACTTGACAAGTTGGACTGGCCAGATACTTCTTCGTCCGGTTCCATAAACCCCTGAGCAATGGACGACGATCCTCACCGTCCCCAATCCCAAAGGTCATCGATTGTCACCAGATAGGGACTTGCCGCCCTCTGGTCAGGGCCGCCGACTCACTGCCAAAATCACCAACTTGGTTAATTTACGGGTACTGCTGGCGTAGCCGGATAAAGCGGTTTGCGGGCGTGTACCGGAAGCACCAGAAAGTATGAAAGGTCGCCAGTAGAAATTTGGGGGCGCCCCTGTGGACAAGTCGGCCAGGCTTGCGAATTTGGGAGCGGCGCTGGTTAATCCCAGACCGGTTGCAGATCCAGATCACGCGCCGTGAATATGTCTACACCGATGAGGCATCCATTCCAGTGTCCGGCCCTATCCTAGAGGTCGTCTGTTCTACCTGAAAGGGCTTCGAAGAGCTCCGCTGAGTCCCCCAGGGAAACCTCGCCGTTGGCCAACAGCACCTTCGGTGTCAGAACTGACAGTACCGAGAGGAAGCATGAATGCGCGCATTCATGCTTTGTTTCCTGTGTGTGAACTCAAGTTCAAAAAACCTTTCCAGCGAATACTCGGAAGGGGAATCGACCACACCACGCGCTGAGGACCGCCCGGCGCTCTTGCAGGACCCACCCAGACCCCAAAAAACGGTCGGGCCGGCGATCGAGTTGCTCCCTGGAGACGGCCTGGCGTCCGAAGCTGGCGTCGCCGCATCGGTGGGAGATTTTTCGGAATACCTCTAGGTCCCGACGAAATTTGCTCAATTCGCCTCAGCCCCGTACCCGCGTTCGGGTACGGTTCCTCAACCGGCTCTTCGGAACCGACTAGCCCTGTTCCCTCAGTCGTAGTCGATGCCACCGCCGGCTCGACGGGATCTAGTGCCTCCGTATTCTCGGCAGACCTCGGCTCCTCAAGCGATCTTGCAAAAACGATGGACTCTGCAGGCTTGTCGGGCTCATTCTCCTCTGCCGGCTCGACGAATTCAGCGAGGCCTGTATGCTCAGCGGATTCTGGGGTCTCCATCAGTTTGGGCTGCTCTGTTGGCTCAGGTTTCGCCTTTTTGCTGTCTGTCAGAGCAGCGGAGACGCTGTCAAAACGTTCAATTTGAACGATTTGAGGGTATTTCCGCCTTAACCGTATCAGTCTCCGAGCCAGCTGGGTGGATATCCTCCGCTCTTCCAGAGCTGGCGTCCAAGCGCCGTGCGGCAGTTGTTGCTTAATCCTGAGCAGCGAGTCGCCGGCCAGCCAGGCCTCCTCGACCGTGCGCCGCGCCAACTGCTCAAATGCACGCAAATGCCCCTCGGCTTCCTGCCAGAGCGCCGGCAGATCCGTTATCTGCTGGGTCATGCCCACTCCTCCCGATGTTGTGCCGCTATGCGTCCCTCGTGCGTGCCCCGCATCCTCGAAGACACTGGGACCTTTCATGTTGCAACACTATGTCTCCAGGCGCAACACACGTTGCCTGAGCATAGCAACGCTGTTGCTGCGTACGCTGTGTCCGGCGGCGTTTCTGCAGGATTTTCTGGGCGCCTGCCGTCTTGGACTGCGGTTTGGGATCGGGTGGAGCCAGATTATGTGTAGGCGCTAATGCGGGTTTTTTCAGGGATGGCGTGCGGAGCTGAGTTTTCAAGAAAGGCAAGTTTCTTGTGGGGGGTGCTGTTTCCCTACGGGTTTTGGGGGAGTCTGGCCATGTGGGTGTCTGTCAGGCGCAAAAAATCCTCGAAATCCCCGACCCAATAGAAGTCCCCGTCCCGGTATGCCCCATCCCGCCTGCCCGTTTCGGCCCTTGCGCCAGGGTCGTTCTCGTAGGGGCCAAAATCGACCTGGCACGACAGGGCCAGCCGGAACCAGGCCAAGGCCCGGAACAGGTCCTCGCGGGTTTCGCTCTCTCGGATGTACTGCCTGACCGCGCCCTCGATGGCCGCACCGAACGCATCGATTTCGTCCGCTTCCATGAACCGCCGGGCTATGGCCGACGGCCCCCACCGCTCCCAATCCCATAGGTCATCGAGGGTCACCAAATAGGGACTGACCGCTCTCCGGGGTCGGACGGTCCGCCCTCCGTTCAGGGCCGTAGTCACCGGGTGGGCCGGGTTATGCTGACGTTTGGCCGGTGCTGCGCTCTCGACCTCGCTCGACTTCTTACTGTCTGTCAGGGCGGCCTGCACACTTCGAAATGTCCCAACTTGGGACATTTCAGGGTATCGCTTCCGCAAAGTGATAAAGCGATGGGCCGTGCTCTTGGATATCCCCCGCTCTTCCAGGCCTGCACGCCAACCGCCATGCGGGACCTGCTCTTTGATACGCATCAGCGCATCACCCGCCAGCCATGCTTCCTCGACCGTCCGCCGGGCCAACTGCTCGAAGGCCCTTAAATGCTGCTCTGCTTCCTGCCATAGTACGGTGATCTCTTCCGCCATCCTGCGCCCCCCCCAACCGATTTGAGCTAGTCCCGAACCCCTTCACGTTGTGCAACGTTCACTAAACAAATGGATGCTGTCACCGCATCAATACCGACACCGCCGTCCCTGGGTTCGGCCCTATCTTCGCGTGTGCGGGGCCGGCGACGTGGGGGAGTCTGAATTTGAAGACGTTGAGGGTCGTGATAGTCTGTGCGGTGTCCATGAGTCCTCATCTCGTGGGCCGGGCCGGGGGCGTGCGCGCGCCGCTCGGCCGCTTCTTAATCCACTGTACTACATCCGTATGAAGGGCCAAAACGGGCTGTAAGGCCCGGCCAACTTGGTGCCGAAGGCGCAGACCGCTGGCTTAACTCGCGTCCGCAAGGGCATCCCAGGGGGGTCATAATACTAAGGGCCTGCAGGACCTAGAAGGGTCGTCTAAAGCGCACTACGGGCGTCCTGTGCGGTCAGTTTTCTGCGCGCCCGGGTAAGAGCGCGGACTTGGGCCGATGATGCGGCGGGGTTGGGAATTTAGGCGCAAAATTGGAAATTTTACCGGTTTAGGAGGCGCGATTTCCACAAAAAAGGCCATGAGAACGATCTATTTGGAGTCTGACGCACGCCGGAACGGGACGCGCCGCGCCCATGACCAGGCGTCGTAATACCTAATCCCGGTACCTCAACATTGCGGCATATCGCGGCGAGTTTGCGGCATGTTGCGGCGATCTAGCGTAATATTTCGAGATATTTCGGCGTGGTCGTCGCCAAGGGGCGGTGTGTGTGCGGCGCGAAAAGTTTTTTTGAGCGTGAATTTACTCTGGTGACGCGGGCCAGAATTGCGGCATTGGGGAGTGTCCATAAGCGGCTCCAAAGGCAGCGGCAATCTGCGCGCTTGGGCGGCCCAAGCGGAGGCCGAGGTCGAGTGAAGCGAGGGCGAGGGTGAAGCGCAGGGCCGCCCGGTGTGTGGCTGGGCGATCTGCCGGCGTCTTGGCGTGTCTGCAGCTGGCTGTCCGGGAGTCCTGTGGGTAACACGGTGCCGCGTTTGCATTGCTGGATGGTATGGCGGCGCCGGAGCGTGCGAGGAACGAGCCGTGGAGGCGCCGGCAGGGGTGAGGCGGAGCTGGCTGGCGGTACGGCGTGAGGTGGTCTTGTCATGGTGGTCCGGGCGTCTTGATGGTCCTGCAGCGTCATGGAGGTGGAGGCGGCGAGTCTGGCCGCCGGCTGAAGAGTCCGTAGAACGGGCGCCGGCTGTAGCTCCGTCGGAGTGCAGGACCTCGGAAGGGTCCAGGCGAGAATGAGAGCGCTGGCGGGGTGAGGGGCGGGTTGTGTTTTGCAAAGCTCGAGCATTGCTCCTTCACAATCTCGCCGGCACGTGATGGCTGGCCCGAATGGTCGGACGGACGTGCAGACATCCGGCACAAGCCGGTGGCAATGGAAATGCCCGGTCGGGGCGCAGGTCCCTGGTCGACGTCAATCGCGGGCCTGGGCGCCGGTGCACGAAGGGGACACGCGCAGCTGCAGCTGCCGGCGCACTCCAGAAACAAGACACGGGGTGGGCTGCGCCGCGTTCGCCTCGGCGCCACGGTCGTAGCGGGTGGGACAGACGCGGTCACAGAAACAAACACAAGCGCAATACATCTGCCGGCGATGTCGCCAGGCGACGTCGTGGTCGTTCTTGAAGACCTGTCGGCATTCGGGGCCTCTTCTGCGGACGCTGGCGGCTGCGCACGCTGTGGAACGGCGTCGGGGGGTGGGTAAGTGTCTGATCGGCTTTTTCGTGGCCCTGAGCGGCTCTGTGTGCGGATTTGCGCTCGCCGTCGTCGTGGGCTTGGAGCTATCCGGCGCCGGCATCCTCTGTCGGGGCTTGACGGGCTGGCGTGCCCTGCGCCGGCTTCGTCCTTGACCATAAACAAACCTGGACGGGATTGTGGGCTCGGTCGCTCCGGCGCCGATGTCGTAAGGGATGGGCACAGAAACAGACACAAGCGCCGGCGTCGGCTTGTTCGGCGTCTTGGCGTGCCTGCGGCTGGTCGTCCGGGAGTTATGCCGGCAACACTGCGTCGCGTTTGTGCTGCTGGATGGTATGGCGGCGCCGGAGCGTGCGAGGAACGAGCCGTGGAGGCGCCGGCAGGGGTAACGCGGAGGCTGGATGGCGGTACGGCGTGAGATGGTTTTGTCATGGTGGTCGTGGCGTCTTGTTGGTCCTGCGGCGTCATGGAGGTTGAGGTGGGGGGGGTGTGGGGGGCTTGCCCCCTGCAATGGGGAGAGTTTGAGAGGGGGATACCCCTCTCATGTTGCCGGCCCGGAAAAGCGCTTTTTATTCCGTATAATTCCGTCTTATACAAAAAGGGGCGGCCGCACCGCCCAGTGATGAACACTGGCGGTCGCCCCGGTGCAAACCGGCCGGGGTTCAGCCGGTTTGCATTTTGTATAAGATCTAGTTATACGGTCGGGGCGCCGGCGGCGATCAGCCGCCGGAATGCGCCCCGTGTAATAAAAAGCGCCCGGGCCGGCAATGCCGTTGACGTTCCGCCGGTGCCGCAGTGCGCCCTGGTCGCTCCTGGCGTGCGCTCCGTTGAATGAACAAATGACAGACACCGGCCAGGACAGACCCAGGCACCGGTCCGGAAACCTGCACAAAACCGGGACTCGAACTGGGCACATGGCCGGCACCAATGCCGGCGCCAGCCCGTGGTGTGCACTGCCGGCTCTATACGAATGCCGGCTGCTCGCCCTCATGGTGGCGCGTGGGGGGTTGCGGCGGTCTGCCGCCGCCCGGTAAAGGACCCTCCCCGGCAGTTTGGGGAGAGGGCCTTTACCGGCTTTCCCTGGGTGCCGGCTGCGAGCTCGTCTTTGCGGCGAAAGGGCGGCCCAAGCAGAGGCCGAGGTCGAGCGAAGCGAGGGCGAGGGTGAAGCGCAGGGCCGCCCGGTGGTAGGCGGAGCACTGCGATTTCGGGGTGTTGGAGTGGATTTCGCACTTCATTGAGCCTGAGCGTGGTTCTGAGAGGCTCTGTGTGCGAACTTGCCTTCTGTGGCGCCGGCCGAAAAATGGCACTGGCGATGTCTTAGTCGTCTGACGGGGGTGAGAACGGGGCCGGCGCCAGCCCAGACGCCGATCTGGACACATGCACAAGACCGGGACTGAACCCGGACACAAGGCCGGCACCAATGCCGGCGCCATCCGGGGTGTGCACTGCCGACCACAAGCGTGTCAGTCTTTCACGGCTGTGTGGTGGTCGAGTTCGTGCCGGCTGTGTACGATTGGCGGCTGCTCTCCCTGATGGTGGCGCGTGGGGGGTTGCGGCGGTCTGCCGCCGCCCGGTAAAGGACCCTCCCCGGCAGTTTGGGGAGAGGGCCTTTGCCGGCCTTCCCTGGGTGCCGGCTCGGTCAGTGGGGCGACATCCGGGGTTGTGTATGCCCCAGCGCCCACGGCGCTGCCGGCAGCAAGCAAAGCGCAGCCTCGCCGGCCGAGCTTGCGCCCCAAGGCGCCCTCGCTTCGCAGACTGTTGTACCCGCTACTGTTCTGACTCGAGAGATTGTGCCTGGTAGAGGTCAAAGAAGAGGCCGCGACGCGCAAGAAGCTCAGTGCGGCTTCCCATCTCCACGATGCGGCCGCGGTCGATCACCAGGATGCGGTCTGCGTTGAGGATTGTGGTCAGGCGGTGGGCGACGACGATAGCTGTGCGTCCGGCCCGGGCTTTGTCGATGGCGACGCGCACTTTTTGCTCTGTGAGGGCGTCCAATGCAGAGGTGGCTTCGTCGAGCAGGAGGAGCCTGGGGCGCTGCAGCAGGGCCCGGGCGATGGCAAGGCGCTGGCGTTCCCCGCCGGAGAGCGTCATGCCTCGTTCGCCAACGACCGTTTCGTACGCGTCGGGCAGTCCGGTTATGAATTCATCAATCTGTGCTGCGCGGGCAGCTTGCCTGCTCCTGCCGGCATCATCGCGCCCCGGGTAGAGGATGTTTTCAGTTATCGTTGCGTTCCAGAGAAATGTATCCTGGGAGACGAGGCCGATCCGGCTTCGCAACGATTCCAGGGAAAGTTCATGCAGGTCGATCCCATCGATCCTGATCATCCCGGACTGGGGCGTGTAGAAACCCATGATGAGGTCGATGATGGTGGATTTGCCGCCGCCGCTGGGGCCGACGATGCCAACGAACTCACTCGGCTCGACACTGAAGGAGAGTTCCTGAGCGCCGAAGTCGCCGCGGCCGTAGTTGAACGATACGTTTTGGAAAGCGAGCGAGGCCCCAACCGGCTGAGAGGTCGTTTCGACATCCTCTTCCTCTATGGGAGGCCCAGGGGTTACGAGTGTGTTCCCGGACGGTTCACGGGGGAGAGCGAAGAGGTCATCCACTCTTTCGGCGTTGATTCTCGCTTCCTGCAGGTTGACATGGGTGCCCAACAGCGCCTGCAGGACAGAATAGGCGCGGGGCAGGTAGGCGATGAAGGCCACGAGACTGCCAATGGTCAGTCTGCCCTGGATGATCTCGAAGGCGCCGTAACCGAAGACGAGGCCGGCGGCTACCTGGTTGATGGATTCCGGCAGCACAATGCGGATCAGTTCGTGGAAAGCGGCCACTCTTGCCTTGATGTTGCGATGGTCTGTGAGCCACGCGCGCCAGCGTCCCTCTTCATAGGATTGGGCATTGGAGGCCCTGATGGTGCGCAGACCGGGGAAGACCTCGTGCAGATAGCTCTGGCCGGCTTCCAACAGATCTGATTGGTCGCGGTAGAGGGACTGGGCGCGGCCGCGGGTCTTGCGCGTCAGGAAGTAGGCGAGGGGGAAGGCGAGCAGTGCCAGCAGGGAAAGGCGCCAGTGCAGGGCGGTCATAGCGGCCAGTGTGCCGATAAGAAGAATGGCGTTCATTACCAGCGGCAGCAGATGTTCGCTGACGTAGACTTCGCCGATTCTGCCGCAGCTGCGAGTCAGCCGATGGACATGTTCTCCGCTCGTGAACTGATCGAGCTCGGCAAGGCGGACGTGCAGCAGATGGTCGAACAGTTCCTGGCGCAGACGCCGGGCGACACTTTCGCCGATGTAGACGCGCAGGTAGTGGTTGGCGGCGTTGAGGCCTGCGCTGAGCACAGGCACGCTCATCATGCCGGCGAGGAGGAGGCCGACCAGGCGCATGTCGGCTGAGGGTATGGCGGTGTCGATGAGCAGTTTGAAGAGGTAGGGTTGAAGCAACGCGACCCCCGTGCCGATGAGCGCCAGTGCGACGAGGAGCGATATTCTGGGAATCTGCTTTCTCAGTTCCTCCTTGAGGAGTGAAAAGGAGGCGTTCGGCGTTTCGTTACCTGATTGCAGGCGCATTGGATTCTCCCCGTGCTCAGCCAGTGGTGGAGACGGCCAAGTCATCGTTGCTGTGTATGTACTTGGTGGCGCAGGATTGACGGATAGAGGCTGCTATGGGCCCTGTTCATTCGTCTTCGACAGTAGAGCTGTGATCAGACAGTGGTGGATAGCCGCTGGCTGTGGCCACTTGTGCGTTCGTGATGCGTTCGTATGTGTGTCCATGTCGTCCCCCTGTGAACGCGTGGGCCCCGTGAATCCCCGGTGAGTGGTCGTTTTGCCCCGTCGAGGAAATTGGTTCGATCTTGACGGTTTACTCGATATCGACTCTTGTGTCGGCGGGAATTCAAATTTTTTTGATGGGCATTTTTTTTCAGGCTGCGGAGAGTTCGGCGAAACGCTGGCGGCCGCGGCCTGTACTGCATGGCTCCCCTGAATGTTCATAGGGTATGATGCACTCTGTTGCCGCCCACCGTCGGCTGGCTCGCCTCCGGCATCATGCTGCGCGATCCTTTCCAGGAGGCGGTTTTGACAACGCCCTATTCGTAGGCGCGACTGACTGTTTTGCTCTTCATCTGACAACTGGCAGGGCAGCCGCAGATCAATCTGTTGAAGTTGGGGCTGGCGGGCCTGCCGGTGATGTTGTTGTTTGGCGCGACAGGTCTTTGGCGCGGCGGGTTCTCAGAGAAGACAAAGTTGACTTTGTGGCGCAGGTTAACGGTATCCACACATATGAGTCAACACAGAACAGAATGAGCACATCCTTGCTTCTTGAAGTCGTAGAGTTATGGTTGTTCAAGTAGACGAAAACACAGATGGAGAAGGCGAACCATTTACGCCCTCTCCAGTCAGAAAAAGGGGGTAGCCATGAAAGAATGGCTTGTTCTTAGTGGAATCATTGCGGGCTTTGTGGGCTTCTACGTAGGTGCTGCGAGTTATGGGGATAACTCAATTCATGCTCTTCAAGGCACCATTGTTGCGGTGATTATTCCACTATGCGCCCCTCTCTGCCTTTATCTCGGAATAGAAACATGGAAACGAAAGAGAGGAATTCTGGGTTATGTCACGTTGGTGGCAACAACTGGAATCGCTGGAGCCGCCTTGGGACTGTCGTTGATGTTCTGGGTTCTGGATTGATATTTTATGTCGTGTTGCCGCGGACGAAACGCAACATGCTATGGCATGGATGGAGGACTCAATTATGAATCTAAAAGTTGAAAGGCCTGCGCCAATCCTTCCAGGATCGCTCTGCCCAGCCGCGCCTGATCGCCCCGTTCGATTTGGCCGAAAGGCTCGTGCTCCACGCCCCTCTCCTCGTTGCCAGCGCTCTCGAATCAGAAACAAGACCGCGCACGAGCCGCTGATTCCTCCAGCCTACGAGCTTTCGTCAAACTATATACCGATTTTGGTACATCGACCTGCTGAAATCGGTATATTTGCGCTAGCCAGACCCCGTTGAAGGGGCGTATTCTGTTCCCCACAAGTGTATAGTGCCCTTCGCGCTGGCATAATCCGGCAATGGCGGCCCGTGTGATGCCGTACACGAATCCAATCAGAATGGCTGTTGACCTCGGTATGATACTGGCATTCACCCTGACTGCTCTCTTCGCGCTGCATCCTGAAACGCCGCCCGTGCTGGCAGACGCAGTCCCGCTCCCAAACTGATGAACTTGGCGGAGCTGCGCGGGTTCAGTGCCGTTGGCGTGTCACACATCAGCGCAATCATGGGCCCAGGCCGCGGCTCGCCCCATCACGGTCTTCGTGACTTTCTTAGGGCAGGTTCGATGCAAACGGACAGCGAACCGGGAGGAGAACGCATGGCCGGGGACTTCAAGAGGATGAAACTTACAGGCAAGGACAAGGTTTTGGGACTGGTGCTTGCAGGTGTAGTGCTGAGTTACTTCATCTGGGATTTTCAGGGGGCGGGGCTACTGATCATGCTTGCTATCACCCTCACCTTCCTTCTCGCCCTCTCTTTTGCCGTCCCGAGGCAACACCGGTCTCATATCGTTTCAATTCTCTCTGTAGGAATGGGCGGCACGATTGTCATTGGCATTGTCTACGTATTCGGCCTTCATGGTCCCGATATATACGGATCGCGTGAGTGGCTCGAGGACTTTAAACCGATAGAGTCCGCCCTCCTCGTTTGGGGCGTTACTGCCTTCTGCGTAATGCTTGATGGCCCTTACGGGGCATATGCAAGAGACGGCCGGGAGG
The DNA here is from genome assembly GCA_026708085.1 of Caldilineaceae bacterium. Classification (GTDB taxonomy): domain Bacteria; phylum Chloroflexota; class Anaerolineae; order Caldilineales; family Caldilineaceae; genus Bin5. The sequence goes on from JAPOVP010000080.1 coordinate 21,475, forward strand.
ATAAAGAGGCGTGAAGAACGCTTGCCCGCCGGCTCAGGGAGACGCGGGCGTGGTTATCGTCCTCACAAGCCTGCTCGATTTCCATAGGGAGACACATCGAAAATGAATCCTTTACCTTACGGACTTCTGAGCTACAGCTATGACGATGGATATAACGACGGCAACGGGCCGTAAAGGCAACCCAGCCGGCAAACGATCAAGAGCCTGAGCACCGATTTTCAGACGAACCCGCTGCCATTGCCTGTCTGGACCTGGAACTGCTCGTCATCGACATCGTTATCAGCAGTGTAGGTCCCAACAAAACTGTGGACCGGGGCGACAGTCTCTCCACGACGAACCACGCCGCAATGCGTGGAGGCATCTCGGGAGGTTCCGATGTACACGAAACAGACTCGAAAACGGTTGCCTGTGTATGTGCTGTTCATGGCAGGCCTTACAGCGGCTCTTTTCGCGCTGCAGATGCGTTTGGCGCAAGTCAATTGTGATGGCATGGCCTATTTGGAAAATGAGCTTGCCTGCGCAATGTATAACTGGTTCGCTCTTGGCTTGGCGCTGCTGGCACTGCTGGCGATGGCTATCCCCTTGGTGTCACGACAGGTTTCACATGCGCGGGTCGGAACCTTGCTGCTGCTTCCCACGACCATAGTTCTGTTCAGTGAAGTTTTGATCTTGGTTAGTGTCGATTGCGCGGGGGACGCCTGGTATGTGAATGAGTTCTACTGTGAGGGCCGACTCCTTCTTGCCTGTCTGATTCCGGTGGTCATAGGAGCAATAGTTGCACTAGTGAGAGTGATTGGAAACTACTATGGGGAAATCAGACAGAGCGTGGGTACAACATCTTGAAAGACGGCGCCGGACGGCGATAGTGACTGCCCCGCTTACCTGTCGGATTTTGCCGTTGAGGCGTTCATGCCGCTCCTGGTTGAAAACACGGTGTATTACGGTTTCGGGTGGTGATAGCTTACAGCTCTGGTCTTGACTGGCCTCACGGGCAGTCCTTTGGGGGCTGGCTCGTTATGCGCGCTAGGGTGCGAAAGGAGTCATTCGTGACCAGCAAGCAGCTTACTCTGTCCTGGGTGGTCGTCGTCGTTGCCGCACTGTTGCTGACCGCCTGCAATCCCATTGTCGCGGAGCCGGAGGTGCAGGGCCCAGAGGTGGGGCGGGCGCGCAACTGTTGTGAGAAGATCGCGTTCGTCTCCGACCGCGAAGGAAACAGAGACATCTACGTCATGGACACCGACGGTTCAAATGTCGTTCGCCTCACCGACCATTCTGCAGACGACTACAGCCCCGCCTGGTCGCCGGACGGAAGCCGGATTATGTTTCTCTCTGACCACCCTTACGATCGTACGGGGTTGTACGTAATGAACGCCGATGGTTCGAACGTTTCCCGTCTGTTAACCGATGCCTCTGGTAGCGGATCCTTCGCCTGGTCCCCGGACGGGAAGCGGGTTGCGTTTTACGATCAGCCTGACGAAAACTGGCCGGATATATTTGTGATGAAGGTCGACGGTTCGGGCGTTACCCGTCTTACTGACCATCCGAAGGTGGATGTAATGCCGTTCTGGTCTCCGGACGCAGGTCGGATAGCGTTTTACTCGAATCGCAACGGGGATGACATCTACGTGATCAACGTTGACGGGGCGGGGCTCACCCGCCTGACGCATCATCCCGCAACTGACTGTTGTCCGTTCTGGTCTCCCAGGGGCGGCCGGATTGCGTTTAGCTCGAATCGTGACGGCCAGCCCGAGGTCTACACGATAGACGCTGACGGCACGAACGTTACCCGTCTTACCGACAGTCCTGGAGAGGATATTGGTTCAGGTTGGTCACCGGATGGGAGTCAGATTCTGTTTCGCTCGGAGCGGGACGGAAACAGAGGGTTATACATTATGAACGCCGATGGCACCGGCGCGACCCTTCTTGTCGCCGATCCTTCGGATACGGCCGACTTTACCTGGTCGCCGGACGGAGGCCGGATTGTGTTTGTCTCAGCTCGTGAGGGGAATACGGATCTGTATATGGTCAACACTGACGGGACAGGCCTTGTCCGTTTGACAGACCATCCTGCAGTAGATGAGTCCCCATCCTGGGTGGGAGGGATTGGGCAGAACTGAGAGCCGATTGGGTACCAATCTACGGATGCCTACTGTGAGTTGCCGTCATCTTGCCCTGCGGCACTTTAGGCGTATAGCTTTTTAGAAAAGGGCAGGTCATCCAGGTGGAGTCCGATAGCAACACAAGGGGTTGAGATGAAACACCTGTGGTTGATTCTGTGTGCGGTCACGTTGATGCTGTCGAGCTGTGTTGTGGGGCCGGATTCCTTCGCTCTTGTCCCCACCCCAGTACCATCCCCTACCCCTGACCACTCAGGGTATGCGGATGTGCTTAGAGAGTTCAAGTATGAGGGATCAAGCTATGAGATTTTCGAATATCCCGGCGGTCGTATAATCACTGTCATCAGCATGGGAGATTTGGTTGCGGACAGCTGGCTGCTAGGTTGGTCCATTGACGCTGCGCTGAACGACATGCCTGACTTCTCTGGCGAAGAGAGTCTGAATGAGGGTTTCCTCTTGTTTGTGTGGTTGTACGCCAATGGTTTTACGGCATCTGAACTCCGGTGCGCCGAGGGACGGCCTGAATTAGGAGACTTGATCGAGACATTCGCCGTCAAGGTTGGGAAGACAAGACCAGATACGTTACTTCACCACATGGTCGTGGCGAACACGCTGTGGAAGCAGTTGCCGGAAGGCGCGGCCAGTTGCAGCGCCTATCTGGCGGAGCTGCCTGCTGAAGAGTTCATGGCCGTCCTTGTCGATGATATGTTGCAGTTCGGCATGGGACCTCTTCCAGCTGGCGTGTCGAGAGAATCGGTAGCAGAGTCTGGACAGAAGGATACAAGGATTACGGCCTATGCTCTCTACGACCATTTCAGTGGAGAAGACGTCACTGTCATCACGCCCAATCTGATGAAAGCCGATGCATGGCTGCATAGCTGGGCAAAGGAGGCCGTAACGCGCGACAGCGTAGAATCGCGCAGCGAGTGGGTCGCTGACTGGCTGGAAAGGATAGAGTGGATGTACGCCAATGGGTTTGCGGCGTCTGAACAAAGATGCGCGGAAGGGCGAGAAGAGCTGGCCGGCCTGATCGAAGCATATGCCGCTATCATTCGGAGCAAGAGGTCGGAGGAGATTTTCCACTACAGAATGTCGGTGGCCCACACGCTATGGCAGACGTTGCCGGAAGGCGACAATGACTGCACGGCTTACCTGTCGAATCTCGCCGTTGAGGCGTTCATGCCGCTCCTGGTTGAAAACTCAGTGTATTACGGTTTCGGATGGTGATCGCTTACATCTCTGGTCTTGACCGGCCTCACGGGGCAGTCCTTTGCGGGTTGACTCGTTATGGGCGTCAGGGTGCGAAAGGAGTCTTTCGTGACCAGCAAGCAGCTAACTCAGTCCTGGGTGGTCGTCGTCGTTGCCGCCCTGTTGCTGACCGCCTGCAATCCGATCCCTGCAGAGCCACCCGCGCCGGCCAGCGTTTCGACAACGAGACCGGCCTGCGCGGGGCTCGAGGAAATGGCGCGGGAGACACTGGCCAGCGCCCCGCCGCCGCCTGCCCGCGCAAGATTCGACGCCGCCGGCCGCAAGGCTTTGGCCGGTTCCGCTTTCGGCTACCTGTGCGAGTTGAGCGAAGAGGTGGGGCCGCGGGAGAGCGCTACGCAGGAGGAATTGAAGGCCGCAGCGTTCCTGATGCGCCGCTTTACCGAGTTTGGCTACAGCCCGGAGATGCAAGACTTTGGGGCGTTGAGAACGGTAAGGGAATTTGCAGGGCCATCCCGTAACATAATCGTTGACCTTCCCGGTCGCGGTGAGGGTGTTGTCATCCTGGGAGCACACTACGACACGACGCCGGATTCCGCGGGCGCCAACGACAACGCTTCCGGTACAGGCGTGCTGCTGGCGCTGGCAGAGAGGTTGGCGCGGCCTCCGTGGTCGGACCAGATGGTCTCGGTTTTCCCATTTACATTACGGTTGATCGCCTTTGGTTCAGAGGAGATCGGACTGCGCGGCAGCTGGCATTACGTGGAGCAGTTGACCGATGCAGAGTTAGACGACATCAGGGTCATGATCAACCTGGATTCGGTGGGATCCGGCACAATTCTCTCGGCGGTGGGCAATCCCTGGTTGATCAGACATGTGTCAGAGTCCGCCGCAAGGGAGGGCGTGTTCCTCACAACCTCCAGGCGAGGGACCTCCGGGGGCTACAGCGATAACTTCTACTTCGGATACGCTTGGATTCCCACCATTTCCTTCGCCGGCAACGACATGTCACGCATCAACAGCCCAGACGATACGATTGAGTTCATCAACCCGGCGCTCCTGGGAGACGCGGCGGTGCTGGTCCTAGACCTGCTTGCATCTCTTGAAGAGATGCAATGTGGATGCCGGTAATGCCGTCTCCGGGGTGAAGGCTATGCCGGCGGACTGGAACCCAGCAGAGATGCTGGCGGCAGAGTGTATGGAGAACGGTGAATCGTCCTCCTGTGCGTGCGGATGTGAAGCCCCTGTTAATAATCGTTTTCTCCTTAATGGTCCCATCTCATTTCGATTTACCAGAGACTAGGAGGAGATTCGATGTCTAGATCGAAATCCAAGAGGTTCCCACTAGCAGTGTTTCCCCTTCTCGTGGCGATTCTGTTGTCCTCCTGTTATTTCCATCCTGATGAGGAGATTGCTCACTTTATCGAACATGGACCCGTATATGAACATCAGTACGTTGCAACGGGACCACTTTGCATGGAATCCGAAAAGAGCGCGCAAGAGATTCTGGGCAGTGCCCCTCCTCCACCTGCTACCGCAAAATTCAACGCCGCCGAACGTCAAGCTCTTGCCATTACCGCTTTCGGCTACTTGTGCGAGTTGACAACAAGAGTGGGATGGCGACAGAGTGCCTCGAAAGAGGAAGTGAAGGCCGCAGAGTTCCTGATAGATCGTTTCACCGAGTTTGGCTACAGTCCCGAGACGCAGGATTTTCACGTGCGGATAGGGCCTCTCTGGAGGAAATCCAGCAACATCATCGTTGAACTTCCAGGTCTAGGTGAAAATGTGGTCATCATTAGCGCACACTACGACACGGTACGGAACTCAGTGGGGGCTAACGACAACGCTTCCGGTGTGGGCGTGATGCTGACGTTGGCAGAGAGGTTGGCGCAACCACCCTGGTCGAACGAGATGTCGTCGAATTTGCCGTTCACAGTGCGATTTATCGCCTTCGGTTCAGAGGAAACGGGACGAGACGGCAGCAAGCATTATGTGGACCAGTTGACCTCCGAAGAAGTGGACGCCATCGGAATTGTAATCAATCTGGCAGTGGTGGGGTCCGGGTCGGACCTGTACCTCCGAGGACCACGCAACAGCTGGGCGGTCGATCATATCTCAAATGCCGCCAAAAGAGAGGGAATGTCCTACAAGAGCACCACCGAAAGTTTTCACATGGCCCGCGGTAGTGGTGAGCTGTATTTCGAATACCGAGGGATTTCAACGCTTCGCTTCTTCGGTGACGACACGACACGCGTCGACACTCATAAAGATACGATTGAATTCTTCAATCCAGTCCTGTTGGGAGACACGACGGTTCTGATTTTAGACCTGCTCGATTACTTGAGAATCTGTAAGGACCAACCGAATTTCTGCGCGTCACTGTAGGCCAAACCGCCAATGATGAACACGCTCAAAGAACTAATCGATCCAACAGAAAGAAAAAGTAGGGAATAATCAGTTGGGGGCTTGAAGTTTAAGATGATGAGTTCGGACAGTGTGCAGAGGCGAACGATGCGTTACCTGGCGCACTTGGGGCTCACCATACTTAAGCGTTCAGCAGTTGCCTCTTGAACTACGATTCCCCAGTTCTGAAATACACTCCTATGGCTCCAACAGTACTCATGGGAGCGCTGGCCTTGTAGTTTCTACGGCGGCTGACAGGATAGAAGATGGGGTAGAAAACACCATGCCTGCTCACATGGAGCTCTCCGGCGATTATGATCAGCTTAGTACTCTGCGTTAGGACGCAGGTAAACACGAGATTTATTGGCGTCCTACAGAATCAGGCGATTACTTCCTGAGCATTTCATCAAGGAAAGGACCGGACATATATCTGGTCTTCCTTGCTGATTGGCAACTGTTTCTACTGGAACCGTTCTGGCACTGCGGGCGTTGTTGCCCCAGTACGTCGATTTATTTCCAAGAGCGGGGAAACAACATGAAGAAACTTGCCGCAATCTGGATAACGCTTGTGCTTACGCTGTCAGCCTGCGTGCCGATCCCACAGCAAGCACCGCTCGGTCCGCCGTCAGAAACGAAAGCCGATCTGTCCGATCTCGCCGGCGTTTTCGCAAAGTGGGACATGCAAGACGACACGACTGAGTACATGGAACTGCTGACAGAGTTCGAGAAATGCGTACATGACGCTGCAGAGGATTACGGAGGCTGGACTTATACCGACAGCGAGATGACCGCCCAGGTCATTTACACTACTGCTGTCTTAATGGCAGCGGCTAGTATGGAACGCAGCGAAAAAGTCGAGTCGGGGGAACTTGACCCGTCCGACGAGGACTTTCTCAAAAATAGCGACAGGCCCTCCTTCCAGAACCTGACCTGGGCAATAGAATTTTGTGAAGGTGACTGAGGCTCGTTGACAATTCATTCGAGCCAGATGAGCGTAGCGGCAAGATACAGGAAAGCCGTACAGCGACCTGGGACATATCATGGCGTTCACCACCAGTCAAGATGAACTTGAGGGGAATGCCAAGGGCATTGCCGAGGAAATGGATCTTGTTGCTGAATCCGCCCCGCCTCCGATCTGGGCACCGTTCTTGCCGACCTCCCCCTTTTTGACCCGCCCGCTGCGCACATATGGGCCGCGTACAGCAGTGCTGTCCGGCATGACCGCTGCCATGTCCGGGTCCTGGGCGAGCTGTTTGAACATGCCGGCCCAGACACTGTTCTCTTCTCAGCGTGAGTAGCGCGTGAATACAGTATTCCACTTGTTACAACTGTCTGTCAGTTCACGCCACTGGACGCCGGTGCGCAGAATCCAGTGAACTGCCTCAACGAAACGGCAACACTTTTCCCCTTGCCCTGCATAGGCACGAGGGTGTCCTTGCAATAATGCGTAAAGTTTTTGCCCCTGATAGTCGGCATTTCTCTTGTGCCATGTAGCATCCTAGCTAGCTCTCCAAACGCGTTGCGTTCGTCCAGGCATCCATGCGAAGATTTTCACGAAGTGCCTGCCTGTGGAACGGAGGGCGGCCAGGTTCTTGTATTCCATCCATCACAGAAGGAGTAACCGATGCACAAGGCATCACTCATTATTCTTTTCGTCTTATTCGCAACCGCTTGCAATCCTATTCCACCTGAACCACGCATCGAACCATCGTCTCCTTTCGCAGTTGTGGGAGAGCAACCTATGCAAGCCGGCCTATATGATTTCGCATTTGCTTTCAAACAGTTTGACCCAGGCGTAACCGACATTGAACTCGAAGCCTACGCCTCGGTCGTCCTTGAAATCTCTGATTGCTTGTTGGGCCAGGCATCAGGAGAACCAGATTCTTCATACACGACAGGACGATGGGCGGCGATGCAATGGGTTGTAATTATGTGGATGATGGATGAAGTCTATCCCAGCGAACTCCGAGAGCCACAATCTCCGAATGTTTATAACAGTCTAAAAAGCCTACTTAGAGAGTGTCGTGATCCTGATAGCTTTTCTTTCGATGAGCAAGATGCAAAAGAAGAATGACAAGCTAACGAAAAGACAAAGGACTATCCAGGCTCGTTGACATTTCGGCACCATTGGATTCATGGGTTCGGAGGGCCATCATGAGGAGAGCGTGTGTGAAATGGCTTGTGGTGGGTCTGGTCATTATGGTGATTCCTTTTGTCGCCTACTTGTCCTGGCCCAACATTGAGAGCATGCTGAATCCTAGACCCACTCATGTTCCCATATCGGTTTACTGTATCAACAAAGCCGAAGTCAAAGAGCAGGTTGACCTATTGAAGGCGAAGGTCATTGATTCTGACGAAATAAAATTCGCATTCTCATATACTTCTCGTCCTACCAGGAGATCCGATTTGCGTCGAGTAAAGGAGGTGGTGGAAGGCAGGTCTGATGAGTTCTATGGTTCTATTCAGGAATATGGTTTTCAATTCACTGCGCGCAAACGTGGCGATGATCGAGACAAGGGAGGAGGTCTAAACGTCTATATGGACGACGAGTCTTGCACAATTTTGCATTATATTTTGCGGTGGTGATGGCCTGGGAATCTTTTGCGAGACTTTTGGGGGATGAGCTTGGACCCAAAAACTGGACCACTAGCTAAGGTGTATAGTCCATAACACTTGCACGCACTCAGGAGAGCAATATGCGCATGCCGCTATCGTCGTTGCAGACAGAACACAGGCCAAGAGACCGGCTGCCCAGCATCACCTCATTGCTGACGCGGCTGTTCATATGGATAGGCGTCGGATTTGTGGCAAGCATTTTGTTCCACTACTTTTGGTTCGCTACCGCTGAACCACTTATCTACCCCTGCCCATACTCAAGCAGCGAAGGAATATGTATCTACGACCCTAACAAACCCGAACCCGAACCACCAGTCTGGTTTTTCAGCTGACCCACAACCGTTTTCATGTACTCAGTGCTGAAGCGCAGCATTTTGCTGACAACAATACTACTCGGTCTCACCCTCGGTTGGATCATGGGACAAAAGACCTCTGCCTATGTCCTTTTTTTCAATACTGAGCCGATTCTCTTCCCTTGCCCGTACGACGTTGATGAAAATGTAGTCGCTTGCCTTTACAGGCGACACGAGCCAGCCCCCGACATCGCCGTGTGGTGGCACAGATGGCCGGCTCCCGAAGGGCAACCTTCATTCCCACAGTCCAGCGGCAACTGGATGCGCGACATTCTCTTCTTCGACCCGCCGCCACTACTGGACCATAACAGCTACGATCTCGATCCGTGATCGTTCTTTCCACCCCGATTTATGATAACCATGTCCTGCACCGCAAGGCGCCCCTGAAAGTTCACGGGGTAGGACATAGGCTGTGGCCGGCTGCGCGGACTTGTGGCGGTATTGCCTCTTCGGGCTAGAGCCATGGAATTCTACCCGAGTAAGCGACAAGAGGCCTCATCAGGCGCCTACGAACCATCTGACAGCAGCGTAAATCCTGTATGGATTGCTCGATCAGATCCCCGACGCTCTCGCCCAGGATTGCCAGCCGCCGCTTCATGTAGAGAGAAGCCGACAGTAACTCGTTGCTCTCGAACGACTCTGCCAGGACCCAAATCTCGCCTGTCACGTTGTCGCTGAATTTCTGCAGCTCTTCCTAGGACAGCAGATGGCGGGCCAGGGTTGACACCTCTTCTCTCCCCGCTCCCAATCCCACAGATCATCAGCCGACACCAGAAAGGCCGGGTTATGCTGACTTGTCGTCGGAGCTGCGTGCTCGCCTTCGCTCGACTTCTTATTGTCCGTCAGGGCTGCCTGCACGCTCCGAAATGTCCCAAGTTGGGACATTTCAGGGTACTTTTGCCGTAACTGGATGAACCGATGCGCCGTACTCTTGGAAATGCCGCGCTCTTTCAGCGCCGGTGTCCATGCACCATGCAGCAACTGCTCTTTGATCCAGAGCAGCGCGTCACCTGCCAGCCATGCCGCCTCAACCGTGTGCCAGGCCAACTACTCGAAGGTCCGCAGGCGCTCTTCTGCTTCCTGCCAAAGCGCGGTTATCTGCTCGCCCATAATGATCTTGACGATGCAACCCTTGACAAGTATGCCCGTACAAAGTATTTTGTGCGTGTGCAGTTCGATGCAGGGTCAAAATAAAGAAGGCTACGTTCAGAAAGGAGATAGTGACAATGACCCTATCCCCATCGTCGAAAAAGCAAGATCGTACAGATCCGCATGTCAGGCAAAATGGCGCTGGGCCTGCCGCACTTTCCAAGGACGTTCAAGAAGACCCGGATGGGAAGTCTGAAACATCTCGCGATCACAACAATGAGTTCATGCGCCATATCCGAGAAAGTGTCAAGAAAAACCACCAACTCTATAAATTGCTTGCTGAGTGAGTCGGGTATATCCAACTGTCGAGGATGCCATAGCAACTCATGATTTCCTCATTGAAGAATACGGAGGCAGCTTCGGTATCCGTGACAGGGGGGCGTTAGAGTCAGCAATCTTCCGTCCTCAATCCGGGTACTACAACAGCATAATAGAAGAAGCCGCAGCTCTTATGGAAAGTCTGGGGGGTAATCACCCATTCATCGATGGCAATAAGAGAACCGCATTTGGTGTTTGCGACGGCTTTTTAAGATCCAACGGCTATTACATCGATTGCGACAGTATCGCTGCCCACGATAAAATCATGGGTATGTTCAATACAAACTCCTTTCATTTTTCGAACCTATGCATCTGGTTGGGAAAGATAGTCAGACAGAAACCTACATAGATCAGTTTCAAAACAATCTGTCAGAAGAGGCGCCGGATCGAATGTGGTGCCTCTTTTCTTATTCAATGGCCTCCCCTACACGATAGCATATTGAAACGCCGACCGCGCTTGCGCCTGAGCAGCCCGCCGCCGTCCCCCGGCTACAGCCAGGATTGCAGTTGCGGCCGCATCGCCCCGACACCGTGAGCGCCTCCCCTGACCACCCTTCGCAAGTTTCGCATTGCCGACCAGATCTGTCGTTACCCAGGCCCGGCCTCGGGCCGCCGCAACAATCCGCTCCTGGCTATAGGCCTCCAGATCTCTGCAAATGCTGAATCGGAAGAACCGGAACACGTAAAGCCGGCCTGCTATAATGACCTTGAGATCCTTTCATCCCTGTGCGTCTTAGTATCGTTCAGCGTCAACGGGCACGGCAGAGCTCATGGCTGCTCTGGGATTAGCGGATCGGAGTCATTTCCTCAAGACTTACTTACACCCCAGCCTTGATGCGGACCTGACAGAGATGACATTTCCGCAAAGTCCCAGGAGCAGGAGTCAACGACATGACCAACCGTCGAGACGGCACAAACAAAAACTGGGCGAAAATATTGTCTGTCCTGGGCGTATTTGTCGTAATTTCAACTATTGCCTACGTGATCGAGACCGGTACCTGGGGATGGAGTTTGCGTCCCGCATCGGGTTCGTTCCCCGTGTTGAGAACGCAGTCATCTCTTCAAGCGCGAGTCGAAACGCTTGAGGCGCAGGTGTCGCTACTTTCCAGAGATATATCCTACCTGCGGGCCACCGCCGAAGTTCTGGATGACTCCACTCCCGTCCCGACTCCGACCCGAACCCCCAGGCCCATCCCGGGAACAGATTCGCAAACGCTGATCGTCACCGTCGAAAGAGGCAACGTGCGTACCGGGCCCAGCACCGACTTTCAGGTGATCGGATACGTACAACAAGGCCAGATTCTCGAAGGGCCGTTTTCTAGGCAGAACGGCTGGTACCGGTTCTGCTGTGTGAACGAAGATCAGTATGGTTGGGTTTCGGGCATTCTGGTTAGAGAACAGAGTCCGACAACCCCCACCAGCAGCACCAGCGATACCGGATCTCGAAGTCAAACGGAAAGCAGCCAGACCTCAATCGCCTCCCCGCCCGCGTCTCTCGGAGTCGACCCCATCTACAAGAAGTATCTGGACGCCGGCGGCGTTCCTATATTGGCGCCCGCAGATGTGAGCGACAAGGCAATGGATCTGGCACATAATATTCTGGTGGGCATGGTGTCCACCCGCCACGATCTGTTCGCCGTGTTGGTCCGTAGTAGCTTTCGAATCATTCTCTACAACGACTACACCACAAAGTTGGAGGAGTTGCCCGGATTCGAGGACTGGTCGCTTGGCCCCGAGACAGCAGGTGTCTATCTGCAAGAGTATTCCTACACTGCAGCGGCCGCGCCGGCGTTCGACTTTCAGTGCAATATCCATCTGATCCACGAAATTGCCCATGCGATCGACTACTCAGAGCAGATGCTGAACCGCTCGTTCAGGGCCCGCCGCGACAAAGCCTATCAAAACGCAATGGCCGCGGGCCTGTGGAAAGGCGAGTATGCCGAAACAGACGAATCCGAGTATTGGGCCGAAGCGGTGTCGGAATGGTTCAGCCCAAGCAATGAACCGCTTGCGCAACGGGACCCGGAAGCGGCCAAGCTGGTCGCAAGCGTATTCGGCAGCGCCGAATTGACATTCACCCTTTGTCCTTGAACCGCTCATATCTTGCACAAAGAGTCAGCCATCAAGGGGGAAAGCAATTTCTCTCTGGTCAGAAGCTAAAAGGTTCACCGCAAATGTAATCATCCGTCGTAACCAGATGAACCGCGCGCCGTCCTGGCCGGGGTCCATGCGCTATGTGGGAGTTGTCCTTTGATCCACATCAGCGCATCGCGAGACAAGTCTCCTCGACCGTGCGCTTTGTTGTTCGGATGGCGGTTAGGTGATCGGGTGGAGCCGGGTTATGTGTCGGCGCTAATTCAGCTTTCTTTTGAGGATGATGTGCGGGCGTGGTTTTTCTAATAGGTCCGGCCTTTCTGCGGGGGATGCTCGACGCACCTTTTGTTTGACGGAAAAGGCCACTTGCCAAATAGTCGATCCCTTTGCGTCAAATAAATGCCCCCTCTGGCATTGACAGAGCACATCCCTTTCGTCCTCTCCAACACAGGTGGGCGACCGCCGCGGGCAGCACTACAGCTACGACGAGGGCGGGCGTCACATTATTGGCCGTTTTAAGGGGACTTTTGCCGCAACCGGATGAACGGCTAGGCCATCCTGACTGGTCTGTCCCGCTCCATGAGAGCAGGTGTTCATGCACCATGTGGGAGCAGGCCTTTGATCCGCAGCAGCGCTTCTCCAGCCGAGCCACCGCGACCGAGCACCTGATTGTTTGGATTATGGTTTGTGATCGGGTGGATCCAGATTATGTGCCGGCGCCAATTCGAACTTTCTCAAGGGTGATGGACAGGCCAGTTATTTACAATGGGCTGGTCTTTCCAGAGGTTACTCGGCAAACAGTTGTTTGACGGAAAAGATCAACAGTAAAACGATCGATCCCTTCGCGTCAAACAAATACATACTCGATCACGACCAGAACAGATCTCTATCGTCTTCCCCAATACACGTGGAGGCCCGCCATGCGTTTACTAACGCCGGTAAACCCTGGCGCATGCAGCGCTATTGTCCCTTGTACGGACCAGATTTCTTGTAAAGGAGTGGTCTTTCCGGGGGATGTTCGACAAAAATTTTTATTTGACGGAAAAGATCATCTGTCAAACAGTTGATCCCTTCTCGTCAAATAAACGCATGCTTTACTACTGACAGAGCGCTCCTTGGGAGAAGAAAGCGTCGCTGCACCAGCCATATACCACCTCAAAACGCACTCCGGGGTATTTGATGCCCTTTTTATTCAACGGAAAGGATCGTCGTCAAATAACCGATCCCTTCTCGTCAAATAACCGATCCCTTCTCGTCAAATAAAAGTACGTTCTACCACTGGTAATGTACTTACCCTAGGGTTATAGGGATATAAGCCTAAGGGGACGCTATCCCTGCGGGCGCCCCCTCAGGGGAAAAAACGTCGTGTGGAAACAGATTTGGTAGCGGGACGGCGTCCAAAACTCTACCGCGTGCCCGGCGGATTATTTCATGTGCTTCGATATAGCGGGCGGACGCGCGTACGATCAGACCACCCACTCCTCCGCGTCCACCTTTCCTGATATTCACAATCTCAACTGTATCGCCAGCCTCTGCTTCCCCTGCTGGTGACGGCAGCAGATATCCTTTGCTTTCGATCTGGGCTGTCAATCGCTTCCACAGCTGCGCTGTCGCGTTGTACGATTGTTTGTCGGTCAGATCGAAATGGAATCCAGATCGGGCCAACAGAACGGGATACGGGATAAACTCGGAGGCAATGCCCGGGCCGCCCTTGTGTTCCGATTGCAGCAGGCGGGGTGTTCTGCTGATAGGGGTTGATGCCGCCAAGTAATCTTCGATACCGGCAACGAGCCGCGAGAATGATCCACTCCTGTCAGAACGGGTAGTTTGGGCGGTCAGCGCGCCGGTCAGGCGGTGGCCTATGCCTTTCTGCCAGTCGTACGGCCAAATACGGATAACGCCTTCAGGAAGATCGCCGCCTCGGTCGATTCGCAGTATCGGCATCCAGTGGCCGCTGGGCATCATAATGTCCATTGACGCCCACTTGATAGCCGACCACGCCCGTGTTCGCCAGAGAGCCTTTTGTTTCGGGGTTGCGCCCGCCGTCGTGAAGCGTCCGGCTGTCATTCCCCCTAGACGATCCGCACTCAGGGTGATCGGGCCGGTCAGTGCTGATCCGAATGTAAACAGGTACAGGATGTCACCCGGAAGCGGATTGCGCCGGTCTATGTCGGCGTTTTCTTCGATGTTTCTCAGTAATGCCAACCGCAAGTCCATCGCCTGTGTCGTTCCGGGAAGTTTCAAGAGCTCTGTGCTCTCTCGTGTGGAGTTGGCGCGCCTAGGCCGGTAGTGGAAGGGAGACGATACCGGTACTCCATCGACTTCGACCACTGCTGCATCCGGCATCTTTTCCCACGACGCCAGCGCCGCGGTTTTGGCCTGGTTGGGCACGCGGGACAATTTCTTGACTGAAAGCACCGTTGCGTTTTCAGGCAGTTCTTGGTGCGCTTTTTGCCGCAATAGCCATGCTTCGATCAACGCGGATAGAGGGTGTTTTAGATCGCCGTGCCCTTCGCGCTGTTGGTTTGGCAGGGATTCCCATATGGTATGCAGGGAATCCAGGTGGTGTTGCCACTTTTCCTCGGTGAAAGGTGTGAATTGTCTGTTGGCCGTCTGTTCTGGTTTCTCGGCTGCCCTGTGAAGGGAGAATGCGGTCGCTAATTCAAAGCTGCTTGTAAACGGATCCACTGCTTTGAATGCCGATATATGCTTCTCCTTCTCCATCCAGTTAAGCAACGCCCGGCTGCGGTCAGTCATTTCAAGTAATGCGTCGAGAAGCCAGTCTTCCTTTTTCGTCCAGGCTGTGATCATCGACCGAATTACTTTTTCCAGCGTGGGCATTTCTGTGTTGTCTGACAAATTGTGTTTGTCCATCAGTTGCCCATATAGATCCAGCCATCTTTCATCAAACTGCATTGGTCGCTGCCTTTCGAAGTGAAGCGTTGTTAGCGTGTGTCTGCGCGTTGGTCTCTGTCCACTGCCAGAGGGTGTCCTTGTTGCGGACGATCTGGATTCTGTCCGGCTTTTCTGCGTAGGATGCTTTCTCACACGTGAGAAAGTCGGCGTCGTTTTCGTTAGTGACAAGCTCCCAGCGCCACCGACTGGCGCTGTGCCAGTCGGTCGATCCGCTGTAGCCGTCGGCGTTCTTGGGCGGGTGTGCGACCAGCATGACGGCGCAATCGTTCTTTCGCCCCCAGGCATCCCAAGAGGCCATGAATTCTCGGACCGCGCCGCGGTCATTCTCATTGGCTCCGTAGGCGCCGGCAAGGGAGTCGATAACCAACAGGGCGGCTTCGAGACGTTCGGCGCTGGCGCGCAGATCTTCTCCGGTGGTCAACAGTGCGGCGCGGTCGTGTGTCGATATGCCTGCCTGTACTCCCCAAAGGGGGCCTGCGCCTGCGAAATCGATGACGTGGCAGTTTTGCATGGCCTGGGCCTTGTCAGCGCCTATGCGCCGCACAAACTCGGCCGGCTCGTCCTCCCATGTGGCGTAAAGAACGGTGTGTCCCCCTGCTACGGGCGGCATTTTGGCGCTGCTGATATGGCTTGGGGACAGCCAGTGACCGCCGTCGGTGGTGAGGGCGTATGCCAGCTGTAAGGCCAGCCATGATTTACCGCGTCCTCCTTCGCCGGTCAACATGCCGACGCGCCCGCATGGCAGCCAGTTAGGAATGATCCACTGACGCTGCTTCAGCGGGCCCAGATTTGCAAGAGGGATGGGCCGGGGCTTATGCAGGACCTCTTTGAGTTTTCCGGCTATCACGTCTGACGTCAGTCCCGATAGCTCATCGACTGTGGGAACCCATGCGTCATCCTGGGCGCGGGCGTCTTCCTCGAAGTGGGTGATCAGGGCTTCGATTGCGCGCCTGGTGTCAGGTGTCGGGCCGGCTTGGTGCGCGAGTACGGCGTCCACGATTTGCTTGTCCATGCGGCCGGCCTGGGCTGCCTGGTTGAATTGTTCATGGGTGGTTAGTTGTCCGTTCTGATTTTTCACTCGGCAAGCTCCTTGGCGCATCGGATTCTGGCGTGGATGGTGCGGGGGTTGAGGTCGGCGGCATCTCCCTTGTTGGGCAGGCTCATGGTGTCTACCAGCAATAAGCGGCGCGCGAGCGGCGCCAGGCGCCGGGCTGCGTGGACAGCTGCTTCGATGCCGGCGACGTCGGCGTCAGGCCATAGGGTGATTTCCCTGCCGTCAAACCGTGTGAAGTCGCTGACTTGAAATCCGGCGGTGTCGCCTACGCTGTAGACGGCGTGACTGCCGTCGATGCCGGCGCTTACAGCGGCGGCGGCGGCCTTCTCGCCTTCCACGAGCAGGACGTACGGGCCGTCGGGCGGCTGGCCGCGGCGTGGATGATTCCAGGATAGAGGCTGACGTCCTTTGACGCTGGCGCCCTTCTGGCCGTTCCAGAAAATACGCTTGTCCGGGTCGATGCGTGTGCGCGGCCGGGCGCGTCCGTCTGCGAGGATATAGACGGCGTCCTGGCGCCACTGCCGGCCCTTGGCGGAGACTTGTGCAGCGACGTGCTTGTGCAGCTGGTCGTAACTGGCGGTGCACTGGCACCGCAGGGAAAGGCCTGCATAGGGGAACAGGTGATCTGTCAGTGTCCACGCGATCAGCGCGTCGGGCTGCCGGCACAGCGGGCAAGGGCTTGCGTGGGAGCGTCCGCCGGCGTCGTCCTGGGGAAGCTGGTGTGCACCCCATTGCGAGACGAGGACCGCGTTCTGGGGGCACTGCGGCGCCGGCTGTGTCGTGGCCGGCGAGGATCGCTTGGGGGCGGCAGGGCGGGTCGTTGCTCCACCTGAAGGCCGGCCCGTGCGTCGTGCCTCCCAGCAGGCGCGACAGCTGCACAGCTGCAGGCCGGTTGCCTTCTGCAGGGCGTGGCGGATGGCGTCGCGCTCTGCCGGCGTACGCGGGCTGCATTTGTAGCAGTGGACGTGCAGGGACTGTTCTCCGGGCCTGGGCGGGTCGCTGAATACCAGCGATGCCGACGCCGGCTTGTCTCCGCTGCCGTGGCAGTAGCCGCGGGTGCGGTAGCCGCCGCCTTCGCGTCGCGTGCCTGGGAGCCGGGCCGCGACTTCGGCGGCGGTGGCGAGTGGTATGCGATTGAGGGTGCTGTGTGTTAGCATGTGGGCGAGGCTCCATTGATGCGTGGGTCTCAGTGGTAGTGGCCCCGATTGACGGATCGGGGCCGTCCTCTTTTATTGGATCCCTGCTCTTTTT
The DNA here is from genome assembly GCA_026708085.1 of Caldilineaceae bacterium. GTDB lineage: Bacteria > Chloroflexota > Anaerolineae > Caldilineales > Caldilineaceae > Bin5. The sequence continues at coordinate 38,952 of JAPOVP010000080.1, forward strand.
GCGATTTTGGACAGGCCTTGGCGGCTGAACACGGTGCCGCGGCGAGTGCGTACGCCGCGCGTGAGCAAGGATCTCGACGCTTGGCTGCTCGCTGACGCCGGTGTATCCCGCGACCTGTCCCCGTTTTCCTATTGCCCGGTCTGCTCCTTCTCAACCTGCGTGACGGCTTGCAAAACAGACTCTCTTACGAATTCAGTGAATTTCTGCTGGCGGAACATTGCTGCCTCGATGATGCGCCGTTTATCGCTGGCTGTTACGCCAATGGAGACATGGGCGGTCTTTTTGAGCCCTTGGGCTTTTCTGACTCTGGGGTTGGTCTTCGCCTTCGTATCCGGCATGGGTCGCTCCTTTCGGGTGTATCATTGCCTGGGCGGCACTCTTATTGTACCATGAAACAGCGCATAAAAAAGCAGCTTTTTACTAGTTTAATTGCAGAATTGTGTGATGGGATCGGAGGGCCCGTTTTCGGACAGTTTTCGTTTCTTCGTCGTCCTGATTTTGGGGCGCGGCGCCACAGGAGGACGACGGCGTTCCTTTTGCGGAGAAGATGGGGCGGCTGACGGTGCAGTGGCGGGCCCAGCAGGCGGAGGCGCACAGGCTGGACGGGACGATCGCTGATAATCTGAAGTCGCTTGGGTTTTAGGGTCCGCGGAGAACGGCTTAACTGCTTTTGTCCACGGAGGAACACGGAGAACTGCTTTTTTGACCGGCTGCTGTCGCAGCTGGTCGGCAGCGGCAAGGTCCGGAGGCAGTTTGCGCCTAGTAGGCGTAGTTTGGAGGAGAGAAAGTGACAGTAGCGGCGGTTTCGGAGCGGGCTTCCGAATTGGAGAAGCTCTGTGTCCGCTATCATGTTGAACGGCTGGATTTGTTCGGTTCGGCTGCTTCCGGTGGCCACAGAGAGGGCGCCAGCGACATGGACTTTCTGGTCGAGTTCCGGCCGTTGCCCGCGGGGGCATATGCCGACGCCTATTTCGGGTTGTTGGAGGATCTGGAAAGGCTGTTCGAAGGCCCTGTTGACCTTGTTGTCGACTCGGCGATCCGGAATCCCTTCTTCCGGCAGCGTGTTAAAGAAACCAGGACACAGATCTATGCGGCTTGCGGCCAGGAAGTACCTGTTTGATATTCGCTTTCAGAGAGACGTCTAACATTTTTCCGGCCCAAAAGCCTGAAACCGAAGGGAATCATGAGCAACATCTGGCAAGTGCAGGAGGCGAGGGCGCGCTTCAGCGAGCTGCTGGAGGCCAGTCATGCAGAAGGCCCGCAGATCGTCACCAAGCACGGGAAAGAAACGGCGGTGCTGGTGCCGATTGAACAGTGGCGCGACTGGAAAGACTAGCGAAACAAAGCCTGAAGGAGTTTCTGCTGGCCCCAGAGGCGCGTACGGAGGCGTTAACCCCGCCGAGAAGGAAGCTGCGCCTGCGACCGGCTAAGGATTTAGAGTAGAGGAATGCTGTGTATCTCCTGGATACAACCGTTGTCTCCGAGTCGCGACGTTCCAGACCGCACGCGGCGGTTCTGAACTGGATTCAAAGCGTCCCGGAAGAGCAACTTTACGTTTCTGCTGTGACCGTCGGAGGAATTCAAGCAGGTATTGAGGTCACGCGCCAATAGGACCCCGGCAAGGCGGAGGAGTTGGAGCGCTGGCTGGACGGAGTGTTGACGGCGTATGAAATCCTGCCGGTCGACGCCAGCGCCTTTCGGGTATGGGCGAAGTTGATGCATCGACAGTCGGACACTTTTCTACAGGATACTCTGATTGCCGCGGTTGCCATCGTCCATGATCTGACCGTTGTTACGCGTAGTGGTCGTGATTTTGAGCATACCGGAGTGCGCCTGCTTGATCCGTTCGTGGGCGGAAATGGATAGTCTGCGGAGATCGGAATGAACATCAGCACCGACCATCTGAATCGCTGCATCGGCAGGACCAGAGTTGCCTGGGATGGACTGCAGCTGTGTGTACCGGGAACTGCGGCTGACCGACGCCAATGGCTGGGAGATGTTCGTGCGCATTGTCGACATCGTCGGGCATTCTTGCGCTGGTGGAGTACCGGCCAGTCGAAGGGACAGGGGCGCGGTTGAAGAGGTGGGATGGCCGTTTTCCAGCTGTGTTCCACTTGCCTTGCACTTCCTTCCACTATTTGACAAAATAACCAATGTAAATAAATATATGAGGGAGTTATGTAAAGTAGTGGTAGGAATGGTAAGGTAACTGGAACGTGATGCAAAAAATGTTCAAAAATGAAAAGGCCGCGCCTTCTTCCAGGTCAACGCGGCCTTCTCGAAAGGACATCACCTCAATGCAGAGGCGATTCAATTCTACCACAGACAGCCCCTCGCGCGGAAGATCTTTCTCACTCTTCCCCAAAGTAACGTCCCGTAAACCTGTCGGCGCGTTCTCCCTGCCTGAACTCGAAAAGTGGATACGCCGCAACGATATCCCAGCAGGCAATGCTCAGATGCCCGATGTGCGCGCTATGACGAAAGCGATTCGGGCCCACTACCGGCAGCACGGCAAAGATGATTACTACAAGGCAAAAAAGAAGGACCTGCCGGCCTTTACACCTGCCGGCCAGTTCTCCCAGCGCAACAGGTCCGGCCTGGCGCAGCATTCCGGCTGCATCCCCGTCGATTTCGACGACCTCCCGTCCGAGGAGAAGAAGAAGGACCTGCTTGAGCAGCTGCGGCAACTTTCCTTTATTTCCCTTGCCGCTTTGAGCGTCGCCGACGGCATGTGGGCCCTTGCCGCGGTTGATCCGGCTCCTACAAACGCCCAGGAACACACAACGGCCTGGCGTACCGTTGTCGATGCAATTCAAGATCATCTCGTTGATACGCAGGTCGACAGGTCAGGGAAAGACCTCGCCCGGGCCCGCTATCTTGCTGCGGATCCCAATGCATACGTGAACCACGATGCCGTCCCTCTGCCCTGGCTGCCAATACGGAATGTCCGTCCGCCCCGTCTTTCTGTCGGCAAGCACGCGTTGCCGTCCTCTGCCGAAGTGGACCTGATGTTGAGGCACATCGACCCCGACTGTGATCGCACTACCTGGATCAAGATCGGCACGGCGCTGCGTCGTGAGGGCTACGACTTCTTCTTATGGAGGAACTGGTCAGCCCAAGGCCATAAATTCGATCCCGCCGCCGACTGCACACAACAACAGTGGGATGGTTTTGCCGACTACGACGGCCGCGAGGCGCGTATTGGCACTATAGTCAAGCTGGCACGGGAAGGGGGGTACAGGGGGCATTCGCTGGGGTCGTTTGGTTTGCGGGCCGAAATTCGGAAAGAGACAGATCCTGGCGCCTCCTTCCCCTCCGAACTCAACCGTATCCATGAGAAACTGTCCGAGCTGCATCATGTGCGGCGCATGTTGGAACGGCATGCGTCCGACCTGCTCAGTGCCGTAGACGTGGATACCCGTACGCTGTACGTCCTGCAGGGAAACGGCATTTGGCTGCCTGGGGATGATCAGGTGCGGAGACTGTACTGGGCGACGGCTTCCTACTGGCTGAAACTGGTGGTCGAGCACCGCGATCTGCTCCCAAGCCATGTTGATAATGGTAAGACCTTCGCGGACACCGTCAGGGCATTCCGCGCCACGGAGCGAAACCGCGCCTGCAGAGAAGGCATAAGGCTGGCCGGTTCAATGATCGCTCACTGGGAAAGGGATCCGGACCCGCCCCCGGCGTTCCACGAACTCACTCTGGCGAAGAAGGCGGAACTGGACGCGGACCTGCGCTATCTCGGTTGTGAAAACGGCGTAGTCGATCTCCATACGGGGGACTTACTGTCCGCTGCGCAAGCGCGCGCCAAGCTGGTGACCCGCAGCACCGGTGTTCTCTACAGTTCCCAAGCCCGCCACCCGGCCGTGGACAAGCTGACGGCCCATCTGTCCGATGCGCATCGAGAATGGCTTTTGTCCGCTTTTGGCCATGCCTTGCGCGGCTACCCGGACCGCACGCTCTATCTGCTGGTCGGACCGCCCGGCGGCGGCAAATCTACCCTCCTGACGGCGGTGCGGCTGGCTCTCGGGGCGTATGCCGACGCCTTGGCGGAGGGAGCGCTGACCCAACGCAATGTCAACAGCTCGATAGCCGGACTCTCGCCTGAAATGGAACCTTTCACGCGTTGTCGCGTCGTGATCGACAGCGATCTTGAGTCCAGTGCGAGGTTATCTACCGGCAGACTGAAGAAGCTGGCAGGCGGGGATGAGATGAAATGGCGGGGATTGCACAGCGGCTTCGGCGATACGAGGCGGGTAACGGCAACGATGTTCATCAGCCTTAATGACGACCAGGTGCCCAGTTTGACGATGGACAGCGGCCTCTACGAACGCCTGCGCCCTCTGCCTTATCCCGCGGTTCCGGCGGACCAGCGCGATTCGGGACTGCGTGCCGAGCTGGAGCAACCGGAGGCGAGAGAGGCGATGCTGGCCCTGCTCGTTCAGTATGCAGTGAAGAGTGCTCAACCGCCTGCCATTTCCGGCGCGGTCGGGGAACTGCGTGCGCGGTTGCGCCGCGAGGCGGTGGGTGCCGGCTTCCATGACTGGGCTACGGCCGCCCTGACGGTGACCAATCTACCCGTTGACAAGGTATCGACAGCGGCGGTGTGGGCGGCGGCCGTGAAAGCGGCAGGCAATGATTCCCCCTGGGGCTATAACCGACGCACTTTCGTCACAGCGCTGCGTTCCCTACTGGATCTGGCTCCAACCGGAAAGATCTGGGCCGATGGAAAGGTGGCCAATGGGTGGGTGGGGGTGCGTTTAGCCGCCGAGGAAGAGGGGGAAGCGCTCCCAGCAGGTCAAGCATTCTCGAACTGGGTCGCTGCACATATGGCCAAGACGGGGAAGTCGGACGATCGCATGTCGACCGCGGCGTTATGGAATCTGATGGTGAAGGCTGGGGGCGATCCGCCCTGGGGATATACCCGACGGGCGGCATTTGCGGCCATTCGAGAAATCCTCGCTCTGCCGCCGGCCAGGAAGATTCGCATCGACGGACAAGCGGTAAATGGCTGGCAGGGCTTGACAATGGTCAAGGCCATTGACGGCGAGGCCAGCAGCGGGTGGAGTTAGGGTTCGTTGACAATTTGGGAAGATCGGAACGGCAGTTTTTGGTGAACTGCCGAGTACGCACAGAACACCTTTTGTCCTCGGAGTACGCGGAGGGGCGCGGAGAACAGCAAAGGCGTCCCGGATTTTCTGTTCGCAGCCGTTTGTCGCTTAGAAGGGCTTTGGTGCGATTGGTTGTTTACCCGATCCGATGTGGCGACGCGGACGGCTCCGAATTGATCTTCGGTTCGGTCGTCAGCATCAGACTGCGGGGCTGATTTCGGTGGCTACATATGTACGAAAGCCTTGAGCGCGAGTGAAGCAGCGGTAGCCGGCCCTGACAGCGATGGACAGGGTCTCATCCCCTTCGTCGAGGAGAACGGCTACCGGTTGACTCAACTTTGCCTGCACGCCATCGGGTCAAGCGAGGTCAAAGACTGCGAGCTGCTCACCAGTATTGATGTCGGTGTAGTCGAAGGAGATCTGTCCGCGCGGCAGAGCCTGTGTTTCAACCCACTCGTTCAAGGCTTCAAGCTCGGCCTCCTCGTCTTCGCTAGTGATGCCGCCCGGCACCGGATCCGGTTCTGTCGCGCCGTCAAACCAACGGGTATCTCCGTGGAGCAGACTCTCAAGGCGGCGATTGGTTTCGGTCGCCTGGTTATATGTCAGCGCTTTCCCAGACTCCAGGCAGTTCAAGAGGCACACAAATGACATCGCCTGGGAGCTTGAGTTTTGGAATGCCGAGCTTCCAGATCATGTGATTTGTTTCGAAGGGGGAATTCTTTGCCGCTCCTGAAAGTTCAGATTGACGGGGGTCTCATCGGACCAAGCTGGGTCTCCGTGGTGCGGTTGGTCCAGGGGTGGGTGGCCATGTCATTTTTTGCAGTCATTCACGTTTTGGCATGAAAGCCGTTCTTGAAACCAGTCCTGGAAGTGAAACTCCTTGTCTACCTTATTGGTTCTATGGATAAGCCGGCCTCGTTAGATAGCTCGGTCACACTGTGGGAATATAGTTTTAACGCAACCGCTCTTCTTTGTGTCTTGCCTGTGGGCTGGGACTGGTTAGCCATCTGCATTAAGTGAGACAATTGCCCAAACTTCAGCGTCACCGCGCCTCCTTGCCTCAACATAGATCTCTCCAGAGCCGATAGGCCCTCCTGAGCTCGTCTCCCAGGCGTCAAGGGCCTCTGTTCCTTGTTTGGCCTCCCCCCGTACGTCATGGAACCCAAGATTCACAATACTGGATTCTGGGACCCGCATGTTTGGGTGGAATCTTGTCGCCAGGTCTTTTGCTAAAGGGCTGGATGAGCCCTGTAACACTCTCAGCTTAGCTTCAGGGGTTTCTTCGGGAAAAAAGGACATCTGGGGATTGTTCAGTCTTCGTATTTCGGAGGCATTCAGTCCCATTCCACATTGCAAAAACCAAGCAGGAAAGGGAAGGTGCCGCAGGCAAGCGCTTGTTGTGGCTTCGCGGCTAGCGTCCGGTGCGATTCGTTCGCGTACCCTGTCAATTACATCAAATGTGAGTCGTCCCTCTCTTGTATACTCTTCTCTCACGATGGGCTCAAACATATCAGGGTAGAACGCTAAAACAGCCGCCACTCGATCTACCAAGACTTCCGCGGGTTCGGGTCGGTTTTCTTTTGTGCGGCGAAAGGCGAAGGCCAATTGTTGGCCTTCGAGCATGAGATGGACGATCTCATGCCACGTGGTGAAGTACCGACGGTAGGCATGCCAGTCCTGGCAGTTAATGATGGCCCAGTACGCACGTTCCCAAGGCTTGGGGTCCAGGCGGCGCACGATAATGGCATCTGTGTCCCCGCCGAATTCGGTCTTCAGCTCGCCAATGGCGGCCTTCTGGACAGGTGCGACCTTGTCTAGAACGGCATCAATGTCGGCTTCAGTGCGCACCTCGGTGATCAGCAGGTCCAGCGACGCGGCAAAACCGTTCGATAGTTCGCTTAGGGTCTCAGGTGTGCCATGTGCAGCCACCCAGGCGCGCAGGCGTGCAAGACAATGTTCAATGATCATGCCTTCGACGTTGTGGCTTCGACCTAGGCCCAATCCTTCGGCGACGCGATTGAGCTCTAACTCGTAATCACTGTTCCAATCCCTACTCACTTCGGCTCCTCCAGGAACTGTCTTACTGCCAGATAAAGGGCCCGCCATTCTTCTTTGCCCTTCGCGCCGCGGGGCCCGCCGCCGCGCCGGGCGACAATTGAGTGCTCGATTTCGAGAATGGTCATCATCTGTCGGTATGTCAATCCTTCTTCCTCGGCGAGTTCACCAAGACTCCGAGGGACCTCAACCGACGGCAACTCGTATTCCGCTGGTGCTGCCCCGCCCCTGAGGAGAAACTCCACTGACGCGTTCAGAGCATCGGCCAATTGGAGTAGTCGCCGGCCGCTGATGTCGGAGCGATCTTGTTCTACTTCCCATAGGAAACTCTTCGACAGACCCGCGCGCTCTGCCAGCGCTTCTAAGGTGAGGCCCATCTGGGTACGTATGTAATTGACCCTCTGGCCCACAGTGTCCAGCGATGGCATGTATAACTCTCTTAATTTCCAGATTTGACTTTCCTATATATCGAATTTATACTTATATACAGGAAAGTCTGCCTGTGCCATTCTGGGCTCTATACTACTGCCCAAACTCGGCAAAAGCAAGGCGTTTCGTAGCTCAGAGGTAGGCTTGTGGACTCAATCTTATCTGGCTGCATTGGGGTTCTATCCCGGGACCTGCGCATAGCAGACCGAAATTCGCATACGGCGTAGCAGCCGTAGCAAAGGAAATTTGAAATGAATGCAGGAGGAACTGACACAGGCATGGGAGGAGAAATCTAAATGAAAGACCCGTTCATAGTTCACGCCGAGATTCGTTCTTTCGCCGAGGCACGCGTGAATCTCCCATCGGATTCCGCACGACGGTATCGGGAACAAGTGAATCGCTTACGAGAGAGTCTCGCAAAACACATCGCGGACAACCCTGGTTTCGCGCTGGTCAAAATGCTTCATGCCGGAAGTGTTGCTAAGGGCACTGCTCTTCGTACTATCAACGATCTTGACGCCGCCGTATACGTAAAGAAGGACCAATCCCCTGTTGACGAGAGAGAGTTGGTGCCTTGGGTGGCGGACTGCCTCCGCGAAGCATACCCTCAAAAGGATTCGAGCGATTTCAGTACGGACTCACCGCATTGTGTGACTATTCACTTCAGGGGAACTGACTTGGATGTCGATGTCGTCCCTGTCCTCTACGAGGGAGATGAGAACGACTATGGATACCTTGTAGACAAATATACAGGCGAAAGGCTTCTAACCAGCGTCCCTCTCCATCTTGAGTTTATTCGCAAGCGCAAAGCTGCCAACCAGACACACTTTGCCCAAGTAGTGCGTTTAGTCAAATGGTGGGCCAGTCAACGCAAAGCGGAGAACTCTGCATTCAAGTGCAAGTCTTTCCTTTTGGAGCTTCTGATCGCTTACCTGGCGGATAAAGGTACCGGCTTGAAGGATTACACCCAAGCTCTTGAGGCCTTCTTCAGCTACATAGTGAAGACAGGCCTTGAAGAGCGTGTTTCATTCACCGATTATTATTCGCCTAGTGGTCTACCAGGTCCTACTGGGGCCGCCATCGAAGTCTTCGATCCAGTCAACGCTGAAAACAACGTGACCGACAAATACACATTGTCTGATCGTCAGGCGCTTGTCGAAGTCGCGGAAGAGGCAGCAGACGCCATTCGCGAAGCTTTCTACGCAACAACCAAGGGGCGTGCAGTGGAATTATGGCAGGTCGTTCTAGGACCATCTTTCAGAGGATAACAAAATATGACGAACACGTTCACTACCAGCACCACTTTCACTAGGACAGATGCGGAATATCTGGCCTCGAAGGTAGTGTCGGATCTCCGAGGCATGAAGGCTTACTATTATCAGCCGGATGAATCCTTGATATGGGATTACTATGAAGAGTTGGCCGAACTCCTCTCTGACGGCTATATGGCAAGTGTGGAGTATGGCTTCAAGCGAAATGGGCAGAGAGTCGTTACGCTGTTATATGAGCTTCGAACGGACGGTTCGCTCGCTGATGGGAAGTCTGGAGGTGTTTACGCGAGGGCGGACATGTCGGGAACTACGTGGTTCTCCTTCCTAGTGTATAGCAGGAAATGGAACTTGCTTTCTCCCAGCGCGCAACAAGAGATCAAAGCACGTCTTCCAATCCAGCGTAGTCCTGGTCAGGCACCCCAAGACGGCAGCGGCTATTGGATTACTGACCGGAGTTACTCCTCACAAGGTGTAGGTACACAGCGCCGTACTTTCCGTCCCTACTAGGTGTTTCTTTATGACCTCATTGGACCTGTTCGACGACGTAAAGGAGCTGCCTGACACGGACGCGGCTCAACAGTTTGCCCGGCTGGTTGGACTAGATCGTTTGAAAGAACTTCTGCTGAAGGAAGTACGCCTCCTGCTCGTTCCAGGACTTCTCGAACAATGGAGTATGGATAGGCACGGCAGTGTGTTGCCATGTGTAGAAGACTTCAATCGGAGACCGCCGCTGTTAGTGTTTTCTGGAGATGTGGGCACTGGAAAGACAACCCTTGCTAACAGTTTCGGTGATCCTATTGCACGAGGGGGAGACATAGCAAGGGTTACAGTTCTTCGTTTGAGCCTCATCACTCGTGGCAGAGGAGCTGTCGGCGAGATGACCCGTTTGATTTCGCAGGCATTCGATGAAGTGGGTGCATTGGCTCGGAAGGGGGTCAATGCCAACGGTAAGCCCTCTGCGGCGGTCGTATTCGTGATAGATGAGGCTGACGCGCTTGCAGAGACGCGGGCCACTGCACAAATGCACCACGAGGATCGAGCGGGAGTCAATGCCCTTATTAGGGGCATAGATCAACTCACCCAGGAGCGTTTGCCTGCTTTGGTGGTACTCTGCACGAATCGTCCCGAATCGCTTGATCCGGCAGTCCTGCGTCGGGCGGCAGTACATTATGAATTCAAGCGGCCAAGCAAAGAGCAGAGGGAATCGCTCTTACGCGAGGCTTTCGTAAATGTCTTTAGCGACAGCCAATACCGTGAATTGGCAAGACTGACCGGGCCAAATGAAAGAGACTACGGCTACACCTTTTCTGATGTGACCCAGCGCTTCATACCTGGCATTGTCCGCGAAGCGTACCCAGATAAAGAAGTGACTTTTGAACTCGCCCTATCAGTACTTGAACAAATAGATCCCACCCAGCCGTTTGGCTCCATGGATGGTGTACGGAAATCATGACAACACGACTAAGCGCAAGCGGTGCCCGCATCAGAGGCGACGACTATCAGCATTTGTTCGCATGGCTTCAGGTGATCAGGGCAATTCAGGTAGAGAGTGGCATCGCCGAAATCGGAATAGAAGATCCCGAAGCAGGCAATGCAGATGACGTTACTGTCTACACGGAGGACCAAAAACACGAATACTATCAAGTAAAGTCTTCAGTCGATGCACGAGAGACCATCGGATTAGAATGGCTCATGAAGCCGAGCAGAGCAGGTGGGCAAAGCGTAGTCCAGCGGTTCCACAGCCTGTGGGCGGATGGCCCGAAGCAATGTAAACCAAAGTTATTCTTGGTCACTAACCGCCTCGCCACACATGGAGACCCAATCCTTCGAATGATTGACGGGCGAAATCGTACCGTCGCACGGTCCTTGAGACTTGCAGACTCAAACTCAGGCGCTGGTATCGCGCGTAAGGAACTCTCTGAACACCTCCAGATCAGCGAAAAAGAAGTATTGTTTTTCCTAGAAAGCCTTTGTTTCCAATTGGGGAAGTCCGACTACGATTGGATAGAAATGGCAAAACCATTTATGTACGCAGCAAGTCTTCGCCATGATGAAGAAGCCGTTGCCCAAGGTGTAGGCATTGTGCGAGGTTGGGTAACTGCAGGCAAGAGGAAACTCACCACGGCCGAGTTGCGCCGGGCTGTTGAACCACTGAAACGCACCGATGACCTTCCGGCAGCATCACTTCTTGTCCAGGCTATTGACAGGGACCCCATGCCCGAGGTTGCAACAATTGCTCTTGACTGGGCCAGTCTGTTCCCAGGCAGTGAGCCAAGAGTTCGCCGTCAGCCATCGGACCAATCGCTGTGGAACGACCGTTTCCGGCCAGAACTCCAAAAAGCCGCGAAGGACTTTAGAGCCCTGGGACACAACAATGTTCTCGTCCGGGGGTACATGCGTTTGCCCACTTGGTTTGCTACAGGAGTCGAGTTGGGCAAAACTGCTGACTTTCAGGTTACGTCCTTTCAGGATCAGGCACCTTGGTCATCAAAAGGAGCGTTATCTGCCATCGCTATCGAGCGCATCGATACAAACTTGGGAAATGGCGATGATCTCGCCATAGGGATTGCGTTGGCATTTGACCTCTCGACAGATGTGCTGGCATACCTTCACGAACAACAAATCAATGTCGGTAGATATGTATGTCTCCGTCCTGCAGGCGGTGCAAATAACCAGGCAATCCGCAACGCCGCTGAGGCTAGACAATGGGCTTATGCGGTACGGGACTTGATTCGCCACCTCGTTCAGGAATATAGACCTAGCCGAATTCATCTCTTCTTGGCGGGACCGCATAGTGCGATACTCCTGCTGGGCCACCTGTGGGATCGGATGCCAGACACACAACTCTACGAGGACCTCGGTTCCACCAAAGGGTATAATCCTTCGTACCTGATTCCGAACTGAGGAACAGTACGTGCGAACGCATCTTACCGATCCGGTGAACGCACTGTCGGTAAAGGTGTAGGCTCCGTCTGGCAGCGAGAAGAAGTCCAGGAAACACTGTTCCGCTCAAGTGCGGGATTGGATCCGGGACCGGGCCCGCCGCGTCTCGCTAACTGTCTACGGGGCCACGGCTTCCAGTTCAAAGCTAGCCGGTGACGTCCTCCGGACATCTCACGCCCTCGGCGACGGTCAACACGAGACCTATGTCGACTTCTCCTTCCGTCAGGCGACCAAAACCTGGTATCCACCCAACCCGCCCCCATAAAGGACAGCAGGGGAATCTCGATCGCCTCGCGGAACCTTCCGGCAGTCACGTCGTCGACCGTTTCACTTAGCCGCTGGATTTCGTCTTCTGCTGACTCATCGCAGGCGTCGCAGCCACAGACTGGGAAAGGCTCGATGTACCATCGCCCAAACCGGATCCGAAGACCCGGAAATGCAGTAAACACGACCGAGATAGGCGCGGCGTCAGGGTCTTTCGGGGTAAGTCTCACATCCGCACGAGTAAGGTCCAGACCCCTCTCCAGCTTCTCGTCGAAACCATATCCTTCTGCGCGCTCGACGTCGAAGTCACTCTCGAGCCTGTCTATGATTGCCAACATAGCGGCATGTAACGGGAGAAAGCGCTCGGGGTTGGTCACGCGGCTGTATGCTGGGTCTGTAAGGGACGCCTCACCAGTTCCGTATCCAGACCACCCAGGCGTTTGTTTCCGTTGCAAGTGCGGGATGCGTGCCCGTAGACGCGCTTTGAGTCTAATCATCCAGGACATGTTCAATCTTCACCGGCAGTCTTGTCATCGAGATAGGCTTCCAAGCCTTCGATGTCCTCTATTTCGTCGGCATACTGGTTGTAGCCGAGACCCCGGACGTGGGGTTCGTTGCTCAGCAGATCGCGCAATCGGTCCAATTGCTCCTTGTCCCAATCCATGGCTTCGGCAACGGCAGTGTCCCAGAGGGTGCGGACTTCGCACTCGCCGTCTCGGAACTGCGGGACTTCCATCTCCTTGGTATGTTCCCAGCAGTCGGTCAGCGTCTTACGAACGCGGGCATCCTTGATGTTGGGGATTTTGAGGTTGCTTGCTTCCGCCGCACTGTAGATCGGGAATTCTATGGTCCGGCCTGGGTTCCGCATCAGTTGGAGGCGCCCGACCGTGGAATTGAGGAAAACAGCGAGCGTCTGCGCTTCTGCCGGCGACACCCCTGTTACGGGCATCCAACCATTACCCACGAATTTCCCATTGTCCGCGGTGGCCGTTAGACGAGAGGTGCTATTACGTTGGCCCGCCGTCAACAGCAAGTATCCGGCCTTATCCAGGATTTTGTCCGCTTCGGGGTAGGAGCCGCCGTTTCGTTGCCGCTGACTTTCGTCCCGTTTCTTAGGAATCCAGTATTCGTCGGGCTTACTTTGTATGGCCTGCTGTCCTTCGCTCCCCTTCGATTTCAGGATCGGGAAGCTGCCGGGGGTGCCGTGTACTGCGCGCTCGAAGGAGCCGCGCAGTACACGGCCTGTCGCATGAACCGACAGGCCAGGTACCATATTGATCGCCTGTAAGTCCGGGTGATTGGCATACCTGGTCGCAGCTTCCGCTAACTCGGGCGCCCTCCAGATAGCCGGTGACCAATCGCCATTTTCCATCCTGCCGGCGGGCCACTCGGAGATCTCTCCCCAGCCGTTCGACATCTGGCCCAGGTCGCATTCCTGCAGGCAACGGTGCAGGTCCTCAACTTCGCCTTCATCCACCGGCATCCTGTCCAGGTGGATGAAACGCGTCGGAGGCTTGGGTCCATTGGGGTGGCGGCGCATAACGACGATGCTCTCGTTGATGCTGGTTTGCTGACTCAGGTTGATCTGCCCAGGCTGGTGGCAGGTCAGAACCGTATGGATGTGGAACCGTTGCGCCAGTATTTGGCGTTCCTTCAGTCCCGAAGTGGAAGATAGGGCGATGGTCGGATTGATCATCGACACCACCCCATCGGGCCGCTTTTGTATGTGGTCCGCCAGGGCCACAAAAAGTGGCCCGATGGAATTCTTGTCTGAGAACTCCATCAGGTCGGGGTCCGTTCCCACCAGGAATCCCTCCATCGCGTCTGCCCGGGAGCGCATCTTCTGCTGCGTTTCCTTCGGGAACTTCTCGCCCATCTTGGCCCGGTTGGTGAAGGGCGGGTTCATAATGACGATGCGGACGTCCTTGACGGCCGAGACAGCGTCCTCCAGCTCGGTGTCATCAGACGGACCCCAGGTTAGCCGCGACCCTATCTTGTCGTCGGCGAGCCCCAACTCGCTGTTTCTCGGTATGATTGCTTTCTGCCCCAGCAGTTCAAGAGTGCCGACTGAGATGCGCCTGGAGTCATCCGGATGTGGACCATAGGGCATGAGATGAAGACCCATCGAACGATATCGGATCTCCTGGTTTCCCGTGGTCAACTGGGAGGCCGCCAGTTGCAAAGAGACCGGGTTGATGTCCAGGCCCTTGATGGTCTCCTCGACTCCGAGCTTCTGAAGCTCTACCAGCCGGTCTGTACCGGCCCCCAGCTCCTGGGCCCTTCTCTTCATGTCGGTGAGCATGGCCGCCAGCAGCGTGCCGCTGCCGCAGGCCAGGTCCACCGTCTTGAATTCACGCCATACGGCGGGGTCGATCCAATCCTGTTCGCCGCAGGCGTCCAAGGTTAGGCGCGCGACAATGGAGGCCGCCACCGGTCTCGTGAAAAAGGCCCCGTCGCTGGCCTGATTGCCCATAACACGGTTGAACAGCGGGCCTGCGTGGTCCGCTCCCATGTCAGCATAGGATTCGGCGATACGCTCGGCCTCGGCGGCAATGTGGCGCAGAGCGCGCTCCAGACCGGCCAGTTTGCCTGTGTCCTCGACGGCTTGGATGGCGTTGACCGCCGGTTCCAGGACGGGACGAAAGTCATGGCGCATGATCTGGTTCCATTCCCTGTTGACCCGTCGCACCACGTTCACGTCGTTCTTGACCGCCTCCAGGTCGCTCACCCCGCTGAGCCACCGGCCATTGGCGATGCGCTGGTGCAACATGGCCGCGTTCATCATCAACAGTGCCGCGATGGTGCAACCATCGGCCTGCTTGTTGAGTTCGCTCTCCTTCAGGTTGTCCAGCCCGAAATGGCGGTCGAGGTCCGGGCGCAGTTCGTCGGCGTTCAGATGGTGTGCAGCCTCTCTGATGCTGTCCTCCAGGATATTCAAGTCACGGAGGACCCGGTCACTGGTCAGGCCGGACTTCTCCAACAGGTTCATACAAATCGCTTCTCCGAACTCCTCCATTTCCCGCAGTAGCCTCATTTGCCGTTGGATGACCTTCTGCTCGCCTTTCTCTCGCTTCTTTTTCTTCTCCGCCATGGACGGCAAGGGATTGCCCCCGCCATTGTTTATCATCTCCTTGGCTCTTCTCTTGGTCCTCCTGATATTCAATTTGCCGGGTCTGCCGGCTGCATCCGGTTTGTTTCTGACGACCGTGTCCGTGCGCATGTCGAAGCTGCCGTCGCCGTTCACTTTGCCCGTGATGATCAACGTTGGTTCTGCCGTAACGTAGGCCGCTTTCTGTTTCTGGAGAGAAGTGAAACCATCGGGGTCCTTGGTGTCCGGCACAGGTGGTTCGAACGCCTCCGATACCGGCAAGGGAACGAACTTGCTGGCTCGCGGGCTGGCGCCCTTGAGCACGTTCTCGACGTCCTCTTGCGCGTTCCCCGGGGCGCCCTCGTGCATCCAGTACTGGACACGTTTGCTTTCACCCTTGGCGATGCCAATGAAGGTATGGACCTTTTCGGGAACCTTGGGAAGGTACAACTGCAACAACCCGGACAGGTTCTCTTCGATGCGCTGGTCGTGAGCGCGCAAGGCCAGGAGTATCTGTCCCAGCTCTTGCCATCCTTCCTCCGGGGAGCTGTTGCTGAGCCAGGCCTCGGCGTCTCCGTTCGCAGGAAAGACGATGGGACAGATGATATACCCCATCTCTTTGCCCTCGGCCGTACGCATGGCGCGACCAACGGCCTGGATAACGTCGATGGGGCTCTTCCGAGGTTCGAGAAAGGCAACGGCACTGAGGGAGGGCGAATCCGTGCCCTCGCCGAAAATGCCGACATTGATGATGCCATGAGGCTGCGCATCGGTGGCCGCCGCCAGACGGCGCTTGGCGTTCTCTCTGCTGGAGACGTTGCTGGTGGCGTCAAGGTGTTCCAATGCGTAGTCGGCAGCCTCTCTCCCACTACCGAACTCAGTGAGCCAGTCCTGGAGCCACTCCTTTACAAAGGGCTCCTGCAGGTCCTTCGTCATGTTCTTGGACTTGTCCACGGTGTTCATGAATGCGATGCACGACTTGATGGGAACAGTGCCGCTTTCCTCACTCCATGTTGCTCCGCCCATTGCGAGGGCAAAAGCCAGACCGCGGAGAAAGTGGGGCGTAGTCAGTCGATTGCGCCCCTTGCTCTCGGTGTCTTGGGCAAGCCGGTATGCAACGTCGTAGACATCGGCCCCGTTGACGCCCACGGCGATGATGCGGTAGTCGGCAAGCCAGCCGTTGTTAACGGCCTCCACATAGCTCTTGCGGTACAACTCGACGCCGAAGACCTCTTCGTCATCCATGGACCGGACAACCCAGTCGCTGTTCTGACTGAGTTTGACCTTGGTCGTGTCATAGACCCGCGGTGTGGCAGTCTGGTAGACGCGGTAGGTTGCAGGCATCGCGTCATTGTCGTGACAGAGTGTGAAGTCGCGAACGCGTTGCTCGTCGGGGGAGAGCACGGCGCTCTTTGCACTCTTCTTGCGGCGCAGGCCGGCGGTACGGTGCGCTTCGTCGGCGACGAGGACCTGCGCGGTGACGCCGACCTCTTGCAAGGCGTCGGCGATGGGACGGCCGCTTTGGTAGGTGCCGAAGATGACGTTGATGCGCTTGGCGTTCTTTCCATCTCGTATCCATTCAGCGATTTCTGACGGGTCCGTGGTGACCATTCCCTTCACCACGGAGGCGCTTACGTTGCTGTTGTCCAGGGTCGGGTCGGAGGTGGTGTCGCGGGTCCCCTCCTTCCTGGGGTCATAACCCGCAGTGACGTCGGAGCACACGGCGAGCGCCCGCAGCCGGGTGGTCGCGTACTGGAGGTATTCACGCCTGATCTGCGCCACAAGCGCAATGGAAGGGCATAGGACAATGGACAACTCCCCCGGTTGCGTCAACTTCTCAATGATGCGCAAGGAGATGCGGGTCTTGCCGGTGCCGCAGGGCAGAATGATCTTGCCGCGGGCATGACCGGCGGGCGATCCGCCGCTCTGCGACCGTTCATGATCCCTGAGAATGCGAATGCTCTCGGCGATAGCCTCGGCCTGCATGCACGACTTGGTTTGTCGTCGCGGTTCGCTTCCCGGATTGGGCGCGCAATGCGGACACTCTTCTTCGATGGGCGCAGTCTGCTGGTCCAGCAGGTCATTGGTGACGTTCACCAGCTTGACCGGCTTGCTGGTCATCGAGAGGACCTGCAGTGCGTTGTTGCTCAACGGACAGTTGCCGTTGGTTACAATCCAGCGTTCCGCCCAGAAGTCATCTGAGGAGGCACTGGCGAACTTGTCGGTTTCACCCTTCTCGATGGGAGCACCGTTGCCGTGCTCATCTAGTTGCCGGGCCTTGCATTGGATGGCAATGAACTGGTTGTCTTCGAGGCGAACCGCAACCGCGTCGATCCCCACGTCCTGCTTGGTGGTCTTGGGGAAGTGGTCTTCCCGCTCCGGCCATTCATCCCAAGGGTAACACCGGTCGATGTCCCACTCTTTGAGGTATGGGCCTACCTGAACAGTGAGGTCCTCAAGCCATGTGCCATCCGTGGCCTGAGGATTCATCTCATTCGTGATATCAAGAGCCTCCGAGATAATATCTCGTGTGTTGGTGGCCTGCATTTCTTCTCCTTACGCTGTTGGTTTGCGTTCCCTTTCAGCCAGGCTGTTCAGCGCCCGGCCTTCGTCTCCTGGGGGGTAGAAGAAACGTATTCGGCGTTCAATTCATCCGAGCCGAGTTCCGGTTAGATGAAACAAACTCTGCTCGCTACGTCATTGCGGCAGCTTTGAAGTCCTCAACTTCGGTTTCCCTGGCCCGTTCTCAGGCTTGCCAGTAGATGCAGTCGAAGCCCTGACGAACTGGGCTAAGGAACTGGTGAATAGTTGGCCGGACATTGGTCGTGGACTGTGGGGGTGGCTTGAGATTCTGGCGTAGTGTACCCGCGGGGCGGCGGTTGTGCCAGTTCAGAGGTTGTGGGCACCCACAAGGGGTGCCCCTACGGGATGCCGCGCCTAGGCGGAGGAGGCCCTTGCGCTATCTAGCGCTCACAGGCGATACCATCCCGATCCCGATCGAATTTCGGCTGGTAGCAACGATGGTCTCTTCCCATATTGCTCATGCCCATGGAGTGGGCCTCCGTGCAGTTGCTCGGACAGGACCCCCCCGACGGCGGCGTATTGGCTGGCGGCGGCGCAGAGCCTGGGTCGGTGAACTGCATCTGCGTGTTGGGGCAGGAGTCCAGCATTCGTTGCGCGACGGCCGCCTCGGCCCGGTCCATCGAGAGGTTGTACTTGCGCTTGACCTGCACGACCCGGTTGACGTACCAGCACTGGTTCAGGGCGGGCAGCCACTGGGCCAGGTCTTTGTCGACCTTCTGGTGCCTGTTCACGCTGGGGCTGGCCAGGGTGAGGTTGAGCAGGTCGTTGGCGAAGTTGCGCCGGGTGGCGCTGCTGGCGGCGCAGAGGCCGCTGTCGTGGGCCTCGCTGCGGGCGACGATGTGCTCGATGTCCGTCTCTCTGATGCTGGCGAAGTAGGTGCCGGTGTAGGGGCCGTAGATGCGGCCGCCCTGCTGGTTGACGATACGCGGCTCGACGCTCTGGGAATAGGGATAGAGGTCCGAGTCGTAGTGCGAGCAGCGGTTTTCGGGCTCGATTCTGATGCCGCTCAGGTTGCCCCCGTCCGACGGTGTGGCCGTGGGCCGGCCGGGCGTGCGCGTGGGTATGGGGGTGCGCGTCGGCGATGGCGACGGCGGGATGGTTGGCGTGGCCCGCACTGTCGGGACTGCATTCACGTCGACGTTTACGATCAGGTACGGCGCGTAGATCCAGCCACGCTGCCCGTCCACGCAGCAGAACTCCAGCCAGGTGCCGGCGGGGTTGCGGCCGCGGACGTTGTACTGCTCGCCCCTGGGGATGGCATCGATGACCGGGTATTCGGGCCCGGGCCCCTTTCTGACGTTGATCCAGTCGGTGTTGACGGTAAAAAAGGGCGTCGGCACCGGCGTGGCGGTCGGCGTCTGCGTGTTCGTAGGCGCACGGGTCGGCCTGGGCGTATTGGTGGGGCTGGGCGTGCTGGTCGGCGCGGGCGTGTTTGTCGGCCTGGGTGTGCGCGTGAGGCTGGGCGTTGCCGTCGGACCGGGCGTATTGGTCGGCGCAGGGGTGTGCGTGGGCCCGGTCGGCGTGGGGATGGGAGTGTTGGTTGGCCTCGGCGTGCTGGTCGTCCTGGCCGTGCGCGTTGCTGTCGGCTCGGGTGTGGGCGTTCGGGTCGGCTCCGGGGCCTGCGCGGCCTGCGAGCCGGGCGCGGGCCGCGCCGCGTTGGCCTCCTCGAGCCGTTGCACGCGCGCCGTCAGCTCGTTGACCTGCGTCGACAGGGTTTGCAACTGGAAGTAGAGCCCGACGAGAAGGATCAGTGCCGCGACGATCGTGACGACGAGGAGAAGACGGAAGACGAAACGGAAAAATCTCTTCATTGAGAACCTGTCTAATGGTGTGTTGCGGTACGGTTATTTGAAGTGGCTTTCGACGCGCCCGGGCGCGTCGAAAGCCCTCCAAACGTTACGTCGTAGTTGATTTCGGCGGTTTGAACAGTGTCTTCTTGCTTTCCTCCAGCTTATCTCTCAGAAACTGGGCAACATCCCTCAAGAATGATGTCTGATAAACTGAGATATCTCTGCCGCCTTTCTCCATAGAGTATCTGTTGCTGATGAAAGGCTTAGGCATTACTTCCATAACCTGACGAGTCAGTTGAATGCCTTCGAGAGACTTCCTCGTCTCCTCCTTCAAGCCGTCAAATACCTTGACCAAGTCGTGTGTGTGAGGAATGGGTTTGTCGGGATGGTCCAATGCCCACAGCGACTTCATCGCGATCTCGACGGCATAGCTGCTTATGACTGCCTGCACGTTGATCAGCGCGGCCTCTTCATCTTTGCCGCGTGTTTCCAAGCCGTCGCTCTTATCCTGCAGGTGCTCCAGCAACTCACAATAGATTTCTATCTCGTCGATTGCGCGGTGGGAGCGCCAGTATTTGTGCCCAGAAAGGAACCCTACAAGAGGTTTAACACCGTCCGTCATCAATCCCATCCTCTCTTTCGTTTAACCAAAATGCTGCGCCAGCGCCTTTTCCACCCAGGCGCGGCACTGCTCGGACATGGTGACGCCCTGCTCGGCGGCCAACTACTTGAAGCGCCGGTGGGTGCTGTGCGGCAGCTGCACGACGAGGCGGCGGGGCTTCTCCTCTTCTGGTGCGGGCGGTACGAACGGGTATGCCCCACTCCTTGACGGTGGGAGCCCGGGTCCCTTGTGGAAGCGTCTTTTTGGTCCGCGGCGGTGCGTCATCCGCCAGTCAAACCTTTTCGACAGTGCACTTGGGCGCGGAAGGAGCCGCATTCTGCGATTGTGGTTTGTGGGGGAGTGGGAGTTCCGGGGTAGTGTACCCGCGGGGCGGTTGTTGTGCCAGTTCGGGGCGTTGCTTGAACTGTTGTTTACCCGTTGCTAAATGTCCGAACGATGGAGTCGGCAACGGGTGAATTGTGGGATTCAGGTGCTTCGTAACCTCCCGTCTACTTCGCCGCGGCCCGGCCAAGTCGGCGAATCATGGTTTTCCTTATCGTTTGGGATTGTTTTCACAAGCGATGCCATCATTATCTCCGTCCAGCCGGTGTGGGTCCCTGTCCGGTCCGCCAGCGGCAATGAAACAGGCCTGCGCTTCTCGCTGGGTGTTGAAATCCGCACAATCGAGATCCGGCCCGTGTGGATCGTGTGGATAGCACCCATTGGATGGTGTGTGTGTAGGTGCGGGCGTGTTGGTGGGTATAGGAGTGGGAGAGCTGGCAGTAGGTGTGGGAGTATTGGTGGGTGTAGGGCAGGCAGGGATATTGTCCGCGACCGGAAGCGTAATCACGTCGACGTTTACGTCCACGAGAGGCGAGTAGATCCAGCCGCGTTGCCCTTTCACGCAGCAGAACTCCAGCCAGGTGCCGGAGGGGTTGCGGGCGTCGACATCGAACCGTTCTCCCTGGCCCACCGTGGATATTACGGAGCAGAAGGGTCCCGGCCCTTCTCTCACATTGGCCCTTTCAACTATAACGACAAAATATGGAGTTGGAATCGGAGATAAAGTTGGCGTCGTCGTTGAAGTCGGAACTGGTGTCGGAGTCAGTGTTGCGGTCCCCGTTTCCAGTATCGAGACGCGTGTTTTCAGCGCCGCCACGTCCGTTGCGAGGCGCTTCACTTCTGTAGTTATTGCGTTGTTTTGCGGTGGGGGTTGGCTGCCCGAGGTTTTTTCAGTCTGCTCCTGCCACAGGGACAAAGTGAAGGCCGTTTGCAGAACAAGCACTATGGCAAGAATGGAAGTTAAGGCTTTCACGCTGCGGTGCCCCCTTGGTGGTCACAGACGCACGGGTGCCACCACAGCAATCCTATGAATCTATCGATCCAACAAGGGGGCGCAACGCCCCCGGCGGCTGTGGTTACCGACGAATCGGTAGATTCAGATTGCTGTGGTGACCCCATCCTACTACAAAGTTGGAGCAGGAAATAATGAGACCCGACAAGAGGAAGATATTTTGATAGAGGTGCGGACACTCGGGGCGTGCGGCGTAATCAGAATGGCCAATGCGGGAATTTCTTGCGCGGTACAACGGGTTGGGACGCCTTGGGCGCCTGCATGGAGGCTGTCTTGGCCTGGATGTGGTGCACCTTGGGGTCACGGGAGCCACAGAATGCCGAGACATCGATCTTGAAGGGGGACGCATGAGGGACGCAGAGACTGTGGTACCCGCCCAGGGTAGCGAAACCACCATGCCCACACGCCGGCCTCGCGAAGAGACTGCCCGCCTGGGCGACGAGATATATGAGCGGGACATCCGTCCGCAGGTCGAGGCGGACCACCACGGGGAATATGTCGCCATCGACGTTGACAGCGGGAGTTGGGCCATCTCCGACGACCTGCGGACGGCAGCGAAGCGTCTGCGGACGCAGCGCCCTGGCGCGATTGACGTCTGGCTGCTCCGGGTTGGATACCGGGCCCTGCATCACTTTGGGGGTCGTCCCATTCGGAGCGCCGGGTGATCGAGGGCGTGGTGAACGCCGCCTATGAGTCGGTCGTGGTCCTGGCCGTACAAGGCCCATCGGGGCAGGAAAGTGAAATCGAGGCGATAGTAGACACCGGCTTCACTGGGTTCCTGACCGTGACTCCTGCGTTCCACGTGCGGCGGTTGTAGTACTCAGATAACTGCTGGCGGCCTGTTGCCCGATTCAGCAATGGCCCTGCGCACGTCTACTCTACGCAGCAGAACTAGCCCAACGACAAAGAAGATGATGATCGAAACGATGGCCGGCCGCAGGCTACCGGTCATCTGGTTGACCAAGCCGAAGGCCAGCGGGCCCAGCCAAGAGGTTCCCCGCTCGCTGACTTCGTAGATGGAGAAGAATTCAGCCTCCTTGCCCGGCGGGATCATGTTGGCGAAGAGGCCGCGACTGACCGCCTGCGTGCCCCCCATAACCAAGGCGATGCATCCTCCCAAAATCCAGAACTCCAAGAAGCGGCTCTCCCCTCGAAGACCCAGATAGGCGTAGATCACAACCACCGTCCAGACGGTGAGGCCTATGATCAGAGCCTTCTTCGCCCCGATACGGGTCGCTACTTTGCCGAAGAGGAGTGCGCCCCCAAAGGCAACGAACTGCATCATCAGGATGACCATGGTGAGCATGCTCTGCCCGATCGCCAGTCCTCCCTGAGCAAGCGGGGCAGCGGCAAAGACCGCTGCAACCGCAAAGACCGTTTGGATGCCATCGTTATACAGCAGGTAAGCGATCAGAAAACGAATGGTATGGGGATATTTCGCGGCCTCCTTGCAGGTTGCCCACAGCTGTTTGAGGCCGGTTGACAGATGGGTCTCGCCGGCGGGCAGCGCCCTGGCTACGCCCTGCGAGCTCAACATTTTCCAAGTGACGAAGGACCAGGCGAACCACCACAGTCCGCCCGAAAACAGGTTGATACGCACAGCCAGACCGGTGTCGATGCCGATGGTGTCCCGCGCCAGGTAGAAGACCAGATTGAGTGCCAGCAGGAGGCCGCCCCCGAGATAGCCCAGCGCCCAGCCCACTGACGAGACGCGGTCGCGGTCCTCAGGTGCGGCGATGTCGGGCAAGAAGGCATTGTAGAAGACGATCGCTGCGCCGAAGGAGAGGTTGGCGATGATAAAGAGCAGCCCGCCCAGCCACCAGGTCCCGGCCGTAACGAAGAACAGGAACATTGTGGCGGTCGAGCCGGCGACGGCAAAAATCTGCATCAATCTCTTGCGCAGATTGGAGTAGTCTGCAATGGCGCCGAGAATTGGGAGGAAGAGCACCTGCAGGATGACGGAGAAGGAGATGCAGTAGGGCAGAAAGGAGTCGGGCGCCACAGGGATGCCGAAGAAACGGGCCAGTTCATCGGGGCCGGCCGCGGCGCGAGCGAGGTTGGAGATGTAGGGGCCGAGAAAGACGGTAGCGACCGTTGTCCCAAAGGCCGAGTTGGCCCAGTCATAGAAGTACCATCCGATTTGCTCGCGGCGGTTGCCTGGTCCTGATTTGGGCGTGGGCGTCGAGTCAGCTGTCAGTTCCTGGGGCATCGTGCGCTCCTGGTCTTGGCGTGATCAGGGAATGAAGGAAAGAGGTCGCTTCGTGTACAGGTGCGCCAGGCAGGGTTTCGCTGTGCAGATCCTCTAGTCGCGCCATTTGTAGAGCCGTAAGGTGAATCAGGGGCGGAAATTCTGGCCGGCGCCGGTATGGAATTGCGGGATATGATTTCGGCAATAGGCCGCTGCTTTGTCCATCCCCGCTACCATTGTGGGCGCCGTGCCTATCAGTTCCCCGTCCATGTCAATTCGCCAGCCGCCGGCGTGCGGTTGGACAACGATTGTCATGCGAACCCTTTGGCCGTGATACCAGCCGGAATGCGGTTCATAGAACGTAGCGACGCCGCGAACCCATTTGGCCGGTTCCTGTGGGTCAGGCATTGCCCACCAGCGGATCGAATGGTGTGATACTCGAATCGTTGCCATGTCTTGCCCGCCCCTTTCAATGTCCCAGGCACACGCCGGCGCCCTTGCAGTTGCACAGGTCCGGACCGTTTGCCTAGTCCTGGCTCCGTTCTCCCGTTTCCCCCCGGACCGGGGGTAGTGTAGCCCTCGAAACGGTTAGAACGCCTCTCAGCGCCCCGGTCCGGCGCCGACAGCACCGTTTTACCAACGCACAGTTGACCAGTACGCCTGTTCTTCCTCAAGAATTGCGCGCAAAATCTCTCCCATAGCCCGATGCGATTCTTCCCATAGTTCCAGGTAGGCCCACGCTATACATTTGTCCAGATCGTCTAACTCAGTTGCGATCTGTCTCAGCGCCTTTGCGCCGGTGCGGACGCGCAAGACCGGCAACTCGTGGCTCGGCCCGCGTGAAACCAGCATAGACACCCAAACGTCCGCGCCGGTGTCGGCGTGTCCGATCTCAACCGCCAACGTTGCAATCTCCCGCTCCTCAGCCCGTATCCAGTAGCCGGCCGGAATGTCCACCCGTTCGCCGGTGTTGATGGCACGCGCCATAAGCGGCCGCAACAGCTCGATAACCGCTTCGTCCACGCCGGCCCGCGGACTGACAGCCTCATGGCCGCTTTCCGCCGTGATATGCCGCAGCCGGTCAGCCATGCGCTCACCGCGCCCGTCCGCATACTCTTTCTCGCTCATTCCGTCTGTCTCCCCTGTGCGTAAACCGGCGCCCCAGGCCCTCGAAGAACGCCGGCGCGTCAGACGGCGCGCGCCGACCGTGATGGGGCTGGGACTGCGGCGCGCGTGTCCTCTATTCTGCTGGGCTGAAAATATCTGGGGAAATATTGATACGGCATCGTTATAGAAAAAGGACCCAAATGACATGCTGGTGTTATACAGGCGCTGTATGATATGGTGTTGAAGAGTTACTACCAGACCATTCCAATCGGGATACAAAGAGTTGTCGCTGTTGCGAACAGCACGGGCACGAGCCATAGGGGACCGGTTTTGGGACATATCATGGCGTTCACCCCCAGTCAAGATGAACTTGAGGGGAAAGTCAAGGGCATCGACGAGGAGATGGATCTTGCTGCTGAATTCGCCCCGGCTCCGACCTTTGCACTGTTCTTGCTGACGTCCTCCTCCTTTTACCCGCCTGCGGAAAGTGTTGCGGGAAGATCAGAAAGAGGGAGTGTTGTTTGACCTTCGCAATCATATTCTGAGCAGTGAGCGCGGCCCAAAAACCGGGTCTCTCCATACGGCACACGACCGGGGAGGCAGACAGGAGATGACAGAACGGAATCTGACGTGGAGAAGAACGCTGCTGGTCGCCTACGAGACCTTCGGCGGCGAGGCAGACAACGTTTTGATCACGAACTTCATTGTCGACCTGATCAGGTGGGATGGAGACTGGAACAAGCTACAAACCTATCTTTCCAAATATAGAACCCAGCTTGCCGAAGCCGGGCACCTGGAAAAGGTCCGTCATCCTTCCACCAAGAGTCCCGGCTTGCACCGACTCACCCCCGCCGGAAGGGAGGCCGCTTCCCGCTTGTTAGGCGACGAGTGCGGGATTCCTGACTGAGACGGCCCGGTTTCAGGAGACGGCGCAGAGCGGGGAGAACTGCCGGCCTGACATGGAAAGAGAGAGCTTGCCAGTCTACACGCGATATCATTGGGGAAAGTCGGATAGGCAGAATCCTCAACGCATTCACCTGTTGGAGCACCACCTTGCGGATGTGGCGGCCTGCTTCGAGGTCCTATTGGAGCAACCGACAATCTGTAAGCGATTGGCCTGCGCGGGCGGGCTGAGTGATTTGGACGGGACGACTGCAGCGCGGTTGTGTGTGTTAGCGGCGTTGCATGACATCGGCAAGGTGAATGTCGGTTTTCAGGCCCAGATCTGGCGGACGGAGGATCTGCCTCCGCGACGCAAGAAGCCGCCGCGCACGGGACATGTCCAGGACCTCGTGCCGGTTCTGGAGGATAAGGATTCAGAGACGGCAGACTGGTTTTTCGACGCTCTAGGCGCGCCCGAGATCATGGAATGGGATGATGACGGCGGGTCAACTGCAAGCGGCTTGTTGATCGCATCCCTCTCACATCATGGCTCACCGCTGAATCTGTCGGATGGTCGCGCGGCCAACCCTGCGGCTTGGCAACCGTTCGGCAACCTCAACCCCCGACAATGTGTTGGGCGCATCGTGCAACTTGTGCGCGACTGGTTTCCGGCGGCCTACGAACGGGCAGGGGCGCCGTTGCCAGCTGCCCCCGGTTTCCAGCATATGTTCCTGGGCCTCTGCACGCTGGCAGACTGGCTCGGCTCCGACGAACGGTTCTTTGAATTCTGTGATCAGCCCCGAGATGATTACATCGTTACGGCGCGGGAACGCGCATACAGGGCTGTTTCTGCCATCGGTCTGGACCTGGAAGCGCAGCGGAGCGCTTTGTCGGAGTTGCCCTGCTTCGGGGCGCTGTTCGATATCGACGGCCGGCCCAATGCCATGCAGCAGAGGGCTGCGGATCTCCCGCTGGATGAGCCTCTGGTTATCATCGAATCGGAGACGGGGTCCGGCAAGACGGAGGCGGCTTTGTGGCGTTTTGCCCGCATGTATGAAGCGGGGTTGGTGGACGGCCTCTACTTTGCTCTCCCGACGCGTTCGGCGGCCTCTCAGATACACAGCCGCGTAACAGACTTTGTTCGCAGTATGTTTCCTGCAGACCATTTTCCGGAGCCGATTCTTGCGGTTCCCGGCTACCTGCGAGCGGGCGCGGTGGGGGGTAAGCAATTACCGCATTACGAGGTCTGGTGGGATGACCAGTACAGCTCGGCCGATCCGGTGGTCAAGCGCCGGTGGGCGGCTGAAAACGCCAAGCGCTATCTGGCGGCACAGATCGCGGTGGGGACGGTCGACCAGGCGATGATGGCGGCGCTGCAGGTCCGGCACGCGCATATGCGCGCGGCCTGCCTGGCCCGCAATCTGCTGGTCGTGGATGAAGTGCATGCCTCGGATCAGTATATGCGAGTCATTCTCGAGGGGCTGCTGGAGGCCCATATCGGCGCTGGCGGCTATGCCTGCCTGATGTCGGCCACGCTTGGCTCGGTGGCCAGGCAGCGGTTTTCTGCACCGGTCCGTCTTGCCGGCGGGGATGGCATTTCTCTGCCCGAGGCGCTGGAGGTCAGGTACCCGGCCATCACCACGCGCGGCGCAGAGGGGGAGAAGGTGGTTGCGGTCGGGAAGAGTGGCCGGGGCAAGGCGGTCCAGGTCGGGACGTTGCCGGCGATGGAGGCGTATGCCGCGGTGGCAGAACGCGGCCTGGAGGCGGCGCGGGCGGGCGCAAAGGTCTTGATTGTTCGCAACACGGTCGGCTTTGCGGTTCGAACCCAACAGGCGCTGGAGGAGCGGGCCGGGCCCGGAGAGCAGCATCTGTTATTTGGGGTCGATGGCGTAGTGACGCTGCATCACGGCCGCTTCGCAGCTGGGGACCGCCGCCGCCTTGATGCGGCGGTGGAGGAGCAGATCGGGAAGAGCCGCGGACCGGGCGGGCGTGTCATCGTCGGCACGCAGACGCTGGAGCAGTCCTTGGATATCGACGCAGACCTGTTGATCACCGATCTTTGTCCAATGGATGTGCTGCTGCAACGGATTGGTCGTCTGCATCGCCATGCGCGCGACGGCCGACCTGCAGATTATCGCAGTCCGGCCTGCATCGTATTGATGCCCGACGATGATGACTTGTCCCCCTGGCTGACGCGGAGGAGGGATACGAACGGCCTGGGGCCGAACGGCTTCGTTTATGAAGACTTGCGCATTTTGGAGGCGACGGCGCGGCTGGTGGCGGAACACGCGGCCAACGGCACGTCCTGGAACATTCCCGATATGAACCGGGCGCTGGTGGAGCGTAGCACGCACCCGGAAGCGCTGGAGGAGATCACGGAGAAGATGGGGGAGGGCTGGCGCGAGCACGCCATCAAAATGGAAGGTGTCTACATCGGCGACGACCAGACCGCCCGGCAGGTGATCATCCGCCGCGACCGCTCATTTTACGAGGAGAACCGGGAAGTCGTATTTCCCGATATGGAAGCGAGAATTCGTACCAGGCTGGGCGATGAGGGCGTTGAGATCACGCTGGAACCGGCGGCACCGAGTCCTTTTGGAGGCGGCGAAACCATCACCCATATCCCAATTCCCGGCCACATGGCCTATGGATTGAGTGGCGATGAGCCGGTCTCTTGGCAAGCTGGGGAGGATGGATTCGAGTTCAGGGTTGACGACAGGCGCTTCCGCTATGAGCGACTGGGTTTGGGCAGACTATGAAAAACAAGCAGGTGGACCGGGGGTCTGCCCGCCTAATTTGCGGAGTAATCTGCATGACCCCGCGTGTGCGGGGGAACCATCCTTGTAGAGATCACTATCTTAGCGTGAGTAGGACTATCCTCGCGTGTACGAGGCAAATGTCAAAGATAGCCTTGACATTCGGCAAAGGATGGTGTATGCTTTCCAATACTCAAGCTAATATGGATTTAGAAAGTTTGGAAAGTGATGTAATTCGCAGGCAGTATACGCAAAGAGGAGGTCTGCATCAAATGATAGAAAACATCCTGAGGGATCCCCTTATCAGGATCTCTACGTCAAGGGGCTCAACGGTCCGTGTGTCGTTGCCGGCGGTCTATGCGGCGCTGATGCGGGATGAGGTTGAGTCCTTCCCCGCGCTCAGGCCTCACCAGCGCCACGCGTGGCATGCTTTTTTGGCACAGTTGGGCGCGGCGGCGATGCAGTGCGCAGGACTGAGCGAACCACCGGACAGCGCCGAAGAGTGGCGGCGGATGGTGCGCGAACTGACTTCCAACTTCCCTGACGATGAGCCCTGGCATCTCGTCGTTGACGATATCACCAAACCGGCATTCATGCAGCCGCCTGCCAGATCGGACGACAAGCTAAGAGAATACAAGACTCCTGTGCTGACTCCCGACGGTTTGGATATGCTGGTGCTTTCGAAGAACCACGACATCAAGTCGGCTGTGGCGGCGCAGGCTGATCTGGACGACTGGATTTTTGCGCTGATCACGCTGCAGACGATGGAGGGCTTCAGCGGCGCGGGCAATTACGGAATTTCAAGGATGAATGGCGGATTAGGCAGCCGGGCAGCCTTCTCTCTCACGCCTTCGACAAGACCCGGCGTGCATCTACGGCGCGATTTGAAGGGACTGTCTGAGAGGTACGAATCGCTGTTGGCCGACTACTCCATGAGCGATTTTGGCGTTGCTCTGCTTTGGATGCTTCCTTGGGACGGGACGAAGAGCGAAGCGCTGCTCCCGGACCGGTTGCACCCATACTATATTGAAATCTGCCGGCGCATCCGCTTGCGCGTCAGCGCTGGCGGCGAAATGTACGGCCTCAGAACAAGCTCCAAGGCAGCGCGCGTTGAAGCTAAGAATCTGAACGGGATGACAGGCGACCCCTGGATGCCGCTCAACCGCAAGGAGAGCAAAGCGCTTACGCTGGCCAGCGGAGGATTTACTTACAGACGGGTGACCGAATATCTGACCTCGGCGAATTGGGAGCAGCCCGCGCTCTTGCAGCCAGTCCGCTCCGAGCGGGATGAATCGGAGCCGACGTTACTGCTTGCGCGTGCGTTGGTGCGGGGGCAGGGCAAGACCGAAGGCTACCACGAACGCATCATCCCTGTCAGCCATAAGGTCAAGCGGGCGCTGATGCAGCGTGAGAACATGAACGAGCTTGGCAGAATCGCCCGGTCCCGCATTGAAAACATCAGTACGGTCCAGCGCATTCTCAGCCATGCGATTCAGGTCTTCGCGGCCCGGGGCGACAGCCAGAATTTGAGCAACGAACACCGCAATCTGGCGCGCCCGTGGCTCAACAGGCTCGACGCATTCGTTGATTCCCGTTTTTTCGACGATCTGCAGGTTGAGTTTGAGAGCGATGACAGGGACGAACGCAGCCGCATTCGGAAGGCTTGGCTGCTGGATGGAGAAAGTGGGGTCGTGAGCCGGGCGCGTAGAATCCTGGGGGAGGCTGAAGAAGGGTTGCCTTGTCCGGCCATCCACCGCTACCGCGCCCGCGCCAATGCAGAGAATCTATTCGAAGGAAGAATTCGAGGGCCGCAAGGGTTGCCGTTTCTATTTGAAGAAGCAGAGGAGGAGTAACGATGTCCCAGCAACAACCTACTGTCACTGGCGCAAAGTCCCGAAGCAAAGCAGATTCATCCATTCCCACCGATAGAACTCCACGTGAATTGCACTTTACTCAGGAGGTGATTGACACAGCGCAGCATTACGGGTGGCAACCATTCCATCTCCGAGACCGAGAAAGTGCGGCTGTTGTTCGCGGTAGGGGATTCCCAGACTTAGTGATGTATCGGGGAGACCAGTTAATTATTGCTGAACTGAAACGGGACGAATCCAGCCAGCTTTCGGCCGAACAGGTTGGTTGGTTAGACGCATTTCGCCAACACGTGCCTGCCTACGAGTGGCGGCCCAAAGATTGGGATGAAATAGAGAATGTTCTTAAACACGGTGGTGCAGTCCAAAGCGATGGTAAGACTCCGGCCTCTGCAAGGAGATTTTTGGGCACCGACCAGATGCCGAGAAATTTCCGCTCTATTGTACAGGGCCTAGTTGAAACGATTGAAGACAAGGATTTTGATCGCGGCGACAGATCGAGACTACGTCGCATGGACCCTGACAATCCAGATACCGCTGCCTTCTGGAGACTATTGGTCAGAGCGGGAATGCCGGAAAACCCCGACATTAGCAAATGGGGATTAATCATACACGGCATGGCGCTAATGTCTCACGGCGCGGAACTCGCACATAACCCGCGGATTTCCGTTGGTCGCGCGCTGTATCAAGGTGGAGGGAAAAGGATTCCCTTTTACACCGAAAAACGCTTATCGACTCTACTCGCCGCTAGAGGACAGACGCTGCACCGTCTGCTGGCGAGGCTGTTCCGTATGCTATCTGCTGAAGGATGCGCATTCAATTGGTTCGAGATGACCAGATTTATCCTTTACGACGGATATGACGAAGACTGTGCAGACCAGACCCGAGTCGAGATTGCCCGCGAGTATTACCGAGCGGAACGACAAAATACGCCGTCAGAGTAACTTCATCCTGAACATACAAGTATCGATTGAAAGGATCGACCATCATGTCCGTTTCACGTTTTTTGCAGATTCACAGCCTCCATTCCTACCCAGCCGCATTGCTCAACCGCGATGACAGCGGCCTGGCAAAACGCATGCCCTTCGGCGGCGCGGTGCGCACGCGCATTTCTTCGCAGTGTCTCAAGAGGCACTGGCGTACGGCTGACGACGACTACGCGATTCACAACATCCCCAATGCGGCCAAAGCGATACGCTCGCGCAATGTCGTTGACCGCGAGGTGATCCAGCCGCTGCGGGAGGGCGGGGGGATCGACGAGGAAGTCTTGTCGGCGGTTGAAGAGGCGTTCAACGTTGGCGTGTACGGCAGCAGCGGCACCAGCGAATCCGGTCGTCAACCTCTCCTGCTCGGTCTGCCCGAGGTGGCGTATCTGCGCGAGAAGGCCGACGCCATCTGTCGCGCGCACGCGCAGGATGCCAAGGCCGCCGGCCAGAGCGCGAAGGATCTGTTCGGCAAAGAGGAACGCGGCAACTTCAAGGCATTTCGCGAGGAGACGGCTCTCCCCGGCGGGCTGGAAAGCGCGCTCTTCGGCCGCATGGTGACATCAGACCCGGCCGCCAATATCGATGCCGCGGTCCATGTGGCCCATGCCTTCACAGTCCATCGCGAGGAGAGTGAGAGCGACTATTTCTCGGTCGTCGACGACCTGCAGGGCGACGATGAAGATGCCGGCGCGGCCCATATCGGCGACACTGAGCTGACCGCAGGCCTCTTCTACGGCTATGTGGTGGTCGACGTTCCCGGCCTGATTTCGAATCTGCAGGGGTGCGAGGCCGAAGCGTGGCAGAGCGCTGATCGTGCAATGGGCGCACAGGTCGTCGAACATCTCATCCATCTCATTGCCACCGTATCGCCCGGCGCCAAGGTCGGCTCCACTGCACCATATTCCTATGCCGACCTGATGCTGATCGAGATTGGGACGCGGCAGCCGCGCAGCCTGGCGAACGCATTCCGCTGCCCGAGCCCCGCCCAGACAGACGACGCGGCCGCGGCCCTGGCTGGATACCTGACCCAACTCGACAATGCCTATGGTGTGCGTGAGGCCCGGCGGGTGATGTCGGTCGCTGACTGCGACATTCCGAACGCGGACCGTCTCTGCCTGGACGACCTGGCCTCCTGGACTGCGGACGCGATCCGATCCGGGGAGGCGGCCTGACATGCGCCATCTGATACTCACGCTGGAAGCGCCGCTGATGGCCTTTGGCGGGGAGACGGTCGACAACTTCGGTGTCGTCCGCTGGTTTCCCGCCGCTTCGATGCTGACCGGTCTCCTGGCCAATGCCCTGGGCTGGCGGCGGACTGAGGCTGACCGGCATCAGGGACTGCAAGAGCGGTTGATCTTCGCGGCCCGTATTGACCGCGAACCGGCCGATGGCGTGCGGATGACCGACTTTCAGACAGCCGCCATTTCCAAGAGGGACAGCGGCTGGACGACGCGCGGCGCGGCGGAGGGACGAGAGGGCGGCAATTATACCAACTGGCTGCGCTACCGCGACTACCTGGCCGATATGCGCGTCACGGTCGTCCTGCGGATGGAAGAGGGAGAATTCGAACCCGGTCTGGAAGATGTGGCGGAGGCGCTCAAGAGGCCTTCGCGGCCGCTGTTCATCGGGCGCAAACCCTGTCTGCCTTCCGTGCGGTTGTTCCAGGGCTTCCAGGAGGGCGAGACGGTCTTGGCGGCCCTGCTGGCCGTGCCCTTGGGCAGATGGGATGAACAAGGGGAGAGCATTCGTGTGCTGTGGCCGGCCGGCGAGGGTGTAGAGAGCGTTCGACCCAGCCGCAGGTATATGTTGACCGACGAACGCAATTGGGTATCCGGTCTTCACGGCGGCGGTCGCAGTGTGTGCGAGTCCGCCGTTCCCGCGGCACTGTTTCCTGCTGTCGAAAGCGGCGATGCGCTAGTGGAGGAGGGGGAATCTGCATGACAGTTCAGGAGAGCAGCGCGGTGACGACGCAACAGCTGCAGATGATTCGGGGGGAGATAGATCTGCGTTCTTTCCAGCGTTGGGCGGGATTGAGGCAGTTGATGAGCCGGCAGACGTTTGATGAGGGGTACGCCATGCACTGTTTTCTGGCCGGCGTATTCGGTGAGCTGGCACCGCAGCCCTTCCGCTTGATCGTTCCCAGGAGCAAGGGGAGCCGGCGGGGCGTGTTTTACGGCTATGGTCGCGCTGACGTCGAGGCTTTGCGAGGAGCGGCCGCACAGTTTGCCGATCCGCTCCAGGCCCGGGTGCTGCCCGGTTCGAGTCTGGACGGCAAGTTGATGCCTGCGATGTGGAAGGCGGGTACGCGGCTGGGATTCGAGGTTCTCACCCGCCCTACCGTACGCCGCGCGCGTGGAAGCAAGAATCCGGGCGGTGAGGTCGATGCCTTCCAGCGGGAAGCGGAGCGCTATCCGCCCAGAGCCATGCCGCGCAGCAGGGAGGAGGTTTATACCGACTGGCTGTCGGAGCAGTTTGAACGCCACGGCGGGGCGGAGCTGGAAGCGGCAAGCCTTGCGTCTTTTCAGCGGACCCGTTCGATGCGGGCGTTGAGACGAAGGGCCTTCGAGGGACCAGCGGCGTTGTTGCGGGGTACGCTTACGGTTACCGACAGCGATGGCTTCAGCAGGTTGTTGGGACGCGGGGTAGGCCGACACCGTTCTTACGGGTACGGAATGCTTCTGTTGCGTCCCGCGGGGAAGCCGGCTTGACGGATGCAGTTGTTCTGCTTGCAAGTGCACTTTAACAATTGAATATTTGCAATCTCATGGTTCCCCCGCAGACGCGGGGTTAGATCTGGTCATTCCATCGTAAAGGGAAGAAGATGTTAAGAGGAAGATTAGGACTTGAGACTGCCCGCATCCCCCACGCCGACCGTCATGGCCTGCTGTGGTTGTCGCGGGGCGCATTGACTGTGCGGGATGGGACGCTTCGTTTCGAACGGGACAGTCCGGCCGACTCGAAGAGCCCCTTGGAAAGTGGGCAGTACGGGATTCCGTTTCAATCGCTTTCGATGATCCTGCTTGGGCCGGGCTCGACGGTGAGCCATGACGCGTTGCGTCTGATGGCGCGTCACGGCACTGCGCTGGTTGCAGTGGGCGAAGATGGGGTCAGGTGCTACACGGCGCCGCCGCTGATGCCGGACAGTTCCGAGATAGCCCGTCGGCAGATGCGGGCCTGGGGTGACGCCAGCGGCAGCCGTATTACCGTCGCGCGCAGGATGTACGCGATGCGTCTGGGTGAACTGGTTCCGCATACGGAGATAGACATCCTGCGGGGCATCGAGGGCGCACGCATG
The DNA here is from genome assembly GCA_026708085.1 of Caldilineaceae bacterium. Classification (GTDB taxonomy): domain Bacteria; phylum Chloroflexota; class Anaerolineae; order Caldilineales; family Caldilineaceae; genus Bin5. The sequence continues at coordinate 73,526 of JAPOVP010000080.1, forward strand.
AGGCAGACCTACAAGAACCTGGCCCAGCGCTACGGCATCCAATGGCGGGGCCGCCGCTATGACCGCAAAAAACCTTTGGCAGCGGATATTCCGAATCAGGCGATAAACCATGCTTCGGTCGCGGTCACGTCTGCGGCGGTAATCGCTGTCATGGCTGTGGGCGCGATTCCGCAGCTGGGCTTCATCCATGAACACAGTGGAGACGCCTTCGCGCTCGACATTGCCGACCTGTTTCGCGACACGGTTCTGCTCCCCGCCGCGTTCCAGTCCGCCAAGGCGGTGATGGAGAATCCGAAGCTGGATATCGAGAGGCAGACTCGACGGAAAACAGGAGAGATACTTCGAAGCGAACGCGTCGTCGCGAAGATGATTGACCGCATCAAGAAGCTGTTTGAGAACGTGGATCCTGTCCAGGAGCCGCCGGCTGACGCAGTGGGCGAGAATCGGGGGGGCAGCAGATGACGGTCGTGGTTACGATTAACGTGGCGGCGCGGTATCGGGGTTTTCTCGCTTCGGCCATGTTGGAGATAGCGCCGGGTGTATACACGTCGCCAAACATGACAAGCGGCATACGAAAGAGGGTCTGGGAGGTACTGGCTGGATGGTATGACGAGATGCAGCAGGGCTCGATCGTGATGACCTGGCGGGAGCCGTCCGCGGTGGGAGGACAGCGGATACAGTTGCTAGGAGAGGCGCCGAAGGAGATAGTTGACGCTGATGGGGTTTATCTGGTGAAGTATAATTAGGTCGCAACTCCTTAGCAGGAGTGACAAAAAAAGAGCGCTTAGAGGTTCCCCCGTACACGCGGGGATAGACCTATAGTCGACGCGCAGCGCATCGTCGGGGAGTCGGTTCCCCCGTACACGCGGGGATAGACCCCCGGTCGATCGTGGGGTCCGCATTGATGACGGGGTTCCCCCGTACACGCGGGGATAGACCTTTATGTTGTCGTAGGTATCATCTACGGCGGGCGGTTCCCCCGTACACGCGGGGATAGACCGGGCCGCAGCTCCAGGCCGTCGGGCGTCGGTATGGTTCCCCCGTACACGCGGGGATAGACCTTTGGTTTTCGGCGGACGGCAGTTGCGGTCCTGGGTTCCCCCGTACACGCGGGGATAGACCTTAGTTACGGAGAACGCCAGCGGCCAGGTTGTGGGTTCCCCCGTACACGCGGGGATAGACCCGAGGGAACGGTCGCGCCCACGTCCGCCACCGGGGTTCCCCCGTACACGCGGGGATAGACCGTATTACTATCCCGCCGTTATCGGGTTGGCGAGGGTTCCCCCGTACACGCGGGGATAGACCGCGTAACCAGGACGGGTAACGGTGGCGGAGCAGGGTTCCCCCGTACACGCGGGGATAGACCTCTGATGCCCGGCTCAGGCGCTGGCAGCGGTGGGGTTCCCCCGTACACGCGGGGATAGACCTTCGAGCCATCAACCGCACGCAGCAGGGCATCGGGTTCCCCCGTACACGCGGGGATAGACCCAAGTCGGTTCCGGGCTTTGAGCGGGTCGTGGGGGTTCCCCCGTACACGCGGGGATAGACCGCTCTCCTTCTACCTGGTCACCAACGACGGCCGGGTTCCCCCGTACACGCGGGGATAGACCGAAAAGGCCACCTGGCACAAAGATATCAACGACGGTTCCCCCGTACACGCGGGGATAGACCGTTGACGATTCGCACATCAGCCGGACCATGAAGGGTTCCCCCGTACACGCGGGGATAGACCGGCGGTCCCGGTCCCGGCGCCGGTCCTGCCTACGGTTCCCCCGTACACGCGGGGATAGACCCGATGTAAAGGCGTGGTGGACCGGCCTGCAGGAGGTTCCCCCGTACACGCGGGGATAGACCTACCTTCGGCGGCATCCTGCTCTGGTCAGCACTGGTTCCCCCGTACACGCGGGGATAGACCCAGGATCCGCAGACGTCCCGATACAATTACATGGGTTCCCCCGTACACGCGGGGATAGACCCGGGTTCGACCTGCAGATGCGCCCGCAGTCGCTGGTTCCCCCGTACACGCGGGGATAGACCGTCCCTTATGACCTGGCGGTCTGGCTGATGGGAGGTTCCCCCGTACACGCGGGGATAGACCTTTCTTGGGGATGGTGACGATCAGCGAGACGTTGGTTCCCCCGTACACGCGGGGATAGACCCCCCTCCGCCTGGCGCAAGGCGTAACAGTTCTTGGTTCCCCCGTACACGCGGGGATAGACCCTTCACCGACGGCCTCGAGGGCGGATTCAACACGGTTCCCCCGTACACGCGGGGATAGACCGTGGTCATCGACTACATCCTCGGCTCCACTGCAGGTTCCCCCGTACACGCGGGGATAGACCTCGCTAGTCAGAATCTCGCATACGTAGCTACGGGGTTCCCCCGTACACGCGGGGATAGACCTTTGGCAAGCCTAGCCAACTATGCTATTATGAGGGTTCCCCCGTACACGCGGGGATAGACCCTTTACGCCGTTTCGTATATGTGCTATTCTGGTGGTTCCCCCGTACACGCGGGGATAGACCGTAGTCCGGATCGGTGACCGCAAACAGGTAGAGGGTTCCCCCGTACACGCGGGGATAGACCCCCTAAAGCCCGGCCCTCGATCATCATGTACTTGGTTCCCCCGTACACGCGGGGATAGACCCATTTTGGAGGCTCGCATAGGCGACTTGCCTGGGGTTCCCCCGTACACGCGGGGATAGACCGTTCGATTCTTCCCTTCCGCATTGTGGCAGGTAGGTTCCCCCGTACACGCGGGGATAGACCGTGATGCCTACCCGCGTACGTTTCAGATAAGGAGGTTCCCCCGTACACGCGGGGATAGACCGTGATGCCTACCCGCGTACGTTTCAGATAAGGAGGTTCCCCCGTACACGCGGGGATAGACCCCCAAGCCTAAGCAACGTTGGATCTTCAAGCGGGGTTCCCCCGTACACGCGGGGATAGACCCTCCTCCCGAGGCGTGCGGATGATAGGGACCCCGGTTCCCCCGTACACGCGGGGATAGACCTCACGCGGACAATATCGGATACGTTCGCCATGAGGTTCCCCCGTACACGCGGGGATAGACCGACAATGTCGGGGCTGGCCCGGCATCTTGAGCGGGTTCCCCCGTACACGCGGGGATAGACCCGCGTCGGCCATGAATCCCATTGTGCGGTCTCCGGTTCCCCCGTACACGCGGGGATAGACCCATTCAGACTGCGCCAGAGCGTCTCAATTTGCAGGTTCCCCCGTACACGCGGGGATAGACCCTTTCGAAATCCTGGAGGATGATGGGGAAATTCGGTTCCCCCGTACACGCGGGGATAGACCGATGCGCCACCGCTCCTGGTTATCCCGCAATGTGGTTCCCCCGTACACGCGGGGATAGACCGATCATCACCGACCAGATCAAGCCGGTGATGGAGGTTCCCCCGTACACGCGGGGATAGACCTTGAGAATTATACCAATCTGCGCAGGAGGCACGGGTTCCCCCGTACACGCGGGGATAGACCGCGCCGGAACAGCCGGCACCGGCGCCAGACCGCGGTTCCCCCGTACACGCGGGGATAGACCCCCGACAACGGCGAGACGAAAGGCAGTAAGGCAGGTTCCCCCGTACACGCGGGGATAGACCGCCGTCCACGATGTCGGACCGATCTTGAATCAGGGTTCCCCCGTACACGCGGGGATAGACCCATAATGTGATACGCTATGTATCAGGGAGGGCAGGTTCCCCCGTACACGCGGGGATAGACCATTACCGGCCGCATCCGGAGACGGGCAGCCGGGGGTTCCCCCGTACACGCGGGGATAGACCTTTTTGAAGGACAGCCTCAGTCTACGCGCGCGGGGTTCCCCCGTACACGCGGGGATAGACCATGGTGGGGGGAGGGGGGCGGGCAGTGATGTTGGGTTCCCCCGTACACGCGGGGATAGACCCTTGTCGCAAGGCGCGTCCACACAGGGAGGGAGGGTTCCCCCGTACACGCGGGGATAGACCCTGGCGGCGCCATCCCTTCGCTCAACGCGAGGCGGTTCCCCCGTACACGCGGGGATAGACCGTAGCGAGGTGCCGGAAGTAAGCCAGAATTGGGGGTTCCCCCGTACACGCGGGGATAGACCCCGGATTCCCGTTCGCATCCACGGCCTCTTTGGGGTTCCCCCGTACACGCGGGGATAGACCTCGAGCGACACGTGCACCTGATCGTCCCAGACGGGTTCCCCCGTACACGCGGGGATAGACCCGACAATTTTCCGGCCAGCGGGCAGGTGCTCATGGTTCCCCCGTACACGCGGGGATAGACCCTTTGCGCTCGCTCGCATGGTCAGCCACGCCGAGGTTCCCCCGTACACGCGGGGATAGACCCATCGAGGAAATCAGCGTAGGCGACCCGTACCTGGTTCCCCCGTACACGCGGGGATAGACCGTACGACCATGAGCGCCCCGGCGACGAGACCTAGGTTCCCCCGTACACGCGGGGATAGACCGTTCTCGCACCCGCACTGCTCGCAGCGGTTACCGGTTCCCCCGTACACGCGGGGATAGACCTTTGTCTCCAACCGGAAAAACCAATGCCGCTCGGGTTCCCCCGTACACGCGGGGATAGACCCCAGGCCCGCGATCTCGACATTCGGTTTCCCGTGGTTCCCCCGTACACGCGGGGATAGACCCTGATCGATTCCAGTTTGCCAAGCCCTCACGAAGGTTCCCCCGTACACGCGGGGATAGACCCATCCAGATGGCGTGGAACGTCCGGCTAAGGTTGGTTCCCCCGTACACGCGGGGATAGACCTAACCGCTGCACGGTCGGGACCCTGCTCAGCACGGTTCCCCCGTACACGCGGGGATAGACCTTCCGCCCACTACAGCGATGGCGGCGTAGACGGGGTTCCCCCGTACACGCGGGGATAGACCCATCTCTGGTGTGAGAACGAGGAAGGTGTCGCCGGTTCCCCCGTACACGCGGGGATAGACCTCATATCAAACGGAAAATGAAGGGCCGGATCGTGGTTCCCCCGTACACGCGGGGATAGACCGCGGCGCCGGATCGAGGAAACGTGGAATAAGGGGGTTCCCCCGTACACGCGGGGATAGACCGCGCGGCTCCTGCATCTCGCCGGCGACGAGGACGGTTCCCCCGTACACGCGGGGATAGACCCTGCACGTTCGCAATACCTTCAGCCAGCATGACGGTTCCCCCGTACACGCGGGGATAGACCGATCCTCTACATCCTCCGTGGACTACCGAATAAGGTTCCCCCGTACACGCGGGGATAGACCCACAGCCTATGACGTGCAGGTGCGCGCCCGGAAGGTTCCCCCGTACACGCGGGGATAGACCCGACACAGAGGAGAAAAGGAGCCTGGACACCGAGGTTCCCCCGTACACGCGGGGATAGACCGGAGAAATACGGGAGACTACCTAATGAGCAATAGGTTCCCCCGTACACGCGGGGATAGACCGGATACGCCGCTTCTGCTGGGACGGGTTGAATTGGTTCCCCCGTACACGCGGGGATAGACCCGTGACCCAATAATGCGTTATGCTTCCAACTGTGGTTCCCCCGTACACGCGGGGATAGACCTGGGAAACCGTCGGACGCCGCCTGATCAAAATGGGTTCCCCCGTACACGCGGGGATAGACCCCTACGTGACCTACGGCTTAAGCGACCCCCTGTGGTTCCCCCGTACACGCGGGGATAGACCGTCGGCCTCTAGTAACTCGCTCTCCAGTTCCTCGGTTCCCCCGTACACGCGGGGATAGACCTCATCCGTATCGCCGCCCGGTCCGCCGGTCCCAGGTTCCCCCGTACACGCGGGGATAGACCTCATCCGTATCGCCGCCCGGTCCGCCGGTCCCAGGTTCCCCCGTACACGCGGGGATAGACCCAAAGGAGGTCGTTTTCGATATGTCCGGCTGGGGGTTCCCCCGTACACGCGGGGATAGACCGCCCGCGGCTGTCGTACAAGATCGCCATTGTGGGGTTCCCCCGTACACGCGGGGATAGACCTCAACAGCAGGCCAGCGTTCCTTATGACGATTTGGTTCCCCCGTACACGCGGGGATAGACCCTGAATGGGGTAGTCGCGCTCGTCGGCGCACAGGGTTCCCCCGTACACGCGGGGATAGACCGTCAGCATTTGGCGGCGGGGTGGATTAGCTGGGGTTCCCCCGTACACGCGGGGATAGACCGCCGGTCGAGGACATGCTTTCCGGCGCCAACAAGGTTCCCCCGTACACGCGGGGATAGACCGTTAAGCCAGAAGGCACTCGTCCGGCGCTATCTGGTTCCCCCGTACACGCGGGGATAGACCCCCGCTTATGCCCCTAGTGGGCGCGGTTAGGGAGGTTCCCCCGTACACGCGGGGATAGACCGTGGATCTGCTTCTGATGCCAGGCGATTTGCTCGGTTCCCCCGTACACGCGGGGATAGACCTATCGTCGTACTCGGCCAGTTCTGTTGCCAGTTGGTTCCCCCGTACACGCGGGGATAGACCGCATCCTCACGGGATGCAAGTGGCGTCTCATACGGTTCCCCCGTACACGCGGGGATAGACCCTTGTACTCAATGCCCTGTGCATCCTCGATGAGGGTTCCCCCGTACACGCGGGGATAGACCCACGACTTCGGGGGCCTGAATGGTGAACGGCCTGGTTCCCCCGTACACGCGGGGATAAACCGGCCGACGTCCCGCTGGAATCTGATCAAGGGTTATGCCCAAAATCCGCCGGCAGGCGCAAAGGGCTTTGGCTGGCCGGTCAACTACATGCAGCTGGCGATCAACATGGTGCGGTAGGGCGCGTCATTCGACAGTGTACCAGTCTGTAGCGTACATGAATGTGCAGCCGTCCCAGACCTCGTCGACGCGTGTGTAGGGCCATAAGTCGCCCCACTGGTAGACGATGTGCATGTGTCCGGATTGGCGGGAAAAGGTTACGTAGTGAATCCGAATCTGGTCCTCGTCAGGCCAAAAGCCCCACTGCCGCTTGAATTTGAGGAAGGCCTCGTTGCGAATGGTCTTGTTCAAACCAAGCAGGCAGTGGTCGCCGTCGAGGTCTCTGGCATGAGCAGGGCTGGTGAACAGCGCTTCGATCGAGCCGACTCGTTCGGCGAGCTCGACGATGCGCTGGGCCAGCTCGGCCAGTGTGATCTCTTCCTGGGCAAAAAGGCGGACGGGGGCGATGAAAACAAGAATGACACACAAGGCGACGAGAAATCTGCGGCTCATTGGGTTTCTCCCTTCGAAGCAAGATAGGTAGCGGTAATGGAAATGAGCGAGCACGAGATGAGCCAGATGGAGCGAATTGCCCGGCTGGAGGTTCAGCAAAAGCATAATACGTCGCAGGTCGCCACGCTTACAAGCGTGGCGGAGCGGATGACGCTATTTGCTGAGCGGGTTCCCCCGTACACGCGGGATAGACCATGGCAGGGAAACAGAAGGGGAACACCGGGGGAAAATCAGGGAAGGTTCCGCCGCTCACGCGGGACAGACTCGACAGCTACGACTGGGCGCCGCTAATCCAGATCTGTGTCGTCGATATCGGTGTCGACGAGGCCGCGCGCTTGTACCCGTGTCATTTCATTTCACTGCCAGCGCCATGGTCTGCCCCTGGTTTTGTGTCGGGCGCTGCCGGCAGATAGTCGGAACTCCTCACCTGCTCTATCCGTTTTTCCATCTCGTCAACGATGGCATTGACTGAAGCGGCTCTTGAAGTAGGGTTGTGTATTGTCAGGCCGCAAAGTGCCAAATCTCTTGCGGCCCTGGTTACTGCAATGAGGATTTTTAAGTAGCCGACCTCAGTCATGAAAAAGGTCTCGACTGTCTCTCCAGCAGGGGTGGAATCCTAATCCGGTCGACAGGCCAGGAGATAGCGGTCACAGCTGACGGCGGGTCTGTCATGTAGGCATTCAGCGCATTCCATCTGGACCGGCTCATGCTCACGGAGGCGCGGAACAGAATTTGCACAGGAGTATCCCCGTTATGCTTGATCACGACTCCATCCCTCCCGATTCCCATAAGATCACGCTCAACTCCACAGGTAACCGAAGACGAGAGGCCCAAAGGCGTAGTTGTCGGTGGGTTTGCAACTTGCGTCTGAGGATAGACCCGGGATTGAATGATTGAGGGTCGAAGAGGTCATCGAAGCAGGGAAAGCGAATGTGAGGTCAGGGTACCCGGGGCAGGCGCCGCGGTGTATGTCGATCTCAAGTTGTGATCGATGGGCACGGTCAGGTCGCGATCAAGAAACACGACCCGGGCCCGCAGGTCCAGATGAGCAGGCGATCCGTTTTGTATCCGGCTCCCCAGAGATGCTCTGAACTGGGCCGGCGTACTCGGCTCAGCTCGAAGAGCGGTAATTATTTGACTCACTTCCTTGTCTAACGAGGGGACCGTGCAAGTCAGTTCCACATTTACCCGGGTAAACGTCGCCGGCGGGCGCTTTCATAGGGGTTAGGGGCTAGGGGTTTGGGGTTAGGTTCCCCCGTACAGGCGGGGAAAGATCGGAACAAAAGGCAGCAGGGGCACCTGTTCCCTGCTGTCCCTTTGCGATCCTGTGGTGGCGCGCTACAATCGTTCGCAGGATTCATCGTTGTCATCTACGGGGGTATCACGACATGATACACGCGCAGGTGGCGGAGGCAGTTCGCCTGGTTCAGCGCCAGATCCGCTGGAAACCGGGAAGCGCCAGACGTCACCTGGGGAAGCGGAAGAGACGCGGTCATCTGGCGTTGGATGCAACGCTGGCCGAGTATGAACAGATCATTCACTCGGCGGTAACGGGTCAAGCTTCCATCGTGTATTTGTATGCGCATGATGATGTTTTTTATGTTGCCGTTGCCGGCAGCATTCAGGGACAGACCTGGTTGATCATGTTTGACCTGGATGGCGTTCTTGAGAGCGCTTACATCGTTGACCGGCCCGACCTATACCTGGGCAAGTCCGTCTTTGATAGAGTTGGCTCATTAGAAGAGATCCTGTCATGACCGCCATTGAGAAAGACCTATCTGCCTATGAAGCGGACGTTGAGTTTCCCGATGTCAGCGGCATGGAGCATCTGCAGATGCTTATGACTCGGAGCGCGTTGCATCGAGTTGAAGATCAGCTGACTACTGCGCAGAAGATACGGCTGGCGAAGGCAGATGAAAGTTTGCTGCACCATGTGCATCTGTTTTATCAGGCAGTTCAAACCATTGCAGATCTGACGCGCTGGCGAGAGACCGAAGAAGGTGTCACACCTGAACATTGGTGGTGGTATCTGGACGTGCTGGCGCAACTGCCGGCGGGCGTCACGATCGCTGAGTTCAGCGGTTTTTCTGTTGAGTCGTGAACTAAGGCGAAGGGAGCGGCGCCTGTCTGCTCTCCGCTTTTTTTCTCATGGTAGAGGACTCCCTGTCACCGCCAGAGTGACGACAGACAGGGAAAGACGGCGATATAGAGAGTGGAGGGATCGATGAACGGCAATAGAATCCCGCAGACCGATTCGATCCAGGAGCTCGCCGACTTCTGGGACACACATGATCTAATCGACTTCGATGCCGAACTTGAGGAGGTGGACGAAGCGGTCTTCGACCGTCAAACCACCGTCACCGTTCGTCTTGCGCCGGACGAATCCCGGATTGTCAGATCGCTAAGAGACAAGAATATGAAATGGAAGCTGGAATGCTCAATCTGGCGAGAGGGTGAAGCGTATGTGGCCCGGTGTGACAGCCTGGAGATTTCGAGCCATGGCAAGACGGCGGAAGAGGCTCTCGGCAACCTTGAGGAAGCATTGGAACTCTATCTTCAGTACGCTCCACGCGCCGAAATCATGTCGTACCTAACCACGGCGAAATTCCAGCAGGCACCCTGAATGATATTGTGAACCGCTCAGGACCTGGCCGAAAAGTTTTTTGCGAAGTGAAGGCTTCCCCCCAACCCCGATTCAGCTTCCCGTTAACGAGACGATGAAGATAGGCAAGGAGATCGCCACGAGCCGCGAACGGTTCGTTATTAGCGTCTTTGTCTAACAGAACCCCCTTTTTGATCCGCGGAGGGCGCGGAGGGACGCGGAGAACAGCAAGAGAGTTTTGGGTACTCTTTGCGCGGATGGGTGGACCGGCCACGTGAAGGGGTAGGCGGTTGGATTAGTTAGGCGTCGGTATGATGGGACCGAAGGAATTTCGTGTAGTCATTATAAGAGCCCATCTAACCACCCAAACGCAACATTTTGTCTACTTTCACCCCGTCCTTCCAATAGAAACGCCACAGGAGGCCCGTAGAGCGCCTGGAATCGCATGGGGGTAGCTAGGATACCTCGCGATTGGCGCTGTTTGGCCTGCTTTGGCGGCGGCTTCGCAGCCCTTGCCTGGGTGGTGTATACTGGCCTGTATAAAACGACGTTAACTCATTTTATCGCGTGTTTATAAAGACAGGCTCTTCGACGGGCTTTTGGATGGGTTTTTCCATGGACCTTCCCGCGGGTTTCCGCAGACAGAGGACAACACGATGAGCGCAGCGCCATCCGCACCAACGAGCGCAGGCGAGGGCGTCCTGTAGAAGACAATGGGCTTTCTATCGACGCTGTCCCTGTACTCATCGGAGCTGCTTAGAAGGGGGTACGGAGTAGCGGTATATCGGGAGAGGATTTGGTTCTTCAAACATAGACAAGGAGTTGTACAGTGTTTCAGACGAATCCGAAACACCTTAGAGAGCTCTTGAAAGAAGCACATGAGGGCCGACTTCAATTACCTGACTTCCAGCGTAGTTACGTCTGGGAAGATGAGGATGTCCGGAGTCTCATCACATCAGTAGCCAAGGGATACCCCATCGGTGCTTTCCTGTCGCTTGAAACCGGGGGAAACGTCGGATTCAAACCGCGCCTTTTGGAGGGAGTTAATGGAGAAAGTGGAGGGTATTCCCCACCCGAAGACCTATTGTTAGATGGGCAGCAGCGTCTGACTTCACTCTATCAGGCAATCTACTCAAAGGACTCGGTGACTACCCTGAATTCCCGCGGCCAGGAGGTTGATCGCTTCTACTACATCGACATCCCAGTGGCAATAAGTGCCGGAGCCGATATAAGGGATGCTCTTATCGGATTACCAGCAGACCGCATCCTGCGAAAAAACTTTGGGCGAGAAGTGGATATAGACCTATCCGCCCGTGCCAAGGAGTATGAACGACACGCATTCCCACTTAACCACGTGTTCCCATATCCCGATGATTGGCTTGATAATTGGGAATACTATTGGAAGGATCGAGGGAGAGATGTCCGCGACTGGAAGAAGGAATTCAAACTTGGAATCGTCAGGCAGATTCAAGAATATGAGATTCCCGTAATTCGCCTAGATCAGAAAAATAGACGAGAGGCGATATGTCTCATTTTTGAAAAGGTCAACACAGGAGGTAGGCCACTTGATACATTCGAGTTGCTTACGGCGATCTACGCTGCCGAGGAATTCAATCTTAGGGAAGATTGGAGTGGGCCACTCGACAAATCCAAGCCGGGGCGGCGGGAGACGATTCTCGGTTCGCCGAATCGCATCGATGTGTTGAGTGGCGTGTCCAGCATTGACTTTCTACAGGCATGCACACTGATTCACACTCGTGAAGTACGACTGGCGAAAGAGCGGGACGGCGTTGAGGACAGACTCCTCCCTCAGGTGAGCTGCAACAGGGAAACACTCCTGGCCCTCCCGCTGGACGCCTACAAGAAAAACGCCGACGCCGTTGAGAGCGGTTTCCGCGAAGCGGCCAGCTTTCTGCACGAAATAAAGCTTATTTCGAAAAAGGACGTACCGTATGCGCCTCTGCTTGTCGGGTTGGCTGCCACCTATGCAATTCTTGGGCAAGAGGGACGAATCGTCTCGGCCGAGGACAAAAGGAAGATCAAGCGCTGGTTCTGGTCTGTAACGTTGGGCGAGGTTTATGGCTCAGCCACTGATACATTGCTTGCTCGTCACGTTCCGGAGATTATTAGATGGATCAGCGACACAGGTCCGCCACCGGATGTCTTAGGAACTACGGCCTTCCAGCAGGAGAGATTGAGGTCACTCAGGAGCCGGCGGTCGGCAGCATATAAAGCTATCCACGTGTTGCTGATGGGGTACAACCTCGGATGCAGGGACTTTATCACAGATAAGACTACTGGGGTAATGACGTATTTCAAGGACAAAATCGACATCCACCACATCTTCCCAGTTGCATGGTGCAAGAGAAAACGTATCCCGGCCAGCGCCTACAACTCCATTGTCAACAAGACGCCGCTTTCTGCGGCAACGAACAGATTTATCGGCGGCGATCCTCCGTCGAAATATCTGAAGCGCATCGAGAAAAAGTTCGGACTGTCCTCCGAAACGCTCGACGACATCCTCAGAACGCATCTGATAGAACCTGACCACCTCCGCAAAGATGATTTCGAAAAGTTCTTCAACACCCGTATCGAGGCGCTTTCCGACATCGTGTCTAAAGCAATGGGCAAGCCGGTCGTCATCGAACAGGGCGCCAACGAGATTGAACGAGATGTCGAGGAACCTGAGGAGGAGGGCGAAGGGGTGGAGGCGATCGATCTGATCGACATGATTCGCGGCGGCGAGTCCGACGTCGTTGAGTTCAAGTCTACGCTCCGCAGGAATCTTCACACCGACAAGCCTGACAAAAGGGTGGAAGCCGCGGTTCTGAAGACGTTGGCCGGTTTTCTGAATACGAACGGCGGAACACTGGTCATTGGAGTTACCGACGACGGCAAACCGGTGGGCATTGAGGCAGATGAATTTTCAGATCCAGACAGAATGAGTCTGCATTTGACGAACATCGTGAATGCGCAACTGGGGCCAAACGCCATGACCTTGATCCATGCGAACTTCGACGACTTCGAAGATTGTCGCGTTCTGGTCGCAAACTGCGAGAGGTCACCAAAGGAAGTCTATGTCAAAGACGGCAATAAACAACAGTTCTATGTTCGCACAGGTCCATCCACAACGATGCTGACAGGAAGCGACATGGTCGATTACATCAACCAGCGGTTCGATAAGTGAAGAAAAGAGTAATGAGCTCCCCACCGGTCAGCACGGGCGAGGGTGTCCTGGCCGCCATCCAGGACGCCGCGCTCGGGCTCGTCAGACCCTATGACGCCGAGCAGGCGACGCGCTTTGAGGCCGCGCTCGAGGCGCTCGCGCCCAACACGCGCCGCGCCTACGGCAGCGCGCTGGCGACATGGGGGCGGTGGGCCGCCTTGCTGGGTATTCATGCACTGACGCCGTCGCCGTTTGCGCTGCGCGCCTACCTGCAGGAGCGGGCCGCGGCCGGCGCCGGCATCTCCTCGCTGCGCATGACCGTGGCCGCGCTGCGCAAGGTGCAGAATCTTGTCGGTGTCGAGCCGACCGCGAACGACCAGGTCGTGACCGACACGATCTCGGGGCTGGCGCGGCAGGCGACAGCCCCGCGGCAGGCCTACGCGCTGACCGCGGAGGCGCTGGCGGTTGTCACCGCGACCGCGTGCCAGCCGCGCGTGGGCCGGGGCGGCAGGATGGAGCGGCCCGCGCAGGCGCGGCGCCGGGGCCTGGTCGACATCGCGCTGTGCCGGGTGCTGTCGGACGCAGGCCTGCGGCGCTCGGAGGCGGCCGCGCTGACGTGGGATGACGTTGTGCGCTGGGACGACGGCTCGGGCCGGCTGACCGTGGGCCGCTCGAAGACGGATGCGGAGGCGCGCACGGTCTACCTGACGCCGGCGTCGGTGGAGGCCCTGGGGGTTATACGGCCGGCGGACGCGCATGGGGAGGCTTCGGTGTTCGGGCTGTCCGCGGCTTCGATCTCGCGGCGTATCCGCGCCGCGGCCGCGGTGGCGGGCCTGGGGCAGGGTTTTTCCGGGCATTCGGGACGGGTGGGGATGGCGCGGCGCATGGCCGCGGCCGGCGCGCCCACGCATGAAATCATGGCGCAGGGACGCTGGAAGACGGCGCGCATGGTCGAGGTCTACACGCGCTCGGAAGAGGCCGGAAGAGCGGCCAAGTGGCTGGCGTAGAGGCGGCGGATTGCCTGAGCTGACCGGGTGAGTTGTACAGGCCAGGTATCCCGGCCACTCGCCGGAGCGGTCTGTGTTGTGTATAAAGTTGTTGTGGTTGAGTTTTGGTGTTGGTAGTTTTGATTTACTACACGAAAAACACGTTGTCGACGTCGATGACCGGGTTACCCATCGCACACAGACACAGCTACCCCAGAGAAAAGCAGGAGCAATACAGGCGGGCATGGTCCGGCACGGCTGGCGCGGCGCGTTTTGGTCGCGCCTGGCAGGTGTCGGCGCGCGCCGGCGCGAAGCGCCACATGCCCAACCTGCACACTGCCCGGCCGCACCTGCAGTCGTACAATCTGGCGGCACATTTGCAACAATTGGGGCGTAGCGCCAGCTTGTGTGCGAGGAAGGGGAACAACAAACGCCTGGAGGGTCGTATGCTCTCCAGGCGTTTTCTCTTTGCCTACGTTTGATAAACAGAACCGATCGATCCGCGAAGTCACGCGAAGGGCTGCGAAATCTATTGTGAAGGTTGCAACAGGGACTCAACCACGCTGCTGCAATGCTTCCCCTGAGCGCTTAGCCTGTGAGCTGAATTATCATATTGATCAGAGTGAGCACTGTCGGAACGGCTACTACGCCAATCAGCCACTTAACTTGTGTCAAAGTGGATGAAGATTCCGTTCGGACCGTAACGGCGCTCACGGCGCGAACCTGGGGCCGAAGATGAAAGATGAACGGCTTTCAGCGGTTATTTGCCGTCTCTTGGACCGATGGCCGTCCCACCTCGCGCGGCCGCGCGGACGGGGCCGTGCCGCTACCTAGATTCTAACCGGTCCCGGCGTCTGTTACTCCGTTCCGACCTCGATCCGGAGTGTGAGGAGGAATTCGAGCAGTTCCGCCTGTTCGGCCTGCGGCAATGCCGCGAACGCGGCGCGCTGGCGGCGCGCCTCACCCCCATGCGCCAGGATCGCCTCCGAAATCAGCGTCGCCCGCCCATGATGCAGGAACGGCGGTTCGGACGCGAACCCCCACAGCTTCCGCGTCAGCCACAGCTGCTTGGGAATTCCCGCTTGCTCCGATGCATCCGTGTTGAGAAACTCTCCCATGTCGTGCCGCTTCAGATCGGTGAATACCGGGAGCAGGTAGTTGCCATCGGCATCCTGTCTCAGCCCCTTGATAAACGGCGACAGGTCTACCTCGAAGACGGCGGTCACATCCTCCGGCCTCAGATCGTTGTCCGGGTTGAATGGTCCCGGTTCCACGAACAGGAGGCTGGCCAGCGGCATTTCAGGGATATGACATGCGGAACATTGGAGTTGGTCAAACAGGGCCCGCCCGCGCGCTGCCGCCTCCCTCTCCACCCGGGTATCCGGCGTCACTTGCACAGGCGCCGGCAGCGTTGCCTGAAACAGCGTGAGCGCGGTAATGTCACCCACCGTCAGCTCATTTACGTAGCCGTCTGCATCCGGGTCCCTGCCTTCTCCCGCCTGCTCGACCGAAAGCATGCCGTGGTGATGGATGGCGGCGTTGTTGGTAAACTCGCGCAGGGAAACCGCCGCGCCCTTCTGGTGAAAAGGACGGACAATCAGGTCTTCATTCACGCCTTCGACCGCAGAACTGTCGACCGAGCCATCCGGGCCACACAACAGCGTGCCGAAGCTGACGCCCTTGGTCACCAATTCCACGCTGACGACCCGGCCTGTTCGCTTCGCCTCGCGCAACCCCGCAAACCGCAGCGCGTGCATCTCTGCGGTCATCTCGCGCGCCAACAGCTCGATGAATCCGGCTCCGAAAATACTGGGCGTGTTGCGTTCGTTGCCTACCGTTTTCAGCGTCTGGTTCGGTCCGCCTTCCACCGTGTCGCCGTCAAAATCGACGAAGGGCAGAGCGTCCGCCAGCACGAATACATTGACGGCTACCTCGCCGCCCCCACCCGGAGCGGGCAGGTTGTGGCAGCCCGAACAGGCATTGGCGTCCGGTCCGGAGATGCGGTTGAAATTGTCCGGCATCTCCCTCCTCTTGCGCAGGCCGCCCTTGCCCGTCAGTTCCGGCCGCCCCGCCCCGTCCAAGGCGTTGAAGTTGGCCGTGAAGAGAACGCGTCCATGCTCGATTAACGCTTCAAGCGTAAAGTGGCCTGCCTCTATGTCGGCCTGGCTGATATGTCGCTTGACCGCCGGCTCTTCGCCGATGACCGGTGTCAGACCGTCCTCTTCAGAAGGCGGCAAGGCGCTTTCAGCAGCCGGAACGGAGTCCGCCAGCGCGTCGAGCCTCTGGCCTCGCGCGCCCACCAGTAACGCGATCAAGGCGGACGCGACGAGCGTGCCACAGATCGAAACCAACGGTATCCGTTTGCTCATGTGACCGCTCTCGAACGCCAAAGTCCTCCCGCCAGGGGACTCTTTTCATTTCCTATCCGGCATTAAGGCACAACAGTAGTGTACAGCACGCAAATTTCATTCGTATCTAAATTGCGTCTTTTTCTATATTGATGTTGCGTCAATATTGCACAAATGGCAGAAAAGGGACAATCTGGGCCATACGCCGCTCAATTCAGGACGCGTGACCCGCCTCTGAGCCCGCGTCTGAATCCTGCAGCGCACCGTCATACCAGACAGGGAGATGAGCGAGGCACAGACAAGCGCAGGCGAGGGCGTCCTGGCCGCCATCCAGGACGCGGCGCCCGGCTTTTTGAGTCCTTCGATTTTGTTGCGAGATGGTACACGGACGCCCACAAAAGAGAACCTAACACTGCCAAGGTTTCACAGATCAATGCTTGCTTCATCCAGGGGCGCGAATACTTTTCCAACGGCAGCGCGCTGGCAACTTGGGGAAGATGGGCCGCGCTGCGCAAGGTGCAGGCGCTTGTCGGTGTCGAGCCGACCACGAACGACCAGGTCGTGACCGATACGATCTCCGGGCTGGCGCGGCAGGCCTCAACGCCGCGGCCGCGGTGGCGGGGCTGGGGCAGGGTTTTTTCGGGCATTCGGGACGGGTGGGGATGGCGCGGCGTATGGCTGCGGCAGGGTTTTTTCGGGCATTCGGGACGGGTGGGGATGGCGCGGCGTATGGCTGCGGCAGGGTTTTTTCGGGCATTCGGGACGGGTGGGGATGGCGCGGCGTATGGCTGCGGCCGGTGCGCCGACGCATGAGATTATGGCGCAGGGGCGCTGGAAAACGGCGCGCATGGTCGAGGTCTATACACGCTCGGAAGAGGCCGGACGCGCCGCGAAATGGTTGGCGTAGGGGCGGCGGATTGCCTGAGCCGGAAAAATAGGCCATACGGCGCCAACTTCGCCTCTGACAGATTTTGGGCAAGCCGGTGGCGCAGCCTCGCCTGCCGGACAGCTGGCCCGTTCGGGCTGAGTTGACCGGACCGGGTGGGTGTACAGGCCAGGTATCCTGGTTATTTGTTGGAGCTTTTGGTTGTAAATGTGGTGTTGGCAGTTGGGGTTGACTACACGAAGTACATGCTGTCGACGTCGATGACTGGGTCACCGGCACCCTTTATCTCGTATTGCGACGGCATCCGCACACAGACACAGTTTCTCCAGAAAAAGCAGGAGCAGGATAGCAGTCCCCTTATCCATAGGCGGCCCGGACTTCGTGTTCTCTCTCCGATTCATCCGGCTGGCGCTGTAGCTGGCACTTGTCAGCCGACAGATAGGTGCTGTCCGCTCTCGTCCGTCCTGTCTTTTGCCCTGACAATCCCCAGATTCTCTTCTAGGCGCCTCTACTGTGCGCCCCCTGCCAGCGCCTTGAGTCTCGGTCCCAGACCGACCGGTGGTGGTCCCAACTCGGAGCGAGCGCCGCCGGCGCCATGGGGTGCTCGGGCGGCGGACAGGCCCTCTACGTCGTCGGCTTGGGGCGCGTTCTATCCTGCGCAGCATGGACGCGGCAGTCTCCCTTCGGCGGGCGACAGCCGCCGGTGTTGGGGCTGGTCTGTGTGCTGGGCCCGCTTTACTTGATTGTAGAACATATAACCCGTAATATAGTTATGTGTTTGACGTTGGGATATCAAGTCAATTGCTGCAGTTGCGTGACAGTTGTCGGTGAGACAGATCGTTGACATCCATGTAGATCAACAGAGAAGAAGCAGTAGCAACAATGAAACACGACGCGTTTTTCCGCCGGCATCCGGTGTTCAGGGGCGAGGAGCTGGCTGAGCATCTCAGCTCCAGCGGCCGAGTCGGTGACCGGATGCAGGAGTCTTTGGTTGCATATCACACCAGGACTGGACGGCTGGTCCGTATTCGACGCGGACTGTTCGCCGTAATTCCGCCGGAAGCCGACGGCGACACCTATCCGATAGACCCCTACCTGGTAGCTTCCAAGCTTACGCCGGACTCCGTCCTATCTCACCACACGGCGCTGGAGTTCCACGGGCGCGCATACTCAGTCTGGCGACAGTTCACATATCTGTCATCGCGTCCGCTGGATACGTTTACGTTCCGCTCCCAAGTCTACCGGGGGACCCGATTTCCGGAGGCGCTTGTGTGTTCGGGCGAGGAGAACTTCGGTGTGTTGACGATGGAGCGCGCCGGACTGTCTTTGCGGGTCACCAATCTTGAACGAACTTTCGTGGATGTTCTGGATCGCCCGCTGTTGGCCGGAGGCTGGGAGGAGGTATGGCGTTCTCTGGAGTCGATAGAGTTCTTCAACCTTGACAGGATCGTGGAATACGTTCTTCTGCTTGGAAATGCGACCACAGCTGCGAAAGTGGGCTTTTATCTGGACCAGCATTGCGAAGCATTGATGGTCGAGGCACGCCACATCTCGGAACTACGGGAGGAACGTCCCCGGCAACCCCATTACGCCGACCGGAGGAGCGGTGGGGACGGGACCTTCGTCGCCGCATGGAACCTGGTCGTCCCGACAGAGGTAGTCGAACGATCCTGGGAGGAGATGAGATGAGGGTCTCAGCCGAGAGGCTGGCCGCAGATGCCGTGGCGACAGGATTCCGATCGGACATGCTTGAGAAGGCGATCCATCTACTGGGGCTGCTTGACGTCATGTGCAGTCATCCATTTTTGAAGGGAAAGCTCGCACTCAAAGGCGGGACCGCATTAAATCTCTTCGTGTTCGATGTGCCGAGGTTGTCCGTCGATATCGACCTGAACTATGTGGGCAACGAAAGCAGAGAGGCGATGCTGGAGGAACGCCCCAGGCTTGAGGAGGCAATACAGGCGGTCTTCAGCCGGGAGGATTTCAGCATCAGGCGTATTTCCCAAGAGCACGCAGGAGGAAAAAGGTCGCTTCGCTATGCGGCGGCTTCAGGACAGAGCGGCAGACATCGTCGCCTGCCGCTCTCGGTACTACCCATGCCGCGCTGGGCCCTGCCATGCCTTGCCACACCAAGCCGATCCGTACCCTGCCCCGCCATGCCAAGCCGTGCCCGGAGCGTTTCGCTCTACTACCCAAGCCCTGCCTTACCAAACCACACCCAGCCAGGCATCGATCTCCATGCCCTGCTACGCCATACCATGCTGTACCTCGACCGATTTAACTTTTTCGATATCCGGGGCAGTGAACCGGCCGAACACACCGCTTTTCTCCGGACGCCAGTCCCCGAGCCCAATTTGGCGGCCGGCAATGTCCAACCACTCAAGCAGCTGGCTCAGGTCGATCTGCTCATCATCCACATCCAGTTCAAATGTGCAGGACCAGGGCGTATCAAACTTCGCCCGCGTCCGTAGAATTCTACTGCGTTGCACGACAACCGGAACGGTGTACTGCGTCGTGCGGCCAAGCTCCTTGACGTCTGTGCCGTACTTCTCTTTGTCATAGGCGAAAGCAGTGCTCAGCACCATCAACCCGCCCCTGACTTGCGGCCCTTGTTTTCGTTTGCGGGCTCCGCTTTCGATCGCTGCTCGGATAGCCGTCGCTGGGATCGCAGGCGCTCCGCTCTCGTCGAGCCAAAGAGCGCGTTGGGCTTCGAGCTCTCGAAGCCGGTCGTCGTCGGCTGCGGTGCGGTTGCCGCCGCGTTTGGCCGCGATCGTTGCGATCTCACGGCTGACAGCACTGCGGGTGTCAAGCCCGGCTGCCCCGTTGTGGTGGATGATCGGGCTAACCCCGCTGACTGTGATTCTGTACTGCATGATGCGATTGCCTCCTCAATTCTGCTGTAAAGTTCGAAGCGGTCGACGCCCCGACTCAGCTGGCGCCGCAATGTCGTGAATAGAAAATGGCACACGCTGCAAACGGCAGTAAGATGGTCGCTCGTCACCTCTTCGTCGGGTACGTATGTCCAGTGATGCGCCTCGGTCGCCTGCGCCATACCGCATCCCTGGCAGGTCCCTCCGGAACGGGCGAACGCTTCCCCCCGGACGACGCGGTAGTTGGGGCCGTAAAACTGGTCTTTCATGGTGCCTCCTGTGGGCTCTGGGCGCGCAAAGACCCCGGGCCGGATGCCCGAGGCGCGACGCCGCTTTGAAATTGGAATACTGGTTGGGGTACAATCGTGGTGGCCATGAGCTATATCCTCGTGGTCCGGACCCGGGCGATTGCAGTCGCGCCGGGTCATTTTTATACGGTTAGGACATCAGCATAGCACATTTGTCTGAGCATGCAAAATGCGGATCAGGGCAGAAACTGTTACATAAGTATTACAAACCTGAATTTCACCAGAGATTCGTCGAAAGGCCTGTCCTCGCGTGTACGAGGAAACCGCCGACGCACCATCCGGGAGATGATGCATTATCTGCGTCGCGGGCGTGGTCAGGGCGGCGGGGGGGGGCCGCGCAACTGCAGGCTAAGATATAAGCCGCGTGCGAATTGGCCTACCGCATCTACGAACAGGAAAGCCGCGCCCAATCTGCCTTGGGGCATAATGTCCTGGTACGGCGTTGGCCGGAGATCGCCTGACTGACGCGTTGCGGTCAACGCCGCGGGACAGTCAACTTTGCCCGACCAGGCCAGGGGCGAGCAGTGACCAACCAAGCCATCGTCGATACGATATTAGAACGCATCGTCGCCCGCTTCCAGCCGGCGCGCATTCTGTTCTTCGGCTCACGTGCGCGCGGCACCGACAATCGCTGGAGCGACGTCGACCTGCTCGTGGTCATGGACGAGGTAGAGGACAAGGGTCGCGCCGCGGTCGAAATGAGCCGGTCCCTGGGCGACCTCAGCGTCAGCAAGGACATCGTGGTGACCACGCCGGATGAGATCGCGCGCCGCGGCAACGTCGTCGGCAGCGTTCTGCGCGCGGCGCGAGGGGAAGGTCGTGTATGAACGACGTTGAACTCGTCGTACGGGAGGCCCAACGCTGGCTGCGCTTCGCGGCCGAGGATCTTGAGGCAGCCCGACGGTTGCTGGCGGACCGCTAGTCTGCCCCGCGTCACGTCTGCTGGCACTCGCAGCAGGCCGCGGAAAGGGCGTTGAAGGCGGCTTTAGTGCTCGAGGAGATCGATTTCCCCTTCACCCATGACCTGAACGCGCTGCGCAATCTGCTGCCGGACAGCTGGCCTGTCCGGGCTGACCTGGCTGATCTGACCGGGTGGGCTGTACTGGCCAGGTACCCCGGCGAGTGGCCGTAGCCTTCGGCTGCCGATGCGGTTCGCGCCGAGTCGGAGGCCCGGGCCGTGCATAACGCTATCGAGGCTGAGTTTCGGTGCCGTGGTTTGTATGCAGGTGTGAAGTGATTGTTGGTGTTGATAGGGATTCAGGTTTTAATTGACTACGCGAAGGTCGCGAGCTGTCGAGTTCGCTGCTTGGGATGCCGGCCTCTTTGTCTCACCCCTCGGCAGCATCCGCACACAGACACAGCTTCCCCAGAAAAAGAAGGAGCAATACAGGCGGGCATGGTCCGGCACGGCCGGCGCGGCGTGTCCTTGGTCGCGCCTGGCAGGTGTCGGCGCGCGCCGGCGCGAGGCGCCACATGCCCAACCTGCACACTGCCCGGCCGCACCTGCAGTCACCCAGTTTGGCGGCACATTAGCAACAATTGGGGCGCAGCGACAGCTTGTGTACGGGGGGATAACTGAAGTGGGCCCCAAAAACTGGACCACGAGCTAAGGTGGTTGATGAATAAATTGCCCAGCCCGGGGCTATACCGGAACCGGGGGTGCCGGCCGCTTAGTAAACCACCTACTCCACTGTCCCGCTTCTTTTCATGCGGTAGCCGAAGTGAGGTTCGGTGAAGATGTATCTGGGGTCGTGCGCATCGTCACCCAGTTTACGCCGGAGTCTATTGACGACGGTGCGGACCAGCCCTGCGTCACCGGAGTTCTCCGGCCCCCAGACCCGTTGCAGCAACTGCGCGTGGGTCAGCACCCTACTGGCGCTGGTCGACAGCTCGTAGAGCAGTGCGTACTCGGTCGCGGTCAGCACGACGAGTTGTCCGGCCACAGCCACGCGGCGTTCCGCATAGTTGATGACCAGGTCTTCCAAGACATAGTTTTCGGGCTGCCCGAGATAGCCGGCGCCGGCGCGCTGGCGCAGGACCGACCTGATGCGCGCGGCCAGTTCGGTGGGCGAGAAGGGTTTCACGACATAGTCGGCGGCCCCGGTGTCGAAGGCCTTGGCGATGACGTTCTCCTGGCCGTAGGCGGACAGAAAGATAACGGGCAGAGCAGTTTTCTCCAGGATATTCCTCATCAGATCGATCCCATCGACTCCCGGCAGCATCATATCCAACAGGACGAGATGGGGCCTCTCTTTCGCTATCAGGCTGTCGACCTCCTCCGGTTCCCCAGTCACTATCGGGTCATAGCCTGACTTGGAGAGGACGTCGCGGATGTATCTGAGGGCGTGGGGGTCGTCGTCCACGACGAGGATGCGCGTCCGCTCCTGCGTCTCGTTCCCGGGTTCGGCGGTGAACGACGCGGGTTCGGTTTTTTCTTTCTCGACGATTGGAACGGTAAAGATGAAGCGCGCGCCCTGGCCGGGACCGTCACTTTCGGCCCAGATGCGGCCCCCGTGCGCCTCGACGATGCCTTTGCAGATGGCGAGGCCGAGCCCCGACCCGCCAAGGTCTCCCTGCCGGTCCGCCCCGTCGACGCGGGAGAACTTTCTGAACAGAAGCGGGAGCCGCTCAGCGGGTATGCCCCTGCCCTCGTCGGCGATCGAGACGACCACCTGAAACTGTTTCAACACCGCGCGCACGGTGATGGTGGACTGCTCGTCGGAATACCTGGCCGCATTGGCGAGCAGATTGCTGAGGACCTGGACGATGCGGCGTCTGTCGGTCATGACCTGAGGCAGGTCCGGGTCGACGTCGATATGGATTCTGTTCGTGCGGCCTGCGCTCACGAACATGATGCGGGCCTCGTCCACCAGGGAGGCGGTATCGGACGGCTCCGGGGAGACGGAAAGCGTGCCGGTCTCGATGTGAGCCACATCGAGCAGGTCGCGTATGAGGCTGCGCATGCGGTCGGCCTGCTCGGAGATGATGCGGTGGAACTGGCGCATTTCGGCGGGGTTGATGGAGGCTGCATCGTCCAGAAGGGTGTGTGCGGAGCCTCTGATCGTGGTCAGCGGGGTCTGCAGTTCGTGGCTCACCATCCCCATGAATTCGGCGCGCAGCCGCTCCAGCTCCTCGAGCGGCGTCATGTCCTGCATGGTCACGACAACCGATTCGACCGCGCCCTCCTGCGAGTGGATGGGCGTGGCGTTGATCAGCGTCTTGACGCTGCGGCCGTCGGGGACCTGCAATTCGATCTCTTCAAGGCGTACGGTTTCGCCGGTGCTGAGCACCTGGGCCAGGGGGAACTCTCCGAGTGCGATCTCGCGGCCGTCGGCGCGGCGGCAGGTTATCACCTCGAGGAGCTCCTCCAGGGGGCGGCCGGGCATCTGCAGGCTGCCGGCGATCCGCCTGGCCTCCTGATTGATGGAGACCGGGACACCTGCTTCTGCGTCGCATACGACGACACCGACCGGCGAGGTGTTGATCAGGGTTTCCAGGTCGTTCCGGGCCCGCTGCTCGTCGCGGTAGCGGCGCGCGTTTACGATGACGAGTGCGGCTTGGGAGGCAAACATGACCAGAGTCTCTTCATCTTCTGAAGTGAAGTCGTGATCGGACCCTGCCTTGCCCAGAAAGATGTTGCCGACGCGTTCGCCGCGGTGGCGGATGGGGACGGCCAGAAAGGCCTTTGGGAGCGTCGCGCCGCCGGGCAGGCGGGGTTCGGGTAGGCCCAACGACCTGATGTAGCCGCCCAGGTCGGGCAGGCGAAGCGGTTCGGCAGTGTTGCCGACGTATTTGAAGAGTTTCAAGGCATCGGGCAGATCCCACAGGCGCTGGACCACTGTGGGGGTCAGGCCGGAGGAGAGAAAGTCAGCGGCCGGCCCTGCGTCGTCGAGGAGGGTGAGAAGGCCATAGCTGGCGCCGGTGAGGGAGCGGGCGGAGTCGAGGACGCTTTGCAGGACGGCGTCGAGGTCGAGGCTCTCGTTGATGAGCAGGCTGGCCCTGCTCAGGCGGGAGAGGCGTTCGCTCAAGCGGGAGAGACGTTCCCGCAGCGCTTCAATCTCTTGGGTGAGTTCGTCGGCGGGCTTCATCTTTGTTTGCCTATCTGGTAAGAAGGTGCGCTGCAGGAGTCAGACGCGGGCTCAGGGGCTGGTTGAAGTCTGCCTGAACCAGAATATCCACGAAGAACACCTTACACCGGTTGATCCACGGAGGGACACGGAGAACTGCTTTCTTGATCCACGAAGGACACGAAAGAACAGCTTAAGTTATTTCGTGTCCTCGTAGGGACGCCCCTGCGGGGGGATGCGGTGGGCTTGCAGCTGTCACATTATGAATGGCATTCGCCAAGTGGCTAACGGGGCCTAGCGCCGCGCAGGGCATAGACGGTCTTCATTCTACCATTTGGAGGAATACTGATACAACATTTATATGGAAAAGAGCGCAATTTAGATACAAATGTTATTTACATACTGTATACTGGAACTGGCCCCTATGCTGGATAGCGAACGAAAAGAGTCCTCCGGTGAGAAAACTGATATCCTTGGCGTTCGAGACCAGCCAAAGCAAACTACGTCGGGGCTCCCAGCTGTCTGCAAGTCAGGAAGCTGGCTTTCCCCAACTGGCAAGAGACCCTGTTAGGGATGACTGAAAAGATCTCGCTGATGCTGGTAGACGACCAGCCGTTGTTCCGCGATGGGATGGCCTTAGTCCTTGACGCAATTGACGAGTTGTTCGTGGTTGGAGAGGCCGGCAACGGCCAAGAGGCCATCGACCTGTATGCCGATCTTCGGCCTGACGTCGTGTTGATGGATGTGCACATGCCGGGGGTCAACGGCATCGACGCCACCAGGCGCATCTGCGCCGGCGACCGGCAGGCGAAGATCATTATTCTTACAACCTTTGAAAACGATCGGTACATCTTCGAAGGCCTTCGGGCCGGCGCCCGCGGGTATCTGCTGAAAGCGACAAACAGACACAAATTGGCCGAAGCAGTGCGCACCGTTCATCAAGGAGAAGTGTGGATGGACAGCACTACGGCCACCAAAGTTGTCAGCGAGTTTGTCAGTCTGCCATCTCCAGATTCTTCCCGGAACGCATCTGAATTTCTGAAAGACCCGATAAACGAAAGGGAGCTGGAAATCCTCCGCCTGATGGCCAACGGTCTTCGCAACTGGGAAATCGCCAAGCAACTCCACCTGGCCGAAGGGACAGTAAAAAATTACGTCTCATCCCTTTTGAGTAAGCTCTTCGTCCAGGACCGTACCCACGCCGTCGCACGGGCCAAAGAGTTAGGACTGATTTGACCGGAAATCATCTTCCTCCAATCCAGTCGAATCAACTCAATTCTCAGACAGTTGAAGCGGGCATTCCTCTCGCGATCCCCATAACCGGTGGCCTGAACTGCTTGAATCCCGGAATCTTTGGGTATCACATTGAATTTGCAGAG
The DNA here is from genome assembly GCA_026708085.1 of Caldilineaceae bacterium. Classification (GTDB taxonomy): domain Bacteria; phylum Chloroflexota; class Anaerolineae; order Caldilineales; family Caldilineaceae; genus Bin5. The sequence goes on from JAPOVP010000080.1 coordinate 99,358, forward strand.
ATCTAGCGCAGGGCAAAGTCGGTTGGCCCATGTTTCGGCGTCCTATCTTCCGTGATGTCTGACCGTCAAGCTTTATTCGTGCTGTTCCTATATTTGACGGGCATCCTCGTTCTATTCGGGGTGACTGTTTCGCTCTTTTGAATGAGCTGGCCAGCCTGCCGTGCGTTTCCGAACGTGTACCCAGGTTCAAAGGTGTGTGCATACGAACACCTGTCCGTCCTGTGGAACGGCAGGCGGCCCTTCATAAATACTCACTCGTTAAAGCAGAGAAAGGAAAGACTGATGGACAACAATACAGAAAACATATCCGAAGGCTCTACGGATAACGATAACGAGCTAGCTGAACTGCTTACTAAGTGGGCCAATGAGAAACTAAAACCCATGTATGAAACATATCCTGATGCAGGACAGGTTATCCCATGCTTTTTGTTTGGCATAAAGTATGCCGACGAACTCAGAGAGTTTGAACCTTGGGGGCTTGCATTTATGGCGAGGAGGGCAGGGCTCACTGGCGAGAGAAGCAAGGCAGGCGCAATTGGAAGGGGAATTGCCTTGTCTCAATATGTGGCCTTACGGGAAAATACAGGTACAGAATGGGAGAATTCCCTTAAAGCACTTATAGAGGAGCTAGAAACAAAAGTTGTGGAGATAAAGGGGCACGCGGACAAGTCAAGATAACGAGGATACTATCTCATGACACGGGCCAATTGGTACGCCATAGGCATCATCATTCTTGCCCTCATGATTTTTCTTGGCAATGAGTAGTTAGGGGCTATTAGACATGAAATCAATCCTTCATCCGCTTGCGTTCGATTCAGGTGGTCGTTTGATTAGTGTCCATGATGCAAAAAGAGGGGTAACTTACCTGTGCGTAGGCTGCAAAAAGGAAATGGTGCCCAGAAAAGGGAAGGTGAAACGTCCACATTTTGCACATAAAAAGAAGGGTGAGTGTTCCGACCCAGATGAAATTTTACATAAAATGGCGCAGAGTTTAATTGTTCAATCAGTCAAAGATGCCGCAAGAACTGATGAAAAATATCGAGTTGGATATGTATGTTCGATGTGTAAAAAGCAGGTTGCGTACAACATCATTTCAAGAATGACATCAATTCAAGCGGAGCGGGAGATTGTTCAGGGCACAAGGTCGGATATAGTTATTCATCGAAAAAACAAGTGTCCAATCATAATCGAGGTTGTTGTTACTCACGATTTGGAGCCTGAAACTGCCGATCTTTATCTAAAATCTGGCAATCCTGTATTTTCAATTTATCCTGACTGGGATAGCCTTGACAACCTCAAATCAGAAATTATTGCTCACAAAGGTATCAATGTAGACATTGAAAGATGCCCGAAGTGCAAGCTGGCTAGGGAAAACTGGGAAAAAGAAAAAGGGGATCAGATGAAGGTAGCCATGTCGAAACTAACTAAGATAGAAAGACGGCCCGAAACAAACCAAAAAATGAAAACATGGGTCACTGACCGAATAGGTCAACCACTTTTCTTTCATGTTCGCAAACAATTATATGCAAATGCTATGGTGTTGTTACAAATGGGTTTTCGGCAATCTCGCAAAAACCCATCCGTTTTTTGGTTTGATTTGCGCCCGCTTGACACTTGCATTTTTGCAGATTTGGGTTGGTATTACCACAGAAACGACGAAAAAATTTGGCAACAGCCACGAATAATGCTTGACTGCAAAACTGGTGATTATCCAGAGGATTTCAAGCCTATTTTACTCAACACCATCTTTAATCACTGTGAAAATGCTGGACTGGCGGCAGAAGTATTTGACACAGGGAAAAGGACGGAATTTTCCGGCAACAACGCTGTAGAACTGATTGATAAGAGAACGCTCAATTTTTTACTAAATGACTCCAAACGAAACGGGCACCAAGATTCGCTAATGTAGCCCGTAAATTCTCAATACCTTTTTCTTTATTCTCTGTCCTGATCGAACTGTGATATTGCCTTACAACATAAAGCCCGCCGAAATAGCCGGCGGGCTTTATGTTGTAAGTGGGTAGGGCAAATGGCCTGGGCAGTTCCTGGCGGATCTATTCTTGTTTGCCATTGACCAAACTTGCAGGAGACTCTGCGCAGACTCGACAATCAAAGGACATACTCTCTTACAGAGGGTATGTCCTCTTGGCAACTACTGATCTCTCTCACGCCCAACTTCACCACATGACAGGACATTGGGCAGATAGTTCCACACAGACACAGCCATACGGATACTTCCTCACCAGGCAAGTCCGAATCTCCCTAACAGCGTTACGAGAAACGGCGCAATGATGAGAGCCGGCGCCAAATTGATGACTCGGATCTTCTTCAACTCTAATAACGACAACGCGACGCACAGAATCATGATGCCGCCCGTAGCCGTCAATTCCATGACCCATAGCGATTCCGGGTTGAATGCGCTTCCCGCCATGGTGAAACGGCCAATGGTTTTCGCCAGCCCGGCGAGTCCTCCCTGCACGATGCCCACCGCCCCCGCGCTGAACAGGACGCCCGGGCCCATGCAAGCCGCAATCGGGATGGCGATCAGTCCCTCCATTACCCCCTTGACGGTCAGCAGTTCGTAATTCCCAAACAGGCCCTCCTGAATGCTGCCGACAACAGCCATCGGCCCAACACAGAAGACCAGACTGGACGTCATGAATGCGCGGGGGGCGTTCCAAACAACCTTGCCCCGGTTCACCTGCATGCTCCAGCGAGTTTCAATCCGCTCTCCCAGCCGGCGCACGAACTCCTCAATCCCCATCAACTCGCCGAGGATTGCGCCGATGACGATGCTGGCCATGGGAATGAGGATGTTGCTTGATTCGTTGATCATATTAACGCCGATGACCAGCAGGATCATGCATACGCCCTGAAGGACCAGTTCCTGCATCTTAGTCTGCAGTCTGTTGCCCAACACGATTCCGATCGTGCTGCCAATCAGGATTGCCGTAATGTTTATTAGCGTGCCTGTCATCTGAACTCCCTATTGCTGTTTTATTCTCTTCGAGTCCGGCCGTCACAAACCTGCGCAATCACAATCGGCGCCACATCTCTGCGCCGTTCCGTACTATGAGCGATTCGAACATCCTCAGTGTGTCGCTTTCGCGCCTATGGGAATTGATAAAGAAGCGTGGTATTTACTTTAGCTTTCGGACGGTCACTGAGTCCAGTGCCGACAGACACCGATAAGGTCACGTGACTCTGCGAAAAGCGGAGGGCCCTTCAGCTGGTCCCGCCCGACCCCTGCCCCGGCACTGAGGGGTAATCAGGCGTTGCAGCCTGCCCAACTGACTCTGCCTCGCTGTCTCAACCGCGCGCGCCTCCGCGGACAGAAAGCAGTTCTCCGCGCCTCTAACTCCTAACCCGACACGCCGGCATTCTCAAGATCGGCCTGGACGATCACCGTCACACCGGGCGATCACGCGCTCGAGGTCTCATGGCAAGCGCCAACCGGCGTCAAGTTCAATGACATCTCCCAATATCGGGTCGTACGGTGTCTTGAAGCGGAGTCCGGATGCAGCCCGACCACGCAGCTGGTATATGCGGTGGCCGATGGCAGCGGCTCCTACACGATCACCCACCACTTCGCGCCCAACTCTCCGCAGCGCTTCTCCCTTTCCATAAGCGGCGCCAGGTACCGAGTCTATGTCCGCGCCGTGAACGGCGACTACAACGCCTCTCTCGCCAGGTCCGAGTTTTCGTACGACAACCGGACCCAGGCTGCCGACGACAACACCGATTTGCAGGCCGCCAATCCGAACTGCCGCGTGGCATTGGACGACCGACAGCCTTGCCTGCGGCAAATCGTCGCCCACACCGGCTTGCTGAAGTCATATGCCCATTCATAGACGATCGGCACTGTACGGCGTGACCGCATCCCCTCTATTCTCTTCAAGCAGATCAAAGCAGACCAGCGAACAGCAACCCTACCTGACTTGCGGTTCGCACAAATGTCCTCTGTCAACAGAGAAAAGGTTAAGCATGAACTCACTTCTGTCTTCCCGCACGCAATCCGCCCTGCCGGTTGCATTCATCACAGCATTGGTGGTAACTGCGCTTCTTCTGCTCGCCGCCATTCCCGCGATCGCGCAAGCCCAGGAGCCAACCCCGACCCCTGAACAGCAGGACCAGCAACCGGCGCCAACCCAGGAGCCGACGAAAACCGTTCGCGCCGAACTCAGCTTCTCACAGACCGCCTGGTCGGCTGACGAATGACTCCTTCCATGTCAGTTGGCACTGTCAGCCGTGCCCGAACGGCTGGTATTCTCTCCCTATCTATCCGGGGTTCGAATCTGCGTCGAAACCGGTTACCTGCCAGAGTTGCCAGATGGAGAGAAGCAGACCATTGCCGGACTTGCGTAAGCATTCCTCAGCGCGTATGTCCTCCGATCTGCAGGGAAAGGGCCGTTCCGCATCTGTGTCACCTCCGGTGCATAGGCTTCCCGGCGCCCGATACAGATGACGGACGGTTGGGAGGCCCTGGAGGGGGCCCTTTGCGGGAGACGACGGCCTCCGAAGTCCCTCCCAGTTGCCCTGAATTTCGCCGCTCCTGGGAACTAGCTCGCCGTCTAGCTTCCTAGACTGCCGCAGACCCGGAAATCTCCCGTACAGTCGCAGTATGCCCAACCGCGAGACATTTGATGGTCTGCTCCAACCTAGCCTATAATCTGCCCTGCTGTTCGTATCGTTTCTGCAGGAAGCCAGGTGCCCTGAATGCCTTTCCTATCCTTCCTTCATAGAGAGAACCTCGTTGTCAAATTCGCCGCGCAGGCAATTGTCCTGATCGCGGTAGTTCAGACTCTTGTTCAGAGAGGTTCGCTGCCGGGGATCATTCCCCTGTTTGCAGCCTCGATCTTCAGCATTCTCCTGTGGCTACTGCCGGTAGACAACCCCCGGCGGGCCAACCGATATATGCTGATTCAGGGCATGATCGCCTCACTGGCACTGCTACAAGATTTTATCTTTGTCTACCTCCTTTTTGTTCTGTCGGTGCAGGCGATGTTGTTCTATAGTGCCCGCCCCGGACTGGTCTGGAACGGCGTCTTTCTCACTCTCGCTATGCTGGCAAACTTTCTCTTTCATCTTGAGGGCGAACTGGCGCCCGGTCCACGAGCGCTTATGGTTGCTGTCGGCTTCATCCTTGCCTGCATTCTGAGCGCAGGTATCGCCACGGTGAGGCGGGACAGAGAAAAGATCCGCCATCTGATGTCTCAACTGGCCGAGGCCAATACGCTTTTGCAGGAGTCCAGAGAGCAGGCTGAGAATCTGGCTGCAGCACAAGAGCGCAACCGTCTTGCAAGAGAGTTGAACCATAGCCTCGGCCACAAGATGACGGTCGCCATTGTTCAGCTGGAAGGCGCGGTTCTGCTGCTGGATAAGGATCCGGGACGCGTGGCTGCCAGCCTTAATACCGTCCATGACCAGCTCAAGAAAGGGCTCAACGAGCTGCGCCGCATCGCAAAGCAGGTATGAAATAGCGGCTATGGAATTTCGTCTGCGCTGCCCCTCCTTGCAATGCCGTAGGATTTGCCTGATATGCTGAATCTAAAGCGCATTGTCCTCAATGAGAACTTTCTCCTCAAAATTGGCGCCCAAATTACAATACTCTCCGTTCTTGCCCTCATAGTCGGCGTAAGGGGCTCCCTCTCAGTGCCGCGGCCCGTCGATCAGTTGGCGCTGCTCCTCTTCAACCTCCTTATCTGGTGCAGAAGGCCGCTGGCCAAAGACAGAGCCTTTCTGGGCGTACATCTCTACCTCGCGATCCAGATCTCCTTACTCTCGTGGCTGATTGCACAGGATGTAAATTTCGGTCTGTTGTCCACAATTCTCTATGTACAAGTCATCGTGCTGGCCCGCGGCCGCTCCAGGTGGGCCTGGCTCCTTCTCCTCCTCTCCGTCGCCGCGGTGGGAAACTTCTATCTGCATCCGGAGCCCAGCATGGTGGATACCCCTCTCATTCGTGCATGGGTTTTCCAGGCCTTTCTTGTCTTTGTCACTCTGATGATTTTCAATCAGTTGCGGGCCAGGAGGAAAGGGGAGGAAACCGAAGCGCTGGCGGCAAAACTGATGACCTCCAACCGGCTTCTGCAGGAGCAGTCCGCAAGAATCGAGAATCTGGCTGCGATAGAAGAGCGCGAACGAATATCCAGAGATCTGCACGACGAACTTGGCCACAGACTGACGGCCGCAACTGTACTGATCGAAGGCGTGCGGCATCTTCTGAGTGAAAACAGAACGCAGCGCGCCATCTCGACAATCGACTCCGTCTCTGAGCAACTCCACGAAAGCCTCACGGAACTGCGCGCGATCGTTCACGCCTTCCACTCTTCCAAGATAACCCGCGAAACTCTGCCCCACATGCTTCAGCGGCTGACGGATGAGTACACCGCGCGCAACGGCACCACCATCCATACGCAGCTGCCCGATGCCCTCCCTCTCTCCGACGACCAGAGTCTGGCAATCTTTCGCGTCGTGCAGGAGTCATTGACGAACGCATCGAGACATGCCGATGCGCAAAACATCTTCTTGACGCTGGAGCTTGCCGCCGGTGAACTGATTCTGACGGTGCGCAATGACGGGCGAGACTTTGCTCCGCACAACGGCAGCAGCTCGTATGGACTGCAGGGAATGCACGAAAGGGCCGCAACTCTGGGCGGCACCCTGACCGTGACGAAACCCGATGAAGGCGGCACGCTGGTGACACTCACCATCCCGCTTGACGCTGAACCGAACTTTCCCAAGATTCGCAAGGCCTTGGGTGTGAATGAATTCCCCACTTTGCCGGATGTAGAAGTAAAGGAGATCCGTTAGGGCAGCAGTTCGGTGGCGACAGCCTCGACTTCAACGCCGTTCTGCAAAGCGTCCTCGACTCCGCCTGCTCGCTGACCGGCGCCCGCTACGGCTTGCTCACGCTCCTCGACGACGCGGGACCGGCCGCTGATTTTTTCTCCTCCAACATAATCTTCGAAGTGGTCCAACGCCCGTAGGATTCGCCGGCGGGTTTCTTCTCTGTTTCCCTATGTGGCAAGACGGCGCCCCGCAGGGGTCAGACGCCGGCTTGGGGGCGGGTTGCCGTTTGCCTGAACCGGGATAGCCACGAAGGACAGTTTACACCGGTTGATCCACGGAGAGGCGGGGAGAACTGCTTTCGTCCACGGAAGACACGAAGGGGCACGGAGAACTTCTGACTTCTCTTGATCCACGAAGGACACGAAGAACGGCTCAGCTATTTTAGGTCCTCGGAGGGGCGCCTCTACGGGGGATGCGGTGGGCTTGCAGCTGGCACATTATGAATGGCATTCGCCAAAAGGCAACGGGGCACAGAGCCGCGTATGGCATAGACGGTCTTCATTCTGCCATTTGGAGGATATTGATACAACATTTATATAAAAAAAGGTGCAATTTAGATATAAATGTTATTTTCGTGCTGTATACTGACACTAGCCCCTATGCTGGACAGGGAATGAAAGAGTCCCCTGGCGGGACAGCTTTGGCGTTCGGAAGCAGCCGAAGCAGGTCGCCAGGAGGAGATTTCGAACGGGAGACCACGTTGACGATTTTGGTCCATGGGTATACGCGGTCGTTGAAGAGATGTGCCAGAAGCAAGAGGCGTCAAGAGAACTGCGGCCAACCGGTCTGATTGAAGTTGCGCCCGCTATGCCTTCCCCGCCAGGACAGGCTTCGCCCCCCTCCCCCCGCATATAACAGATTCTTCAGACAAAGATAGTAGATGGTTTCGATCCACCGGCCGATCTCCTCTCTTCAGATCGTGTCACATTCGACACAGTTCCAGAGGAGACCGGCTGACGAGTCATACTCGCACAGGTCGCACATCAGGTATCCGGGCAGTTCCGCGGCATCGGAGCGTCAGGCCGGCGGCTGTTCGGCTTCCATGCACCCGTCTGCGTTCCGTTCCGCTCCGATACCGACAGCCACATTTAATGAGATCAGGAGGAGAAGTTCTTGATGCGAAAAGACAGGAGACGCTCGCTGGCGCTGATGATCCTCGGGGCCCTTGCCCTGGCCGTCGGTCTGATCTGGATGGCGCAGGACGCGACAACGGTGATGGCACATCCGTGTGCTGACGGTTCTCCCCCCCAACATGATCCTTTGGATGCTGGGGAAGGGTGCGACCCGCACACGCCGACGGCTACACACACGGCACGTCCACCAGACCCAACCAACACGCCTGTCCCGACCAACACCTACACGCCAGAACCTACTCCCACAACCGTCCCGACAGACATCCCAACCAACACCCCCGCTCCAACCAACACATCCATACCCACGGCAACCAGCACGGCCATGCCAAGGCCGTCAGCGGCGCCAAGGCCAAGCACGCCTTGCATCGTGAGTCATGCGGCTACGCCGGCGCAATTGTGCGTAACCGATTGGGGGCTTCAGTACTATTTCATCGGGCCAAGCGGTGTTCAAACAGGGCCATCTCTGTCTTCATTCAGCGAGCTGGCGGAGACGCACTCGCTGGTTCAGGCCGTGGTTGAACTGTACCGCGGGACGAATCCCATGACGGGCAAGCCGGTTCAGATCGACTATCTACCCAATGAGAAGGCGATCCGGGTCAGCACCCAATACGCGGATACGCCTTACAGCAAAAACAAGCCCTATATCTTCACCGTGAGCACGAGCTATGAGGTGGCACACCAGGCCTGGTAGGCGCGGAGAACGGCTCTTTTTGTCCGCGGAGGACGCGGAGAACTGCTTAGTGGATTAGGGGTTGACGATTCCTATTTAGCCACTTTACGGAAAGGAGATGAACGATGATTGCTCGTGCGGTTTCCAGACGCGCATTTCTCAAGACGGCGGGTGTGGCGGCGTTAGGGGCAGGCTTGGCGGCGTGCCCCAGCATGAGTGGGACCGTGTCATGTCGGTCAATCTCAATGGGACTTTTATCTGCAGCCAGGCGGCCGCGCGTCAGATGATGGCGCTCGGCGGCGGCGGCCGCATAATCAGCGTCTCCTCGGTGTTGGGGCTGCGAGGCATTACCCGTTTTGCCGCCTACTGCTCATCCAAGTGCGCAATCATCGGCCTGACACAGTCCCTGGCCCAGGAGCTGGCTCGGCACGGGATCACGGTCAACGCCATCTGCCCCAGCCTGCCCCCCACCGAGCGGGTCGGCCACATGACCAACCTGTTCAACAACTCTGCGCTGCAGGTGAAAGAGGCGACGGACGCCCTTCTGTCCGGGACGGCTGGGAGCACCCCGGTAGGCCGCCTGGCCCAAACCGAAGACCTCGCGCACGCCGTCTCATTCCTGGCATCGGACGGCGCCGCTTTTCTGACGGGCCTCTCTGTTCCTGTCACCGGCGGGTCGTTCATGCGGTCGGAAACTGTGCGACCGGGCCGCAACGCCGTCCCCGCTCAGCGGCAATACGCGCGCGGCGCGCCGAGTCGCTCCCGCGCACCCTGGCGGAAGCGCGCGCTTTGCGAACCGACATCAACGCTTTGATCGTTTTGCAAGGCAGCCGCACACTGCCACTGGAGGAGAATCCATGAAACGCGCCAATGTCTACGCACTGCTTATCATAGTTGCCATCTTACTCCTCTTCTGTCTCGCCGTGGTCAGCGCCAACGCCCAGGAAACCGGCAACGACGAGCGTATCGTCACTGGCCTGGGCGAACTCATCGAAGAGTTGCTTGTCCGTGTCGAAACGCTTGACGAACGCATTACCACCATTGAAGACGCAGATCAGCAAGGCGAACTGTGGGATACGGCAAATAACCTCGATGCCTGAGTGAGTCCAACCAGCCGCAACGCCTTTCTTGACCAACACTTCCCTCTCAGGCTTAGTCGTTACGAGGAGACAGACATGGTTCGTTTTACAACCCTATTCTTTGCCCTTTCGCTCCTTGTTGCCGGTTGCGTTGCCATTCCAACCGAAAATGAAGCAGCGGGTTACACCAGGTCAATGGTGCAGGACGCGATCCGCTACTATAATCGCAACGGCAGGGATCCGACCGTCGAGCATTACAGTTCAGAAGAGAGCGTGCATGGTCAGTGGTACGTATTCATTGTGGATGCGGATGGGTATGCCATTGCTTCGCCCAACGCAGACATGATTAGCAGGGATCCGGCCCTGCGCGTCGATGCCAGCGGCTACTTCTACGGCGATGATCTGATGAGCGCAACCGAGGCGGGCAAGTGGATCAGCTACATTTTCCGTCATCCAGAGACAGGAGAGAACGCCCGCAAACATACCTGGGTCGTGCGGCATGACGGATTGCTGTTCGCATCCGGCTTCTATCCCGATGAGTAGTTCCAACGGGAAGGGGGTCACTACGTAGAGGCGATCGAGCTTTCCTGGAAGGAGATCGGGAACGCCGCCCGGTATCAGCTGTGGACCTGGACCGAAGAAACGGGCTGGTTCGAGAGGAAGAGAGCCTTTTTTTGAGATCAACCCTGACCTGTGGAATGGAGGACGGCTTGGAGGGAGAGGACCATGACTGAACGGACCGATGCGCTTCATATCGAGCTGGCCGGGAAGTTGCGGGCGATGTTGGATCTGACACCGGCGCGCCCAATGAGCGCTATCCATCACCTGTTCGGTATTTTGTACGCCGGCGAGATACGCGACATGAAGAACTATGAACTGGAGTATATTGCGGAGCTTGCGGGGCAGACGGCCAGCATGGGGAAAGAGATCAGAAAGGGGCGTAATCTGGCGGCATACGTGGAGGTGAAGCCAGCGTTTCGCCAGTACCACATCTGGCCACAAGCGCGGCCACGCGGCGCTTAGGAGGAGCGGCTATGGACGATGCTCAACTAGAAGACGCCTTGCGGGAGAAAGGAACTAAGTCGGAAAGTTCCGAGGTCGTAATTCCAGGAGAAAAGGGAGCATGAATAAGACGATTGCCCAGACGGTTGAGCAAATCAAGAGCACTGTACTTTTACGCAACCCGGACGAAGCCGCCACCAAACAGGGCGTGGTCCTGAAGCTGCTCTACCTTGCCGGATGGAACACCTTCGACATTTCCGAGGTAGTCCCGGAGTACACAGTTGAATACCGCCGCGTCGACTTTGCGCTCCAACCAGGCACACCCAATGCAGCATTCATAGAGGTCAAGCGGCCCGGCGAAAACCTGGAGAGCCATCAGCAGCAACTGCTGGAATACTGTTTTCAGGAGGGCGTCAAGCTGGCTGCGCTGACTAACGGGCAGACCTGGTGGCTCTACCTGCCCCTGCGGCAGGGCAGTTGGGAGCAGAGACGGTTCTTAACTATCGACCTCGAATCCCAAAAACCTGCCGTCGTTGAACAACGGTTTATGGCGTACCTCTCCCGGGAAAGGGTGCTCAGCGGCCACGCGGTCACCGAGGCCGAGAATCTCCTGCAATCGCGGCAGCGAGTAGAGATCACCAACAAGACGATCATCGAAGCCTGGAATCACATCGTCGAAACCCCCGATGATCTTCTGGTTGACTTACTCACGGAGACGACTGAGCGCATTTGCGGGTTCAAGACCGACCCGGAGTTGGTTAAGCAGTTCTTGTCACGGCGCGTCCATGCCTTAAACAGGGCCCTTGATGGGAATTCCGCGCCGTTGTCAGATCGAAAACCGAACGCCCCCTCAGCGAATCAAACGCACCGGAGAGGCCAGGGATCCCCCCTTCCGATCACTCTGGATCCGCCAAACTCCGCAGACTTTTTGGACGCTTTGCTACGCACTAAGGAAGCGTGGATTGAAGAGTCCCACAGCGACGGCCACAAGGAAGTTCACCCTTGGCACGCTTCTCGCATGCAGCCGTCATCAAGTGTGAAGGGCAACCTCAGAAGCAGGCCGCGTTATCGACGCGGAGCGTGGCAGCAATTAGGGATCCTCAGCATACATGTAACCATAGAACGTCCGCCACAGGACATCACCCCATAATCACCCCCAACTGGCCAACCGTGCCATCAAGGAACTGTCACGGCGCCTGAACAGGGCCGGCGGCGAGGATGCTATGAGCAGCGCGACAGAAGTGAACCTGTCAGAAGTTTCCGCACCACCCGCCCCTATGTCTTCGACCACTTATCAATTCGTCGAACCAGGGGGACAGTTTTCCATCTTTGGATCAAAGGATTCAGAATAGAAATAATGACTTCGCCAAACAGAAAGGGCAAGGCAAGCAGCCACCACCATTCAAACTCAATATTGGTATGTCTTTCCAGAAGGATTGCGAGCACGATTCCAGCAAGTACGGCGTAGAAAATTCGTCTCTTCAGGATTTTCATAACGCCTTCGCTCCCTTTCCAGCAGCTCGAGTCCTACCGCCCACCGGTCTGCAAAGCAGCGATTTCGCGTGAATGCACGTAGATTTTTGCCTAAGCAACCAAAATTGCGTGACAAAGAGCTGGCCAGGTCGCTACAGTGAACCAACGACTGAAATAATGAGACCCAAGAAAAACAACGTCGCCAACATAAATGCCGCCATCCTGTTCATAATCATCTCCCGAGAGTGATGGTGAACAAAACGATGTGGCTATCCCATCCTCCGCCTTTATCACCACGCTACTTTCCCTTCATCCTTTCGGAGTCCGGCAGGGTGGTTGACCTGCGGGGTGCTTCGCTCCCCGTGTCCATTTTGGGTGGGGGATTGAAACAGTTCCAAGAGGCAGATGCGGGCGGCGGGTTACTGTTCCACGAAGGTAGCGGTCGAGCCCACGACTTCGTCGCCGTCCTGCAGGCCGGCGGAGCGGACAACGGTCCATTCTCCGTGAATGCCCTCCGGGGTGACGGCAAGGGGGAAGCGCTCCTGGCCGCGCACGACGGCGACAACGGTTTCGCCGTTCACCTCCTGAATGGCGGAGGAGGGGACGAGCCAGCGGTCTTCAACCGCTTCGGTGCGCAGGGCGGCTACAGCCGTCATGCCGGGCAGTACGGCGTCCAAGTCGTTATCGAGAAGTCGTATGGTGACCGAATAGCTGACGACGCCACTTTGGGTTTTGTTGAAGGGATCGATGCGGCTGATCTCTCCGGCGAAGGTTTCGTCGGGAAAGGCGTCGATGACGACGTCTACGGGACGGCCGCTTTCGATCCTGGGAATATCGACTTCAGCCACTTGCACGGTCAGCTCGAGGCGATCGGGGTCGGCAAGCTTGGCGACAACAGCCCCCGACGAGACTTTGGTTCCCGGGGCGGCATCGAGGGTCAGAACGGCGCCGGTGATGGGGGCGACCATCCGGGCGGCGGCCAGGTCCTGGAGCGCTTTCTGCAGGTCCAGCTCCGCTTGCGCGACGTTCAGTTCCCCCAGCTCCACGTCTATTCCGTCGGCGGTTGTCAGCAGTCTCCTGAGCCTGATCTGGGAGGAGGCGAGGTCGATGCGGGCCTGTTCCACTGCGCGCTGCAGGTCTTCCTGGTCCAGCGACAGAAGAAGGTCGTCGACGTTGACGGTGTCACCGACTTCGACCAATACCTCTTTGACGAAGCCGTCGATGTGAGCGACTACCTGGCGTTCTTCGATGAGGTTGATGTTGCCGGCAGCCTTCAGCTGGCCGACAGAGGCGTCCGCCGTCCGGATGCGGGTGGTCTCTGCGCCCAATTCCAGTCCGGACGGATTTCCGGCCTGGGCCGTGTCCGAGGTTAGAAAGAAGGTAACTACTAAGCCTATGTAACGAGAAAGAGCTAATGTGCGATTGCTCTTGGATG
>JAPOVP010000153.1 GCA_026708085.1 Caldilineaceae bacterium
TATTGCCACAGCCCACGAGACGCATTTTTTCGGGCACTCAAGTATATAGTTCCCAATACTCTTTCATGGGAAGGCAAGATCTACGCCCTGCCCTACGACGGCGATATCCACTACTACTCCTTCCGCAAGGATCTGTTCGCCAACGAGGACATCAACAGCCGCTTCAAGGACAGCTACGGCTTCGACCTCTCGCCCGACACAGGCGCGGTAACCTGGGACCAGTGGCGCAACATCTGTGAATTTTTCACCGGCTGGGACTGGAACGAGAACGGCGAGGACGATGACTTTGGCGCCGCCTGCATGACCAAGCGCGGCGATACCCTCTGGTGGGGCTTCAACTCTCGCGCCACCGCCTACGCCAAGCACCCCGATGACGACGCCTACTTCATCGACCTCGACACCGGCGAAGCCCGTCTCAACAATCCCGGCTTCGTTCGCGCCCTGACCGAATGGGTCGAAGAGATGCAGAACTGGGCGCCTCCCGGCGGCACCAACTTTACCTACGGTGATTCCCTCAACGCCATGAACGGCGGACGTGTCGCCCAGACTTACAACTGGGACGCCGTCACCAGCGCCACTTCGCCCGAGACCTCCGTCATCCAGGGCCTGCAGGGCTACAACATCCTGCCGGGCTCACACGAAGTCTTCAACTCCAAGTCCGGCGAATGGGACTACTTCGACGTTCCCAGCCACGCGCCTTTCCACGCATTCGGCGGTTGGGTCATCGCCGTATCCGCCCAGGTCGACGAACTGGCCTACGACGCCGTGTGGGGCTTCGTCACGCATCTGACCAAGCCGGAAAGCGGCCTGGCGTTCGTCACCGACCTCACCGGCGCCAGCCCCTACCGCTTCAGCCAGATGGAAGCGGTCGAAGAGTTCGCCACCGGCCCGCTGCAGTTGGGCGAAGAAGTGGCCATGGACTACCTGAACGCCGCCCGCGAAACACTCGACCATCCCAACGCCGTCACCGACCAGGCCTTCGGCGGCTGGGTACAGTATCGCGACGCGCTTGAACTGGGTGTTTCCAAGGCGCTTGCCAACGAACTTCCGCCCCAGGATGCCCTGGACGAAGTCGCGGCCGCCTTTAACGAAATCAGCGAACGCATGGGCGGCCTCCAGCACCAGGCCGAACTGTACGCCCGCACCTTGGGCAAGTAACCGCAGATTGCAATGCCAGTGGCCAGCGACCGGCGGCCAATTGCCTGCCCGGTCGCTGGCCGCTGATCACTTCTCTTCTCTCATTCATCTCGGCGTAACGGTCACGCCAGCCCGCCAATCATACAGCGCACAAATGGCAACTGAACCCCAAATCTACCCCTCGAAACGATTTCGCTTCGAAATCCGGGACAACCTATGGAAGTGGATCTTCCTGGTGCCCGCAGTCGCCATCATCCTCATCTTGCTCGCAGTCCCCGTGCTGTGGACCCTCTACGCAGCCTTTACCGATCTCCACCTCTACCGCATCGGGGATTTCGATACGAAATTCGTCGGTCTGGCCAATTTCGAAAAGCTGCTGAACAACCGCTCCTTCTGGCGCACCGCTCGCAATACCGTCGTCTTCATGCTTGGTGTTGTGCCCACGCAGCTCATCATCGGCCTGACTGTCGCGCTGGCACTGAACAACATTACCCGCGGCCAAAAGCTCTTCCGCACCTGGTTCCTGATGCCTCTCATGGTCAGCCCGGTCGTCGTGTCCTTCATCGTTGGCCGCATGTTGTTCCAGGAAGACATCGGCCCCATCAATGACATCCTGCGCAGCTTCGGTTTCGAAGGCGTACCTTGGCTAACCAGCCCCACCTGGGCGATGGTCGCGCTGATGGCCATCGACGTCTGGCAGTGGAGTTCCTTCATGATCCTGATGCTGTTGGCCGCGCTGCAGGGGGTGCCGCCCGACCTGCACGAAGCCGCCCGCGTCGACGGCGCCAATCAGCTGCAGGCATTCTGGCGCATCACAGTGCCCCTGATCATGCCCATCACCATGACCGCCCTTCTGATTCGCATTATCGATGCCTTCAAAGTCGTGGAAATTATCATGGTGCTGACCGGCGGAGGGCCGGGGCAGGCCACCGAGTCGGTGACGCTCGCCATCTATCGCACCGGGGTCAAGGGGGGTGATCTTGCTTTTGGCAGCAGCCAGGCATATTTCCTGCTGATTGTGCTGATGATCTTTGGGGGGGCATACCTTGTTCTGACAAGACGAGCGATGGGGAAGGACTAATGGGACTAGCCGCACAAAAAAGAGTACGTACTATCGTATCCTACTGCATTCTGGGATTCTGGTCCTTTATCCTCCTCTTCCCCATGTACTGGGTGGTGATCACCTCTTTCAAGAACGCCATTGACATGTCGATCAAGGCGACCTACATGCCCTTTATCGACTTTCAACCCGGCCTGCACGCCTGGCGCTACCTCTTCGTCGACCGGCTCACCTGGTTCCTCGATCCCTTCATGAACAGCGTGCTCGTCGCCTTCATCTCGTCAACGGTCGCACTGGTTATCGGTTCCAGCGCCGGCTACGCACTCGCCCGTTTCGATTACGGCGGCCGCAACAACTCAATCGTACTGGGATTCATGTCCCAGCGTATGTTCCCAGGCGCGCTCTTCATTCTCGCCTTCCTCGTGATGTTCCGCGAGCTGGGCCTTCTCGACACCCGGTTGGCCCTGATCATCGTCTACAGCAGCGGCGCCATTCCATTCATCGTCTGGGTGATGCGCGACTTCTTCGAAGGACTTCCGGTGGAAATCGAAGAAAGCGCAATGATCGACGGCGCCAACCGTCTCGGCGTCCTCTTCCGAATCGCCATGCCCCTGGCTGCGCCCGGCCTGGTGGCCGTCTTCGTCCTCTCCCTTATCGGCGCCTGGAACGAGTACCTCGTCGCCCTCACATTGACCTTCCGTGAAGCTATCACCATTCCCCTCTTCATGACCATGCAGGTCAGTCAGACCGGCTACACCGAATGGTGGAACATGAGCGCCATCTCTCTCGTGAGCGTCATTCCCGTCGTCGCAGCCGGCATGGCTCTGGAGAAATACATCACCGGCGGCCTGACCTTTGGCGCGCTCAAAGGCTAACGCACCAGCAATTAGACGTCGGCCAGCCGGATTACCGCGATTCCTCTCTTCTGCGCCGTCGACCCATCCATAAACGCACCAGCCAGATCAGGACAGCCAGCGGAATCAGAAAGACCAGCAGCAACGGGGTCAAGTACAGCACCGCCCAGATCAGCGCAGTCAGCAAGCCTTGTAGCGTCGCCACCAGCGCTCGCAAAGCATTTCGTACCGGTCCGCTCGCGCTCCAGGGTTCCTCCACGATGGGCCGGAAAACGCTGTCCGGGATCAACTCAACCCAGATCGTCGAGAAACCGATCTGGTTGTCCAGCAGGTTCTTGCGTCCCTGCAGCATCTCAATCTCTTCACGAATCTGTGTCAAGCTGCGGTGGACTGCCAGAATGTCCTCTACCTTGGCATTGGGCCTCTCACGCACCTCCGTGAGCAGGGCCAGCAACTCCGTCTCGGTTGCCCGCAGGTTTCGCAACTGCGCATCGAGGTCACTGTACTGGTCCGTGACATCCTGTCTGTTTACATTCAGGTAGTTCACATCCGTGGCCAGCGCTTGCAGCAAGTCCAGCGCCTCCTCCAATTCCGCTGAAGGCACACGGAGCGTTAACGAGCCGCGCAAAACGTCCGACTCGTCATACCTCCCCTTGGACAGATCCATGTCGGCCACATACCCGCCCAGATCCGTAACGATCTGCTCGACTCCCGACAGCGCCGTCGCCGCATCGGCTACAACCAGGGAAATGTTAGCATTGGCGATGACTTGGCGTGACTCTACCGCACCGTCAGCCGTCTGTTGCGCCGCGGACGCCTCTTCATCTGCCATTGCGGGAGCGCCCATTGCTGCCGATTCGTTAAAGGCCATAACCGAATCGCCGGCGCCGCAGCCCGCGTACGCAATCCCCAAGAGAAACAAAAGGATCGGAATGGTAAATCGTATTCGTCCCACTGATCTCACTCCTACCATCTCAACATAACGCAATGAGCCTGGAATATAGGACGAACGCCTCCCCCAGTTTGTTCCCGTAACGACCGATTGATCCCTCGGGTCTGCCTTTTATCCGCCGAACCTGTCAGATGCAACCCCTCGTACCCCGGGGTCCGCCACAAACAGTCCACCCGCATGAGGCTGTTCCTCCTTTTCTGCGTCGCTCATTCGAAAAGAAGCGCTCGTAATGTAGAGCTGGTCCAGATTCGGCCCCCCGAACGCGCAGGCAGTTATGGCTGATGTCGGCAGTTCGACCTCCGCCAGCACGGCAGCGGTATCCGGATTCCAGCGTCGCACACGGCTGGCCCCGTAGTGCGCCACCCATAGCATCCCTTCCTCGTCTATTGTGAAGCCGTCGGCAAAGCCTACCTCTTCGGAGAATTCGATGATGATGCGCTCATTCTGAATACCGCCCGTTTCAACATCGTAGTCATAGGCCCGGATCGCGTAATCGAGCGAATCGGTGTAGTACATCGTCTTTGCGTCCAGGCTCCAGATGATGCCGTTTGAGATCGCAATGTCTCCGAACATTCTGTGAACGCTGTGGTCGGTATCCATCCGGTAGACGCTGCCCTGGTCCGACTGGTCTTCATAGGCCATCGTGCCGGCCCAGAAACGGCCTCCGGGATCGCACTTGCCGTCATTGAAGCGGTTACCCGGCAGATGGGACTCAGGATCGACAAGCATCTCCAGTGTCCCGCTCGCGGGATCAAAGGCGGCGAAGCCGTCCTTCAGGGCCAGCATCAGCCCGCCGGACGCCCGCTGCACAACCGTCCCCACGTGCTGCCCCACGTCCCACTCTCTGTTGGCCCCCGTCGCCGGGTCAAAGGCGTATAGCTTGCTGGACATGATATCCACCCACCACAGCACATTGGCATCAGCGTCCCAAATCGGGCCTTCACCAACGAGTGCATGGGCATCGATTAGAAGATCTGCACCGATTGTCATACGATTCCTCCTTCGGGTATTGTGTCACTTTTTCCTATGGACTTCCGATCGAATGAGAACCGAAAACTCGAATGTCACCCAGTTCAAAGCAGTCTATGTCTGCGTGGACTTGGCCCTGGCATCGCCTTCCCCGTAGGCGGTAAAAGCCTCGTCCACCTCGGCAACCCGAACAGGTCTGCCCTCCTCAGCAGAACGGATGGTTGCTAACGTGCAGCGAACCGCATGTACACCATCTTCGCCACTGTAACGAAGCGGCTGATCTTGGCGTATCGCTTTGAGCAAGTGATGGACCTGATTGACATGGCCTTGCCCGTAATAACTGATCTCCGAATCCCAAACGCGGTCTGGCTCCTCATCGAAGCGGAAGCAGACCGTCTCCCGTCCCGCCCGGTGCAGAATCAGATGCTGCTGTTTCCCCTCCCACAGCAAATTGTGCCCGCCTTCTCCCAATACCTCAATCATGCCAGTTTCGCCGACCACGGTTGTGCTCAGGCCATGCATCATATCGTACTTGCCGTTGAGCGGGTCCGCACGCATCCACACGCCATGCCGCTCCATATCCGCGTATCGCCACGTAATGATGGGTATGTCCAACTCTTCAGTGGCGTATGGGTCGTGGGAGGCGCCCGCCCTGCGTCTCCTTCCGCTTCCAGCCGCAACCACTGCATGGACTTCGTCTATCGTCGCGTCCTCCATCAGATATTCGGCTGTGGCAAAGAAATGCACCGCATGATCGAACATCCACGGATAGCGCCCTCCCCCGGATTGCTCTCCGTCCAGCCGCCACGCGCGCGCCGCAGCGCTGAGATGCAGTTCGTGTTCCGCCCGCCGCCGCCAGGCGCCGTGTCTCTGCCGAATCTGCAGGGGCCGGCCGATTGCGCCATCCTCGATGAGCGCACGCGCCTTCATGTGCGAAGTGAGAAACAGATAGGTCTCTCCAACCAGCAGCTTGACCCCGGCGCCTTTCACAGCCCGCACCGCATCCATCCCCTCCGCCACGCTGCGGCAAAACGGCTTCTCGCAGTGGATATGTTTGCCCGCCTGCGCAGCCTGCCGCGTCATCCTCGCGTGCAAGTAAGTAGGCGTCGCGATGTCAATGACCTGTAATTCGCGGTCAGCCAGCAGATCTGAGTATGAAGCATATATGCGTTTCACGCCGTACCGCTCGCCGAATGCCGCCGCCCGTCCTCTGTCAGTGTCGCAGACCGCCAGTACTTTCGCAGAAGGGTGGCTCAGATATCCTTTGACATGAGCAGTCGCCGCCAGCCCCAGCCCCACGATCCCGACGCCTATTCTATCAACCAATATCCGTACTCCTGGGAGCGAGAACCAGCTTCTGCTGAAGAGGAAGTAGAAAGTCCCTGATCGAGTTCAATCCTTGAAACGTGGCAGGACCTCTTGGATGAACAGCTCCGTACCTGCAGTTTCCGGGAAATCGGCAATACGGATCTGGAACAGAGTTACGCCCAGATCGACATAATCCTGCAATTGCGCCGCCACCTGGTCCGGTGTGCCCGCAAGGGCGCCTCTGCCCCCCAGCGCGTAGGGTGACGCCTCGCCCTGCTGGCGGGCCGCGTCCTCCGAAAGATGGACCGCGATCGGGGGCAATGCACTCGTCTTGCGTATCTCGTCATAGTCTCGGCCCACTGCCTCGCAATGTTCGCGCAAGACACGCAACTTGTGTGCATAGATCTCAGGTGTCCCGCCCGGCAGATTCCACCAGTCCGCGTGCTTGGCCACTACCCGCAGCGTCAACTGCTCGCCCCCGCCGCCGACCATCACCGGCGGCAGCGGACGCGGCTGCGGCTGACAATATGCGTTTTCGATGCGATAGTAGCGCCCCTCGTAGCTGGCTGGAGACTCCGTCCACAGAAGCTTGACGATCTCTATCGTTTCTTCCAACTGGCGGATCCTCGCAGCCGGTCGTGGGAACGGCCAATTGTAGGCCTTGTACTCCTCCTCGAGCCAGCCAGCTCCAATTCCGAATATATAGCGTCCGCCCGTCAGCCACTGGAGCGAAGCGGCCATCTTGGCCGTCAGTGCCGGATTGCGGTACGACTGGCAAAGTACAAGACTGCCCCAGTCGTAGTTTGGATAGCGGGCAGCGAGATAAGCCATCGTCGTCACCACCTCGGTGGCAGGCGTCTCCCTCGGCACAAACATTCCCCACGGATGCACATGATCGTCCACCCAGACCGATGTCAGATGACCGTCCATCAACTGCAGATGAGTGTGCATCTGCTCCAGAAAAGTGTCGGCATCGACTCCGTCAGTCGGGAAGGATGGCGCGTGCCAGCCAAATTCTACTGATTGCATAACATTGGCTCCTTATATCGAGTCGGCCGCTCTTCAGTCGTCCACTGTTTCTGAGAGAATCAGCCCAGCGGCAAAGATGAGTCCGTTGCAGTCCACTTTCAACAGCGAGGCGTGTCAATGAATTGGATGCTGGTCTGCCGGTACGTTTGGAGAGAATTGACCATGCAAGTATAGCTGTCCCGGACACCGGTCGCAACTGCCTTGCCATCGTGAGCCCTATTGCTCGCTCGCACCATTCTTAGGGAATCACCCCCTTTGTTTTCGATTTTTGTGGCGTGTTATACTCCCTACGTACTGCCGCCCGGTGCGCTTTCTACCAATCTGTGAGCACGACGTGAACACCGCCAACCGTTTCCTTCCCCGCATTCAGTGGACATTCCTCCGTCTACCCCTCCTTCTACTGTCCACCGCGCTGGTCGCAGCCTGCGAACCCTCACCAACGGTGAATGTGCTCGGTTACATGCTCGAACAGCGTCTGGGAGGTCCGGTTGAACCTGCCCCGTCCTTCGCCAGAGGCAGCCTTTCCGGTCAGGTGCTGTATGCAGGTGAACCCGTGGAAGATGCCGCCGTAATCGTAGCCACGCGTACTGGTACACCCTATGCCGCACGCACTGACGAGTCAGGGCACTATCGCATTGACAACATCCCTGCTGGCCGGTATGTACCCGCGGCTGTCGCCCCCGGATTTGAAGAGGCCGCCCTCAGCGGAGCATACGACCTCCCTTATCCTGTCACAGTGCAGGCAGCCCAAACGACACAGGTACCCGCGCTCGTCCTGCGCCGTCACCGACCTCGCCCATTGCCCGCCCCCTTGCCTGAGGCCGCAGATCTCTGGTCGAGCGAACCTGTCACGAAGACGGCTCCATTTCCCGCGGGCGCCATCGCCTGGGAACGCGCGTACGCTTTCACACGCGCAGGTGCTCGAATCATTTCCCTTCGGCTCTACCGTCCCTTCCCCGATTCCGGTGCGAAGCTGCCTCTGCTATTCGGTCTCTTCCCCGGTTGGGTCGACGATTGGGCGCCGGTAAACGTGGCCCTGGCTGATGCCGGTTATACGGTACTTGCGCTGTCTCCGTCAGGCGCGTGGGGATTGGACGTGGCCGCCCATGCCGAGGACGCCCGCCTCGCGCTGGCACTGGCCCGCGGCGGTCACTTGGGCGTTGATCTGGCCGACGTGCCGGCCGTGGCCCTTGGGGGCAGCTTCAGCAGCGCTATGGTCAACCGGCTACTGCGGGATGAGCGCGATCAGTTCGCCGCTTGGCTGACCTTGGGGGGTGTCAGCAACGCCTTCACTGGCAGTGCAGACTTCTATGCCAAACGCCTGACCTTTCCCGAAAGATTCCAATACCTGATCCCTGCACTGGGTCCGGCCAACCTCTATCCCCTGCCTTTCCTTTACTTCTCGCCGGTCTACACCGCCTCACATCTGCCGCCGACAATGATCATTCACACCGACGTGGATCGCATCATTCCCATCAGCCAGGCATACGAATTGGAAGAAGCGCTGCGCGCCGCCGGCGTATACGTGGAGGTCCTGTACTACGAGGATGTGAGTCACTACCTTCAGATAGGCGAGAACATGACCGAGTCTGGCGAAGAGATGTTCTGGAAGGTGCTCGAATTCCTGGAATCCCAGACTGGGAACATTAGGGAGTGAGGCGTATAGAACGCCTTCAGTGTTCCCCTCTTCGGCCTCACCGTGATATGTGGAATTTGTCGCGAATGAACTATAGTAGCTCTAGATAATCCAGAATGCCTGACAGATCATGAAGCGGGAACCGCCTGTTCCCTACCGGCGCTGCAAAGGGCAATCCGAAATACTTGCCATCAATGGATTCGCCTCCGATTGCTGTCATCGGCGACCCGCCCACATGGGCCGCTGGCATCAGAGACTGGATCGATTTGGAGGAACCGATGAGCGTTACGACAGCTGTACCAGTGAGTGACCGCGACTACCTGGCCCTGACCTCCGGCGCAGCCGTACTGCCCCGGCCTCATTTCGGCGTCTTGCGTCTGAGAGAGCGGGACCGGGTCGATTTTCTCCAGAGAATGACAACCAACGACATCGCCTGCCTCCAGCCGGGACAGGCCGCGGTGACCATTCTGACAAACCCCATGGCGCGCATCGACGCCGTCTTCTCCGTCCTCTGCCGCCAGGATGACCTTATGCTACTGGCGTCTGAAGGACAGTCAGATGACCTGCGACAGCGGCTGCAGAGTCAGATCTTCTTCATGGATAAGGTGACCGTCACCGACGACAGCGCCGGCTTGTGCCGTCTGCGCATCCTCGGTCAGATGGCGGCAGAACTGTTGCAGTCCGCCGGTCTGCCCCAGCCGGAATCTGACGATCAATTCCTTGAAGACGACAGCGTTACCGTCCTCCGGCAAGATCGCTATGACCTCCCCGGCTTTGAGATCATCGCATCTGTCGACGAAATGGACGCGCTCCAGGAGCGGCTTTCCGGCGCCGGCGCCGTAACTCTCGCCGGCAATGACAGCTACGAAGCCCGCCGCGTCGAGCTGGGCCGTCCTCTTCCCGGAAAGGAACTGACTGACGCCTTTACGCCGTTGGAGTCGGGCATGGCCTGGGTGTGCGCCGAGAACAAGGGCTGCTATACAGGCCAGGAGATCATCGCCCGTCAGCTCACCTACGACAAGGTAACTCGATCACTGGTCCGTCTTCGTAGCGAACTGCCTCTGCAGGAGGGCGCGACCGTCAGCGTAAATAAACGCTCAGTCGGTACAGTCACAAGTTGCGCCCACAGCCCGTCAGCCGGACCGGTAGCGCTGGCAGTACTGAAACGGCCACACAATGTCGAAGGCGCCGAGGTCACGGTTGAGGGTACTGCTGCATACGTCGAACAGTTTTCTCCGCCCCCGAACTGAGGGGCTGCAACCTGCCATGAGCAGCATTCTTCCTGGAGATTCCAGGATATGAGCGAGTCGCTTGCCAACTGAAGCCGGCCGATTTCTATCTGGCGTTTCTCTATGCCCTCCCCACCCTGGCGTCTGATAATTGAGGATGCGCCCCGCTCCGGCGCAGCCAACATGGCTGTTGACGAGTCGATCGCCGAGGCTGCCGCCGGCGGCGATGTCCCGCCCACCCTGCGCTTCTACAGCTGGCAAAGTCCCACCGTCAGCCTGGGACGCTTTCAAAAGATAGCCGATATCGAAGAAGCCCGCGTCGCCGAACATGGCTACGACTTGGTGCGCCGTGCGACCGGCGGCAGGGCCATTCTGCACGCTGACGAACTGACCTATTCCGTCATCGGCCCCATCGCCGAGCCGCACATGGCCGGAGGCGTGATGGACGCCTATCAGCGATTCAGCAACGCCCTGCTATCCGGTCTGACAATACTGGGGCTAAAGGCCGAAAAGGCCGGCGCTCGTTCACGCGCCGAGCGCGAACTGTCGGCCGCCTGTTTCGAAATGCCCAGCGCCTACGAGATCACTGCCGGTGGCAGAAAACTGATGGGCAGTGCTCAATGCCGCCGCAAAGGTTATGTCCTACAGCATGGCAGTCTACCTCTGAGGGGCGACGTCGCGCGGCTTGTGGATGTCCTTGCGCTCCCCTGCGCCTCGAAAGATCATCTGCGGCAACAACTGCGCCGGCAGGCAGTCACCCTTGCAGAGGCTCTGGAGCTGTCGACCGATTCAGATCAACTGGACTTTCCCCGACTAGCCGCGGCGATGGCGGACGGGTTCGCGTCAACGCTGGACCAGGACCTCGAATCAGGCACACTTTCCCCGGACGAACTTCGCCGCAGCGCCGAACTGATCCGTACCCGCTATGCAGATCCGGCCTGGACCCGGCAGCGGTAGCGTCACATGGCAATCGGGCATCTGACTCTTGAACTCTATCTACCCCTGACAAATTCGCTGAAGGAGAAGCGAAGCATCGTCAAACCTCTTATTGCCCGGCTGCGCCGAGACTATAACGTTTCAGTTTGCGAAGCCGAAGGGCAGGATACGCTGAGCCGGGCTGTTCTCGAAGTAGCTTGTGTCAGCCAGAACGGTGCGCTGGCATACAGGCAACTTGAAAAGATAGCCATCCGCGTCGAAAACTGGCGTCTCGACGCCGAGGTTGTAGATTACTTTATTGAAATGGTTGCATGAAAGAGGAGACCGGGGCGCAGACTTGCTACTTGCAGGACCCTCTCGTGCCCACTGGTCAATAGCCTCGGATGCGTAGTGAGGGCCTTGCCTGCACTAACAGCATTTACATAGTGAACGCGATTTAGCTGGCCCGCGCAGCCAGGGGAACGCCCGGAGAGTTGTTGTGTCTGCTCAATGATACGATGGACTCTTCCTTGTTTTCTTCCGCCGACCAGCCGTAGTGCCGCACAATGAGAAGTGCTACGCTTATGACAACGCTGATTATTGCAATCCACTGAGCGGTCGCCAGTTGGCCCATGACCCATGCATCCGGGCGAAAGTACTCGACCCAGAAGCGGCCCAACGGGTAGGCTATGAAATACATCAGCGCACCGTCGCCCCGGCGTAGCTTGTGCCCGAACTGCCAGTAGATGAAATAGAGCAGAGCAAACAGAAGGAGGCTCCAACCGGCTTCATAGAAAAAAGTCGGGTGGAAGCCGTGGCTGGCATACCAGTCCAGAGTAGCTTGTGGGACATCGGCCACGCCACAAGGAGGCGCTCCCTCTGGGCGCTGGCAGGGATGTACGGGGTTAATGTGGAATGCCCAGGGCAGGTCTGTAGCCTGCCCGTACAGCTCCTGATTGGCGAAGTTTCCCATCCGCCCGATTGCCTGGGCGACCAGCACATTGGGGCCAATGTAATCCAAATAGCTCAGAAAGCTCAGCCCATTGCGCCAGGTATACAGTACAATGGCGATGATGCCGCCTATCAGCCCGCCGTAGATGCCCAAACCGGTAAACCCAAAACCTCCCTTTCCCCCTCCCCACAATCTAATGATTTCAAACGGGTTTTCGCGATAAAAGGCCCAGCCCGGCCCGTCAGCAGGCGTGCTGAACACATGGTACAAGCGGGCGCCGACTATGCCTAAGAGCAGCGTCCAGGCCAAAAGGTTCCAGATGTGGTCAGGGTTTTCACCGGCTCTTCTAGAAAGCCTCGCAGACAGCCAGGCGGCGACCACGGCGCCACCGACGATGAATACACCATACCACCCCGGAGCAAAGACCCTGCCAAATATTTCGAGTTCAAAAATGGTCGGACCCATACAGTTATCGTAGCCTTGTCAATGAGAACGCGTCGTTACTTTCCTTCCAAAGTATATAAGATCCTCGCCCTATCCCGAAAAAATCGGCAGGATCGGTGTCTCGACCATTGCCCGCGCCGAGTTTCGCCCCTTACGGTCCCGGAGCACCGTTCTCCAGCCAGACCTCCAGCGTGGCGCCTACCCTCTCAAAACTTTCCTCTCCCAGTTTATCGATCGTGTCCTCAATAGTATGCCAGTACGGATAGGAAAAGTCGATGATATCGATAGCGGTGTAGCCGGCCTCAATAAAGGGCGTGTGGTCGTCAATTATAGGGGTGCCCGGTGCGAGGCGGAACCACTCACCATATCCCAGCTGGTCAGCCACCGCCCAGATTGCTTCGGTCAGACGTCGGTCGGAATTCGGCTCCCACAGAAGTTGCTGGTCGGCGTCGCCTATCATGTCTACGATGACCGTGTATCGCGGCGACTGGCATTCGCCCAGCGCTTCCAGATTCTCGACAAAAAAGCGGCTGCCCAGAATCCAGTCCCATCCGGGTATGCGTCCGTTGTCCTCTGCGTCAAAAAATGCCAGACAGATCGTGTGGTCGGTGCTGTCCACGTCCAGCGTACGGGCCAACTCCAGCAGCACCGCCACGCCTGACGCGCCGTCGTTGGCTCCGGGCACAGGTTTCTCACGGTTGGCGGGATCCGGGTCCTCGTCAGAATAGATTCGCGTATCGTAATGTGCGCCCAGTATGATTACCGGTCCCGATCCCTTGTAGGCGATAAAGTTGCGTGCCTCCACATCTGGTAGCGGGCGAAACGGTTGAATCAGAACATCCCATCCATTTGAGTTCAGTTCTCTTACCATCCAGTCGCCCATCTCACGATGGGCCTCCGTCCCGGTTATTCTGGGACCGAAGTCCATCTGCGCCTCTACGTAGGTCATAGCCCGTTCAGCCGAAAATGATGCAGAGGAGACCGGCAACTCCAGCAGTCCATAGCCCAGATATCCAAAAAACCCCGCAGATGCCGCCAGAGCAACCAACAGCGTTATCTCAGTGCGAAAGGTCTTCGTCGTATTCATTAGTCGCCGCCAGTTTGCTAGAAACATGGTAAGGGCATGCAGCCGAGTCCATCGGCAATAGTATCTTCATTGAAGATACGGTTGGAATCCTGTGTGCTTTCAGTCAGGCAGGTCGCCATCGCCAGTCGCAGTCGTGGCCTACACCGCGAGCCCTCACGCCAGGCGGGATCGCCGCATGTTCCCTGCTGCCGAATTCTGCTCAGGCAAGTGAACCTTCAAAGGACTTGAATCAGGAGCGGGCCCGCAGGCGAATCCTTATGGGCGTACCGACGAATGGGTAATGCCGCCGCAACTGGTTGTCCAGGTAACGAAGATAGCTGAAGTGGGCCAGCTCCGGATCATTGACGAAAAGAATAAAGGTAGGCGGCTCAACGCTGGCCTGTGTTGCAAAATAGATACGTAATGGCCGCCGCTGCTTCGTAGCCGGTGGTGAACGGTGATAGGCATCCTGAATGACGCCGTTCAGCTCCGCCGTTGGGATGCGGTGCCTCCGCTCAGCCGCCACCGTCAGCGCTGTGGGCAGCACCTTCTGTACACGCTGCTTCGTCAACGCGCTGATGAAAAGCACAGGCACGTAGTCAAGAAATTGCAGATCCGCGCGCACCTTACGCGTATATTCTACCATCGTCTGCGTGTTTTTCTCGACAATGTCCCACTTGTTCACCAGGACGACGACGCTCTTGTACGCCTCCAGCACGTGGCCCGCGATGTGCGCGTCTTGCGCGGTAACCCCCTCGACACCGTCGACGAGAAGCAGGGCCACGTCGGCTCGATCGATGCTGCGCATGCTGCGAAGTACGCTGTATTTCTCTATCCCCGGCTCTACCCTCCCCCGTCGCCGGATTCCCGCCGTATCTATCAGAGAGACTCTCTGACCATGGTAGATGATCTCAGTATCGATGGGGTCGCGCGTCGTGCCGGCGATTTCACTTACAATTGCCCTTTCGTGCCCGATCAACGTGTTGAGCAGACTGCTCTTCCCTACATTCGGTCTCCCCACAAGCGCGACGGCAACGACATCTTCCTCCCTCTCATCCCCAACCAGACTGTCCGATAGTTCAGCCGCGATCACGTCGAGCAGGTCGCCAACACCAATTCCGTGAAAAGCGCTGATTGCGATCGGTTCACCTATCCCCAGCGCCCAGAACTCGGTTGCGTCCAGCTGTCTTTGTTCACTCTCGGCCTTGTTTACCGCGACGAAGACAGGTTTGGTCGTCTGCTGCAGGAATTCTGCAAGGTCCTCATCGGCTGCTGTCAGGCCATCTTTTCCGTCCACCACCAGAACGATTACATCGGCCTCGTCCACCGCAATTCGGGCCTGGTTCGTGATTTCGGTCACGTAGCGGGCGGAATCACGCGCCAGGGGAACTACGCCCGCCCGCGTAGCCCTGTACTCGGCCGTCTTTTGCGCTTCCAGACCCCCTGTGTCGATCACGACGAAGGAAACGCCGCTCCACTCCGCCTCCCCGTAAATTCTGTCCCGGGTCGTGCCTGGCAGGTCTTCGACTATTGCCGTTCTGGCGCCAACGAGTCGGTTGAAAAGGGTCGATTTGCCCACGTTGGGCCGACCCACAAGCGCGACCACTGCTTTTCGTTGCGTCATTCCAGATCAATTGGACGTTTCAGGTGTTTCCGTCGGAGGCGGCTCAGTCTGATCCGGCCCCGGCACGGGTATGGGTTGCACTGTTTCAGCTGCTGGCGGCGGCGTCGCCGTCGACTCCGCTTCGGCCTCAGTAGTCGCTTCCGCCGGTACCGGTGTTCCCGGAGTCTCCACTGGCTCAGGCGTCGCCGTGGCCGTCGGAGTGATTAAGGACTCTATCAACACTTCGATCGCTTCTGGGATTACTCCCTGTTCAACGATGCCTTCGGGCACCACAACCGTCGGTTCGACCAAGTGACTACCGGGCAACAGTCCGGTCAAATCCAGGAGAACACGCACCTCTTCAGGGCCCAGCAGTTCCAACCGCGGCAGCGGGCCGCTTACGATCACCTCGACCTCTTCCAGTGAAACGGTGATGCGCATGTCGTCGCCCGCACCCTGAATGACCGGATGGCGAGTTACGGTCAGGCTGCTTTCCAACGGGGCAACACCGACCGTTACCTGCACGCTGACCTGAAGGGAGGAAACATTCTCTGGCAGGATCAGGGGAAGGCTTTCCCGTACGTCGTCAGTCGCGCCCTCTATGTCAAGAGGTGTCGTCTCCACAAATCCGGGAACTTCCCGCAGAGCGCTCGGGCTGCCCGACAGAACGATCGTCTGTGGTTCGACGTTTACTCCCGTAAGGCGGTAATTCGGCGAAGGTAGGCCCTTCACGTCGGCGCGCACGACCACCTCCTTGCGCCCCGGCGGCTGTACCACAGGTACAACGATTCGCGCTGTGCCCGGATCAATCTTGACTCTTGCCACCTCCAGGTTTTGGGCATTGCGGGCGATCAACGGCCGGACCTGCTCCACCTGGCTCTTGGCATTGCGTAGAAAGACTGTTGCGATCACCGACCGGACCTGCGAGACAAGTGTCCGCGGGCCGGAAATCTCCACCTCCAGCGGCTCCGACAGCGGCTCCTGCCAGTCGTACCCGAATGCCGCGCTGTCCATTACCTCCACCTCTATCGGTACAAAACGGGAAATCACCGGCTCCAGCTGTACCCGCAGTTGCCGCGGTTCAAGCGCGATGACTTCCACGTCAGGGTTCAGTGCCGTGACCTCTACCTCTACCTCGTAGCTGCCCGCTGTCAGATTCGCCAAGTCTATGACCGCGCTGAAATCGTCTACCTGGAGAGCATCCAATGTGCGCTGGGGCGCCCGCAGCGTCAGCATGGCTGTGCGATTCGTCAGGTCTTGCACACTCTGCAGGCCTGGCCCCATGTTTCTGAGTTCGATCAGAATCGGCTCTTCATACTCCTCCCGAATCATAGGGTTTTCCTGATCGATGGCGATAAACCAAACGACAAACGCCAATAGAACCGACAGAAGCAGTGTCGTTGTCGGTTTCATGGAGCGACCGTATCGCCGGATTTCATCTATCCTCATCGATGAAATCTCCGGAATCGGAAATGCCCATTATCGGCCGTGGGTCATAGAACTCGGTCAGCCTGCGCCGCAGCTCGTTTGCTTCCAAACGCCGGGCCATGCGGCCACTTGTCGCTATCGAAATCGCACCCGTCTCTTCGGAAACGACCACACTCATTGCATCCGTCAATTCCGTAATCCCGATTGCGGCCCGGTGTCGTGTACCCAACTGGTGGTCGGCAATATTGCGGTTTGTCAAGGGCAGAATGCATGACGCCGCAGCCACTTTGTCGTTCTGGACGATCACCGCCCCGTCGTGCAGTGCGGTTCCCGGGAAAAATATCGTCAACAAAAGCTCATCAGTCAGTTCGCCGTCGATTTTGACCCCGCGGTCGATATACTCCATCAACCCGCCGCTTCCTTCCAGCACCAGCAGAGTGCCGTGCCGCCGCGCTGACAGCTGTTCGCACGCCCTGACGATCTCATTGATCAATGGTTCGGTGCCACCAGTGGTGCGGCGCAAGAAGATCGGCGTCCTTCGCCCTATCTGTTCAAGGACGCGGCGAATCTCCGGCTGAAATATTACGGGGATCGACACAAACACGACCAGGGAACTGTTGCGCAACAGCCAGCTGAAAGCTGTCAACTCGACGGTACGGACAAGAACAAAGACCAAGATGCCAATTATCAGAATACCGAGTACAAGCTGCGCAGCCTGCGTTCCACGCAGCAAATGTAACAAAGCGTAGAAGATCAGCATGAGCAGGAAAAGATCTACTATGTTTTGCCAGTCGGTTAGGCGACTGAGAATTGCTACGAAGTCAGTCACGTTAACCTCCCTGCTCAGGAGTAGTCCCCATCAGATCCGTCTCCGCCGCCCGTTTTGTCCGGTTGCCGCTTCCCCAAATCATAGATCCAAATCAAATCCAAAGGACGAAAAGTTTCCAGAAACTCTGTTCGCAGATTGAACTGCCAGTTGCGCTCGCTTACGAGGGCAACCCCACACCTCCGAGCAGGTGCGCCAGAACTGCTTTCTGCGCGTGAAGCCGGTTGTGGGCCTGCGGGAAAACGCGGCTGCGGTCACCGTCGGCCACTGCGTCGGATATCTCTTCGCCGCGATGGGCGGGAAGGCAGTGCATGACCAGCACCTCCTCGTTCTCCGACCGTTGCACCAGCTCCGAGTTTATCTGGTACGGCGGCAAGACAGCCATTCTCTCTTCCCGCTCTTCCTCATCTCCCATGCTGACCCATACATCCGTATACAGGACATCCGCTCCCCTAACGCCGTCCAAGTCGTCAGTAACTTCGACCTCCGCCTCCGCTGCGTCCAGAACATCCCCGGATGGAATATAACCCTGCGGCGCCACCACGCGCACGTTGAGGCCGACCTTGCCCGCGGCCATCAGCAGGCTGGTCGCAACATTGTTGGCGCCGTCACCCACGTACACCAGCGTCCTGTCCTCTACCGAACCGAGCTGCTCCCAGATTGTGAACACATCGGCAAGTGCCTGACAAGGGTGACTGAAGTCGCTCAAACCGTTGATAATGGGTACGCTCCCCCACTCAACCATCTCCTCAATATGGCGGTGCGCGAAAACGCGCGCCATTACGCCGTCAACATAACCGCCCAATACCCGGATCACATCTGCCGGGCTTTCACGCGTACCCAGGCCGACCTCCGCCGGACTGAGATAGAACGCATAGCCCCCCAGATGTTGCATGCCCATTTCAAAGCTGACACGAGTGCGCAATGACGGCTTCTCAAAGAGCATCGCCAGCGACTTTCCCGCCAGAATAGGGCTATTGCGTCCGCACTCCGTCAACTCATCCTTCAGCTCTCTTGCCAGCTTGAGAAGACCCCAAAACTGCTCACTCGTAAGAGTATCAATGCCGGTAAAGTGGTCAAGGGGCGTAACGCTCACAATCTTCTCCTGCTTAGATTCCTGGAGACCAGTCTCCTGGGCAAGGGTGGATGTATCCGTGAAATAAGACGAACTCTTTTATCGAGAAGTTCCAATCTTGGTGACTCTTTCCGGTTAGAGGCTGGAAGTACTGTTCCTCTGTCAACCAACCGGCTGCGACATAGCTGCCGCACTGACCAGCAAAGCCGCCGTCCAAGAGGCCTGGACGTTGACAAGCGACTGGCCGCGGTAGACCGCCACCCAGGTCGCCAACCATAAAATGCACAACACTGCCAAAAACAAGGGTGCCCGACCGACTATCAGCAACAGGGCGATGCCAGCCTGAGCCGCCGCCATGCCCGCGAGTCCTCCCAGCCTGCCAGGGTTATCCACACTACTGTTCGCACCCCAGACATGCAACGACCACAGCAAGATCAGTGTCAAATGGCGTCCGCTCCAGGGATCGACGCCGAACAGCGTCAGGC
Source organism: Caldilineaceae bacterium (assembly GCA_026708085.1). Classification (GTDB taxonomy): domain Bacteria; phylum Chloroflexota; class Anaerolineae; order Caldilineales; family Caldilineaceae; genus Bin5. The sequence goes on from JAPOVP010000153.1 coordinate 18,969, forward strand.
CCGTGATCCAGGGCGCCGCCACGACCGCCAGACTGTGAAGTACGGAGGCAGGAACTAGCGTTACGTGGCGCTGAAGCCAGGCGCCTACCGCGAGGCCAACTACTATCAGTGTCGCCCAGACCGCCGACATGCCGATCGCAAATGCGGCCACAAGAGCTACTGCTACGCCCGGAAGCCAAGCCCGCGCCAGAATCGATAGTACGCCGGGACCGTGCATTCCCAGAACGCGGGCGGCAGGCGACCCCAAGGCCAAATAAGGCAGCCCCGGGCGCCTCTGCGCCACTGTTACCCGTATTCGGGGCAATGCCTCTGGCGTAGCAAGCCCGCCCCATATGTTACCCCACAAGGGATCGACCAGCAGGAAGAGAAGAACCAGCGTCTGCGGGGATGCCGTGCGGCCTACGTCGCCGATTCCAGCGGCCAATGCCGCCGCTGCCAGCGACCAGGCGGCAGAGACCCGCCAAGGAGAGAGTTCCGGCCAGAAGCGGGCATCCAGCAACGCGCTGCTGGACGTCGCCGAAATGGTCTTCGGAACCAACTCATGTTCGGCGTTTGCGCCTGGCACTTCATCTGGCGTGCGCATACTTCCCATTTCTGCTGCAGCCGCGCCGAACTTCTCTGATGTTGTCAAGGTCTACCTGTACTCCTTCGTGCTACTGGCAGGACCGAATCGCCCTCAGATCACAGGAACCGATCGAATTTCGGGAAGTAACCACAAGGAAGTGGGGTATTGGGTTAGTCAGTATGGAGGATTATACCAGAAGGAGTGCCCGCAGCGAACATTACACGATTACTTGCAAGCGGCCAGGCTGCAAGTCGACGGTCAGTCTCTCAATCTCACTCGACAAGACCTCGCCGTCCGTATGCACCGGAACGGGCTGTCGCACGGCGATACTGGCGGACCGCAGTCGACTAAAAGTCACTGTCTTCTGGCCATACAGTCCAGTTCTGGTCATCGCTCTTGGAAGAAGGTTCAGAATCGCTAACTGCGAGAGCGCGTCAGCAAAGGCCATGTCGAGCAAACCGTCGTCCATCTCCGCATCCGGCGTAAGATAAAAGGCCCCGCCCGTTCGACGCGAGTTGCCGATGCTGACCAGCAGCATCTCTTTGGAAACGCTGTGATCATTGCCGGCGCCATCGGTCCATTTGACCTCAAAATGGGGCTGGTCGTAGGCCCGCAGCGCTCGCAGTGCCGCCCACAGATAGATTGCGAACCCTCGCAGCCGCTTAATCTTGCGGCTTTCGACCGTCACCTGGGCCTCAAAACCCATGCCCAGGTTGTTGTCGAAGTAGCGCCGCAAGGTGTTGCGTCCGTCGAAGGCCTCGACCAGGCCCAAGTCGACGTCGCGCGTATTGCCCTCGCGGATGGCATGTACAGCTGCGTCGAGCCCTCGAGGCGCTCCTGCCATGTCGGCAAAGTCGTTGCCGCTGCCCGCCTGCAAGACTGCCAACCCCTGCACTGCCTCATCTTCTGGCGTCGCCTCCGTCAGCCCGTTTACGACTTCGTGAACGGTCCCATCACCGCCGGCGGCAGCCACGATCGCGTAGCCGTCCAGCCGCGCGCTGCGGGCCAGAGAGACAGCCTCACCCGGCGCTGAAGTTTCCACCATCTCAAAAGGTACGTTGCCGCGGCGAAACGCGGCCTCGATCTCGCCGGCTACCTTTCCGCCCCGTCCCCGCCCCGCGTATGGGTTGAGAATGACCTTAACTGTTTCCACTGTACCCCTCCTCCGAAACAACAGATTGGGACGAGGCCGCATCTGAAAGGATCAGTGCTTCCCTGGGCGGAATCGTGAGGTCCCACAGGGTACCGTTGCGAGCGCAATAGGTCTGGCCGGAGGCTCCCGGCGGCCAGACCACCTGAAAGGTTGGCAGAGAAAAGGCAGATTCGGATTGCCCCGCCTTGCCCTCACCGGCTAGAGGTATTGCCAACCGCGCTTCTGACTTCGAACGGTTGAACAGTACGAGCAGCCGGTCATCATCCGGGCACTCGTCTTCAGTTGCCTTGCCGGGGGAGCGAGTACTGCCGCACGTCGAGCGGCTGAATCCGAAGATGTCTCCGGCGGCGACCAGGGTCCTGTACGCGCCCGTACGCAGGGCTGGATGGCTGTGCCGCAGCGCGATCGCCTGCCGGTAGAAGTCGAGCATTTCACGATCCCAGCTCTGTTGCTCGTCCCATGGGAAGGCCCCGCGGCAGCCCGGGTCAGGCCCCCCGTTCATGCCTATCTCTTCGCCGTAATAGATGCACGGCGCGCCGGGCAGCGTCATCTGCAGCAGCAGGCATAGCCGCACACCGCTGGCATCTCCGTCCAGAGCCCACAGGTTGCGCGCGGTATCGTGGCTGTTCAGCAGGTTGAACTGGGCGGTCACGACCTGCCAGTCGTAGCGTTCCAGCATCCGCTCGATCGCGGCCGCGAACGCGAGTGTATCCAGCTTTTCGATCGCGTAACCGCCGGGCCGGTAGTCGCGAGGCACCGTTTCCGCACCGAAATAGCCGTAGGCAGCCCGGCTCAGGACATAGTTCATCACCGCGTCAAAGCGGTCTCCCTGCAGCCACTCCTCGGCCTCATGCCAGATCTCCCCAACTGTGTAGGCGTCGGCATTGGACTCCTTCACCACACGGCGAAACTCCTGCCAGAATGGCGGATCGTCGATTTCCTCAGGTACGTCCAGACGCCAACCGTCTGCGCCGAACTCGATCCAGTGACGGGCTACTTCAAGAAGGTAGCGTCTCATGCCGGGATTGCCGGTGTTCAGCTTAGGGAGGGCGGGCAGATTCCACCAGGCTGCGTAGTTGTGGGGCTGTTGCTCGTTACTGTGATAGGGGCGCAGAGGCCAGCCCTTGACGCGGAACCAATCAAAATAAGGGGATCTCTTGCCGGCTTCCAGGATGTGGTGGAAAGGCCAGAAGCCGCGTCCGCAGTGGTTGAAGACGCCGTCAACTACGACCCGCATGTCCCGCTCATGCGCCCTGTCCAGCAACTCCCGAAACGCGTCATCCCCGCCCAACAACGGGTCTATCTTCATGTAGTCGAAGGTATGGTAACGGTGATTCGAGGCCGAACTGAAGATCGGGTTCAGGTAGAGGGCGTTTACACCCAAATCCTCCAGATAGTCCAGACGGTCCACGATTCCCAGAAGATCGCCGCCCTGGAAGCCCTGTTCCGAAGGCGGTGCACCCCAGGGTTTGAACTGGATTCCGGGAGGGTGCTGCAAACGGGGGCTGCGACTGAACCGGTCCGGAAAGATCTGATAGAAAACTGCGTGCTTAACCCAATCTGGTGTCTTGACGCCCATCATCGTCCCAATGTGATAGGAGAGGAAACCGAGGCCATGCAAGCCTGCGACCCCTGCAATCTCAATCTGATTGTTGCATAGGCATAGGCGGTTGTCAATGCATCTGGTCGAGGGGGCCAGGGCAAACGCATCTAAGTCCGGACGCCGGAATCGCCCACGCAGGGCGACCAAAGGGGGCACCTACCCGACTCAAGCACCCTTACGAGGACTTGAACCAATTCGATGCCATCATCCTGGGTTAGGTCGGTCTAAGTCGATCCAGAGCAGGGCGCCTCCTTCTTTTTTTGGACTTCTGTCATGCCTTCGCAGACGTTTCTCCCATCCGATTCTGGCAGCCTCACTAGGTCGGTCCCGGTTCGCTGCAACTGCCCTGGGTTCGGGCAGGTCAAGGCGAGTTGAGTAGTGGTAAGTAGTGGCAAGTAGTGGTAAGTCGTGGGAATTCCCTTTTTTTTGACTCAAATGCTTGAATTCGCAGACGTTTCCTCGCCGTCTTTGATGGCATATAGGCTGACTGTTCATGGGCAATTCATCGACTTGCAGCGGACCTCGTTCGCTCTCAGCTTCATTTATGGTGAGAGACATGGCATCTCAGGTTCAGATAAAACAGTTCCAAGTTTTGGCGCCTTTATGGCACACGAACTGTGCCCACAAGGGGTACTTCTGCCCGAATCATGGGGCTTCACAAGGACCATCCCGATTCGTTGCAACTGCCCTGGGTTGGCGCGGATTTCGACGGATTTCGACGGATTATGACGGACTATGACGGACTAAGTCGTACTTTGACGGAGTGTTTCCTTTTTCTTCGATCCTTACGTTCTTGAGTTCGCAGACGTCTCCACGCCGTCTTTGACATGTATCGGTAGAAGAAGAATGGGCAATTCTCAGAGTTACAACGGCCCTCCTTCGACTTCAGATTTTCTTCCGGGCAGAGCCACGGCCCCCAAGGGGCAGGGCAGGCGCATCTGAATTCGGAGCCAATTATAGCATATGAACGGCGCCCACTCGGGGACCCCCACCCGAATAAGTGGGGCACAGGCATTCGACTGAAAGAGAATCTTCTTTAGATGGTCGTTCTTCAAGCCGTCTCGTTTGCGTCTTGCCGCGAAGCCGATGTTCGCGCTTTTCTGGTCACGCAGGAGGTTGAGGGGCATTTGGTACAGAATCGCCTCCCCCACAGGTCAACTGGCAGTCCTGATCAATCCGTGCAAAGCGCCTGAAAATCTTCACTCTTCAGGCCAGACTCTCTGGATTCTGTGCAATCTATTCGAAGGCCGCCAAGGTCAGCGCTCAATTGCACCTTTCCTCCCCTTCCTTACTATTTCCATTGCGCGCACTCTGGCCCTGTGTGATAATCTCTGTGGCTGCCCTTGCCATGTCACACTCACAGGACGAGCTGCGGCGGAAGGGTCCTTAAGTCAGCCTCTACGCCCAATACACCGTTTGAACATCACTTCATGTACCTGCGCTTTACTCGATTCCTGCTGCCCCTGGTACTGACAATCCTCATCTTTGAGTTCGGCGCGCAGAGTATCAACGCGGGGATGGCGCGTATGCCCGACGCTATCCGAGTACTTGCGGCCTTTGGACTGGCCTGGGGGCTGGTCACGTCACTGTCCAGCCCGCTGGCGCAACTTCGTTATGCCGGGATGGTATTGGTGGAGGACAAACGGGACTTCTGGCGGGGCTTGAACTATGTAAGCGGCCTGGCGCTGATCATGGTGGCAGTACAGTGGCTTCTCGGCGGCACGCCCATCAGCCGCCATCTGCTCGAAGGCCTGCACGCTGTCGATGCGGAGACAAGCGAACGAGTTCGCGTCATGATGTTGTCGCTGCTGCCGATGCCACTGCTGCGGGGTTTTACACAGCTCGGCATGGGCGTCCTGACCCGCGGCAAGCAGACCGGCAGAATCAGCGTAGCCACCACCTTGAGCGTTGCCGCCGGGCTCGCGGCTGTCGTTTCTCTTCTCCAGGTCGACGCGATTCGAGCCCGGCCCATCTGGCTGCCGATCCTCGTTCTCTACGCGTCAACGCTCACCGAATCTATCACTATCGTCTTCTATCTCTGGCGCTTCTTCGGCCGCCTCCCGGACGCGCTCGATCGTCCCCCGATCACCTATGCTGCCTTTTTCCGCTTTACCTGGCCGATTGCGCTCATGAATTTCATGCAGGAGTCCAGCCGTCCGCTCATCAATCTGTTCGTCGTGCGGGGCGCTCACGGCGCAGAAGCGTTGGCGGCGCTGACCGTGGCCTATACGCTCGGACAGTGGACCTATCGCTGGCTGAACGAGCTGCGCGCGCTCGTGCCCCCTTTCTACGCCGAGCTGCAGTCCTATCGTCCCTTTCTGCGCTACGCCTACTGGTGCGGACTTGCTGCCTCCGCCATCTGCCTACTGCTCTTCTGGACACCTCTGCGAACCGTCCTTCTGGAGCAGGTCATCGGAATAACGCCCGCCTTGGCTGAGCTCAGTCGAGTGCCCCTCCAGATCTACACATTCTTCCCATTCGTTGTCGTACACCGCGCCTATTTCCACAGCATCGCCTTTATGGAGCGCGACACACGACCTATGGCAGTTGGCGCGCCGATGCGTACCGGCGCTATTCTCATCGCCCTGCTGGTCCTGCCGTTGTTGGGAGTACAAGGCGCGACCCTCGGAGTGGCTGCGCTGCTGGCCGGCTTCACCTCCGAAACGACGACACTCTGGTGGCTCATCCTCGGCAAAAAGCAACTGCGCGTCTGGCGCACACGCCCGGCGGTGTGAAACACCTGTAGCCTGGTAGGCCCCGGTGTCAGGAATAGCGGGCCACCGCGTCCATATCCAACTCAATTCCCAGGCCCGGCCCGTCGGGAATCGGCAACATACCTTCTTCGTCCAGTTGCCAGCCGCCGGCTACGATTTCATCGATGTAGGGCGAGCCGGTCTTGTACTCCACCAGGTCGGTATCGGCGAGCGCCGAGGCCAGCTGCAGGTCGGCCGCCAGTCCCAGGGCCGTGTTCCAACCGTGCGGGATCATGCGTACGCCATTCTCTTGCGCCATCCAGCCGATGCGGCGCTCCTCACTGATGCCGCCTACCTTGGCGACATCCGGCTGAACGATGTCGAAGGCGCCCTGCTGTAGAAAGGGAATGAAGGACTGGCGCCGCGTCAGGACCTCGCCGCCGGTAATGGGGACCGTCGTGTTACGGCGCAGATGGATGAAGTCTTCCAGGTCATCGGGGCGCAGCGGCTCCTCAAACCAGTCCACGCCGTAGTCAGCCAGCATGCCGGCACAACGCAGCGCCCACGTGTAGCGGCCCTGCCAGTGAGCGTCGCTGCCGCCGGCGTCCACCATCAACTGGTTGTCGTCCCCCACAACCTCGCGGGCGGTGGCCACGATCTCCTCATCCAGTTCGTCACTGACGCGGCCGAAAGGCCCCCACCCCATCTTGAAGGCGCGGAACCCCTGCTCCTTCCACATCTGCAGTTCGTCGCGCAGCGGGGCAGGCTGGTCCATAAGCAGAGAGGCATAAGGCCGGACCCGTTCCCGGTAACGCCCGCCGAGAAGGCGGCCGACCGGCTGACCGGTGACCTTGCCCAGAATGTCCCACATCGCGATGTCAATTCCGCTTATCGTGTGGGTGATGGTGCCGCCGCGCCCCATCCAAAACGTGTTCTGGTGCAGCCACTCACTTACCCTTTCCGGTTCGATCGCGGACTGACCGATCAGGAGCGGGCGCAGCACCTCCAGAGCGGCCAGCACAAGCCCGTCGTTGGTGAAGACGGAGCCGTAGCCGGTTACGCCTTCGTCCGTCTCGACAAAAACAAGCGTGTGGACGCAGTCTTCCTCCTTCAGCTCCTCGCTCCAGCCGCCCTCCGGCGTCGCGCCGCGCAGACCCGTCGCCCGTACCTCTGTGATCTTCATCTCCGCTCCTCGTCGGTGTGATTTGACTGCCGTTCGAGTTCCGCATAAATGTCGCCGATGCGAACCAGTTCCGCCGCAACATTGAAGTATCCTGTATAACGGATGGTATCGGGGCTGACATCGTAGTGATAGTGGCCGGCCTGATTCAGGTCACCCATGTGGAAGAAGTGCGTATGTTCCCCCGAGTCGCGCAAGTGCAGGCGCCCTCCGGTGGGGTCTCCCGTCCAGAATACGGCGAAGCAGAGCAGATCGGGCCCCATGTGCTCGTAGAACTGAAGAAAATCGGCAACGACTTCCTCGGCTTCCGTGTCGTAGTACCGGTGGGCGATGCACTCGTAATCCGGCATGACGTGTGAGCGTATCTGACCGGCCTCGATGACAAAGACACCGCCCATCCCCACCTGCCGGGCTCCGGGGGGCGCGCCTTCCCCGCCAATTTCCGGATGGGTTTGCAGACTCTTGCGCAACGCCTGCGTGAACGATCGCTCGTTGCCGGTCCTCCGCTCCACGCTGACCTTCAGCACAGGGCCCGGCCGGCCCTCCGACAGGAAGAGATTGGACAGTCCGCTGTGGCGCGTTGACGCATAGGGTTCAACAATGCACTCCTGCTGCGGTCCAACGCGAGCGACCTTGCACCTGTTGACCCCTCCCGCCTGCAATGTGGCGATCACCTCGCCGCAGTGTCCGTCCAACACGCCCGGAAAGGCCATGCCCGCGCCAAAGATGCTGCCTTCGGCCTGGCCGCAGTCGTTCGCCATCTCCGCCATGTCGAAGGTGACGTGGCGGTATCTGGGATTGTGGGCGTACGGTTCACCGCCTACCTCTAACAGAACAGTGGACCCGCTCAAGCCGGGGCTGGCGCATCCTAGAGCACGCAGGTCGGGGCAATCGACCACTTCAACATCGACATTGGCGTAATTGGTTTGCAATCCCTCCCGAATGACTTGATTCAATTCTTCCAGGGAAGGTGACCACAACGACGCTCGGCTCATCGCGTCTATCATAACTGCCCAACCTCTTTTTCCTAAGGTCTCGATTCAGACAAGAGTCAATCAGTCTGAGTAACCAGCTTCTCGGCAAGCTCCAGCGCATCCGCGGGCCAGAAGACTTCGGGCCTGGGCTTACGCACGCCCGCCGTCCCTGCCCGCGGTCGGCAATTCTGAATCGTTTCGATCCACCGGCTGGGAATCGCTTCCCGTCCATAAACAGCGCCAAGGAGCGCCCCGCAGATCGCCGCGTTGGTGTCGGTATCACCTCCCTGCATGACCGTGTCAATGATTCCCTCCTCCACACTTTCAGCGTTCAGAAGCTGCCAGAGGGCGTTGCGGAAGGCGATCAATACCCACCCTTGGAAGCGCATGAAATTCTCCGGCGGAGAGTCGGCAGCCGCGGTGACCGCCTCTTTCAGCCTGTCGTCGATGCCCATCTCCTCCGCCCACCCAGCGATCTCCCGATACAGGCTGTCTGCACTAATTCCTGTTCGCACTACGTGCGCGATCGCCATCGCGAAGAGCGCATTGGCCTCCTGGCAGACGCGATGGATGTGGGTGATGGCGGCGTCCTGCCGCGCCCATTCCGCCACCTGGTCTAACCCGTAGTTGGCGCCAAATATTCCCAGCGGACTAATCCGCATCATTGCCCCGTTGGCCTGGCTGTCCGGACTACGCCGTCCGGTCAGGCCGCTTAATATTGTATTGCCGATGTCGAAAGGATTGGACTCAAGCCAGAACACGTAGGCTTTTCCCGCTGCTTCTTTATCGAACGTCCCATGTGATACGAGCGATCGCGCCAGCAGCAACGCCATTTCTGAATCATCCGTGGGCTGGCCAGCAAGTGTGTCCCAAGTGCCGCCGTCTGCCATGTCCAGCACACCTTCGGGATAATTGAAGAGTATCTCTCCAGGGGACTGGAACTCCACCAGGCTGCCGAGTGAGTCCCCGATCAGCTGGCCGAGCAGGCAGCCCTGCGCCCTGGAAAGGACGCCGGAATTGGCATGGCTTCTGTCACCTGTCATCTGCTCCCTCCTCTTGACAGAATTGTACCACTGTGCCTACACCTGCGAAGCCCACCGGCTGTCCTAATGGCTGTAGTCGAAGGTGACCGGATCAGCGTCGGCGCGGCACGAGTTCGTGAACTGTGAAATTCCCTTCTTTAGCCCTCTGCACCAACTCCAACTCGCGGGCGGCCAGCTGAAGATGGAAGTTCCTCAGCGGCTGCCAGGCAGGCGCGATGACAAACCTGGCGCTCCGCGGTCTCTTGGCGGCATCGTCCGCCAGCGCGACCGGGCTGGAAACCCAACGCACTGCGTAATCCCGGGGATTCTCGTAGAAATAGAACTGGAAATGCCAGCCCAGCCCCTGGTGATAGAGAACGGCCCCCGGTGGACTGTTGTCATCCAGCCAGGCTGATGATTCCCGCAGGCCGTCGTATGCGCCGTGATCGCCGCCTATCGGGAATTCACCCCTGGCCGCCTGCACGCCGCTCGGCAGCAAGAGCACAAGCCAGAGCCCGACAACTATCTGTCTCCACAGGCTGGAATCGGACGACAGTATCCTCGCTCCCAGCCATCCGCAAAGAATGGCGAAGGCCGGCGCAAGGGGCAGGAAATAGCGGTCCCAAACCGGAAGACTGAAAACTGCGTGGATGCCCAGGTACAAGCCGGCCCATCCGCACAGATGGACCACAAGAAGCGAACTTCGCTTCGACAGCGTGGATTCTGTCCGCGGCACATGGGCTACCGCCAGTACAGTAACAGCCATCAGCACTATCCAGACGAAGTCACTGGCGGTCAGATACCAGAGCAGGTCGGCGATGCGCGCAAGGCGTGCCGGCCACTCCCCCACCGAGAGCAGCTCAAGCGCACCATAGTTGCGCACACCCAGATCCCAGGGCGAAGGCGCCACGGCCCAGCGCAGGCTATCCCAATACAAAACCGGCAGAATTGCTAATGCCAGCCCTCCGGCGACGCGCAGTCCCGCTGCCGCCATGGCCTTGGCTCTCGGGTAACCCGCTATCAGGACTGCCAGCGTCAACGGCACAAAAAAGACACCGTGCTGTTTGGTCATCACCGCTGCGCCCAGGCAAAGTCCAGCCAGGAAAGGGCGCGAACTCTGGGCAGCAAAGAGCGAACAGACGCCCGCCAGCACCAGCAAAGGATCGGTGAACGCCGTCGGGCTATAGCTGATGGCAAACGGATTCAGAGCAAACACGGTCGCAGCCACCACGCCGGCAGCCGGCGTCCATGCTCGTCTTGCTATAGCTGCGACGACCGGGATCGTGAGAACGCTGATGCCGATATTAAGAAGCCGAGCGCTGGCCTCAGATGCGCCGAAAGCCTGGAACCAGGATGCAAGCAGCCAAATGAACAGCGGCGGTTTGTCGATCCACTGCTCCAGAAACTGGGGATCATCATGAAGAAAGCGCAGCGCCCAAAAGCTGTACAGCGCTTCATCCTGGTGAAATCGAAAGCGGTCCAGCATAACCAGGCGCAGACCGATTCCCAGCAGTATCAGGACAGACAGATAGCGCTGATAGCCTGCCCCCGCGTTCAGAATGCCGGTCAGAGAAGCCCGCGAGTGAGTTTCGACGGCCGCCAGTCTTTCTGCGGCCGCTGAGTGCAACGTAAAATGCACGATTCCGTGGCTGTCGTTCTTTCTTGCGATAGGTGGGAAGCTGGACCGAAGCCCGTCTAGATGCCCAGGGCATCCGCAAGGCAACGAGTATTCTACTCCAGGGCAACTGGGCAATCAAAAACTGAGGACGATTTGGTGGGCCGTATGGAAAGGGGGAGGACTGCTGACAAGAGGAGGCCGACCTACCGGGCCTGTATACACTCGCGCCGCCTGGCTACTGGGGACAACGTTGCCTAGCGGTCAGCGCTCGGTCTGCTACCTTTGCAGGTCGCCAGAGCTCCTTCCAGTAGCTCAAGCATATTTGCTGAGCGAGGCGAGGCGTCGTCCCGCATTACGCCCCGCCCCTTTTCGAACTGTCCCACGACCGCAAATATTCCCGCTTGAAACAGTGTTACGGCCGTTATCTGGGCAGGTGTAATGACAAACCCCCTATGACTGTCGCCCAGTCCCTCAGTCCTCTCTCTTGCCGTCAAGTTGATAAGAAAACAGTCTGAAAACTCGCGCAAGAAGGCAACGTATTCTTCCGGACTATCAGAGTCATCCATTCTCGACAGTATTGTCGCAAGGTCGCTCAACTCGGCTCTGGCAGGAGCCGGTTGCGCAGACGCAGTTTCAAGCTCACTCACGTTTTTTTGCCGTGCCACAACCTTTGCCGTATCGCAACGGATTCTGTCCTGACCGTCAAGGTAGTCATTTGTTTCGATAACGAGCAATTAATCGTAGGTTATGCCCGGGACGTACCCTGTCATCGTCAGCGTGTCTCTTTCATGCGAAACATCGGTCCTGGCCTTCCAAATGGGCTCTGCGTACCAGGGGTAATCCCTCTTGCTGTCTTCATATTTCTTTAGCACGAAAACTTTCGAATGCGCCAAGCTCGTGATGGCGGCGGACTTCAGCACAAGGGGATCGACCCTGTCTGCGAAGTGGGCAGTGATCAGTTGGTGTTTAAACCGAGTGAATTTCTCAATTTCGTCTGCCCAGGGCTCAATATGCCCACCTTCGGAAATCCAAGCCATCCAGGAATACTCCATTTGGCTGATTTTCACACCATCTCTGTGGAAGGTCAGCTTTTCAGGGATATCTCTGAGATGAATGACGACGGTAAGGACCTGGTCGCGCAACCTGGATTCCACGCCTACTATGTCAATGTAGCCAGCCAAATCGGCTGATGGCTCGGTCTCGACCGTCTCACCAATCAACAGCGCTCGTTCATTGGAGACACATGGCCCCGCCTGTTCCGATGCTGCCGGCGGCTCTGCAGGAATTGGCACACAGGCTGTGAGAAACAGCGCGATCCCAACGCTCAGGAGTTGCCTAACCATATATCGCAAACCTTTCTGACTGACCGTTCCGGTGCTGAAATGCCACCGAGAATCTCTCATGCAGCGAAACAGAACTGTCGAAACTGCTTTCGAATTAGTGTAACCTTCACTGGCTACGTCTGTCCCTACAGAATGTACCGATTTCGGGAGATCGTAGGTTCTATTTTGGGAGATTGCTCACTTGAAGATGCCTTCTGAGGTGATACAATCTTTAGTAGAATGTGACGCCAGAACACAGCGACGTGTCTGGCAGTAGACAGCGGAGGAAGCTGTGGAACGAAAAATGTTCGGTAAAGTCGTTGCCGCCTTGCGAAAGGAGCAGATCGATTTCAATAGCGGCAACAGCTGGAGCCAGGAGAGGCTGGCAGAGGAGACCGGGCTGACGACAAGAATTGTGGGCAAGATCGAGAGGGGCAGCCAGGTGCGGCTGGACAGAGGAACGCTTCAGGAACTGGCGCGCGTCTTCAGACTTACGTCGATGGAACGCCGCGAATTCTTCTCCATGGCCAGCGAAATTACGGACGACGCGATCGTGCGCGCCGACCTCAATCACCAGGAAGTCTTCGCTCAAGTCTGGACGACGCTCGGCACGCTTTGTACCCCCGCTTTCCTTATGGATTCGTTCGGCGATCTGGTCGGCGCCAATCGCGCCGTCCTCGACTTTCACAAGCTCAATTGGTCACAGTTCAACGCGGCAAGATGCTCTGCCGGTAACGTCAATATCCTCTCACTTTTGCTTGCACCGGATGCGCCAATTCGCCGTGTGTTGGGTAGCGGCTGGCATGCCATTGCTCTTGCCAACATGCGTCAGTGGCGGGTCATGACACTGCGGTATCGCCATACGAACCGCTTCCGCAATCTCTTTACCACACTGTCGGCCTACCCCGACTTCCAGATGCTATGGGCCGCCAGCCGCCGACGCGTTGAAGACGACAATAGCCGCCTGCGCAGCCACTTCTACACACACGGTGTCTATGGGCCGGTTGCCTATTCCGTCTTCACCAATATCAGCCTGAGCTCCTGCGGCGATCTCTACCTTGCCACTTTTGTACCCCAGAATCGGGACACAGGAGCCGTATTCCAGAACCTGGCGGACAGAAGCAACCGCCCCTTGGCCTTGACGCCCTGGCCGAACCCCAGCCTTCCTTGCAATGCCTACGCCTAGGTGGTTGCGTGATCGAAAGGGTGTCGTTCCAGACAGGACACGGCCAGCGCTCAACTGTCATGTTTGAGCGGCGGCGGTACAGGACCGGAAGTCGATTGCCCATTCTGACCTGAAAATAGAAGGAATCCACAGGATTGAGCTGTGGATTCCTTCAGACAGGCGCCTTCGAATCTTGTGGGGAGTAATCGGGGCCGTCGTGTGCTACGATCCGGTGGAACTCGATTTTGGCAATAGCCGGAGCCAGAGAAACGGAGAAAAGAAACAGGACCGACGGCGAAAGTCGGTTGCAAGATCGATTGGGCAAACCAAGTACGTCAGGATGACGGGCAAAGCTGTCGAAACCAAGATTTCAGGTAACTATTAAGCCATGTTCTGTATACGGTCTGCCTGGGGGGAATGTAGCGTCAGTATTTCTGTAGCGGGCTCTCGATGGTCATGGCGGTGACCGTTGGGCATATATGGGAGTGGCCTCGCCTGTCTTGCTCGCGCTGGCACATTTTCGGAATCTGCCATGAGGCTGGGGGAAGCGCTGGCTGACACGGGTCGGCACCGTCGTATTGCCCACACACTGGCTACGACGCGAGGTTGTAGGAGAGGGGGCGTTGCGGGGGCGGAGCCCCCGCACAAGGGAGGGCCGAATAGGCCCGACCGCCCAACTGCAGTGGTCAGTGGTCAGTGGTTAGTGAAAGCAACCAATGAAGGGCGCTAGGTTTGATAGGGAAAGAGAAACGCCTTCGCCATGCTGTATCAGGAGCGCCTTTTTGGCAAGGAATTAGCAGTCACGATTTAAGTTGTAAGCGTGCTCTCGCATCTAGTTCCAGGAGTCCACCCCAAGTAACTTGCGTCCCAAAGTCGTCAGTTTAGCCGGTGTCTGATGCCGGTGCTCCCAGTCGCGGAGGTCTCCAGGCCAGTTTTCCATGGGGCGGCACTCTTGCCAGGAGCGGATACGCGCCGCCCGCTGCGCCTCGTCTTTCGCAGGCGCCGGCCCCATAGTGATGTACTGGGCCAACCGCGGTCGCGTCGAGCGGTTGTGGCCGTTACCGTGCGCCAGCAGCTTGTGCCAGATGACAAAATCGCCAGCCTCTCCCTCCACGACTTTTATGTCGAGGCCGTCCATGTCGGGAAAGCGCGGATTGCGGTCAGCCGGCTGCGTTCTTACCCATTCGTAGAACGTTCTGTGAAAGCCGGGAATACACTGAAAGCCGCCCTGGTCCGGGCCGGTATCCGTCAAATAGAGAACGCCCTGCACGCCAGTATGGGTAGTGGGGTCCGGGCGCCAGGTTGCAGCGACGTCGTCGCCTTCCAACAGGGGCAATGCGCTGGTGTCAATATCCCAGTGAATCATACCCTTGTGGCCCCATTCCGGCCTTTCGGCGCGGTCGGGCGGCTTCATGTTTGCGCGGTCCAGGGATACCCACAGCTTCTCCGTGCCCAGAATCTCGCTGAAAGCCTCATGGAGGCGCGGGTACTGGCGGTTGTCCCACAGGGTCTGATGCTGGTACATTTCCACCATCCCCGCCTGCGAGATGGGAGAACACAGATCCTCACGCGTGTAGGGCCGGTACCTATACCAGGTCTCCTGGTCGGATTCATCCATCTCCAGGAAGGTCCAGATCTGCTCTACGAGTGCGTCAAGGTTCTCCTGCGGCACAGCATTGGGGATTACGACATAGCCGTTCTCTTCCCAGAATGCCCAGTCTTTCTCATCCAAAATCGGCATCACTTGCCTCCTTGTTCATCAGCCTTCTTTGAACCAGAGCCTCAGTCCACCCTTCCACTGTCGAGTCGCAGTTCCCGGCCGGTCTCCGCGCTCGTAAGTAACCCTTCCATCATCTTTTGTACGGTCAAACCATGGCGCAGGGGCGCCTCGCAAGGGACGTCTTCCAGAATGCAGTCGATGAAGTGATCTGCGATGGCGTTCCAGGCCTTGCTTCTTTCTTTGGTGAGGCCGTCGAACGTAATGTCCAGAGGTCGGCCCTCATCCTTCAGACTCCGGCCTGCCACAGGTTTGGCGCCGAATTTTCTGGCTGTTTCCACAACGGCGGTGGGGACGGGGCCGTTCGTGTACAGCGTTGGCGGCCGCACCTGTGCACCCGACTCCTCTCCGAACAACTCGATCTGCAGGTCTCCGGGCTGGTGAGAGGCCCAGAAGCTCTCAACCTGCAGCGCGCCGCCGTTCTCAAAACGGATGAAACCGCCCGCGTAATCGTCCGCAGCAAACTGGCTATAGTAACTCTTGGGGGCTGCCGCGACTTCGTCCGGCGCTTTGCGCCCGAAGAATCCCAGCCCGCGCGGCCCAAACCTCGCACCGGCGACACCGGTAATGCTCACCGGCCGCGGCATACCCAGCATCCACCAAGCCGCGTCCAGCACGTGCACGCCCATATCGCGAAACGCGCCGCCGCCTTTGCGGATGAAGCCGGTGTTCCACGCCGGAATGCCGTTGCGGCGGATGCTGCGGGCGCGGGCGTAGTAAAGATCGCCGAAGGTACCCAATCGCGCCAAGGCGCCCATATACTGCACCTCAGCGGAAAAACGGGTGGAGAGCGACATCATGTTAACGATCCCGGCAGCTTCAGCCGCTTCCACCATCTGCTCCGCCGCCTCAACCGAGTCGGCCAGCGGCTTCGTCACCAGGACGTGTTTGTCATGGGCCACCGCTTTCAGGCCCATCGGCACATGCAGCTGATTGGGCGTGCCGATAAAGATAGCATCGATCTCGCGGCTGCGGCATAGCTCGTCAAAATCTGTGTACAGGCGAACCTCGTCCGGCTGCGGCAATAGCGCCGCGAAGTCGGTCATGCTCTCCTCGACCAGATCACACAGCGCCACCACCTCAGCGCGCGGGTTGCTTGCCAGTGCGAGACCATTGGGCCTGCCAATACCCATGCCGACGACAGCAACGCGTACTTTATTCATGTAGTTTCCTGTTGTCCACTATCCAGGGTCAGGCTGAACGCAGCCCGTCCTTTCCTTTGCCTGTCTATCGCCGCCGTACTGCGATTACCGTTCGACCGTCAAAGCGTAGTGCCCTTCAATGTAAGGGTAACGCTCTGCGACCCCTTCTGCCAACTCGATTCCCAGGCCGGGACTATCCGGCAGATGCAGGTGGCCGCCGTTCATTGCCGGCGGCTCGGCGGCGATATCCCATTGCAGCGGCCCTTGAATCTGGCAAACTTCGAGAATCTCGAGGTTGGGCAGGGCCGCAACCGCGTGCGCGTGCGCCATCGCCATCAATCCATTGTGCCAGGAATGGGGATAGAGTTTGAGGCCGTGATGCGCCGCCAGCTCCGCGATACGCACCAGTTCGGTCAGGCCGCAAACACCCGCGTCAGGCTGCACGATATCATAGGCCCGCTTTTCAATATAGGGGCGAAACTGCTCCAGAGTCGTGAAGCTTTCGCCGCCGGTTACAGGCATATCCACCGCCGCCGCAAGCGTGGCATAACCGTCGATATCGCTCCAGGGGATCGGCTCCTCCAGCCAGGCGAACTCCAATCGGTCCAGCTCCCTGGCAATGGGCAGCGCCTCCTCCAGCGTCAGCCGGCAGTTCCCGTCCAGCGCAAGGTTCATCCGTCCCGCCACTGCCTGATGCAGCTCCCGCACGAGGCCAAGAAAGCGGTCAACGGTCACGCCATCCCACTTCCATTGTGTGCCAATGCGAAACTTCATCACCGGGAAACCCTGTTCCACGTATCCCAGTGCCTCTTCGATCAGCTGTTCTGGCCGGTCGCGCCAGTCATAGCGGCATCCGCTCGAGGCATACATCGGTACGGACGAGGCCGAGCTGTCCCCCAGCAGTTTGCTGACCCGCTTGCCCGCCGCTTTCCCCCGCAGGTCCCACAGCGCGCAGTCGATCCCGGCGACGGCCGCGTCATGGGCGCGGTCCCTGCCGTTCGGATGCGGCGGCGTGGCCTTGTCTGTCGCATCTTTGCCTATGAGCGTAGGCGCCAGCCAGTCGACCCATTCAGCGATACGCGGCGGCACGCCGTAAGCGCTCGCTTCCCCGATGCCGATCAGCCCCTCATCGGTCTGAACCCGGACGACCGCGCAATCAGCCTTTACGGTGCGATAGCTGGCAGTGATCCACTGCCGTTCCGGTTCGTGCATGCGCGAAAGACATACCGTGTCCAGAGCTGTGATCTTCATTTAGTTCCCCTTCACCAGGGCTGCCTGTACGAAGGCTCGTTGACGTATCGAGCCGTCGTTATATCCAGTTCAATCCGCGTCGCCGGAGGGAGCTCAACCTGCAGGTAGACGTCGTCGACGTCCTCCTCTACGGTCGATTGCTCGACTTCAGGCGACTGGTATGCTGGTGGTCGGCCCGGGTAACTGCTTGTCCTCTTCGTATAGCGGACTACCTCGAAACGATGTTCGCCGAAGCCGCCCGCCTGCAATATCACCGTACGCGACTCATATGGGTTCAGGTTGACCAGTTCCACCACCGTGTGCTCCGCCTCCAGCCTCGTTACGAGCGCGGCCGTGTCAGGAGGCAGGCCCGGCCGCTTGCGGACCGCGTCGTAGTACCGCAGCCGGCAGTGGAGCAGCCCGCCGTTATAGATGATCTGGGGCGCGCCCAGTGTTAGCTGAACCAGCGCCTCTGTGATCACAGGGTTGAGCTGTTGCCAGTGGTGGATGTGCACCTGCGTCAGGTCCTCCACGTCTTCTCGAATCAACGCCAGTCGACGGCAGACCTGTCCGTAGGTTGAGGCCAGCATCTGCTCAGGATAGTCGGGATTGTCTCCGGCCAGGAACCGCAGCCAGGGCTGTTCGTGGCCGTTGTTCTCCTTGTTGCGGAAACCCTGAACGCGGCGCCAATCGTACTTCTCCACACGTCGCAGTGCCTCGATCCGCTCCCAGTCGGCGGGATCCATCGTCATATTCCACACTGCCGTGGGGTAGACCGGCGACATCGGCTGATAGTCGAACCAGCCCTCGTCATTGTGCCGGTAGGGGACGACAAAGATCCCTTCCTCTTCGTCGTCCAACTGGTCCACCCAGTGGCTTCGCAGGCTCATCTCCCCAGCGCTGGGACTGCGCATCTCGCCCAAATCCCAGATGGCGTCGTACTGATCGTTGGCCAGCTGCAGGTATCCCTTGTCCCCGGTGAGCAAAAAGGCGTTGCCGCCGCTCACGGTCGCGGCCATGCCAATATTGTAATAGCCGTGGGGCCAGCTCCAGCCGTAGAGCCCGCCGTACCAGCGTCCGTCAATATACTCGCCGACCTCTCCGGACAGTCCCACATTGTCCGGCAGCAGGCCATCGGGTTTAGGACGGTCCAACTGTCCGGACTGCCCTGCCGCGGGAGAGCTGCTCGCGGCCCGCTCCCGCCAGGCGTCAAAATACTCGACGATCCAGCGCCGGTACTTTTCATTGCCGGTTAGCAGGAAGGCATTCGCAATCAGACTCGTGACCATCAGATTCCCGGCAACGTCCCCCTTGCCCATGCGCTCCTGCATCGCCTCTCCCATGCGACGCGCCAGGGCCTTGTCTTTCAAATCGTCGTAGTCGCCAACGCCCGCAATATCGGTGAAAGGGAGGCCATACGTGCGCATGGACGCGCTCCAACCGTAACTCGGCTCCGGGCCGTCCGTGAAGCCCCAGCGCGGCCCGCCGCTGCCGTTATGCGGCGCCCTGATCAGCCTGCGCTCCGGATCGTAGTTGGGCGCATCGGGATTTTCGTTCAGATACAGGCCGGCAAACCGTACTGCGCGCTCGCGATTGTGCTCATTGGTCGGGTCCGCCAGACAGAGAAAGTAGAAGTAGATGTAGCTCTCGCTCTGGTGGAACTGATCATAGCCCCGTTCATACTCGTCCAGCACCGGCCCGAGTTCCTCCAGCTGTCTCGTGATAGCGTCCCACTGGCGTTGCCCTTGCGTAAGCAGGTGGTCGCCGCCCCCGATCAGATAGTAGAGGGGCCAGTTGTAGGAGCTCTCGTAAAAATCATCGGCGCCGTCGCGTGAGTCACTCCACCTGTCGGCCCAGATCAACGTCCCGTCGGGCCTTGTATACTTCTCCAAAAAGGGTTCTACGGACCGGTCCATCAGATCAAAAAGCGCCCGCTCCATCACAGCCCAGGTGGGCGGTGCATCAAGAGGGACGCTGGCAGTGAGTGTAAGCACGAGGCTCACCTCTCTTGTGTGTGAAATTGTCTGTTTTTGGTTGCCGCAGGCACGAACTGGATTGCCTACAGGTAGGCGTTAGCCGCTGCGCCAAAGCCCTGCGAGAGGCCGGCGCAGCGGCACAACGCTATCTGCGCATCTGCAATACCTTCAACTGTGATACGCTCGTCTTTACCGCGGGTTCTTGGCCCGCCACTCCTGCAGCTGGCGGTTCACTTCATTGATGATGGTCTGGGCGCCGGCCTCGTTCAGCTTTTCGATGGCCTCAGCCGCGCCATCTTCATAGGCGACCCAGCCGTACTGGATCGGTAGAACAAACTCGTTATAGACGGCCGACGTCTGGGCAATCTCCGTCTTGATCGGTTCGCGGTCCACCACGAAGCCCAACGCTTCCGACGGGAAGGCCGTGTCGTTCATCTCCTTGGTTGCTTCCCACGCCCCGACCTGCTTGGCGTCCCGATAGTAGGCATTGAACTGATTGCCGTACATCCAGTCGGTGTTGGGATTGTATGTGCTCGTATTGCCGTCCACACCATCGGGGAAGCGCATCACCTGGTTGGCCTCATCTTCCCAGACCCAATGCACGCCCTCAATGCCGCGTGAAAGCAGGTTATAGATATAGGCATTGGTGTTGAACTCCTCCAACACCTCCATCGCCTTGCCCGGATTCTTGGAGGTGGTGCAGATGGCGTTCATCGTTGCGGTTGCGCCGGCGGTATCCAGAATCAGCGGGACCGTCAAGCTTTTGCTCAGGAACTCGAAGCCGTAGGCATTCTGCGCCTCAACGTCGTTCCCCGGCTTTTCTACATGATAGCCCATAGCATACTGACCGGCGCGGAATGCAGATCGAGCCTCGTCATTGGGAAGCGGCTCAAGCGGCATATAGCCTTCATCCACCCAGCGCCTGGTCGATTCGGCCGCCATCTGAAATTCGACCGTTTCCACCATATTTACGGCGGTCAGCGTCTCGTCGTCAGCCTTCATGCCCAGAAAACCAATGCCGTCATCCAGGGGGTCGAAGCCGTAGTACTGGGAAAGGAAGAGACCTCTTCCCGGGGCAGCAACAAATACAGGCGTGATGCCCTCGCCGTCACGAACGTCGGCCAGCCAGGGTTCCATATCTTCCCACTTCGTGACGGAATCGAGATCCAGCCCGTACTTCTCAGCCAGGTCCTTGCGCGGATGGACGCCCCAGGGCTTGGGGAAAATCTGCTGATTGATGACGCCATAGATGACACCGTTGACGCGTGCCGCGTCCCAGGTCGTGGGCGGCATGCTCCCCCACAGGCCAGGCGCGTGATTGAGCAGCAGATCGTCCAGCGGCGCCAGAACACCGTTGGCAACATTATTAGCGTAGCTGTTGATCCAGGGCGCCGTGAAAATTATATCGCACTCTTCTCCGGCAGACAGGCGCAACTGCATCTTATCGTTGAACGCGCCGAAGTCGATAGGTTCCAGGGTCAGGTGTACGCCGATCTTCTCATGGAGGACTTCATTCATCGCATCCTCCACCATCTGCAGGTCCGCCGGAATGCCGCGGCTGCCGTAAGAGTAAGTAATATTAACCAGTCCTTCGGCTGGCGCAGGCGCGGCCGCGGCCTGTTGGCCTTCGTCCGCGGAGGTGTCCGCCGGCGCGGGCGCCGGGCAGGCCGTCAGGACCAGTGAGGCCACCAGCAGAACGCTGAGTATGGCCAAAATCCGGTGTCGAGTCATCTTTGTCTTCTCCTCTTGGGTGAACAGAACGCTAAAATTCCTAAGCTCGAAAGTGGGTAATGCCAGACGGCAAGAGTTCCTTTCCGTCGTCGTATGTCTCTACAGTCGAATCCACTGCGTTCACAGAGGAAGCGTGGACTCTTCGAAGGCGGCACTATCCTTTTAGTCCACCGATAGTTATCCCGCGGACGAAGTATTTCTGCAGCAGCAAGAACGTAAATAGCGCCGGTCCGAAAGCCAAAACGGCCATGGCCATGCGCGCCGAGAGCGTCGGAATCGGCATTCCGGTCGTCTGCGGATTGGCCGCCATGATATTGATGTTGGCCATCAGCACGTAGAGCAGATACTGGAGCGGATACATGGAGCTGTCGTCGATAAACAGCAGCGCCAGAAACCAGTCGTTCCAGTAACGCAGCACAAAAAAGAGCCCGATCGTTGCCAGCACGGGCTTGGAAAGCGGCACCACGATCTGGAAGAAAATCCGCCACTCGCCGGCGCCGTCAATCCGGGCTGCGTCCAGCAGCTCAGTCGGCAGTTGGGCAAAGGAGGTGCGTATAATCAGCACATACCAGGCTGTGACCATATAGGGCAATATCAATACAAAAATATTGTCTTTCAAGCCCAGATAGCGGGTAACCAATATATAGAAGGGAACCATGCCGCCGTTGAAGAGCAGCGTAAAGAAAACGTAAAAGGACAGCGGCCCGCGCAGTCGGAAATCCTTGCGCGCCAGCGGCCACGCCAGCAGGGAGCAGACCAGTAGCCCGGCTACGGTACCGACAGTCGTTACGAAGGCCGTCACCCCGTATGCTCGCAATATCTGTCCCGGCTCCTGCAGTATGTATTCGTACGCAAAGGTCGTGAAACCGACCGGCAGAAGTTGGTAGCCCTCCTTCGCTAGCCGCAGTTCGTCAGAAAGCGATATGCTAACGACAAGTATGAGCGGAATCAGACAGGTCAAGCCGACCAGCGTCAGCACTGTGTGAACTGCGAACCGGCCTAAATACGCTTGTACCCGGTAGCGGTTGAGCGGTGTTGGCTGGCGGTTGGTCGTAACGGTCATGGCGGCGCCATCCTAGTACAACGCGTAGTCCTCATTCACCCGGCGCACGACCCAATTTGCGGCCACGACTAACAGAAACCCGACAAACGATTGGTAAAAGCCAGCTGCCGCGGCCATGCTGATCTCACCCAGCTCCACCAGTGAACGGTATACAAAT
The DNA here is from genome assembly GCA_026708085.1 of Caldilineaceae bacterium. GTDB lineage: Bacteria > Chloroflexota > Anaerolineae > Caldilineales > Caldilineaceae > Bin5. The sequence goes on from JAPOVP010000153.1 coordinate 41,340, forward strand.
GTGTCGATAACGTCGGTCGTGGAATAGAGCAGCGGATTGTCTCGGGGCAAGAAGAAAAACAGGCCGAAGTCGGCATGAAAAATGCGGCCAATCGCCAGCAGCGTGAGAATAATGATCATCGGATACAGCATCGGCAAGGTAATGAAGCGGATCTGTTGCACCTTGCCCGCACCGTCAATTTTGGCCGCTTCGAACAACTCCGGCGAAATGCCGAGAATCCCAGCCAGATAGATGATGCTGCTGAAACCTATGCCATTCCACAGGTTGGCGAGCACGAGGATGACCGGCCAGTACTCCGGCGAACGGTACCAGGCAATCCGATCCAGTTGCAGTGCATCTACCCACCGGTTGATCAGCCCGGTCTGGCCATTGAGGAATGCAAAGACGAAATAGCTGACAATTACCCAGGAGATGAAGTAAGGGAAAAACAGCATCGTCTGATAGTACTTGCTCATGCGGCTGCGATAGGCCTCGTTCATCAGTATCGCAACCGTCAACGCACAAACTGTAGTTGTGCTAATGAATAGAAGATTCATCAGCAGTGTGTTGCGTGTGATTCGAAATGCCGCGTCCGTTCCGAAAAGAAAATCGAAATTCCGGAATCCGACCCATTCGCTGCCCAGGATTCCCAGATTGAAGCGGTAGTCCTTGAAGGCGATGACAATGCCCAGCATGGGCAGGTAGGCGAAAATGAAGAGCAGGACGATTCCGGGAAGCGACATCGAGAGCAACGAGAGATTCGTCTTGAACTCCCGCTGGTTTCCAAATATGCGGTGCATGAATGGCTTGGTCATTGACGCAGGGTGGCTCGACTTCTGCGGGCCGGTCGACGGCGAGGCCCAGCTTTCCAACTGCTCCTCGTTTTTTGCTAAGGACTTTTCTGCTGGCTCAGGGGAATACGCTCTCTACGGCTACCGCTATAGCCGTAGCAAGTACAGGGTCGAAACCTGCTGGCTGAATTGGTCATTGGGCCCGTAGCCCCGCCATGTCAGCACGGTTGGGGCGTCTGGCTGGAGAAACCGGTGCTAGGCTACACGACGCCAGAATCTTTGTCAAATTTTTCACTACTCCAAAAAATAGGCCATCTAACATTGATACATTATAATGGTCTGGCAGTACCCCCATGATGCAGTTCTTGACAAGTGCAGGTGAGGATCTTCAATGTCAGTGCAGACTGGCGAGTGCTCTGCTGTGCCAGAATCAAACGCGAACCTGAAGCCTCCAGTGGCGACGGTACAGCCCGTCACCCATCGCAATCACGGCGACGAACGAGTCGACCATTACTACTGGCTGCGGGAGCGCGACAATCCAGCCGTTCTGGCCTATCTCGAAGCCGAAAACAGGTATACGGAAGCGATGCTGGCCCATACCGAGGCTCTGCAGGAAGCCCTCTACGACGAAATGAAGAGCCGTATCAAGGAGACCGATGAATCGGTGCCCGTTGCCCACGGCGGATTCTTCTACTACTACCGCGAAGAAGAGGGAAAGCAGTATCGCATTTATTGTCGCAAAAGTGGCAGTCTGGACGCCGACGAACAGGTGTTGATTGATCTCAACATCGAGGCAGAAGGACGCGACTACCTGCGCATGGGAAATTTTTCGGTCAGTCCCGACCATTCACTTCTGGCTTTTGCCCTAGATACTGACGGGTCGGAAACATACACGCTGCTGGTCAAGGACCTGACGACCGGCGACCTGCTGCCGGACCGGATCGAAAACACGTACTACGGCCTCGAATGGGGCAACGACAATCGCACACTCTACTACACCACCCTCGACCCCGCCCTTCGGCCCTTCAAACTGCACCGCCACCGCCTGGGCGAACCCGCTGCCGATGACGAGGTCGTCTATCATGAGGAGGATGAGCGCTTCTTTCTGCGGCTCTATAAGGCCAAGAGTGAGCGCTACATCTTTTGCGCTCTTGGGAGCGCCGTAACCTCCGAGGTATATGCCATTGACGCGGGCAACAGCGACGGGCAGCCAATTCTGGTACAGCCGCGCGTGCAGGATATGGAGTACTTTGTCACCCACCATCGCAGTCGGACAGGGGAAGAACGCTTCCTCATTCTTACAAACTGGGAGGCGGAGAATTTCCGCGTGATGACGGCGCCGGTCGACGCGCCCGCCAGAGAAAACTGGCAGGAGCTGATTCCTCATTCCGCCGAGGTCATGCTGGACCATATCGAACCGTTTCAGGACTTCCTGGTCGTTTGGGAACGGGAGAGCGGTCTTACTCACATCCGGATCCAGGATCTGCATGCCGGGGCCTTCTTCAGGGGCGAAGAGTCTTCCTCCCACCGTGTCAAACAGTTGGAGCCAGTCTATACAGTCTCCCGCGGCCAGAATCCTGATTTCAACAGTCAGGTTTTGCGCTATCGCTACACGTCTCTCGTCTCCCCGCCGACAGTCTTCGACTATGAAATGGGAAATCGCGACCGTACGCTGCGCAAACAAGAAGAAGTGAACGGCTATGATCCCGCGGCCTACATGACCGAGCGCATCTGGGCGTCCGCGGCCGACGGGGTCCGAGTGCCGGTTTCGCTTGTCTACCCCGCTGAACTGGAAAGGGACGGCCAGAACCCCTGCTTACTGATCGGCTATGGCTCCTATGGCATGAGTTACGATCCCTTCTTCAGCAGCAACCTTGTGAGTCTGCTGCAACGGGGTTTCGTCGTCGCCTATGCTCATATTCGCGGCGGCGGTGAGATGGGACGAAAATGGAAAGAAGACGGCAAATATCTCAAAAAGAAGAACACCTTCACCGATTTCATTGCCTGCGCGGAGGCTATCATCGAAAGCGGCTATACATCGCCAAGGCGCCTGGTGATCAGCGGCCGCAGCGCCGGCGGCCTGCTGATGGGCGCCGTGACCAACATGCGGCCGGATCTGTTCGCAGGCGTCGTCGCCGGTGTTCCCTTTGTCGACGTCGTAAACACAATGCTCGACGCCAGTATCCCCTTGACGGTCATCGAATGGGAGGAATGGGGCAACCCAGGCGAGGCCGATTACTACCACTATATGAAGAGCTATTCACCCTATGACAATGTCGAGGCCAAGGACTACCCGGCCATTCTGGCCACCGCGGGCCTCAACGATCCGAGAGTGCAATATTGGGAGCCAGCCAAGTGGGTGGCCAAGCTGCGGGCGTGCAAGACCGACGATAACCCGCTACTACTCAATACCGAGATGGGGGCCGGTCACTTCAGTAAATCCGGCCGCTACGATTACCTGGAGGAGGTTGCCTTGGAGTACGCGTTCATTCTAGACACCACTGATTCTGTCCCCTTCATTGACGGGAGCAGTGGACGATGATTAGGTTGATCGATAGAGAGTTTGTGCGAATACGATCCTATGCTTTCCCTTCGACTTCCCTGCCGAGGCTGTCGAAGTCGCTGCCGCAGAATCTACGGCGAGAGACGACGAGCCTTGAAGTGGAAGGTGATGATCTGGTGACCATTCGTTACCATCTACGAAGCCGGGTCGCCTGTATCCAAACACGCGACGGAGTCGTTTCCTGGCAAGTCAGCGAGCCCTGTAAACTGCAGGTCAGTTACCGCAAAGGTTCTCCGCAGTCTCACCGGGAAACTGAGCCCGCCGAGCAGGCCGCCAGAATCCCGACTTGGGACTCGCTTTCCCCTGAATCAGGCGGCCCCACGGAGTCGAAGGGCTCCTTGATCGGAGAAGAACAAGAGAAGCACAGTCTGGGCCAGAGCATCATCGCTCCGCCCGTACTCGAAGAAGAACACGATTCCTCTCCTGGAGTTCACAACGGCGATCTTGCCCACCTACACACTCGTAATGGCAGAAACGGTTCTTTCGCCGCATTCCACCCCCATGAGACCGACGGAAACGGCGCAGGTGACCAGGTATGGCGCGGGTATGTCCGTCTCGAACTGCTTGCGGGAGAGTCGCAGACGGCGCACACCATATTGAGCTCCGATACCTATAGTCTCGCCAGTCTTGGACGGTTCTGTTTGCTGGCAGAAACGCTGGCAAGATGGATGAAGGCGACAACGGGCGTGGTCAGTAGCTAGATTGAACAACCTTATACAAACCGCGAACACCTATCCACCGCAGGCTGAGGAGAACAATGACTCGGATTGCCATGTGGTGTGCGCCGCGCACCATCTCAACGGCGCTCATGCGTGCTTGGGAAAACCGTCCCGACACGACGGTGATCGACGAGCCGTTTTATGCCCATTACCTGCAAGTCACCGGCATCGATCACCCTGCCAGTGACGAAATCATCGCCAGCTATGAGAATGATTGGCGCGTGGTCGCTCGCACATTAACCGAAGACCCTCTGCCAGGGGGCGCGACGGTCTGGTATCAGAAACATATGGCCCACCACATGTTGGACCATATCGAGCTGAACTGGCTGGACAAGCTGACCAACTGCTTCCTGATTCGGTCGCCGGTCGAGGTCATAACCTCCTACATCAAGGTACGGTCCCAGCCCACGCTTCTGGATCTCGGCTTCCCCCAACTGCTGCGGCTTTTCGATACTGTCCGCCGCAACACCGGCTCGATTCCTCCCGTAATCGACAGCCAGGACGTGTTGGAGGATCCCCGAGGCACGCTCATGTTGCTGTGTGAAGCAGTCGCAGTGCCCTTCTCCGAGAAAATGCTCTCCTGGCCGCCGGGCCGCCGCGACAGCGACGGCCTATGGGCGCCGTACTGGTACGCAGCCGTAGAAGAATCGACCGGCTTCGCCCCGTACCGCCCCAAAAACGAACAGCCCCCGCCGCAGCTGCAGGACCTTCTCGCCCAGGCGCAGGCAGCCTACGAGGATCTGTATCGCTTCCGCCTGACGACAAGAGATCGTGGTCGGAGATCAGTGCCGGGTTGACGGCGCCGGCTGTGGAGCCCAGGAGCTTTGAACCATGTTGCAGAGATTCTACGAAGCCAATCGCCATCTTCTCGTCAACATCAACGGCCTGCTAGTCCATCGGGACGATGCCGGAGTCAGCCCTTTCGACTCATCCGTGCAAAACGGCGACGCCGTCTGGGAAGGCCTGCGACTCTACGACGGTCGTATCTTCAAACTTGAAGAGCATCTCAACCGCCTCCAGGACGGTGCGAGGGCCCTCGCCTACGAAGGAATTCCCCCCAAAGAGGAGATCGTGGAGCAGGTGCGGCGTACGCTGCAAGCCAACGAAATGCAGGACAACGTCCATGTCCGCCTGACTCTCACCCGCGGCGTAAAGTACACAAGCGGCATGGACCCCCGCATCAATACGAGCGGCACAACGCTCATCGTACTGGCCGAACACAAACCGCCAGTCTACGACCGGAGTGGCATCCGCCTGATCACCTCCGGCATTCGCCGCATTCCTCCAGACTGTCTGGACCAGAAGATCCACTCCTGCAATATGCTCAACTCGATACTGGCCAAGATCCAGGCAAATGCAGCAGGTGTCGACGATGCGGTGATGTTGGATCTGAACGGCTTCGTCGCCGAAACGAACGCGACGCACCTTTTCCTCGTCAAGCGCGGTGTAGTGGCAACACCCCATACCCACGCCTGCCCTGAAGGGATCACGCGTGCCACCGTTCTGGATCTCTGTCAGACGCATCGGATTCTCGCCGAAGTGCGCGATATCTCACTGCCCGAGCTTTTCCGGGCCGATGAACTGTTCTGCACAGGCACGATGGGCGAGTTGACACCGGTGATCGAGTTGGATGGACGGACAATTGGCACAGGAGACGGCGGGCCAGTCACGCAACGCCTGAGCCAATTGTACGCCGAACTGACCCGCAGTTCAGGCTATTCGATTCTGGTCGACTGAGAGAGAAAGAGGAGAAGGCGTGGTCGATCCCCCCGAACGAACCATGCCTCTGGACTGTCGCCGCAACGCTTTGTCATGCACTTGACGGAGCCCGAAATCCCGGAGGTTTCTGCGAGGAAGTCCTGCGTCAGAGCCGGACCGCAATCCGTGCTCTGAAGTGAGAGGATGGCTGCTTCGACTATCAGGTCAGGTTTGATGGGTTAAACAGGCTGAAAGAGGCAGTTAACGATTGGTAAAGACCTGGTCAACTGTCTGGAGTGGGTGAAGAACCATCCCTTTGCGGATCAGAGGAGAACCTTCGCAGTTTCCGGTCACTCTTCCCTGCCGTTAAGAAGCTCCACCGTATGGAAGATAGGCAGCGGTTTCCCGAGCCGCTGCAGATGGCTGTCGATCTGGGTCATGCAGCCGATGTTGCCGGTGACCACGGCCTGCGCGCCGGTTCCGAGAATGGCTTCGGCCTTGCGCTGGCCCAGCTGGGCGGCAATCTCCGGCTGTTCGATGTTATAGCTTCCCGCTGACCCACAGCAGATCTCCCCCTCCGGGATCGGTACAAGCGAGAGATTCGGAACTGCCGCCAGCAGACGGCGCGGCGCGTCTGTCACGCCCTGCGCATGTGCGAGATGGCAGGCATCGTGGTAGGCGACCGTCATCGGCGCAGGCAGAGCGGGAGGCGGTTCGATGCCGAGTGCGTCCAGGAAGACCGTCACATCCTGCACTTTTTCGGCGAACTCTCGCGCCGCTTGCTCTTCCGGCTCGCCTGCAAACAGCAACGCGTACTCGTGCATGCCCGATCCGCACCCGGCCGCGTTGGTCACCACTGCATCGACTTCGTCCAGGTCGAAGGCGTCGAAGTTGCGTCTCGCCAGCCTGCGTGCCTGGTCTGCGGCGCCGGTGTGCATCGAAAGCGCGCCGCAGCAGCCTTGGCGCGGCGGTGTGACCACTTCCACGCCATTATTGGTCAGCACCTCGACGGTGGCGCGGTTGATCTGAGGGGACAGCACCTGCTGGACACATCCGCTCAGAAACGCAACCCGTGCTCGCCTCTCACCCTTCGCCGGCGCCAGTACAGGCAAAGCGACGCGCGGCGGCAACCGTTCGGGCAGCAGATCGAGCATCGTTCGCAGGGCGGCGGGCAGGAACGGCTTAAACACCTTCGCATAGCGCCCTAGTACCGCTGCGGCGCGGAAACGTCCGGGGTAGGGGAGCGTCTGGTTGGTCAGCGTGCGCGACAGCTCCTCCATTGTGGAACGGCTACGCCGTTTCTCCGTCATCTCCCGAAAAGGCGTGAGCAGCTCGCCGTATTCGACACCCGATGGGCACGCGGTGACGCAGGCCAGGCAGCCCAGGCATCGGTCCACGTGCGGCAGTACCTCCTCATGGGACAACTCCCCTTCGAGAGCGCCTTTCATGAGCAAGATGCGTCCGCGCGGTGAGTCCATCTCCTCTCCCAACGCAAGGTAGGTTGGGCAGGCTGGCAGGCAGAAGCCGCAATGGACGCAACTGGCGACAGCTTCCGCCATGGATGGAGCTTGAGGACCGAGTGAATCTACCGGAATAGCATGGCGCATGGGACTATATTCGTAATCGTTATGTCGTCAACAGGACCTTGCCCTTGGTCTGGCGCGCTTCCAGGTATGTATGCGCGCCCTCCGCATCGTCGAGCGGGAATGTGCGGTCGATGCGGATCTCCAGCTTGTCTTCAGCAATCCAGTTGAAAACGTCATTGGCGCGGCCCTCCAGCTCCGATCGCGTGAGCATATGGGAGGCCAACGTCGGCCGCGTCAGGAAGAGCGAGCCCTTCTGGTTGAGGACCTGCGGGTCGATTGAAGGAACAACGCCGCTCGCCTGGCCGAACAGTACCATATAGCCGCGCGGCTTAAGACAGTCCAGGCTCTTGTCAAAGGTAGCGATGCCGACCGAGTCGTACACGACCTCGACGCCTTCGCCGCCGGTCAGCTCGCGCACAGCCTCCGCAAAGTCTACTTCTGTGTAGCGGATCGTGGCGTCCGCTCCGGCCGCCTCCGCGATGCGCGCCTTCTCCTCGGTTGAAACCGTACCGAGCACACGCGCGCCGCGCAGTTTGGCGATCTGTACCAACAGAGCCCCCGTGCCGCCGGCCGCTGCATGCACGAGGCAGGTATCGCCCGGCTTTAGCGGAAAAGTGCTGCATGCAAGGTAGTGGGCGGTCAACCCCTGGATCATCGCCGCCGCCCCATGCTGGGCATCCACGCCGTCCGGTCGGTGGACCAGATTCCTGGAGGGGACGATCGCGTACTCGGCATAGGAGCCGGTCGACATCCCGTATGCCACGCTGTCGCCAACTGACACCTCGGTCACGCCCTCGCCGACGGCATCAACTGTCCCCGCCCCTTCCACTCCGGGCGTGAACGGAAGTGGCAGCGGATACCAACCCCGCCGGTGGTAGGTGTCGATAAAGTTTACGCCGGCCACCTCGATCTTTACCCGCGCTTCCCCTGCGCCTGGCTCCGGTGTGGGCACGTCCACGCACTGCAGTACGTTGGGGTCGCCTACCTCTTGAACGCGAATCGCTCTCATCTGCTTGCTCCTCTATCTGTTTTTTTTACCTGCCGCCCATGTTACCACTGCTCGAACTTTCCCTCCGGGTCCAGGGCCAGCGCGATGCGTCGCAGGAACGCGTTTTGGAGTGGCCGGCCCAACAGAGGATCTTCTCCGCCGTCTATGTTGTCACCGTCTCGTTGCTTCGGCGCACGCCGTGCGCGACCAATCAACTGTACACCTTGCAAGCCCAATTCCAGCAAAATCCTGTGCAGGTCGCCGCGAGAGCCCTGCTCTCCACCCGCCGTCGCCGCTGCGTCCGGCCAGCCGAGCCAGAGCAGATTTCCGCCAACGCTATAGCGTCGCATCGTCGCCCTGGAGCCGCCGAGCGCGTTCTCCACCGCCGGGATCCTTCGCGGAGTCAACGGCACCCGAACCAGCCCCATCGCCTCTTCAAGCCACCCCATCGATCGCGCTGTCTGCCACAAGTCTTCGTCTTCCTGATCCTGGTACAACTTAAGGTCGCCCGCTAGCTCGGCGCCCGCGGACACAACCGCCTGCAATGCCTGAGCCCGCTCCTGCAGTACGGTCAGCAAACCCCCTATACGCACCCAGAGAGTCCATCCCTTCTGCGTCGGCGCAAAATCGACCGCGTGCAGGTCGATGGCGCTGCGCGTTACCGCATCCAAAGCACTCAGCAGTTCGGACAGGCCGTTGAATTCCGCTGCCACTGTCGCAAACGCCGGCGGCTGGGGGAAGACTTTGAAGGTAAGTTCGGTCAAGACCCCCAGTCTTCCCAGACTGCCGACGAACAGTTTGGGAAAGTCGAACCCGGCCGCGTTCTTCACAACAGCGCCGCCGCCCCGAACCTCCTGACCCTTCCCGTCGACAAAGCGAACGCCAATCAGAAAGTCGCGAATGCCGCCGTAGCGGTAACGTCCTGCCCCGCTCAGGCCGGACGCGACCGTCCCCCCCAGCGTTGCCCCCCGTTCGGCCAGTGGCGGATCGAAAGGCAGATACTGACCCTTCTCCTCCAGCAGCGCCGACATCTCGGCAACAGGTGTCCCGGCTCGGGCGGTAAAGGTATATTCCTCAGGCTGATAGTCGATGACGCCCCTTAACGTTGACAAGTCCAGCCATTGCACGTCCTTTTGGCACCGCCGCAGCGAAAGAGAAGGCTTGGAGCCGCCCCCGCGGACGCGCACACTCTCCGCCCCCCGTACTGCTTCCTGGATCTCATCGACGCTGTTCATGATCCGAACTTCCTGCTGGTCAGAATCCCGCTCCTTCTGCGAAGATAGGAATGACGCCGCCTACCTGCAGGCGTTAAGTCTATCCGGGCGCTCCGGAGCCACCAAAAACGGAAGCTCCAGGCTGGCATTCTCCTGTGCCTACTTGCCAATGATCATGTACAGTGCGCCGTCCTGATAGCCGGTAACGTACAAGTTGCCTTCTTCATCTTCGCCCACGCCGCTGACAGGGACCTTGGCGTTGACCGGCAGTGTGCTCAGCCAGCCGTCGTAGATAGTTCCGGTCGAAGCGGTCTCCGACCGCTTCAGCCCCCAGACTCTTCCGCTGCAGAAGTCACCGTAAAAGAAAACACCATCCAATTCGGGAAAGTCGCCGCCGCGATAGACTGCGCCGCCCACTATCGCACAAGAGTACACGTGGTCATACTCAACCACCGGCGAGATCAAGCCCTGCGCGCTGCACGGCAGAGACTCGAAACATCTGCTGCCTTCCTTAACGTCCCAACCGTAGTTTTCGCCGCCGCGGCTTCCTGCGGGCTGAAAGTTTACCTCTTCGTGCGTGATGTGGCCCGGATCAGGAATGTAAAGATCGCCGGTCAACTTGTCAAAGGCAAAGCCCCATGGATTTCGTAGTCCCAGAGCCCAGATTTCGCCGAGATGGCCGTCGATCCCGACAAATGGGTTGTCCTCGGGGATGGCGTACGGCTTGATGTCCGTTTCTACGTCGATGCGCAAGATCTTGCCCAGCAGCGTTCCCGGATCCTGTGCGCGATTCTCAACATCCTTGAGCGTAGGGTGTCCGCCGTCGCCGCTGCCGACATAGAGGTATCCATCCGGACCAAAAGCGAGGCGTCCGCCATTGTGAACCTGGTCCGGCTGGGCGATCAGGAGCACGATCACCTCGCTCTCAGAATCGGCGAGATCAGGATCCGCGGCTGTCGTGAAACGGCTAATGACAGTATCCCCGGCTCGGTCAATATAGCTTACATAGAAATAGCGCTTGTCGGCATAGCCTGGCGGAAAGGCCACGTTGAGCAATCCCCGCTCTCCACAACATCGAACCCGGCTTGCAATGTCGAGAAAAGGTGTCTCTTCGACTACGCCGTCTCTGACAATTCGAATCCGTCCCTCTTGCTCGACAACAAAAAGACGCCCCGACCCGTCACCTGCATGGGTTACCTGCACAGGTAAGGCGAGTCCTTCAACAACCTTGTCCAAACTGAACTGTGGCAGTTCTGCATCTCCGACAGGGTCTTCGAAACGTGAACCAAACACCCTTACCTCGCGCCATGCCACCCAACTTGGACTGTCAAGCGTCAGAATCTGCACCTCGCTGAGGCTGCGCGGCGGAACGATGGGGACCTCCAGCGTCTGTCCGTTTTCCGTGTGCAGGTTGTCGAACCTTCTGTACATCGTCCGCGTGCTGGAGCCGTTCCCTAGCCAGATCTCGTGTGTTGTCGGGCCTGCCGGGGACTGAGCGATCTCCAGTTCCAGTTTGTTAATGACGTAAAGCTCATCAAAAGAAACAGAGTACCACTGCGGGGCCGGGAGCTGTGCCGTCCAGAATGTGTCTGGGTCACCGTCTATCGCCAGGCCGGCCATCTCTTCTTCTGCCGATGCAAACCCCGACCCATCCGTCGCAACATTCTCCCCTACCAGCGTTGACGGTTCTGCTGCCGGTCGCTCTCTTCCACTGGCTTCCGTCACCTCTCCCTCTTCATCCAAAGGCATGGCAGTAGACGACCCAAACACCCTTACTTCTCGCCACCCAACCCAGCTGGGACTATCCAGGGTTATTATCAGAACCTCGTTCAGCCTGCGGGGAGGCTCGACAGCGATCTCCAGGATCTGGCCATCTTCCGTATGTACGTCGATCAGCCTTTCCAGCAGGACACGCGTGTCAGAACCGCTCCCCAGCCAGATCTCATGCGTAGTTGGGCCGGCGGGCAGCTGCGTGACGATCAGCTCAATTCTGTCAACCAGGTAAAAGCTGTCGAAGGCTACCGAGAACCACTGCGGCGGCAGCTGCTGCGCATTCCAGATCGATTCCAGATCCCCGTCAATCGCCAACTGCGCAAATTGGCTTCTTTCAAAGGCATCTGCAGTTCCCAGTAGCGCGATGTTCTCGCTGGCTGGACCCGGCGCAGAAGTCGTATTGGGTTCCGGTTCAACAGTCGGTGCGACGCCTGGTTGAAGTAGCTCTTCACGCGGGGTACAAGCGCCGATAAAGGAGAGAATGAGCAGGGCGGTGGCTAAGAGTCCGGTTCTTCTCACCTCTCACCTACCCGTAAGCACTCATTATTTTTCAAAGAGACATTCTCGCGGACTTGGTCTTCCATTACTCCCTGAATATGACGCCCGCCTTTTCAAGTGGGTGGGGACCGACATGCGCCAAAGACTCAGCCTCGCCCGCCGGCAGCATTTTGCCCCGATTAGCGAGAGATCTGGTGTCTACGCTGCGCCGAACATCCTCCATCGCTTTCATCTCCAGCGGGCCATACATTTTTGGAAGAAAGGCGCGCTTTTCCATGCCGACCCCGTGTTCGCCCGTGATGGAGCCGCCTAGCTCAACGCAAAGTTCGAGAATCTCACCGGCCAGCTCCTCCGCCCGTTCCAGTGCGCCCTCCTCACGGCCGTCGAACAGGATCAGCGGGTGCAGGTTGCCGTCACCGGCGTGGAAAACGTTGGCCACGTCGATGCCGTAACTGGCGCTGAGCCGGTCAATCTCCGCCAGCGCATCTCCCAACCGGCTGCGGGGCACGACCCCATCCTGCACGATATAGTCTGGAGCAAGTCGACCCACTGCCGAGAAAGCGGCTTTGCGTCCCTTCCAGATGCGGGCGCGTTCGTCCGCAGTCTGCGCCATGCGTACCTCCAATGGCGCGGTCTCTTCGATCAGCTGCATCAATTGGGCGAATTCGGCCTCCACCGCGCTCTCTTCGCCCTCCAGCTCGACAATCAGCAGCGCCGGTGCCGTCGGATAGCCCGCCTTGGCGCCTACCTCCGCCGCCTTGATCGCCAGCGCATCCATGATCTCGATTGCGCCCGGCAGCAGACCGGAAGCCACCACCGCCGTCACAGCATCCCCCGCCGCATGTAACGAGTCGTAGGCTGCCAGCACGGTGCGATAGGTCTCCGGGATCGGCAGCAACCGCAATGTAATCTCCAAAGCAACGCCGAACAACCCCTCACTACCCACGAAAAAGCCCGGCAGATCGGGGCCGGCGCCCTCAAGGCTTTCGCCGCCCAGCTCGACGACCTCGCCATCTGGCAACGCAACCTCCATCCCCAAGACGTGGTTGCTGGTCATGCCGTATTTCAGGCAATGCGCCCCTCCCGAGTTGAAGGCCACGTTGCCGCCAATCGTGCAGATCGACTGGCTGGAAGGATCGGGCGCATAGTAGAGGCCGTAGGGCTTCGCCGCCTCGGATACCTTCAGATTGATCACACCCGGCTCGACCACGGCGATGCGTTCCTCCGCATCCAGCCGCAGGATCCGGTCCAGGCGATTGAGGGCAATGACGATGCCGTCAGCGATCGGCAATGAGCCGCCTGACAAACTGGTGCCGCTCCCCCGCGCAACGAAGGGGACGTTGTGCTCGTGGCAAAGCCGGATCGTTTCGATAACCTCTGCGCGGTCCTGCGCAATCACCACCGCTGCCGGTCGCTGCTGAAATGCCGTCAGTGCGTCCGATTCGTAGGTCATCAACTGGGCAGGGCGGGTCAGGAGGCGGTCGGCATCATATAGACGCGACAATGCCTTGATAAAGGGATGAACGTTCATCTACCCGCCTCCTTAACGCGATTCCGAATCTGCACAATCTCCGCCATGATCGCCAGCGCGATCTCTCCGGGACTGCGCCCTCCCAGGTCGAGCCCAATCGGCGCGTGGATGCGTGAAATCTGTTCGTCGCTCACGCCGGCCTCGCGCAAAGCGGTTACTCGCTTAGCATGCGTGCGCTTTGAGCCAAGTGCACCGATGTAGCCGACCGGATGGTCCAGCGCGCAGATCAGCGCGGGCGTGTCCAGTTTCTCGTCGTGTGTCAACGTGACGACATAGGAGGATTCGTTCAGCTTCATTTCCTGCAGGGCCTCATCGGGCCAACTTCGTATCAACTCGTCCACATGGCCGAACCGGTCCTGCGTGGCGAATATCGGACGCGCGTCAATAACGACCGTATAGAGACCCAGTTCGCGGGCGAAAGAAACCAGCGGGATGGCGATGTGGACTGCGCCAACGACAATCAGCCTTTCCTGTGGCACGTGGACGTCAATCAGCAAGTCCCAATCTTGGTCCTTTGCCGGCAGCGTTATGCGCGTCGTCCGGCGCGCCTCCATCGCATCCGCCGCCAGGGAAGTGGCAGCCTGCTCCAGGGCCTCGTCCCCCAGTGACCCAGTGGTCGCTACGGTGGGGGCGTCCCTGTCCGCCTTGCGTTCACGGCGCACCAGCATTTTTCGCCCGATTGCATCTCCGCTCAGCACCGTGACGACCGCGCACAGCTCATCCTGCCGGATCGCCTGCGCGACCGCCCCAAGGAGTTCAGCCACTTCGCCCTTGCCCCGCTACCAATTCAGTGGCTCAATGAACACTTCGATCGTACCGCCGCAGGCCAGTCCTACTTCCCAGGCCGTCTCGTCGGCGATGCCGTAAGAGACGAGACGCGGCTGGCCCGTCTCCAATACCTCCAGCGCCTCCTGTACGGTGGCGCTCTCCACACAGCCGCCGCTGACGGAACCCACCATCGCGCCGTCCTCGGACACCGCCAGCTTCGCGCCCAAAGGACGCGGCGCCGAACCGTACACCTGCACCACCGTGGCCAGAGCGACCCGTTTACCTGCCTGCTGCCAGTTATCGATATCGGCCAGGATCTCTTTCATGATAGGAGCTACGTCCCCTGGTGTCCATTAGGGTTGTTCGGTACGACATGCTTCTATGAATTCGATACATACTCTGTCATGCCTGCGCGTCCGCCATCACCTGCGCCAGCTGCTCTAAGCTGATCAGATTATGTACCGGCAGGAACTCGTCGGTATGCGGCAGCGCCGCCTGAATCCCCCGCGTCAGCGGTTCGTAGCTTGGTGAACCCAGCAGAGGGTTCAGCCAGATCAACCGGTGACAGCTGCGCTGCAGCCGCCCCATCTCCTGTCCCAGCATCTCCGGATCGCCCCTGTCCCAGCCATCGCTGATGACGAGGACGATTGCGCCCTGCCCACAGACTCGACGCGCCCAGTCAAAGTTGAAGGCGCGGATCGCTTCACCGATGCGCGTACCCCCGGCCCAGTCGTGCACCGCGTGCGCGGTCTGGTCCAGGGCCTGGTCGATGTCTCGCCGTCTCAGATGACGTGTGACTCGAGTCAACCGCGTGCTGAAAACGAATGCCTCTACCCTGTCCAGCGCGTGCGTGATCGAGTACAGGAACTGGAGCAGCACGCGGCTGTAACGATCCATCGAGCCGCTGATGTCGGCTAGTGCGACAATCGGGCGGCGGCGGGTTTTGCGCTGACGTCGGGCAATAACGAGCGGCTCTCCGCCGTAGCGCACATTCTGGCGCAGCGACCGCCGAAGATCAACCTGATCGCCGTGGTTGGCGGGAACCCGGCGCCGGGTGCGCCTTTCGGCCGGGGTCCATTGCAACTCCTGCATGAATTGCTTCACTTGCTGCAACTCATACTCGGTCATCGTCGCGAAATCCCGGCTGCGTAGGGCTTCGGCGCTGCTGTACGTGTAGATCTTTTCGACAAGGGGCTCTTGGTCAACCTGCTTGCGTTCGTCTTTCTGCTCGCGGTCGGCCCGGATCAGGCGGTATTGAATCTCTCCCTGCGGTGTCTGCTGAAGCAGTTCTCCAAGGTTGATGCGAGCAAGCTCCTGTCTCTCTCTCGCCCTCCAGAACAGGTCAAACGCCTCGTCGAACAGCTCCAGATGCTCGTGCCGGCTGACCAGAATCGCTCTGGCCGCGTCCCGTGCTTGTTCCTTGACCCGCAGATTTATCTGCGTCAAGGCTTCCACCAGGTCGAGAATCTGTGTTGGCGTTACCGGGATGCTCAACCCGCGCAAAAGGCGGGCAAAGAGCAGCATGTTCTGTAGAAAATTTCCGTGGGAGGGCGGAGGTTCAGAATCAGGTCCGGAGGGGGTAGGCATGAAATGCCGAAGGTGAAGTCCGGTCTCACCTCTTCCATTACTCTCTACGCTCGTGAATTTCTCCTCGGCCACCGCGCCGCTGTCGGGTTCACTCATCGCGCGATGCCAGTGCGCCGTCCTGGCTCCGTAATACCTGAACGATTTCGCGTACGGTCTGGCCCTGCACCTTCTCGATATCATCCCGGTACTTGAGAAGTACGCCCAGCGTTTCGTCCACCACGTTCTCGGTAAGTTCCTCTTGATCGAGCGCGGTGAGAGCATTCATCCAGTCCAGTGTCTCAGCGACGCCCGGGAACTTGTACAGTTCCCCGCGCCGCAACTCCTGCACAAAGCCCACGACCTCTCTCGACAGCTTTTCTGAGGCGTGCGGAGCCTTAGCGTGCAGAATTGCATACTCCTTTTCAAAGCTGGGGTAGTCGATCCAGTGGTAAAGGCAGCGGCGTTTCAGCGCGTCGTGAATCTCGCGCGTGCGATTTGAAGTAATGACCACCACCGGAGGCGTCGGCGCCTGGATCGTGCCAATCTCAGGTATGGTAATCTGAAAGTCGCTCAAGACCTCCAGCAAAAAAGCTTCGAACTCCTCGTCGGCTCGGTCCAGTTCATCGATCAGCAGAATCGGGGCCTTCCCGTTCTGTTGACCGCGGCTGTCTATTGCCTGTAGAAGCGGGCGCCGCAGCAGAAATGTGTCGCTGAACAGGTCCTGGATCACCGCCTCTCGCAACTCACTGCCGGCCGCTTCATCGGAATGCTCCGGTGGATTTGAGCCCTGTTCAGTCGCTTCCAACAGACGGATCTGAAGCATCTGGCGCGCGTAGTTCCATTCATAAACCGCCGTGCTCACATCCAGCCCCTCGTAACACTGTAGCCGGATCAGCCGCGTGTCGAGCATCTGCGACAAAATCTTCGCCACTTCCGTCTTGCCGACTCCAGCCTCCCCCTCCAGGAACAGGGGGCGCTTCAATTTGAGTGCAAGGAAGATAGCCGTCGCGAGGCTGTGGTCCGCTATATAGGCTTTCGTTCGCAGGGCTTCGGCGACGGATTGAACGGAGGGCAGCTGATTTGGAGTGGTCATTGGGGCGCCGCTGTATTGGGTTGAAGTAGTGACTGCAGCCAGCGCGAGGCTTCCTGCGGCCTGTTGAACCGGTACACGTTCATGTGTCTGAAATCTTCGCCGTTCAGAAGTGCTATATACTTTTTACGGTGGCGGCGATGACTGGTAAACGCGTACCATATGATACTGTTTCGGCCAAAAATGTTGCGGAGGGATTCGCGATTGCCGTTCCACAGCTCCTGTTGAGAAATAAGCCGTCGTGCCGTCCGCCGGATAACCCGGCCCATCACCGGGGTCAAGCCGTAGTCCAACCAGACAAGGTCCGTGGCGCGGCTCCAGACGATGTCCCGGCTCTGGCTATAGTTGCCGTCAACGACCCAAGCCTCTTCTGCCGTCGCAGCTTGCACCCGCCCGCGGAAAACCGGCCTTGAGGCCGGCTGCCACTTCTCTTCCCAGTAAAGCGCGTCAAGCTCTACGTGAGGCAGAGAAAGATTCTGCGCTAGCTGCTGCGCCAGAGTCGTCTTGCCGCAGCCGCTGACGCCGATTACGACCAGACGAAGAGGTCGAGAAGAAGAGTGAGGGAAGCGAGAACTCTCTACAGTTCTCGCTCCATTGCCTGTATTCCTCACTCCCCGATTCTCACTTCTCGTCCTTAAGCTCTGTCTCTGGCCGTGAGCAAAGCCTGGATGCCTATCGACTTGGCCAATTCCTGGCGGTAACCGGCAGAGGCGAACATATCACCTGTAGCGTCGGGTATCGCCAGGCCGCTGACTGCGCTCACGATGGCATCGTCGCTCAGATCCGAGCCGACCAGGCTCGACGCGACGCCACTGGCTGAAACTGCCGTGGCCGCAACGCCGTTGAAGCAGAGGCTGGCGCCTGTGCAGCTACCGCCCGCGCCGCGCGTCACAACCGCCGCCGCGCCGCACAGCGCATAGCCCGACGCCGGATGCTCGAACTTCACGTATGCCGAACCGGTCCCCGCCGCCGCCGCCGCAATCTCGACCGAGGTAAGGATTTCATCCGGTTGCAACGCTGTCATCATCAGGTCGACAAAGAAGTCAGACGCGCTGACCGAACGGCTGCCACTTGCTCCTGTGACATGCAAGGTCGCGTCCAGCGCCAGCGCCGCCGCCGGCAGGTCCGAAGCCGGGTCGGCATGCGAGAGGTTTCCGCCGATCGTACCTCGGTATCGCACCTGGCGGTCGCCGATCTGGCCGGCCGCCTCGGCAAGCAACGGCGCCGCCGCCTGTACATCAGCCGAATTGGCGATCTCGTTGTAGGTGACACATGCACCGATGCTAAGACTGCCGTTGGAACGGCTGATGCCCTGCAACGCATCGATGCGCCCGATATCGACCAGCGCCGCAGGCGCCGCCAGCCGCAGCTTCATCACAGGGATCAAGCTGTGGCCGCCTGCCAGGACTTTGGCATCCGGATTGTCGGAAAGGATCTGAACCGCCTCCTGAACGGATGACGGGCGATGGTAATCGAATTTGGATGGGTACATTCGTTTTACTCCCGTTGTGCGCTTCAAGCCCTTCGTCTTCGGTGATGCTCTGTGTGCGCCGCGGTCACCGAAGACGAGAGACCGAAAGCTAGTTCATTGCGTTCCAGACCTTCTCCGATGTCACCGGCATGTCGATGTGGTTCACGCCGAAGGGCGA
This sequence comes from Caldilineaceae bacterium, assembly GCA_026708085.1. Lineage (GTDB taxonomy): Bacteria > Chloroflexota > Anaerolineae > Caldilineales > Caldilineaceae > Bin5. The sequence continues at coordinate 59,753 of JAPOVP010000153.1, forward strand.
CAGCGCATCGACCACCGCGTTCACTACCGCTGCCGGCGACGCGATTGTGCCCGCCTCTCCAACACCCTTGACGCCAAGCGGGTTATGCGGGCAAGGGGTCACCGTACGGTCGGTTTCGAAAGAGGGCAGGAAGTGGGCCTTGGGTACCGCATAGTCGAGCATCGTACCGCTCAGCAGGTTGGCGCCTTCGTCGTATACGGCCGTCTCATAGAGTGACTGCCCCACACCCTGCGCAATGCCTCCGTGTACCTGTCCATCCACAATCATTGGATTGATGACGTTGCCCACGTCGTCAACCGCCAGATAGCGCTGCAGATCAACCTGACCCGTGTTGGCGCAAACCTCGACGACGGCGATGTGCGTACCAAACGGGAACACGAAGTTCTCCGGATCGTAGAAGCTCGTCGCCTCCAGCGCCGGTTCGATTCCCTTGGGCAGGTTGTGTGCGAGGTACGCCTGCAACGCTACGTCAGGCAGCGACTGCGCCTGGTCCGGGGAGCCCTTGACAAAGAAGTTTCCATCTTCAAACTCGAGGTCCTCCTCTGCCGCCTCCAAGAGGTGGGCAGCGATAGTCCGCGCCTTGTCAACAACCTTCTCGGCTGCGGAAGCGATTGCGCTGCCGCCGGTCGCCGCACTGCGGCTGCCGTACGTGCCCCAACCGTGGGGCATGACACCTGAATCGCCCTCGATTACGTCGATATCTTCGTAGGGTACACCCAGCGCGCTGGCGACGATCTGCGCATAGGTGGTCTCGTGGCCCTGGCCGTGGCCGGAACAGCCGCTGTACACAGTCACCTTGCCGGTGGCATGGACGCGCACGACCGCGCTCTCCCACTGGCCTGCCTGGGCGCCCAGCGATCCGACAACGGCCGAAGGCGCGAGGCCGCAAGCCTCGATGTAGGTTGAAAGGCCAATGCCCACGTATCTGCCCTGTTCTCTGAGTGCAGCCTGCTCCGTGCGGAAGTCGTCGTATCCAATCGCTTCCAGCGCCTTGTCCAGTGCGCCTTCATAGTTGCCGCTGTCATACGCAAGCGCAACTTGCGTCTGGAACGGGAAGTCGTCCGGCGCAACGAAATTGCGCCGGCGAATTTCGGCCGGGTCAAGGCCGGTGACACGCGCCGCTTCGTCAACCAGACGCTCGACCACGAACGTCGCTTCGGGCCGGCCCGCGCCGCGGTAGGCGTCGACGGGTACCGTATGCGTGAACACGCCGTAAACGTGGCAGTGAATTGCCGGCAGATCATATTCACCCGACATCAATGTACCGTACAGATAGGTTGGTACCGCCGGCGCAAATGTTGACAGATACGCGCCCATGGCCGCGTACGTGTCGACCCGCAGACCGGTGAATTTACCGTTCGCATCCACTGCCATTTCGGCGTGGGTCACGTGGTCTCGGCCGTGCGCATCGGTCAGGTATGTCTCCGTGCGCGTCGCCGTCCACTTGACCGGGCGGCCGGTCTGCATCGACGCCCACGCCGCGATCGCCTCATCGGCGTAGTGGTGGATCTTGCTGCCGAAACCACCGCCAACCTCCGGCGCGATCACCCGGATCTTGTGCTCCGGCAAGCCCAGCGAAGCCAGACTTATCAGCAATCGGTGGATATGAGGATTCTGAGTCGTCATGTAGAGAGTCAATTCGCCGGTGATGCTGTTGTAGTCTGCCAGCGCGGCGCGCGGCTCCATCGCATTCGGAATCAGACGGTTGTTGACGATGTCCAGGCTGGCGACGTGCGCAGCATTGGCAAATGCGGCGTCCGTACTCTCCTTGTCGCCAATCTCCCAGTCGAAGGCGATGTTGTTCGACGCCTCGTCATGTACAAGCGGCGCCCCGTCTTCCGTCGCCTTCTTCGGATCGGCAACACCGTCGCGCGGGTCGTAGTCCACGTAAATCAGTTCGAGCGCGTCATGCGCCGTGTACAGGTCCTCGGCAACCACGATGGCCACGCCGTCACCGACGTACCGGGTCGTGTCTTTCGCCAGCATGAAGTGTTCAGGAATCACCATGTCCGGCAGCAGCCAGCCGACCGGAATGCCGCCCGGCACGCCGCTATCTGCAATATCACTGGCCGTGTAGACGGCGATCACGCCGTCCAACGCCTCCGCTGCGCTGGAATCGATGCTGTTGATCTTGGCGTGGGCATAGTCACTACGCAGTATTGTGCAGTAAGCCATGTTGGGCAGCTGCAGATCGTCTGTGTACTTGGCCCGTCCGGTAATTAGCTCAGGGTCCTCTCGTCGGCGGATGGATGAACCGAATACACCCGCACCGTTGCTTTCACCTGCCATATTCTGGTTCCTCCTTTAGCCGTTCATCGTCTCGGCGGCATCCTGCACCGCACGCACGATATTGTGATAACCGGTACAGCGGCACAGATTCCCCTCCAGCCCGTGGCGAATCTCATCTTCGCTCGGCTGCGGGTTCGTGCTCAGCAGGTCAACGCAGGAAATGATCATGCCAGGTGTGCAGAAACCGCATTGCAGCCCATGGTTGTCCCAGAAGGCCTGCTGCACTGGGTGGTATTCCCCGTTGGCCAAACCCTCGATCGTGGTGATCTCGCTGCCGTCTGCCTGGACCGCCAGCACGGTGCACGACTTGACCGCCTGCCCATCGAGCAGGATGGTGCAGGAGCCGCACTGGCTCGTGTCACAGCCGATCTTCGTGCCGGTCAGTCCCAGTTCTTCGCGCAGGAGATGTGCAAGAAGCAGCCTTGGCTCAACCTCCTTGCTGACGCTTGCGCCATTGACCTCCAGTTCGATGGATATACCCATAGAGCTTCCTCCTCTATTAGAGCTCTGAAGAAATCCGATCTATTTGGCTTTGCCGAATAGTTGCCGCCACATCCATACTAAGGCGGCGAAACCGGCCAGGATGTAGAGCACCTTGCGCGCGTTGCCGTTGTTCTGAATCTCCTTGGCAAAGTCTCCGGCTACGTCTCTGGCCACGTTGATACCCACTTCCATTGTCGAAGGTGTTGCCACTTCTGGTTGTGCTTGTGAACCGGAATTACTTCCCGGTGGTGCCGATCCACGCGTGCTGGAGGCAGCACCTGTTTCGGTGGCCGCCTGCGTTCCGTTCGAGGGCGTCGCCCCCGCGTCCTCCGCTTCAGCCGGCGCCGGTTGAAGGCGTGCTGCAATGATATTCTCGAGCGACTGCAAGCCCTGCCGGGTTAGCGAACGCGCCGTGCTGTCCACCAGGCGTTGACCCACACTGGCAATACGCCCGCTCAACTGTGCGTCTCCGTCATAATGGAGCGTTGTCGGTCCATCACCCTCCAGACGCAGCGTGCCTACGCCTTTGACGTATCCGGGCCGTCCTTGACCGGCAATCTCCATCCGGTAGCCGTTGGGAGGATCGATCTCATCCAGCGTGACCTTCCCATTGAAACTGCCCTGCACCGGTCCTACGCGTATGCTGATCTCGCCGCTGAATTCGTTGTCCGCGGTCTTGTCCAACCGTTTGCAGCCAGGCAGAATCCGTGAAAGCACGTCGGGATCCAATAACGCTTCCCACACTTCGTTTTTTGGAGCGTCAAAACTGTGAGTGCCCGCCAATTTGACCATGTTAGTCAGTGCTCTTTCTTGCTACTGTTTTCCCGCAAATTTACGATCGTATTTTTAGAGGCTCTGAAATGCGCGTGGAATGTGATATGCGATCGTCGAACTCTTGTCAAAACCGGTGATGATCCATCGCCTAGAGTTCTGCCGTCACGAGCCCCGGTACGGTGATGAGGATGAGGAGATCCCGTACAGGATATAATGCGGCAGATTATAGCGTACCGTCCGAGTAAGGGCAAACATCGCCAACGCGACAAGTGCGCCAGAACCGGTGATTCTACGTCCCTCTCGTACTGACTACCACGGTGCCCGCAACCCGATCGTGGAGGCTCTGCCGCCTCGGCGACGACACCGCAGCCGCCACATAAGCCAGAATCAAGATTCCTACCACAGCGTATTGGAGTGAAAGCCGGTTCGGTACACCTTCAGGTGTGCTGGCCCAAACCATGAAGACATGGTTTACCTCAAACGGGATCAGCATCACCACAGTTCGTATCAGCGCCCGCCTGAAGCCAACCGCAGTTCCGCCTACCCGTTCCAGTCGCAATCCCAGCCAGCGCATCATCAGCGTTGCCTGCGCAGAGGAGCCCAGCGTTCCAGTGTAATAGAGGATCAGAGGCAGATCGACTGTTCCCAGCAGCCACATGTGGTAGATATCTCGGGGAAGACCGGATCCGCTCAGCACACTTTGCACCAGCGGGTTCAGTCTCAGCACAATGAGCAAGCCCTGCAGCAGAAACACACTGGCAAACAACAGCGCAACTTCTGCGACGTAGCTGAATACTCTTTTCCCGATTGACGCGTATCGGTACTGCAGGCCGGCTGACGCCACGGGGTTCTCCTTGTCTGCGAATGAAGAAATCTGTATAGTGTTGGGTACTGGTCCAATTGAATGCGGGCAACTGAACTATACTGAATCTGATTGCGGCGGCAAACCGGCGCGCCCAGACCACTGTTGGAGAAATCAATGCGCATTTCCTCGATTGAGACTTTCGCCCTCAGAATACCCCCAACCAGCAATAGTTCGGGGGCCGCCAGCGACCAAATCGAGACCTACGGAGACTATACAATTGCCGCCGATGCCTGGACGTCGATATACTCCCGCAATCACGAGACCTGCCTGGTGCGTCTGGAATCCGACGACGGTCTGGTCGGCTGGGGAGAAGGGCAGGCCCCCGTCGCGCCCCGCGCTACCGCTGCCATCGTCGATGACCTGTGCGCGCCCCTACTGCTGGGAAGGGACCCCTTCGACGTTGAATACCTCTGGTACCGCCTCTACAGCGCCATGCGCGAGCGCGGCCACGTCACTGGCTTCTACGTCGATGCACTTGCGGCCGTTGACCTGGCCCTCTATGACCTTCTGGGAAAAGCCCTGAACAAGCCAGTCTACAAGCTTCTCGGCGGCACCTTCCGCCCCGACGTACAGGTCTACGCCGGCATGGGCGGGACCCAACCCGACGTAGCTGCAACAACAGCCAGCTCCCTCATCGACGCCGGCTACCGCGCCCTGAAACTCCACCTGCGCATGCCCAATCCACAGATCGTTGCGGTTGCAGACGCGGTGCGCAAAGCGGTGGGGCCGGATATCGAACTGCTGGTGGATGTTCACGGCACGCGCGACGTGTCGGAGGCCATCGAACTGGGGCGGGGATTGGAGACACTGGGAGTACGCTGGCTCGAGGCCCCCTGCCAGCCTGAAGACATTCGCGGCCAGGCCGAGATCGCCCGCGCCCTCTCAATGCAGGTGGCCACCGGCGAGTGGCTGCGCACCGTCTGGGAGTGGCGAGATTGGATCGCGCTGCGCGGCTTCGACGTCGCCATGCCCGACGTCGCCCGCACGGGCCTCTCCGAGGGCAAGCGCATTGCCGCACTCTGCGACAGCTTCAACCTGCCCATTGCTCCTCACGTGGGCGGCGGCGGCATCCTGTCCGTGGCCGCTACCATTCACTACTCGCTGGCGATACCAAACTTCCAGATTATGGAGCACGGCCACGAGTCCCTCGCCTGGAAGGGGACAATCGCCCACTCATACCCGGTCCCGCAGGACGGCCGCTTTCCCGCGCCCCAGGAACCGGGCCTGGGTGTCGAGATCGACGAGTCAGCGGTGGCCAGTTACTCAAGCTAAGAATCGAATCTCGTCTTAATTCGGATTGGCGGTACCCTTGACTCTCTCAAGCGATCGAAGTCGCGCTTGGGCCTGCCGCCCTTGTCGTCTCTCTCGGCCTCACGCTTTCGACAATCTCACTGCCTGATTCGATCTCTGCCACTCGAAGTTCAAAGGTCTTCCGCAGGTTCAACCAGAGTTGGGGCGTCGTACCAAAGTATCGGGAAAGCCGAAGCGCCGTGTCGGCTGAGATTCCACAATTTCTGTGCAGGATAGCAGTGACTCGGTCTCCAGGGATAGCCAGTGCGCTTGCCAACGCTTCAGCCGAAATGCCAAGCTCTTCCAACTCTTCCTCTAGAATCTCGCCGGGATGTATGGGTCGCATACCGTTCGTTACACTCATTTGCATCCTCACACGCCGACCGCCGCGCGAATATCCTCCAAATGGCCCACCTCATGGACATAAATCGTCTCGTAATACTGGTCAACCGTGACCTCGCCTCGTGACGGGTGCCGGCCGGTCAACTTCCACTCGCTGTCCTCCAGAGATTCCATCACTTCCAGCGTTTTGGCGCGCGTGGCGACCGCTTTGGCCATCAGTTCTTCAGGCGCAACATCTCTAATCCGGCGGGTAAGGCCGGCGTTCCAGCGCTCCAGATCGAAATCATCCGGGATCGTGGCTTCCCCTTTGCGGATCTTGTGAACGTGGATGCTCATACCCCGTTCACTCTCCACCAGATGCGCGAGAACGGTGGCCACCGTCCACGTGTCGCCCTCGGCGAATACCGTCGCCCGCCATTGCTCCGGCGAGAGCCCATTGAGAAGGTCAAACAGCGCCTCGCGGGATTCGCCTAACTTTCTGTTCCAATAGGACCTTCGTTCTGCGGACATCTCTCGTTCTCCATTCCTTTAGATAGGACTGTGCTTCGTGTCTCCGCGCCGTCCCTATGGTATACTTGCACGGGAAAAACCACCGCAGTTGCCAAGCCTTCGAACAGGAACGACCTCATCTGTTGGACTCTTCTTGCCTCCGCCGCCCGAAGAGCCCATCTCACAGGAGCACTGACAATGAAAGGTAAGTTTATCACTGCCTCAACAATGGAGCGAGATCATATGGATTGGGGCGTCATGGGCTGGGCCAGCCGTCCCGCCACCACCTCCGCCCGCGATCTGGTCGTCATCGAAGTGACACTGGAAACCGGACAGGGCCATGCCTTTCACAAACACCCGGACCAGGAGGAAGTAATCTACGTCATTGACGGCACAATTGAGCAGTGGATCGAACAGGAAAAGCAACTGCTCTCCTCCGGTGACTCCGCCTTCATCGGCGCTGACGTCGTGCACGCCTCCTTCAACGACTCGGGTAGCCCAGCCAAACTGCTGGCCATCCTCGGCCCCTGCATTGGCGAGGAAGGCTACGCGCTTGTTGACGTATTCGAGGAAGAGCCATGGAGTTCGCTGCGCTAAGGCCCCGTACTCGAGACATTTACAGATAGACCACGCTGACAGGATTCTCCTAATGACCAACAAGTACCGCATGATCCAGGTGGGGACCGGCGGGCAGGGCAACGGCTGGTGCTCCCGCTTCCTACCCCCCAATATTGCCGACGGTCGCATCGAACCGGTCGCCGCTGTCGATGTAAACCCGGACGTCCTCGTCAACGCCCAGCAGCATCTTGGACTGCCGCCCGAAAAGTGCTACACCGACATCGAGCGCGCCTTCGACGAAAACCCGGCCGACTTTTGTACGGTCGTCGTCCCACCGGCCTTTCACGAATCCGTCGTCGATGTCGCGCTCGCCCACGACATGCACATCATCTCGGAAAAGCCGATCGCCGACACGCTCGAAGGCTCCGTTCGCATCGCCGCCAAAGTGAAGCGGGCAGGCAAGAAGATGGGCGTGACCATGAGCCACCGTTTCGACCAGGACAAGACAACCCTGCGCCGCGAGCTCCGTTCCGGCCGGGCCGGCACCATCGACTACATCATCTGCCGCTTTACCTGCGGGCTGCGCAACTTCGGCGACTGGGGCGCCCACTTCCGCCATACCATGGAAGAAACCCTGATGATCGAAGGGTCGGTCCATCATCTGGACATCATCGCCGACCTCGCCGATTCAAAGTGCGACACCATCTACGCCCAGACCTGGAATCCGACCTGGGGCGAGTACAATACCGGGTCTCAGGGCCATGTGATGATGACTTTCGAGAACGGTACGCGTGCCTTCTATGAAGGAGCCAAGACCAACGCCAGCGGTTTCAACGGCTGGTCGCAAGAGTACTTCCGTGCCGAATGTGAAAACGAGACCCTGATCATGGACTGCCGCCGCATCGAACGCTTCCCCTACCAGCCAAAGCTGTCCAGCCGTGAAGGCCAGGGCGAAGAAGTCCAGCTCATGGAGCAGTCCAAGTGGCGAAACGAGTGGCTCATTGCCCAGTTCCTGGACTGGATGGACGGCGGCCCGCCCATGGAGACCAATGTCGAGGCCAACCTGCAGTCCGTTGCCCTGATCTTCGCCGCCATCGAGAGCAGTCACACCGGGCAACCGGTAAAGGTGCAGGAGTTCCTGCGTCAGGCCCAGGAAGAGGAAGAGAGGGCCCACGCGACCTGAATTCTGGACGCAAGTTTCCGTTCTACAGGGGAGGGGAGAGTTGGCCCTTTCCTCTTTGCTTTCGCACCGCTTCCCCCTAAACCTTTCATCCCTTTTCTTCCTTCAGAGTATCCATCAGCAAATTTGACCGCCCGGAAACTCGTAAGACGCAAACTGAAACAGGAAATACGAATTACAATCCAGATTCTCTACCACCGGAGGCCCAGGTTCCCAACATCACAGGAGGAATGCCATGTCCGGGACAGTTCTTCTCGTCGGCGCGCTGGATACCAAGGGCGCTGAGTACGCGTTCGTCAAGGATCTGATCGAGGCTGCTGGACTGCAAACTCTCGTAGTCGACTTTGGCGTAATGGGCCAGCCGGCCTTCGAACCTGATGTGAGCCGATCAGACGTCGCCGTAGCTGGCGGGGGCAATCTGGCCTACCTGGCATCCGGCACGCGCAAGGATGAAGCGATGCGGACCATGGCACAGGGGCTGGCTTCCGTCGTCGAGCGCCTCTATGACGAGGGCCGCTTCGACGGCATTCTGGGGATGGGCGGCAGCGGCGGCACTTCCATCGCAACATCAGCCATGCGCACGCTGCCGGTGGGCGTGCCCAAAGTGATGGTTTCCACTGTCGGCGGCGGCGATGTAAGCGTCTATGCCGGCAGCAAGGACATCACATTCATGCCCTCCGTTGTCGACGTAGCCGGCATCAACCGCCTCAGCCGCGCCATCTACGCCAATGCAGCCGGCGCCATCGCCGGCATGGTGAAGACCGAAGCCGAGGCCACCGCCGACGAGCGGCCGCTCGTTGCCGCCTCCATGTTCGGCAACACGACCGCAGCCGTCGACCACGCCCGCGGCCTGCTGGAGGCCGAGGGCTACGAAGTCCTCGTCTTCCACGCCACCGGCAGCGGAGGCCGCACGATGGAAGACCTGATCAGCGACGGCTACATCGCCGGCTGTCTCGACATGACCACCACCGAGCTGGCCGACGAAATCTGCGATGGCGTCTTCAGCGCAGGGCCGGACCGTGTCCAGGCCGCGCCCAGACAGGGGGTCCCCACCGTCATCGTGCCCGGCTGCGTCGACATGGCCAACTTCGGCGGCATCGAAACCGTGCCCGAGCACTACCGTGAGCGCACCCTCTACGAGTGGAACCCGGAAGTTACACTCCTGCGTACCAATGTGGAGGAGAACAAGCAAATGGGTTCAATGCTGGCCGCGGCCGCCAACGCCGGCCAGGCCGGCAAGGTATCCGTGCTGATCCCTCTCGGCGGCGTTTCCATGTTGGACAGTGACGGCGACCGCTTTTGGGATCCAAGCGCCGACCAGGCCTGCTACGACGCCCTCAAAAACGATCTGCGCGCCGACATCCCGCTGATCGAGATGGACGCCAATATCAATGACCCTGAGTTTGCCGAGAGAGCGGTCTCTCTGTTGTTGGAAATGTTGCAGGAGGAAGCCTAGCGCGCCCGCCTGAGCCACACCCTTTTCGACAACAGATACGCTCTAAGAAACCGCCAAGGAGCATTCAATATGTCGATCCCAAGACAGGAGATCATCGCCCGTCTCCAGGCCCAGCAGGCTGCCGGCAGGCCAATCGTCGGCTGCGGCGCCGGCACCGGTATCTCGGCCAAGTTCGCCGAAGCCGGCGGCGCCGACCTTATCATCATCTACAATTCCGGCCGCTTCCGTATGGCCGGCCGCGGCTCGCTCTCCGGAATGATGCCCTACGGCGACGCCAATGGCATCGTAGTAGAAATGGCGGCCGAGGTGCTTCCCGTTGTTGAGGATACCCCGGTCCTGGCCGGCGTCTGCGGCACAGATCCTTTCCGCCTCAAACATGTCTTTCTCAAGCAACTCAAAGAGATAGGCTTTAGCGGTGTGCAGAACTTCCCCACCGTCGGCCTCCTCGACGGAACCTTCCGCGAGAATCTGGAAGGCACCGGCATGGGTTATGACAAGGAAGTTGAAGCCATTGCCATCGCCCACCAGTTGGACATGTTCACAGCGCCCTACGTCTTCACTCCGGAGGAGGCGACCGCCATGGCCGAGGCCGGTGCCGACCTGCTGGTCGCCCACGTAGGCCTCACAACCGCCGGCACTATCGGCGCCGCCGTCGCCTTCACGCTGGAAGAGGCAGTCGAAAAAGTACAGGAGATGGCTGCCGCCGGCCGTCGCGTCAATCCGGACCAGATCGTAATCTGCCACGGCGGCCCCTTCGACGAGCCCGAAAATGTCGGCACCGCTTTGCAGATGATGCCCGGCATAGCCGGCTTCTTCGGCGCCTCCAGCATCGAGCGACTCCCCACAGAACGCGCCATCCGCGGGCAAGTAGAGGAGTTCAAAGCGTTAATCTTGGGAAGCTAGACCTGTCAGAACGCGAACTGTATCTGCTACTATGACCTGTTCATGAGACATTATCACGGCGATTGGAACCAACAATGACGAAAGAAGCAACTTTCTCCTATCGTGGATTCCACCATGCGGCCGCCAAAGCTGCCAATGCACGCAGCCAACGCCTAAGGGATGCTGCCAGAGCCGTCTCTTTCCCCCGAAGCGCTATCCAGCTTAAATTTGCCAAGGCCGTCAAGCTCTTGAATCGGATAACCACTAACTCACCTCTCGTATTTTCCCCTGCAACTCCCCAGGGGCCTGAAGTTCAGGTAAGACGTGACAACTGCTACATCAGTAAGCATCGAAATAGTCGCTCATTCGGGACATCGCATGGCTCGAAGAGGCGCAAAGGCCACCGACGTGTTCACAGCGATAACAGCCGAGTGGATACCAGCTACGGCCAGAGACGTGTCTGGAGCTACGGTACCCGACGCGGATACCATAATCGCGACCGAAGAGTCCGCAATTATGGTGATCGACGTGTCAACAGCTTCGGTGAGAGGCGCGGCTACAGCTACGGCGTTAGATATCGGCTTCGGCGCCGGCAAAGTCAAGAGAAGCAACAATTCTTCCAACACGGCCATAGGGACAGCGGAAAGTCGTTCGGGGCGTCCGACATTGAGTTTCTGTCGTCAGGTGTGGGGGCGATGTGGGTGGCGAGCTATTTTCTAAATGCATTCGCGCGTAATCTCACATTCATCAATTTGCCTGCGGAACAGATAGAGAAGTACCAAAGGGCAGGGAGCGAAGAAAGAAATTTGCTACAGGCTAAGGAGGTCTGGGAGACCATCCCTGCGCAAATACGCGCCGGCGGCCCGGAAGCGCTGTGGAAGTTCCACCAGGGCAAGAGCTGGTCCCACATCATCCCCAAATCTAAGGGAGGACCGTCGACGGCGGACAATGGGATCTGGTGGTCCTACGCGAAGAACCACCTCCTTGGGCCCGAGCCAATGAGTTTGGCCGACATAGCCGACGCCAGGGCTGTAATTCGGTCTAATGCCATGCGCGCTGCCGTCACACAGACCGCAAGCGGTATGGTCAGAGGCGCAACAGTCGCCGCAGTCGTTGGTGGTACTCTTGCTTGTTTGGAGTATGGACTGGACCATGTGGAAGGCAAGCTCTCAAGACGCGAGTTGGTACAAAAGGTCCTGCAGACGGGCGCTATAGCAGGTGGCGGGGCGTTTGTCACGACCGGCATTATTGTCGGCATCTCCCTGGTCTTCCCTTTCCTTATCCCTATATTAGCGCCGGTCTTGTTTGTACTTCAGGCCGCATCTCTTGCCATCATGGGAGCCAAAGGTGTCAAATTGGCCAAGGGGTGGTGGCCTGTTTTGGCAAGACTGAAACAGCCGGTCCATTCCTCCCTTGCAGAAGCGGTCGAAGGACTCCCCAGGACTGTTAAAGCACTTCCTGCGATGGCAGGACGCAACATCCATCGCTCAGGAAATTCTCTTATGGGAAAGGCTCAGGAGCTAACGGTAGGGAAGTCAGCGCGAGCGTTCCCCTGGCAGGCCAATGGGAGGGAAAAAGAGCTACCGGTCTGAGTGTTCTTTCAGATTCGGGTTAACAGAAAAACGCGAATCTGAGAACCACAGACTCGATTCAGATCGCCTGACAGCGTAGAAACCAATTATGGATATAGAGGTGCCGACACACAACAAATTGGGAGCAGAATTGATTCAGTGTAGGCGGTTTCGGTCTATGGCGGATTTTCGTGCTTGTCCAGTTGATCGCGGCTCATGGATCCGCATGGGCGCAATCGGAAACGCCTTCCGCTGAGACCGCTGTGTAGATTCAGGTCGGCTGGAAGCGGGTCGAGGACGACCGACTCAGTTTCTCCCTTGCCGTCCCTTTCCCTTGGCTTACATTTTACCTGCACAGCGATGCGGCGAATCCCATCGCTGTTCTGCTTAGTGGAGAAAGGGCGGTCGAGATCCTACGCGATTTTCTGAGCACACTGGAAGGCAGAAATCTCAAGATATTTGCCTTTGAGCGGGACTCGCTGCAGCTGTTCGCCTTTCGTCAGAATTCCGCCGAAGACTTCAACGAGCCAGAACTGCACAGCCTTTTGACAGGCTCCCATAACGGGCTGCACGCGCTGCAGGCGTCAATTGCTGCCTACCTGAGCAGCTTGGAATATCAGATTTCTCTCTGCCTTGCCGTGAAAGCCCCGCGGGCGATTGAAACAAACCTTTTTCCAGACAACTGTAACCCGCGCGCGAACTGCCCTGGTCAGGCGGCCGACCATCGGGAATGTCGTTGCACTGCTTTCACCTGACATGTCGTCATACCCACCAGCCCCGGCAATGGCCAGATTCGTTGAACCGGGAACCTATACCTTGGGCAGCCAGTTCGCTCCCTGGATCCAGTTAGGGGTGGCGGATGAGGACCAGTCTTGTACGTGTTAGAGGATGGACAACTTGATTGATTGTACAGAGGGCACGACTGATTTTGCTTCGCTTCAAAGCCATTTCTACGTGAATGTCTTGGCCAGCGATCATGCCTTCTCAACAACCTGCGAACTGTCGCTGCTCGGTTTCGTTCCAACACGCGTCTAACTACCTAAGTAAGTACCTGACGGCATGTATGTCGTGGGCAGGGAAATCGCCTTGGGCCCACAATAAGGAGAAGGATTGCCAAGTTCGTCCTGAGCCAGGAAGAGACTCAACGGACTGACAGGCGACGTTGACAGCCTCACATCCACCAAAACACCCACTGGGCTGTAATTCGACTGAGCCTTCGCATCCAAATGCACAGTCTAATGTACCTGTCCATCCGAAAAAGTAGAGTAGAATCAACTAACAAAGCAATGCAAACCGCCAACGTCTTCGGGGCGTGCCACTTTTTGCCCCAATCACTCAGGAGTACCTTACATGCTCTATTCCAAAATACCAGGCATCGAAAAGCCCGTCTCCCGGCTCGTGCTGGGAACGATGTGGATAAACACCAAAACCCTCGATTCAGCCTTCCCCGTGCTCGACGCCTTTTACGCGGCTGGCGGCAACTGCCTCGACACCGCCCACGGATATGGCGGCGGCGACAATGAACGCGCCGTCGGCCAGTGGATCAACGAACGCGGCCTGCGCGACAAGATCGTCATCCTCGGCAAAGGCGCCCATCACAGCCAGGACCGCAAACGGGTCACGCCCTACGACATCCAGTCCGACCTCCACGACAGCCTCGCCCGCTTCAAGGTGGACAGCATTGATCTTTATGTACTGCACCGCGACGACCCTGAAGAGCCGGTTGGGCCGATTGTTGAGACGCTCCACGCTGCGAAAGAGGCCGGCCAGATCGACGCCTACGGCGGCTCCAATTGGAGCGCCGTACGCCTGCGAGAGGCCAACGAATACGCCGCCGCGCACGGACTGACCCCCTTCGTCGTCAGCAGCCCCCAGTTCAGTCTCGCTGTCCAGATAGAGCCGCCCTGGCGAGACTGTATCAGCGTCAGCGGGCCGGCCGGTGAGGCCGCACGCGCCTGGTGCCGCGAGAACGGCGTCACGCTCTTTGTCTGGTCCAGTCTGGCCGGCGGCTTTTTCAGCGGCCGCTTCCGCCGAGACAACCTGGACACATTTACAGAGTGGTATGATCAACTTGCTGTCAAGGTCTACTGTGAAGAGGGGAATTTCCAGCGCCACGACCGCGTGCAGGAGTTGGCCGCCAGCAAAGGCGTCAGCGTCCCGCACATCGCCCTGGCCTATGTCTACAACCAGCCCGACGGAATCCACGCGCTGTCAGGTGCGCGCAACACAGAAGAGGTTCGCGTAAACGTCGAGGCGTCCGAGATCAAGCTGTCTGAGGAGGAGATCGCCTACTTGGAGTTGAAGGACTGAAAGTGGGAATAAAGGCCCCTCGAATCCAGCCGCTGGCAAATCCAAAGCGTCACGGGTCGTTGGCTTCACAGATTTGAAGCATCCTACCGGTCTTCATCTTCGTATAGGCAACATCGGGTGATTGGACTGCAGAGGATGCTTGTAAGTAGTGGATAGCAACGACTTGGCGGGGACTACATGAAAAGCGTATCGCCCCAACTATGGTACCGTTCGACCTCGTCTCCATAGGGGATGTGTTTTCCTCTTGCCCTTGTAGATTCCTCCCTGGCAGTTTACTTCCCTATCCCGCTCTCCGATTCCAACAGGTTCCGTAATGCGGGCAGGAGGTCGGGAACAGCCTCCTGGATAACGCCCCATATAATACTATCGCTGATCGCCAGATAGGAGTGGGCCAGGCGATTGCTCGTTCCTATGATGGCGTGCCAGGGAACCTCCGGGTGGGACTGGCGAACTTCGTCTGGTATGTGCGTGGCTGCCTCACCGATCAGTTGCAGGTTACGCAGCGTTGCGTCATAAGTGAGTCCGTCTGCGATGAACGCTTCCTGGTCTAAGCCGTCGGTATAGACAAGGACCTTTTCGCCGAATTCAATCATGTCCTGAACATAAAAGCGCCAAGGGCGCCCTTCACGGTCGACATCAGACATCAACAGCCTCCCGCTCAACGAAGGGCTTAATTTCCTCTCTCAATTCCTGGTGAGTTGCCATGTCTACGGGGCAGCCAAGCAAGTCTTCCAAGAAGGACTGCGCGCCAAAATACTGCCTCCAGTGGGGAGGCTCTCCGAATCGCACCAGAATGTCCACGTCGCTGTCTCTGGCAGCCTCATCGCGAGCGAAGGACCCAAAAAGAGCGAGTTCAACGACGCCAAAGCGTTGCGCCAGAGTAGGCTTGTGTTCCTTGAGCACCTTTATGAGTTGATCTCTGTTCATTACTCACTCCCCTTGCCTGTCCAAAGTCATTTGCAGGCGACCATGTGTATATTCTAAGCGATGTCAGATGATTTGCCAGCACCGTGATCCACTCTGGTGCTCTGCCATGAAAGGGCCAAAGCCGCTCGGCTCATCTTTGGAAATCAAAAGGCGACCCGGTCATTGACCCGGATCGCCCCTCTACACTGGTGGAGATGGCGGGAATCGAACCCGCGTCCGAAACATCCGCCCTGAAACGTCTACAAGCTTAGTTGATCTTTATGTGATTCATCGGCGGGCCTCGGATCAACACGAGGCGCTTCTCCGACTAGCCGATTCTCTTAGACAACGCTATCGGCGTACCGCTGCCGCAGCTCACAGTGTATGTCGGCGACCGCCCAGCCTGCTGGCCCCACCGGGGCGGGCCGTGGCCCTCTTCAGAGGGCCGGTGGCTTACTTAGGCCGCCGCAGCCGCAGAAGCGGCCGGGGTGAAACCAAAGTTGAAAGCCATGCCTGTGTTCTTGGCATTTGTATGTGTTTGCGCCTTTTTTACGTAGTCGACGCTCTACGGCTTGCAGTCTCAGGCCTGACAATGCCCCGTCGAAGCCGTTCATCCCCATCTAACCTATTATACCGAATTCCACTGCTATAGTCAAGATTTCATCTGGTCATATCTACGTGGATTCCGGCCCGACTGCCGCCGGCAATGCCTTCACAAAATATACCGAGTCATCTTCTAAGCTAGGTTGGATTCCAAAGCCCAACGATATCTTCAGGTGGTAGTTGGCAACACTTTCATAGTCGCTTCGTGAGCGAACTTGGCAGCAGGCCAAAGACTCCGCCCGTCTCATCGCTTCCTGCTGTAGTGAACGTCCTATCCCTCTATTGCGCTCCTCCGGTAGCACGCCGAACGCGATGATCTTCGCTTCGTACAGGACTTTGTCTCGAAAGACGATCGGCGGTCGCCCTTCGTCCTCTCCCAGTCGCTGCACGACAAAACGCAGAAATCCTACGGGCCGGCCCTCTACGAGCGCGGCGAACATGTGACTGGAGCGGAAATGTCCAGCCTGCACCTCAATGTAAGGCTGCTGTTCCAATTGCTCGATAACCGGCCAGAGCTGCTTCCACAGCCGACTTTCTTCAGTCACTTCCACAATCGTCTCTTTCATTTCCCTACTTGCATCCCTACCCATCGACTCTCCTCATATGAGATTCTCAGTCTCTGACTTCCTCGTCTCCTGGCGATCGTTCCCTCCTTGCCAGAACCAGCAGCCACTGCGCAGGCAACAGCACCGCCGAAGAGACCGTAAACGATACTGGAATGCTTGCCGCTGTCCCGATCCATCCCAGGACCGGCCCGCCCGCCGCCTGCCCCAGCGAGTTTGCCTGTCCCCAGAGAGAGATGACCGTGGCCCGCTGTGCGCTACGCGTGTTGCGCACGATCCAGGCATTCTCCAGCGGACCAAGCGTGCTGCGACAAAGGCTAATCGCCCACACCGCCAGCAAAGCCAACCAGAAACTGCGTGTCCAGGCCAAGAGGAGGAGACCGACCGGCAACAACCCATAGAGCAGCGTCAGCCAGTTGATGGAACGCGCCCGTTCCTCCGTCGCACGCCCGCGCCGCGCCAACTCGTTGGCCGCGATTCCAGTCATCGTCGCGCCTACTCCGATAACTCCAAACCAGATCACCGAATCCTCAAGGCCAAAAAAAGTGGGAAAGATGAAGCCTTCCAACAGGTGCGGGGTCATCAGACGGTCGTATCCCTCGCTGTACAGCCCGGCCACAAGGCTGAGACCAACGACAATGCGTAGCGCCGGATGCCCGCGCACCGCCCGCAGCCCGGCGCGGGCAGTGGCCGCCATCTCCTTCCACGTCTCCCTTTCCTCCGGCGGCGTGGGCCGAAAGCCTCTCTCCGGCATGATGAACGCCATGCATATGGCCAGTGCGATGTACAACACACCGCCGACCAGGATCGGCAGCTGCAGCCAGCGGCTTGCCAGCCACACACTGACGCCCGTACCCACCAACCCGGCGACCAACCCTACCTGCGCCGAACGCAAGAAGACCGGTCCGGCCGCTTCGGCGCCGATCTCGTCGGCCAGCCAAGCCTGCAAAGCGCCGCTAAGGAAAGTATAGCCGGTGCCCCACAACACCTGCGCGCCCAATACCGCCCAGAACATCGGGATCGACCCTTCCAGCAGAAAGCCGCATCCGACCAACACCAGCCCGATGATCACCGACAGCCGCCGCGAGTAGACGTCGGCAACCGCACCCGTCGGCACTTCGAACAGTACGACCGTCACCTCCAGAACGGTACCTACCAGCACCATCTGCAAAGGATTCAAGCCCACCATCTCCACCTGGTAAACCAGGTTGATGGTGAAGACCAGTGCGTTAAAGAGCGCCCGCCCGCCGCCTATGAAAAGATAGATACTGGTCGGATCCTGTTTGACCAAGGAAATTCAAGTCCGTGTGCCCGCGGCGCCGTGACCGGGAAGCAAGTAAAGTGCCCGGTCTCCTCGAAGGGCGGCGGTCCGCCGGCGAGTTAGGGTGAAATGAAGGTGTTTGGGCCTAAAAAGGAGCCGCGTGTTCGCACCGCTTCGCCAGCTGCCAGGCACCCCCGTGGCGCCCAGGACGAATCGCTTACCGCTGCTGCCTTCCGGCCCTGACGGGGTTCACGGTGCCCTGCCGCACAGGACCCAGCGACTGACGAAGCGATGCAAACACGCGAGGCGGAGAGGGAGGGATTTGAACCCTCGAGGGCTTTCACCCTACGAGCTTTCCAGGCCCGCGCACTCGGCCAGACTATGCGACCTCTCCGAACTGAGAGGGTCGGCCTTCCCTGCAAACTGGCGCCGACTCTCTTCAAAAAGCCGAATCAGTATAGCCAAACGGCATAGGACAGGCAAATCTGGGGCATTGAGGATGTGACGCCAAACCTCCGCCGCAACACGCAATGCCGCCGAATCCGCTTCCCCGCGAAACGACAAATGTCACTACTGCCTCCCGGCCAGCCAGCGCGCTGCGTCCTTGGCAAAGTAGGTCAATATCATGTCCGCGCCCGCCCTCTTGATACTTGTCAGGCTCTCCAGCGCACACCTCTCCAGGTCGAGCCAGCCATTGGCCGCGGCCGCGTGCAGCATCGCGTACTCCCCGCTCACCTGATAAGCGGCCGTGGGCAGTTTGAACTCCTCCCGAACCGCCGCCAGCACATCCAGATAGGGAAGCGCAGGCTTGACCATGATCATGTCCGCCCCCTCCGCCACGTCGAGCGCAACCTCCTTGAGCGCCTCGCGGCGATTGGCCGGGTCCATCTGATACTGGCTGCGGTCGCCAAAGGAGGGAGGGCTTTCCGCCGCCTCGCGGAAAGGCCCATAGAAGCTGCTGGCGTATTTGGCCGCATAGCTCAGTATCGGCACATGTTCCAGCCCAGCCTCGTCCAGCGCACCACGGATCGACCCCACCATACCGTCCAGCATCGCCGACGGCGCAATGATGTCTGCACCGGCTTCGGCATGCACAACCGACGCCCGTCCCAACAGCTCCAGCGTCGGGTCGTTGAGCAGATAGCCCTCCGGGAGCGCGGTGTTGTAGCCGTCCACCATGGGCGAATTGATAATCCCGCAATGGCCGTGGTCCGTGTATTCGCAGAAACACATGTCGGAGATGACGATCAGTTCCGGCGCAGCCTCTTTCAGCGCCCGGATCGCCTCGGGCACCACTCCATAGGGACTGAAGTTGTCGCTTCCGCACCAATCCTTTTCCGCCGGTATGCCGAAAAGGAGTACTGCCGGAATGCCTAGCTCCAAGACCGACTCGGCCTCCTTGGCCAGTTCGTCCACCGAAAGCTGGAATTGCCCTGGCATCGAAGAGATTGGCCGGCGCTCCCCCTGTCCGTGGCGCACGAACAGCGGATAGATGAAGTCGGAAGGCGAGAGCGCTGTCTCACGCACCATCCGCCGTAGCGCCGGGCTGATCCTTATCCGCCGCGGGCGGAGTACCGGTTCCGCAACAGTCGCACGACCGTTGATGGTGGTCTGCACAGCCTGTAAACCGTTCATAGTTTTACCGCCCTGTTCACTTCAAAATGGAATGCAGACGATTTCGCGGCCGCCACTTGCTCCCATCATTTGAGTTGACCCCAATATAGATTCGTCTCGTACGGGAATGCAAGCAGGCCGTCCTCCTTGTGCCGTTCGAATAGCGCTCGCAGGGCTTGGACGAACCACTCGTGTCGCTGGTCAGACGGCAGCGGCGCATAGGAAGATGAGAGAGCTCGCCCCCGCAACTGGTCCCAAGTATAGAACTGAAGATTGGGAAAGCGGACTTGCGCCAGCGATGCACCGTTGTCGAGAAATCTGTCTATGTTCTCAGGCCTCCTGTTTTTCTCCGCTACTTTCTGGTAGTCCTGCTCCAGTGTCTCCAAGATCGACTCGTACTCCTGCGTCACTATGGATTGGGAGGCGGGCCGAGAATTCCAGACAAGAACAACCCAGCCCGGAGGGCGCAGGATCCGTTTGAACTCCTCCCGCGTACGCGCCTGCTCAAACCAGTGGAATGCCTGACCGGCGGTCACCAGATCAAACCACGCTTCGGGCAAGCCGCTGTTTTCCGCAGTCCCGTCGACACTGCAATAATTGCAATGGCCGCGCAGGTATCTCTCCCCCGCTTCGCGCATTGCCATATTCGGCTCCACCCCGGTCACGCCGCAACCAAGTCTGACGAACCGCTCAGCCAGGAATCCCGTTCCGGAGCCAATATCGGCCACCCGCCAATCGCTGTCGAGTCCGATCTCCCCCTGGAGAAAGGGGATGATTTCCTGGGGATAGCGGGGCCTGTACCTGAGGTAATTCTCCACGCGACCATTGAAACGCGTGCTGGATTCAGGTGTTGTCATCAGCGGCGTCTGGCAAAGTAGGACTTCAGGCTTTGCACCAGCCCCTCGACGGTGCGATGCTCGGCCACAATCTGCACGGGCAGATCATGCCGCCGCGCCGCCTCAGCCGTCATCGGGCCGATACAGGCAACGGTCACGTCACAGAGCATGCCGGCATCACCGCTTTCGGCCTTGAGCCGGCTCACAAAATTGTGAACCGTCGACGCGCTCGTGAACAGGACGACATCCACATCCCCCTGCCAGAAATGGCGGGGCAGATCATCCCCGCCATGACCGACAACCGTGTCGTAGGCAGCCACTGCTCTCACTTCGGCTCCGGCACGCCGCAAAGCCTTTACCAGCACAGGGCGTGCAATCGCCGATTGCGGCAGAAACACCCTGCTCCCCCTGCCAACCTGCAGGCTGGCAGCCAGCGATTCCGCCATATATTCATCCGGCATCAGGTCTACGACAAGGTTTAACTCCTGGGCAATAGCCGTCGCGGTAGCAGAACCGACGGCGGCCACTCTTGTATTGGAGCGAGCTACTCTTTCAAGCCCAATTCCCAGTTCCCGCAACCGGTCGGCCAATATGTATACAGTATTGGTGCTGGTTACAATCAACCAGTCGAACTGTCCACGGGCCAGATCCGTCAACGCTGCATCGAAATCGGTCGAATCGGCGCAAGGCTCGATCTCGACCGTCGGATAATGCAACACCTGGGCACCCTCTGCTTCCAGCAATTGGGTCAGAATTGGCGCCTGCCGCAAGGCGCGCGTGTTCGCGATTCGAAGGCCCGTAAGGTTCTGAATGGTCATCAGTGGAAGTTCTTTCGTCTCTGAACGGAAAAGGTTGTATGTCCACTAAGGCTGCCGGTTGTCGTTCGGCATGCCATCGGTCTTGGCAATCTGTTCAAGTATCTCCTGCGCCCCTTGTCGTAGCACCTGTTGTGCGAGGGCACGGCCAAGCTGGTCTGGCTCGTCGCGCGGGCCGGTCGTCTGTGCATCGACCTGGCGGCTGCCGTCCGGCGCGCTGACCCGGCCCCAGAGTCGCAGACGTACCACCGGCCTCACATCAGAACCGCCGCGGGCATCCGCGCCGTTTTCTCGACTCTCTCCCAACGCGCCGACCGAAGCGCGACAGCCGCCGCCGAGTTGGGCCAGAAACGCGCGCTCGGCCGTAACCGCAGCACGTGCCCAAGTGTCGTCAATGCCCCCGAAAAATGCCAGCCATTCTGTCTCCTGCCGGCACTGCACCGCCAGCGCGCCTTGGCCCGGGGCCGGCAGCATCGTTTCAAAAGGCAATGTGACCGAAATACGGGCTTCCATCCCGAGCCGTCTCAACCCGGCGACGGCCAGTACCACTGCGTCATAGTCTCCCGCTGGATCGAGCGCCTTGCGCACTCGAGTGTCCACATTACCGCGAATATCCACGATCTGCAGGTCCGGGCGTCGCGCCAGCAGTTGGGCCGCCCGGCGCCGGCTGCCCGTACCGACTACAGCCCCTTCGCGAAGTACGGAGAGTCCGTTTCCAAGATTCTGTCCTTCTTCTCGTGCGCCCCGTACCACGAGCGCATCCGCAACATCATCTCTGGTCGGAATTGCGCCCAGAACTATCCCGTCAGGATCAATTACTGGCAGATCCTTCAAGCTGTGCACGGCCCCGTCGATTCCGCCTCGCCGCAGCCTCTCCTCCAATTCCAAGGTGAACAATCCTTTACCGCCTATGCTTGGCAAAGGTCTGTCCTTGTACGTGTCTCCTCTTGTCTGTATGACGACCGTTTCAACTGACAAGCCAGGATACAGCCCGCGCAGCAGCGTAGCCACGTGCTCTGTCTGCCAGAGGGCCAGGGCCGATCCACGGCTGCCTAGACGTATATGACGAGGGGTGGACATTCCTGATTGGAAACGAGCGGCTTGCCGCCGGCGCCTGCTTAGGTCGCGGTACGGTCAGTCAACTCAGCCCTAAAGTGATGAAAATGACTGGCTGGGTATCTTCAACTCTCTCAGTCTCAGAGATGTCGTAAGCATAACAGTTGCCTATTTGCTGGTCAAATGTAACCGCTATGAGGCCCGAACCCTGTTCCGCCCAGTCCGGTCTTTTCTCAGAGTAGGGGCCGCAGTCGACTCTCGCTCCTCACTCCTTTTTGCTCACCCCTCGATTCTGGGGCGGTCGGCCGCAAGCGGCCTCCCTTGTGCAGGGGGATTCCCCCCGCAAAGCCCCCTTCAACAGGCTCCCCGGGCGCGTCATCTCGTGCAAGCAACGTGGCCGCCCGCCACCAAAGGAAAACCCTTGCCTGCAACGTGATACCCGATTTACGTGCCGACGGGAGGGCCAATCGCTGGTTCCGCCAGGCACCTAAGGCGCACCCAAGAGACTTCGAGGTTTTTCCCCAACTTCCATGAAAACCCAGTCAACTTTGTAGGTCTTGTCCCAGAATCTGACGAGAATTCAAAGCAAGCCTGTCTGTTGCCGCATCTGCAACATTAAAGTAAAATGTGGCAGTTTGTTCAGAATTCGGCTGGGAACCGATGACGACTTTACGCCTGCCCGGCCTCGTCGATGCGCACGTCCATCTCCGCGAACCGGGCTACACACAGAAAGAAGATCTCCACTCCGGCACATGCGCTGCCCTCGCCGGCGGCATGACGACCGTGTTGGATATGCCCAACACGGTTCCGCCCACCTCCACTCCGGCCAATTTCCAGGAAAAGGTGCGTCTTGCCGGTGCAAAAGCAGTCTGTGATGTTGGACTGTTTGTCGGCGCCACCGTAGCCGACGTCGATGCCTACCTCCCCGTTGCCTCCCAGGCCTGCGGTCTCAAAATATACGTCAACGAAACTTTCGGAAGCCTGCGCATTGAAGAACTGGGCCTCCTCCACCACCTCTTCCGCACGTGGGCGCAGCGCGCCGACGAACTCGACGGCTGGCGGCAGGCTGCCCCAGACGCCGGGAAAGGGAGCGACAAGGCAGTGCAGGCCTCCTCTCCTACACTTGGCCCGGTCGCTGTCCATGCAGAAGAGCTGATGGTTCCCGTCTGTCTGACTCTCAGCCATCTCTACGACCTGCCCCTGCACATCGTACACGTCAGCCGCCGCAGCGAGATTGAGCTCATCCGCGATGCCAAGGAGAAGGGCATCCCGGTCACCTGCGAGGCGACGCCCCATCATCTCTTCCTGACCGCGGAAGACTACGAGCGCGGCGGCAACCGTTTCGACATGCGGCCCAAACTGGCCGCACCGGACGACGTTGCCGCACTTTGGGAAAATCTGGACATCATTGACATTTTCGCCACCGACCACGCGCCGCATACTTTCTCAGAAAAAGGCATGCGATCACCAGGAGAAGTTGAAGAAAAGGGAGCACCGGCCGGCGGCGCACAATCCCCGCTTCCCGGCGTCCCCGGCGTGGAAACGATGCTTCCCCTACTTCTCACAGCTGTCGACGCCGGCCAGCTGGATCTGGACGACCTGCTCCTGCGTTGCCTCGAGAATCCTCGCCGCATCTATGGCCTCGCAGAGCAGGAGCAGACCTGGGTCGAGGTGGAAATGGACAAGGTATATGAACTGGATGACGCGGGTATGCATACCCGTTGCGGCTGGACACCTTTTGCCGGGCAGACCGTGAAAGGTCGCGTCGCCAAAGTCGTGTTGAGGGGTGAAACCGTCTTTGATGGCGAGCGGGTCCTGGCTGCGCCCGGCAGTGGGCGCGTACTTTTCCAAGACGGTGAGTAGTGTCTAAGGACAACAGGCCTGACCCTGAGTCCTCCGTCACAAGTAGCATAAACGGAATGAACGACGCCCGCCTCTTTGACTGCGTGTGTCGCTTGGTGCGCACTCTTGGTGTGACCTGCATTAAGAGAGCACAGGAAAGGAGAATATGACAATCACGATAGAGAGCTTTGCAGGCGAAGACATTCTCAGCGTCAATCAGTTCGATCGCGCCTCGCTCGATGCCATCTTCGGTATCGCCCACGAAATGCGCGTACTGGTCGAGCGTTTCGGAGGTGCCGAACTGTTGCAGGGCAAAATTCTGGCCAATCTCTTCTACGAACCGTCCACACGCACCAGTTCCAGCTTCACCGCCGCAATGCAGCGACTCGGCGGCCAGGTAATCCCCATCAACAACGTTCAATATAGTTCCGTCAGCAAAGGGGAAAGCCTGCCCGACACCATCCGGACCCTTGAGTGCTATGCCGACGTGATCGTCATTCGCCATCCGGAAGTGGGCGCCGCCGCGACCGCCGCTTACTATGCAGATAAGCCGGTGATCAACGCCGGCGACGGCGTCGGCGAACATCCGACCCAGGCTCTGCTCGATCTCTTCACTGTGCAGGAAGAGTTGAAGCAGATCGATGGTCTCACCGTCGTAATGGTGGGCGACCTGCGCTACGGACGCACGGTCCACAGCCTGACCAAACTACTGCTGAACTACGACGTATCCTTCATTTTCGTCAGCCCGGATATCTTGCGCCTGCCCGCCGATGTCATGGAAGCCGTACAGGCTTCCGGCCACTCCTACAGACAGGTAGACGATCTCCACTCAGTCATCGGTGAAGCGGATGTGCTCTACATGACACGTGTACAAAGAGAGCGGTTTACCGACCTGGCCGAGTACGACAGAGTCAAAGACTTCTATATCGTCGACCAGGACCTGATGGCCAAGGCCCTTAAGAAGATGATTGTCATGCACCCCTTGCCCCGTGTCGGCGAGATCAGCTATGCCCTCGATGCGGATCCCCGGGCTGCCTACTTTCGCCAGATGCGAAACGGCATGTACATCCGGATGGCGCTACTGGCCGCACTTCTTGGCAAGGCATAGCCATTACGCCTGACGAAATCTCTTCCGGTATGCCTCCGCCTTCTCCTTGAGTGGCAGGACCATTTCTCTCACTGCTAACGCCCCGGCATAGTTGCTTTCCAAAAATTCACTATGATTTTGACGACACGACTGCTCTCCTCTATAATTTCCTCTAGCCCGTCTCATGGGTGATGCCCGAGAGTTTCACTGTGCTTGCCAGTATAGGCAACTGTCCAACGTCGAATTTACTGGCTTCTGAAGTCACAAGTGATACACCAGTTGGCGAGCTCGGAGTACAAACTCCGCCTGACTGGGTTGGAAGCGCCGCATTTCCCCAAAAGGCGCAACCAGGATGAAGAAGGAAGGTAAGTATGAAACGGATTGTGATCACAGGCATGGGCGCGATCACACCCATTGGCAACGACCCGAGCACATTCTGGAAAAACCTGCTGATTGGTAAGTCCGGCGCCGGGGCATTGACACTATTTGATGCCGGGGATATGCCTTACAACATCGCCTGTGAGGTAAAGGAGTTCGACGCTCGGAAATACATGGATCGCAAGTTTATTCGGCGCACAGCCCGCGCCACACAGTTTGCCGTCGCCGCCACAAAGCAGGCATTGACCGACTCCGGTCTGGAAATCTCAGACTCGAACCGTGATGAAATTGGCGTGATGATGGCCACCGGCGGCGGCGGCATTATTGAAATCGAGTACGCCACCGAAAAGCTGGTCGAAAAGTCCTGGAAGACCGTGGGCCCATTTGTCGTTCCCAGCGCCATGGCCAATGCAGCCAGCTGTGTTGTCTCGATGGCGGTTGGAGCACGCGGTCCCGTTATGACCAGTGCCGCCGCCTGCGCCAGCGGCCACTACTCGATTCTGGAGGCGTTTCACTTTCTTCAGAGAGGCGAAGCCGATGTCATGATCGCCGGCGGCACCGAATCGGCCATCTCTATGCTGACCTTTGCCGCTTTTGGCAATATGGGGCCGCTCTCCAAAGATACCGACAGGCCGCAGCAGGCCTGCCGTCCCTTTTCGATAGATCGCAATGGATTTGTCAGCGGTGAAGGGGCGGTCTCGATGATCATGGAGACCGAGGAACATGCCCACGCACGCGGTGCCGCAATCTACGCCGAAGTCCTTGGCGGCGCGCTGACCGGAGATGCCTACCACCTCACAGCGCCCGACCCCAGCGCAGACGGCGCCAGCCGCGCCATTCAGAAAGCCCTGCGCTTTTCCAGCCTCGCCCCCGAAGACGTGGATCTGATCCTCGCCCACGGTACCGGCACCGAGCTGAACGATGAGGTCGAAGCGCTCGCGATTCGGCAGGTCTTCGGCCAGCCGACGCCAAAGACCACAAGCATCAAGAGCATGGTCGGCCATGCCCTGGGAGCCGCCGGAGCAGAATCAGCCCTGGCCGCCGTCATGGCCATCCGCGAAAACATTATCCCACCGACGATCAACTATACCGAAGACCCGGAGCTGGGTGTCGACGTCGTCGGCAACGAACTGCTCGAATTTCCCGTCCGCCGCGCCATCGTCAACGCCTTCGGTTTCGGCGGACAGAACGTCGTAGCCGCTTTTGGAGAGTACGACGGCTGAACCAGAGTAACTCTACCGCCCCGCAGTTTGAGGCCGGATGAAGCCGCCAGGGCACATGTGCCGGCTGCCTCACCCGGCGGTGCTCTACAGAATGCCCCAGATGCGCGTCAGGCCCCCCAGTACCAACAACCCCGCGACGACAAAGGTCAGCGCCCCATTCCGTAGACGGACCGTCTCGTCCGATCTCTTGGTCCATACCCAACCGGCATGCAGTATGATGATGGCCAACAACATCGTGAAGGGATGTTCGATTGTGCGGGCTGCGTTTGCTCCGATTATGCCCAAGCTCGCACCTATCCCCCACAGGATCAGCCCCAGCAGCAGCTGGATGTCCACCACGATGATAGCGTAGGTACCGATGCGCTGCTCCAGCTGACTCCACTCTTGCCCGCGCAGCCAGTTGACCAGAAATGCCGCCACCGCAACAACCATTGCCAGCGATGCCAGGTAGTGCCAGCCGTCATGGGCTTGTGTGAAAAAATTGTACATTGTATGGAAGTTCCCCTAAAGGTAAATGGCAATTCTCTAAACGGGGGCACAACTGCAACCCCATCTGCAATATTATGGCACACCCTGCTTTAATACCGTATGCGATCATCCTATGAAATAGTTGTTTCGGCGCGCTTCTGGTAGACTTCACGGGAACTGGGCGCCAACCCTTGGCGCGGCGGCAAACCTGACGACTTGCGCTGCAAAGCTCGATTCCCGTATCTGTTTAAAGGCGGTAGCCTTCTAACTACAATGGCGGAGCGTAAGCACTCAAAAAAACTTCAGGGGCAGGTGGCCATCATCACCGGTGGCGGACGCGGCATCGGTGCCGCTGCCGCCAGTCTGTTGGCCTCCGCTGGCGCGAATGTCGTCCTCACCGCCCGCAGCGAAGATCAGATTGAAGCAGCCGCCAGGCAAATCCGCCGCGACGGGGCCCGCGCCATCGCTGTCCCTTGCGATGTCACGAACCCCGAACAGATTGAAGAGGTTGTGGAAGCGGCCCTCACCCAGTTCGACCGGGTCGATATTCTGGTCAACAACGCCGGCATAATCTGGCCGGTAGAGCAAGTCTATGAGGCTGACCCCGAAGAGTGGGCCTATAACATCCACTGCAATCTCGTTGGACCATTCCAACTGGCCAGAAATGTACTGCCGGTAATGATCGACCAGGGTTATGGCCGCATCCTCAATGTGACAAGCGGCGCTGCCGAAAACGTCTCGCCCGGGTGGAGCGCTTACTGTGCGGCCAAAGCAGGGCTGAACATGCTTACGCGTTGCCTGGCCGTAGAGCTGCAAGCCGACGGCGTGACAGGTGTAACCGTCAACGCCCTCGCGCCCGGCATGGTAGATACGGAGATGCAGGCCGACATTCGCAGCATCGATACCGACGACTCAAGCTTGGACTTCAGCCGATTCCATGAAGCCCACCGGCAGGGCGCACTGCTCACTCCCGAATCCGCCGCACGTTTGATCTACTGGCTTGTCGGCCCATGGAGCCGGGAACGGTCCGGGGAAATCTTCTCCCGAGCCGACACCCACTGGCTTGAAAAAGTTGAGCAAGACTTGACGTAAACAACTCTCATCAACAGATTTGGAGGCTTTTCACTGATGGCATATGAGCGGATCGTCGTTCCCAGCGAGGGCAAAAGGATCGACATTGATCAGGATGGAAATCTGCAGGTACCGGACAATCCCATTGTCTGTTTCATCGAAGGCGATGGCACCGGTCCGGACATCTGGGCGGCCAGTCAGCCCGTACTGGATGAGGCCGTGGCCAAGGCCTACGGCGGACAGAAAAAGATCGTTTGGATGGAAGTCTACGCCGGCGACAAAGCCAATGACGTTTACAATGAGATCGTCTGGTTACCGCAAGAAACTCTGGATGCTATCGATGACTATATGGTCGCGCTCAAGGGCCCCCTGACGACCCCGGTAGGCGGCGGCATCCGCAGCATCAATGTCGCCCTGCGCCAGCGGCTCGACCTCTACGCCTGCGTCCGCCCCGTTCGCTACTTCAACGGCGTCCCCAGCCCGGTAAGGCACCCGGAATTGGTGGACATGGTGATCTTTCGCGAAAACACTGAAGACATTTACGCCGGCATCGAATTCGAAGAAGGCACCGACGAAGCCGAGCGCTTCAAGCAGATCTTTAGCGAGGCATTCGGCGAAAGATACGCCAAAGTGCGCTTCCCGGATACCGCCGGCTTCGGCATAAAACCGGTAAGCCAGGAAGGTACGGACCGCCTCGTACGCGCCTCCATCCAATACGCGCTCGACAACGGACGCGAGAGCGTCACCCTCGTGCACAAAGGCAATATCATGAAGTTTACCGAGGGCGCCTTCCGCAACTGGGGCTACCAGACCGCCGACCAAAACTTCGGCGCGCAGCTACTGGACGGCGGTCCCTGGCGTCACCTGCCGGCCGCCGACGGCGGAGACATCGTCATCAAGGACGTCATCGCCGACGCCATGCTGCAACAGATCCTGACGCGCCCGGCCGAGTACGATGTGCTGGCAACACTGAATCTCAACGGTGACTACATCAGCGACGCCCTGGCTGCGCAAGTAGGCGGCATCGGCATCGCACCCGGCGCAAACATCAACTACGAGACAGGGCGGGCCATATTCGAAGCCACACACGGCACCGCTCCCAAATATACAGGCCAGGATAAGGTGAACCCTTCGTCGGTGATCCTGTCCGGCGAGATGATGCTCCGCCATCTAGGTTGGAATGAGGCCGCCGACCTGATCATCCAGGCGATGGAGGAAACCATCGGTCAGAAGAGGGTCACCTACGACTTCGAGCGACTGATGGAGAGCGCCACCCTGCTGAAATGCAGTGAATTCGGCCAGGCTTTAATCGAAAACATGTAGCATTACTTGCACGCAGGCAGTTGCCCGGATCACTGTGGCCCGCGCACTCTGCGCGGGCCACCTTGTTTGCGGCCGTGCCTCCAGCAAGCGACGGAGGAGTTCTTATATCGCTCTGAACCTTCTCAATGGCAGAAACACTCTATAGGCGCTGCCCCGGCTGCGACCAATTTATCCCCGAATCAGAAGCTCTCTGCAGTCACTGCGGACATTCCTTCGAAACTCCGCCTTCCCAAAGCACTGCGCGGCGTTGGGGGATCCAGACAGTGATCGTCGCTTTCCTTCTCCTTCTGCTGGTGCTTTCTCTTGTATTTGAAAGCCGTCCCCGGTTCATCGGTTCCTTCACGACGGCAGTAGCGGACCCTCCCTGGACGGCAACACCATCCAGCGAGTCCGCCGTTCGAGAAGTTCTTCCCGACGTAGCCTCAAAGCCCACCCAGACGCCTTTCCCCGAACCAATTGTTCTAGTCGAGCGGAACATGAATGTCCGCGGAGGACCTGGCACCTACTATCCTATTGTCGGCGCGGCCAAACCTGGAGATCAGTTTCCCATCATTGGCCGTAATGAGACCAGCGACTGGTGGCGAATCTGGTATTACGGGACGCTGGCATGGATCTATGCTCCCTTGGTGACGACGGCAAATACCCAAGACACCACAATCGCAGTTTTCATCCCTCCCAAGCTCACCTCCGCTCAGATTTTTCAGAAGGTTTCGCCTGCTATCGCTTACGTTCAAACCGAAGAAGCAAACGGCAGTGGCGTCCTGTTCGAGGGGCGTTACGTTGTGACCAATCGCCACCTGGTCTATCCCTTCGATTCCGCGCGCGTCGTCTTTCCTAACGGAGCTGAGTTCGATGAGGTAACTGTTATGGGCTGGGACTTGGAGGCCGACCTGGCCGTACTCGGCCCGATCGAAATCGCCACCGAGCCACTGCCCCTGATCGACGGGGAGTCTACGCCCATAGGCGCCGACATGTACCTGATCGGCTACCCGGCCGAGTTCGAATCATTCCCGCAGCCGACGATCGTAAAGGGAATCCTGTCCCGTCTGCGTCAGAGTGAATCGGGTCGGATCACCTACTTTCAGACAGACGCTTCCATCGCCGGAGGGCAAAGCGGCGGCGCGCTGGTGTCGGACACGGGAGCCGTAATTGGAATCGGCGGCTCCAGTATTGCCGACGGAAATTTCGCGCTTGTGGCTTCATCCGCCGACCTACTGCCCCGCATCAGGCAAATCATTGCCGGCGGCGGCGACCCCGTCGAGGAAGATCGTCGGCGGAGGGCAGCCGTCAACTACGATGGCGGCATCGATCTGCTCGGGTTTGCCCTGGAACAAGGGGAGGATCGCCTTCCCACGCAAGAGACAGTAAATTTAAGGAGAGATCAGCCGCTCTGGGTGGGCATGCGATGGAGGACAGGCTCTGATCAGCATGTCGATTTCGCAATTTCCCTTCGCATCCATGATGAGTCCGGAAACAGAGTCTTCCAACAGGATGAAGTCCTGACTGATCCGGAGTCCAGAGCCACGAGCCAGTGGCGGGAACTGGAGCCAGTAGACACCTGGTTTGAACTGGAGATTCCGGCCGGCCTATCAACGGGAGTGTATGAGCTGCGTTTAATCGTGTACAACATTGAGACTCTTACACCGACCGTAGAGATCGACGTCTGGGAGCCGGAAGTTCTCCTGGCGCGAATGAGCTGGCGTGAAGGCCAGTAGAAAAACGGACATGGCCCTGGCAGACCCTATGTGGAAACCTTCATCGCAAGTTTCTTCGGCGACCAGGGCCAGCCCAAGTCAGCAACATTGAACAAGAGTCTCAGGACTGCGTTATCAGACTCTTTTTGCGCCTTCTCCTCTTACTGCCCCGCCCTACACTGTAAATCTCAGATTCTCCAACCTGTCTATTGACGGGGCCATGGTTGCCCGAAATCCATCTTTCTCCGGCCTGAATTGACAGGATCACCGGTGATGATTATGATTTGTCTATCAGTTCGTTCCTTTTGGAACAAGGCGCCCTGAATCAACCACCCATCCCGAACAAGCACGCCGCAAAAAAAGGAGTTCCCAGCAAATGGCCGCCCTCGTAGCATCGATCTACAGAGGCATATCCTACAGAGGAGCGGAGGGCCAGTGGGCCTGGATATTGCACAGGGCCAGCGGGCTCGGCATCGTGCTCTTTCTGTACATGCACATTGTCAGTATCTTCATTGCTGCTATCGGGCCGGAACCGTATGAATGGGTCCACGCGACCTTGTACACGTCGCCGCCGGCCAAAGTTCTGGAAGTCTTCCTCCTTTTCGGAGTGCTCTATCACGCTTTCAACGGCATGAGAATCATCATCATCGACTTCTTCCCGGCATTAGGAAAATACCAGCGGACAATCGTGCGCATCGAATTGGTGCTCGTGGTGGTTGTGCTTGTGCCCGCTGCCATAATCACCCTGCGGGGCATCTTCTGAGGAGTGAACAATGGCGACATCTTCGAGCCGGCCAGTCCAAGGGAAAATCCAATACGGCGCCCCCAATCACGAACGCAGAATCTGGCTGTTCATGCGTCTTACCGGGCTGGTGATGTTTATCACCGTTGTCTTTCATCTTCTTTATATGCACATGGTCGTGGGCGTGGAGAACATTACCTTTGAGAATATTGACTCGCGCTGGTCAGGTCCGGCCGGCGTCTTCTGGCGCCTCTTCGACGCCTCCCTTCTGTTCATCGGCATGGCGCACGGTATGAACGGGGTCCGCTTCTCCATCAACGACTACGTTCACAACAAGATTCTTAATTTCCTGCTCACGGCTGCTGTCTACGGCCTTGGCCTGTTCTTGATTTTGCTCGGTACGATAGCGATCGTTCTGGGCGTTGGCGGCTTGGGCAATCTGTTCCAGCGCCTGATGGGCTGATGGCAAACGCCCCGCGCATCGTAACAATGTGCAGTAAGCGCCAAATGTTTCGCCCCTTCGCAACATGAGGACAAGATGATCCATACGCACAAATTCGAAACGATCGTTGTCGGCGCTGGCGGCGCCGGGCTGATGGCAGCCCTCTATGCCAGCCAGGGCAGCGACACAGCCGTCCTGACCAAACTCTATCCCACCCGCAGCCATACCGGCACCGCGCAAGGTGGTATCGGCGCCGCCCTCGGCAATCTCGAAGAAGACCGCGCAGAGTGGCACACTTTCGACACAATCAAGGGCAGCGACTATCTCGCCGATCAGGACGCCGTCGATCTCATGTGCCAAGAGGCGGTGGACGTAATCTACGAACTGGAACACATGGGTCTGCCCTTCGATCGCACGCCGGAGGGCAAGATTGCCCAGCGGCCATTTGGCGGCCATACCAGCAACTTCGGCGAAAAACCCGTGCGCCGCGCCTGTCACGCCGCCGATCGCACCGGCCACATGATTCTGCAGACGCTCTATCAGCAGTGCATCGCCCGTAACGTGCGCTTCTTTGATGAGTTCCACGTCCTCGACCTGCTGCTCTCCGACGAAGGCCAGGCGACCGGAGTCGTCGCCTACGAAATCGACAGCGGCGACCTGCATGTCTTCCACGGTAAGACGACCATTTTTGCCACCGGCGGTTTCGGCCGCATGTGGGAGATCACCAGCAATGCACATAGTCTCACCGGCGACGGCCCCGCCATCGCCCTGCACAAGGGCATCCCATTGGAGGATATGGAGTTCTTCCAGTTTCATCCGACCGGCATCTACAAGATGGGCATTCTCATCACCGAAGGCGTGCGCGGCGAGGGCGGCATCCTGCGAAACCGGGACGGCGAGCGATTCATGGAGCGCTACGCGCCTAACCTAAAAGACCTGGCCAGCCGCGACGTCGTCAGCCGCGCTATCTACCTCGAAGTCCGCGACAATAAGGGAATCGAAGGCGGGCGCTATGTCCATCTCGACGCCACCCACCTCGGCCGCCAAGTGGTGGAGACGAAGCTGGCGGACAGCGCTGAGTTTTGCAAGACCTATCTTGGCATCGACCCTGCGGTGGACCCGATGCCTGTGCAGCCTACCGCCCACTACGCCATGGGCGGCATTCCCACCAATGTCGACGGCGAGGTTCAACTAAATGCCCAGGGCGATGTGGTGCCCGGATTCTACGCCGCTGGCGAGGTCGCCTGCGTCAGTGTTCACGGTGCCAACCGTCTCGGCACCAACAGCCTCGTCGATCTCGTCGTTTTCGGCAAGCGGGCCGGCAAAGCCGCCGCTGACTACAGTCAGCAGAACGACTGGGCTGATTTGCCGGCTGAAACCTGGGAGCCGACCCAAGGCATGCTTCAGAACATGCTGGGCAACGAAGGCCAGAACAACGTTGCAGATCTGCGCACCGAGATGCAGGCGCTCATGATGGACGATGTAGGGGTCTTCCGCACCGAAGAGGGTATTCAATCGGCCCTGAATCGCATCCGCGAGCTGCAGGAATCTGCCCAGGACATCACCGTCATGGACAAAGGCAAGCGCTTCAACACCGACATCCTCGAGGCCATCGAACTGCAAAATCTGCTTGACCTTGCCGAAGTGACCGCGGCCAGCGCCCTTGCACGTACGGAGAGCCGCGGGGCCCACAGCCGCGAGGATCACAAGGCCCGCGACGATGAGAACTGGCTTACCCACACCTACGCTTCAAAAGTCGATGGGAAGGTGAGCTTGGACTACGCGCCGGTAAATATCACTATCCACCATCCCGAGGAGCGAACCTACTAACATGCGCATCAAAATGCGAATTCGCAGATTCAATCCTGAGGCAGATTCCAAGCCCTGGTGGGGAGAGTATTGGGTGGATGTGGAAGAGAGCGACCGCGTGCTGGACGCACTGCATCAGGTGAAGTGGTACCAGGACGGCACCCTCACTCTGCGCCGCTCCTGCGCGCATGGCATCTGTGGCAGCGACGCCATGGTGATCAACGGGCGTAACGCACTGGCCTGTAAAGTGCTGATGCAGGACGTCGGCGATGAGTGCCAGGTCGAACCGCTGCGCTCGATGCCCCTGATCAAGGACTTGGTTGTGGACATGGAGCCCTTTTTCGCCAAGTACCGGGCCGTTCTGCCCTACCTGATCAACGACAACCTTCCCGCAGAAGGTGAACGCTACCAGAGCCAGGAAGCCCGCGCACGCTACGACGATACCACCAAGTGCATCCTGTGTGCAGCCTGCACTACCTCCTGCCCCAGTTTCTGGGCCAACGAGGACTATATCGGCCCCGCCGCCATCGTTCAGGCCCACCGCTTTATCTTCGACGACCGCGACGCCGCCGCCGACCTGCGCCTACGCGTGCTCAACGACGTTGACGGCGTCTGGCGCTGCCGTACAGTGTTTAACTGTGTCCAGGCCTGCCCCCGCGAAATCGATGTGACGCGGGCCATCGGTGAAGTAAAGCTGGCTCTGATGAACGGCCTCGAAGACTGAAAAAAGCCTTCTGACACTGCTCCGAAGCAGACGTCACTCACTCCTGTCGAACAGTATCCTCAAGCCACGCCCGCAGACGGGTAGCCAGCCGCGGCTTTGGCTGCTCCGTTTCTACTTCCACGCCTCTCAAAGCCATCGCAAACTCGTCTCCGCTTTCGAACCGGTCTTCCGGCTTCTTCGCCAGCGCCTTCAATATAATCTGTTCAAGTTTGGGCGAAACCCATCCCCAGGCTGACGGCGGAGGCGGTGTCTGCGTCAGATGCGCCTCCAGGACCTCCTCCCTCGAACCGTAGAAAGGTCGGCGCCCCGTGACCATCAAATAGAGCACGATCCCAAGGCTGTACAGGTCCGAACGTCTGTCAGGCTCTCCCTCGGAGCGTATCTGCTCCGGAGCCAGAAAGGCCGGTGTGCCATATATGCCCGGCGTATGGTCTGCCGGATTATACGTGTCGTAGACGGTGCCGAAGTCGAACAGTACGGCACGTCCACTCGGCCCCAGCAATATATTTGAGATCTTTACATCCCTGTGGATCTTGCCCGATTCGTGCAGATAGTCAAGCGCCTCAGCTACCTGGCGGGCAATGTCGATGGCCGCAACTTCCCCAATCGACTTTGCGCGCATCAGGAACTCCTCCAAAGTGCCCCCCTCGACCAGCTCCATTGCGATGAACAGACGGCCGTTCGCCTCGCCGGACTCGTAGACCTGCAGGATTCCCGGATGGCGCAAACGCGCAAGCGTACGATACTCAAGCTGAAAGCATGAGCGCAAATGAGGCTGACTCGCCGCCGCAGGGTTGAGCACCTTGAAGGCTACCTGACGGCCGGTAAGGTCCTGCGCCCGGTACACAACCGCAGTTGCGCCCTGGCCCAATGGTTCCAGTATTCTGTAACGACCCAGTTGTGTAGAAAAGGGGAGTAGATTGGGTCCTGCGCTCGCGCCGTAGGACATGTCAGCTTCTTTGGTGGCAGGGAGGTGGCGCTTTCGGTGACAAGAGGATCGGGGCTGGAGACTCCACTATCCACGATTCGCTATCTGGCATTATAGCCTACGGGGCAGAGGTTGCCAATGAAGGTATGTCAGTCGCCCCGTCCGCAACCCCCTGCCCGTACCTTTAGGCCGCACCGATGTCAGGGTAAAACAGAGCGGCGCCCTTCAACCCGGTGTGGGCATTCATTCCCAGGTGCCACCGCCCCAAATTAGCCCAGAATAGCACCGACAAGTCCGGGCCGCCGAAACATACATTGGTCGGCGCCCCCAGAATCGTCCCTTCATAGTCGTCCATCAGGACGGTCAGGTCGCCGCTCGGCAGTACGCGCAAAATCGTATCCGGCCGGTAACAGGAGATCAGAAAGCTGCCGTCCGTGCAAAAGGCCAAGCCGTCCGGTACGACATGGGGCAGTTCCACAACCGTCTCAGTGGGCCCCACTTTGCGTCCACTCTCAATTGGATAGCGTATGATCTGAGGAGGGCTGAGCGACATCGCGACATAGAGGTACTGGCCGTCTGGACTGACAGCGCAGCCATTAGGAAACTGGCTGTTCTCGGTATCGATCACCGCTGTCGTCCCGTCCGGCGCCACGCAATAAACGCAGCCATCGTTTCCATACCAGGATCCTGAATTGGTCACGTACAGGTTCCCCTGTTCGTCGAAAGCAGGATAGTTCGGCGTAGTCATCGGGCGCTCCGCAGTGCCGGAACTGTACTGGCTCACTTCGCCTGCAGGTGTCACTTTGTAGACTGCGCCGCGGTCGGCGGTACACATATATAAATTGGCCGCCGAATCCAGCGCCATACCTAGATTCAGGCCGCCCGTATTCGCGTATTCTTCTATACTTCGCTTCTCGTAATCGATGCGATAGACCTGCCCTGCCTCGCCGCCCGCATATATCTTGCCGTCGGGCCCCAGCGCAACCCCTTCAGGATGGTCGAGCCCTTCTACAAACGTCTCCGCATGTTTCAGGTTGATCAAAGGCATTGCCTTCCTCCTCGGCTGAGATGTAACGAGTTATCCGTGCCGGACAACAAGATCGAGCAGATGGCGCTGCCGGCAACAGCAGCCACTTATCTGTGCTCAAACTGTAGATTGTCCTTCCTAGTACCTGTTGCTTACAACGCCTGGCTGGTGCTGGTTCGCGCCCATTAACTGCTGTACCAGCTCCGATGGATTCTCCAGGTCGGCCAGCTGCGCCCGCATGTCCTCCTGTGTGAGGTAGAAAGGACGGCAATACATCCCCAGCAGGACAGAACGCGCTTTGTCAGTAACATTGGGTCGCGACGAGTGCCATGTCTTGCCGTTCATCACCATCACACTGCCGCGCTGCCCCGTCAGGATCTCCGCCTCTTCAATCCACTCATGCCGGATTTCCTCTGGTGGCCGGTGGCCCTTGAGATGGCTGTACGGCAAAATGCCCGTACCGCCATTCTCCTCCGTCAAGTCATCCAGCAGCCACATCGTCTGCCCGCTCACGTTGTCGGTCGGCCACGGTTGGTTTACGAACTGGAACGGGAAGTCCGGATGCCAGCCGTAACGGTTGAAGCCGGGATAGGCAGTGTTTGAAGTCCAGGTGGAGCAGATCATATCTTCGTCTAGATACTCCCTCCAGATCGAGACGATCAGTGGATGGGTCATCAACTCGACGAAGATCGGGTCTTTGACCGCGATTCGGGCGACGCGCTGAGTCCTCGCTCGCCACGTGCCCTCAGTCGCCTCCTCGGCCAGCAAGCCTTCCAGCACCGTGCGGGCTTCATCCGCTTTCTCAGTTGTGATGACGCCCTGGATTACACAGAAGCCGCGTTCATCCAATTCGGCGATGATCTTGGAAATGTCGTGTTGCACGGTAGTACCCTTTTCCACGAGTTGTGCTCCTCTGTCTAACTTTTCATTCACGATGAGAAGTGGTTCACTTCTGCATTTGGTCTCGCCGCGCCGGTCAGGCCGTTGCCAAGGGCGGCTGGCCGTGCGAGACAATCCAGTCAACGAACCTTGCCCGCATCGACGGCGAGCGGGCATGACAAACTTCGGGGTCCACAAAATGTTCTGCAAGCCCTCCCCTTTCATTTATCAAGCGCACCGTCTCGGCATTGGTGGCCGCCGGACAATCTGTATCGAGGCCGCCGTCAATGAAGAGGACCGGCCGGTCTGTAAACCGGTCGGGATGAGACTGCGTCGCGTACTGCGCGCACCAGTCGTCGCACCAGGTCCCCTGTTGCGCCTGCCGGCACCATTCATCGGCCTGGAAAAAGCTCGACCGGCCCACAATCGAGACCATCGAAATATACGCCTTATTCTCGGGTAGGACCATCTGCGCGATCAGGCCGCCCATCGAGGAGCCGCACACTTGAGGACTGCGGGACGAACAGTATGGCAGGGCCATGATTGCCTCGAGTAGCTCCGGTGCCTCAGCGCGTGTCTTGTCCATCGCAGTGCAGACAAAGGCCCAGCCGTTGAACTGGGCGCGAAACCAGGCATCGGTGCGCCGTTCCCCATGCTCATAGCAGTCGGGCGCCACCACGCAAAACCCGGCCGATGCCAGCTGCACCAGCGACTGGTCCGGGTTCTCGATGCTGCCCTTGTCGCCCGTCCAGCCGTGATAATGAACGACGACCGGGGCATCATCGACCCGCGTATCGCGCAAAATGAATGATGGGATGCCGGCTAGTTCCGCTCGGTCTATCGTAAGCATGACACAGCTATCCTTTTTGGTTATCCCCGAACTCCCGTTCCAGCGTATTCGGCCAAGCTCGGAAGAGCTGGCGCTGCTCCGGAGAATATCGGGCATAGGTGTCTGGCAAAAGGTACTGGTCTTCATCCATTGTGGCGATGTTCTGCGACTTCATCCAGAATGGGCCGTACCCGACATGAACTGTCTTCCGCGTCTTACCGGAACGGTTCGTAAAGCCCCCGTGGCGCAAATTCTCGGTAAACAGAATTGCATCGCCCGCCTTCACCGGGAGGCCGATCATACCCGGCTCCTTGTCCGGGTTCCTTCCCTCGTAGGGTGACACCATATTGCTCTTGTGCGTCGCCGGCACAACGCAGAAAGGGCCGTCTTCCGGTCCGACGTCATGTACGAAATAGACCATCCGCACCATCATGCTGTTTATCCCTTTATGGTTGTAACCGTACCTGTGCTTACCCCCGATCGGTCCGCCCATGTGCGTGCCGGTCTGGTTGCCGGGATAGCGAATACGTAT
The DNA here is from genome assembly GCA_026708085.1 of Caldilineaceae bacterium. Lineage (GTDB taxonomy): Bacteria > Chloroflexota > Anaerolineae > Caldilineales > Caldilineaceae > Bin5. The sequence continues at coordinate 98,894 of JAPOVP010000153.1, forward strand.
TTCCGAATTGTTGATCGTTGCCCGCTCCTGCACGATGGCGTGAATATAGGACATCGTCGGCGCGTGATTGACCAATACGTCAAATGCGGGGTCCGCGTTGAAAAAGTCTTCAATGATGATTGTGTTCCCGTGCTCCCTCGTCCCAGTGACGTAGTAGCCCTTCTCGGCGTTGTGGTGATACTCCAATAGCCCAGTCGGACTCTTCCGGCGCGGAGCCGCCGCCGCACGGGCAACCGCCTCCTCTTCGAGCGCGTCAATAGCGGCCGCCAAGCTCCTGACCTGCTCGTCCGTTAGAATGTCGGGTACTGAAAGGTAGCCAACACGATCGAATTCGTATCTCTCGATTTCGTTCATGGTCTTCCCCCACACCGGTGATCAATGATCTTGTTTGTTGCTGCCCGTTGCAGAGTTTAACTCCTGCGCGTTCCAGGAAGTTCAATCGTCCTTGTTGAGGCGCCCGTCCAACTTATGGCAGAATCGCGCGGAGTCCCCCCGAAGTTCGAATTCAGTGTCCGCCAGGAAGGTGTTTTGAGGGTTGACAGTGTTCTTGATCCCCGGACCATTTGGTTTCGCTCCCCGAACCTGTCTTAGTTAACAACCAGTTCTAGTAAAGGAACCTGTGGCCTGTCCTGATCGGTCCTGAGTTGGCACAAGAGCGTATGCGCTCCGAGAGTACCGGCACTGTTGACTGACTCCAGAGGTAGACGGATACGCCAATCCGTCCTTATCTGCAAGATCGAGGTGGCAGCGTCGGGCAATTGCTCTTCATGGTAACATCTAGGCTGTCGCCGATCAAGGATAGGTCATCCCTTCCCAAAAGCTCACGCAGCGCGGCGTCGCTCCGGCATTCAATCCGGCAACGGCTCGCCCTCTGAGTTTTCGTAAAGTATGCAAGCAGCTTCGCGCATAGGGCTTTCGGCGCCGTCCCCATACAGACTACGCAGAGCCGGCCGCGCCTGCCAGCAGGCCTCCATCACCTGCGGGCAGCGTTCCGCGAAAAGACAGCGCTCCCGTTGCAAGGAACTGCCGGTCCCCACGTCCGCCAGCGGCGCCACCGCCAGATCCTCTTTCCAGCGTTTGTCTGGATCGGGAACCGGCACCGAGCTCATCAAGAGTTGTGCATAGGGGTGGTGGGGATCACCGGTTACGTCCTGTGTACTGCCTCGTTCCATGATTCTGCCCTGGTAGAGTACGATGATTTCGCCTCCCAGGTACATGGCAGTTGAAAGATCGTGGGTGATGAAAAGGGTCGAGATGCCGTAGTTGTCGCGAAAATCGAGCAGGATATTCAGGAACGATGCCCTCATGCCGGCATCAATCATCGATACGGGCTCGTCAGCCACGATCAGCCGCGGGCGCATCAGGTAGATGCGTGCGAGCATCAGGCGTTGCCGCTGACCTCCACTCATCTGGTGCGGATAGCGGCCCAAAACCTCCTCCGGCCGCAGGTCCACCGCCCTGAGCGCCTCCTCCATCCGCGCCTGCGCTTCGTCCTTGCTGCCGGCAAGACCAAACTTTCGGATGACCAGCTTCAGCACTCGTTCAACCTTATAGACCGGGTTGTAGACGCTGTAAGGATCCTGGAAAACGGCCTGCACCTCTGCTCGGAACTGTTTTTTCCAATGCCGATCCCGGGTGAAGATTTCGGTCCCTTTGTAGGTAATACGGCCAGCGGTCGGGCGTTGCAGCGCCAGAATAATGCGCGCAAGCGTGGACTTGCCGCTGCCACTCTCGCCGACCAGATTCAGTATAGTGGGTGATTCGGGCAGCCGAAACGAGACACTGTCCACTGCATAGATCGGTTTCCTGCCCCCGAATACCTGCACAACATTTTCTGCAACCAGGAGATCACCCATCGATTACCGCCTCTTCCTCGAAGAGGTGACAGGCGGTCAGGCGGCCCGCTCCCTGCGCCTCCAATTCCGGTACCTGTTCACTGCAGGGTGCAAAAACACGCGGGCAGCGCGTGTGAAAGCGACATCCCGCCGGGTAATTCCATGGGCTTGGGGCTTCTCCCGGAAGACCTTCGACCCGCTGCCCGCTCTGCTGAGGAATCGACGCGATCAGAGCCTGCGAATAGGGGTGAAGCGGTGCCGCAAACACATCTCGGACGCCGCCCACCTCCCCAATCCGGCCCGCATACATAACCGCCATGCGGTCGGCCACCTGCGCCACCACGCCCATGTCGTGCGTGATCAGGATGAATGTGGTCCCCAATTCATCTCGGATCGCTGCCATCTGCTGTAAGATCTGGCGCTGGGTAACAACGTCGAGAGCGGTGGTCAGTTCGTCCGCCACCACCAGCGCCGGACGCATGCTCACCGCCAGGGCGATGATCACCCGCTGTCTCATTCCTCCGCTCAGTTCGTGCGGATGGCTGTCCAGCACACGGGGCTCCAGATTGACCTGCTCCAACGCTTCTCCGGCGCGCATAAGCGCCTCTTCCCTTGTCAAGCCATGTTCGATCAGGGTATCGATCATCTGCCGCCGCACGCGCAGGACCGGATTCAACGAGTTCATCGACCCCTGGGGAATGTAAGACAGATGCCGCCAGCGGAACTGGCGCAATGTTCTCTCAGGCATCTCCAGCAAATCGTAGTTCTCGCCGTTCTCAAGCGTAAGTTGTATCGAGCCGGACTGGAGCACTTGCGGTAGCGTCAACAACTGCAGGATAGCTGCTGCCATCGTGCTCTTACCGCAACCGGATTCGCCCACGATTCCCAGAATCTCGCCCGCCTCTACATCCAGGTCAACATTGCTCACGACTTGGGTGATTCCCCGCCGTCCCTGGAGGCCCGCAGACAGATTTCGAATTCTCAGGAGGATTGACACCGCTCACTCCCCCTCGATTGTGGTCTGCAAGCGCGGATTGAAAATCTGGTCCAGACCGGTGTTGATCAGATTGAGACCCAAGAACACAACGATCAGGGCCCCCGCGGGCAGGAACATCTGGCCCAATAACCCTACGCCGATGACACCTTCCCGAAATCCTTTGGCGATCATGAATCCGAGGGTCGGCAGTCCGCCGGCGCCCAGCCCGATAATCTGCAGGCCTGCCTCGGCCAGCATCGCGCCAACCACGGCCAGGGAGAGCACATAGACAATGTAGGGCAGCAGCGGCGGCAGCAACTCCAGGAAAATGATCTCCGGCGTGCTCTCGCCTGAAAGCCGGGCCAGGTCCACATAACTCCGTTCGCGCAGGCTCTGAACCTGCGGCCGGATGACCCGCGCTACAAATGCCCAGCCGAACAGCCCCAGTATCAACGCCAGCTTGTACAGGTCCCAGCGCTCGATGTATACCGCCAGCATCAGCAGTAAAGGCAAAGTGGGGATGACAAGAATCATGTCGATAAGGACGCGCAGCAACGTATCGAGACGGCCTTCTGCGTAGCCGGCGATAAATCCGAGCGCAACGCCCAGACCGGTCGAAACCAGCCCCGCAATCAGCCCAATTGCCAGCGATGGAGTGATGCTGGCAACAAATACCGCCAGACCATCGCGGCCGTCGCCGTCGGTGCCTATCAGATGCTCGGATGAGGCCAGCTGGTAGGGCCTGTAGGAACCGCGGCTGGTGGGGCTTTCATCGGGAAAAAGCACGTTTTCGACAACCATCGGCCCGCCCAGCGCCACTGCCAGGACCCCCGCCAAAATAACTGCCCCGATCAGGATCCTGGTATTCTTCATCCTGTATTCCTTATCCGGGGGTCCAACAACGGTAAGGCAAGATCGACTATCAAAGTGAGCGTCAGGACGGCGAAGATGGAAAAGAGAACGACTCCCTGCATCGTGTTGAAATCACGCAGTCCCATCGCCTGGACGAACAATGTCCCCAACCCCGGCAGTTGGAAGAGCACTTCGACAATGAAGATTCCGTTCAACGTTGCGCCCAGAATGATCGCCAGGCCGGTAATCTGAGGAATCAGCGCATTGCGGAAAGCGTAGTCCCTGAGGATGGTCAGGGGAGATATACCCTTGGCTTTGGCGAAAGTCAGATAGTCTTCGCCCAACACCGAGACCATGAGCGCGCGCATGCCCAATGTAAAGCCCGCGCCCAGCGTCAAGACAACCGAGAGCATCGGCAGGACGGCGTGTAGCAAGAGACTGGAGATAAATTCCCAACTCCATGCCGGCTGCAAGTGCGCGGCATAAGGACCCCCCGGCGGCAGCCAGCGCAACACATATCCCACATAAATGATCAGCCCCAGTGCTACCAGGTAGACGGGAGTAATCTGCATCAACGTCGACAAGGCCACGGCCAGTCCTGTCATGCGCCGCCGGTGCAGCCAGCCCATCAATGCTCCCAGCCCCGTGCCGGCCAGCCAGGCAATCAGCACCGAAGTGGTGAAGATGCCCACCGTCCACGGCAGGCGCTGCACAATCAGATCTCGTGTTGGCGTGGGATACGCAACAAAGGAGGGGCCAAAGTCCAGGCCCCGCAGGAATGTGTTGACGAGATAGACGACGTACTGCTTGTATAGCGGCTCATCGAGCCCGAAAATCTCCCGGTAGCGGGCGATGACGACCTCTGCTTCTTCAGGATTCAGCTGGCCTTCGGCGCGCGAAAGCTGACCGAGCAGAATCGTCATCGGGTCCCCGGGCACCATCCGGAAAACAAAGAAGGCCACCGTGAAGGCCGCCCACAAGGTAAAGAGGTAAGTTCCGAATCGTCGCCACAGATAGCGAACGGTCTCGCGCCGCGCAGCCACTTCCGGGGCTTCAATCCCCTGTCTTTCTTCAGTCAACATACCGCTTCTATCGTAATGTCAGTGGTCAGTGGTCGCTACCGACCACTGACCGCCGTGTATTGGCTGCTAGGGATTACTGTGCCGGTAAGATCCACACCAGCATCTGCCGGAAGTGCGCACCCCAGTGCACCCAGGGCTGACCTACCTCGAGCCCCGTCCAGTATTGTGAGTTGAAGGCGACACCTTCGTTTTCACCGAACAGTGACAAGTACGGCTGTTCCTCTGCCCAAATCCGATAAGCCACGCGGAACAACTCCTGCGTCTCTTCGGAATCCGGATCGCCGGCCTGGATCTGCTCGATTACGGCGTCCAATTCTGAATTCTGGTAACGGCCCGGGATGCCTACCGATCTCTCACCGATGGGCATGGCGTATTTGGAGTGCAGGCCGCTGTACATCGCTATCGGATCGGATGGCCGCGTGCAGAACCAGCGGAAAAGAATGTCAAACTCCCCATTCGGTCCCTGCGCGAAGAATGTCGGGATATCAAGTAGTCGAGGATTGACCTCAATCCCCACCTTCTCCGCCTGCTCCGCCAACAGCCACGACCACACCGTCCAGGCCGGATCGCCAATGTCGATATAGAAGGCGTCCAGCGAGATCGGATTCCCGCTTTTGTCGACACGAACGCCGTCCACGAGGGGATAACCGGCCTCATCCAGTAACTGTACCGCTTTCTCAGGATCGAAGGTGATCACCTCGAACTCTGCGGCCGCGTCCGCATCGTAGAAGCGCTCGTCGATCTCGCCGGTATTGGGCCACAGGACTGGCGTGATGTAGCTGGGCACATTGGCCAGGTTGGCGACTGCCTGCCGGTTTAGCAACAGGCCCAGTGCTCGGCGGAACAGTGGGTCATCAAGCGGCTCGGTCGTCACGTTCAGGACCAGCCCCCGCGGGCAGGGGTCCTGGTGAACCAGTGGCTTGACGTGGGAGTTGCCGGTCATGATTCGCGTCATCAGTTGGAAGGGGATCCGGCCCAGGTCATAGTTGCCCTCCTCCCACTCGAATACGGCCACGTCCGCTTCCGGCCGTTTCAGCCATACCTGGTATTTCGGCGCCGGCATCCGTTCGGCGTCCCAGTAGTCATCGCGCCGCTCCCAGATCACCGTCCTCGTGTCCGGGTTCGTGCTCACCAGCCGGTACGGCCCGGAGCCGACCGCATCCGGATTCTTGAAAGAGGATGGGTCCTGGCCCTCCCAGACATGCTGGGCAATCGGACGGAAAGTCCCCGCAATGTGGCCGATGAAGCTCTGGTGGAAGCGGTAGTTGGGATCTGGCAAGGTAAACACGATCTGGTTGCTGCCTTCAGCACGCCACTCGACATTCGTCAGGTGCGCGGACCAGGCGATTCCCTTGTCCGCGTTGTCTGCGTTGTACTGAAGCGTGAACAACCAGTCGTCCATCGTAAGAGGCGTGCCGTCATTCCAGTTGACGCCTTCGGTGATCGTCAGCGTCAGCTCGGTTCCGTCCTCGTTATAGGCCCAAGACTGCGCCAGCCAGGGATAGATCACACCGTCCCATTCAATGAAGGGCATCTCCTGCGTAAGCTGGTTGTAGCCGGATGCGTTGTTGTACGTGGCCGCCTGATAGTGGTTGAAGCTGTCCCAGACATCATTGTTTGGCGCCTGGGAAGCGACAATGAAGGTTTCATTTCGGGGCAGATCGCCGAAGACCATCTCCACTTCCATCGGCTCCTGGGCACTGTCGGCCATGCCAACTGGCGGCGCAGCCACACATGCCGCCATCGCGAAGAGCGCCGCCAGGGCTAGACACAATACAAATATCCTACTCCTGTCTGCAAGCATTTCATTCTCTCCTCATGGTCAAGCTGAACGGACACTGTCGTGAAGTTGCAAGTCTCGAATCTACAGCAAAATTGGGACGTATACTTGCACCTCCAATAATGATGACTTGACGGATTGCGGCGAGCGTCAGTCTAGCAGATCGGGTTGGCAACGACAAAGAGATCCTGCTTATACGGTGACTGCTAAGTCCTTGCCAAATGGCGATCAGAGTTCAGCATGGCGAAAGGTGTTTCTCTCTCCTCACATTTGGGCGGTCGGGCCTATTCGGCCCTCCCTTGTGCGGGGGCTCCGCCCCCGCAACGCCCCCTCTCCTAAAACCCCCCCGCCGCAGCGAGTGTGTGGGCAATACGACGTTGTCCACCCGCTGCGACCGAACTTCACCCCACCCTGCGTCGTGGCTCGTACCGAGGCGTGAGCCGGCGCAGGCCGGCCAACGCCCAATCGGCCCCAACCTGCACAGCGATGACCATCAAGAGCCCGCCACAGAAATCCTGACACTACAATCCGTCATCCCTTATCCAGGCAGACCGCACATGGGACACACATACATGACATGGCTTAGTAGCTACCTTATACATATATTCACTTGCGCTTGCAAAGTCGACTGAATAGTGGATGATCCGGTCAGATCGGCAAATAAGTCACACCGGTCTGACAATAACTTGGGATACAGGGCAGTGAATGGGCAGCCAATAGAGCATCTCAGTTGGAAAGTCCTCAGACCGGCGCATGGCAATTGTAGTTCTGGAATGGTCCTTCTTACAGAGTGGGGAGGAACTTCAGCGAGAGGAAACTTTCTGCCTTTCGCAACGTCGAAACCAAGTGAAATCCTGACTCTGGTGGCCCCTCCTCTACTAACCCAAACTCGTACGGGGATCGAGCGCATCGCGCAGACCATCGCCCACAAAATTGATGGCCAGCACTGTAACGAAAATCGCCACGCCCGGCGGCAGCCACAGCCACCAGAAGTTTTCAAGAATGTATATCGACTGGGCGCCGTTGAGCATATTCCCCCACGAGGGAGCCGGCGGAAGCACGCCCAGCCCGATGTAGGAAAGCCCGGCCTCTGTCAGGATCGCGCCGGCAACCCCAAACGTCGCCGCTACCAGCAGGGGCGCCAGCGCGTTCGGCAATATGTGTCGAAACATGATCTGGCCGTTCGATGCCCCAACGCACCGTGCCGCCGTAACAAAATCCCACTCCCGCACCGACAGAATCTGGCCCCGCAACAGGCGTGTTGTCCCTGTCCAGCCCAGGATGCCGATCACGACCATGACGTTGTAGATGCTGGGACCGACAACCGACACAACCACCATGATCAGAATCAGGCCGGGGAAGACCATCATCACGTCTGTGAAACGCATGATAAGCATGTCCAGCCAGCCCCCGTAGTATCCCGAAATACTTCCAAGGACGATCGTGATCGCGATTGAAATTGCAACCGCCACGATGCCAACTGAGATCGAAACGCGCCCGCCGTATACCAGGCGAGCCCAGACATCCCGACCTAACCTGTCAGTCCCAAGCGGGTGGTCCCATGTCGGCTTCGCCTCGGTCGCGCCGACGAACTTGATCGGGCCGTGCGGTGTCAGGAGCGGCGCAGCCGTTACCGTGACCGAAATCGCGACCAGCAGTATCAGGCTGGCCACCGCCAGGCGATGCCGAACGAATCGGCGCCAGACCCGCATCCGCCAGGAGTCCGAAGAGCTTCCAAACATGCGTAGCGGCCCGGTCGCGGCGGGCGCCGTTGCCGTCATGACTTGCCGTCTTCCTTTCGCTACACTTAGGTGCAGCAGCAGAACTCTCTACTGCTATGCATACCTGATGCGTGGGTCGGCCCAGGCATAGGCCAAATCCGCGATCAGATTGCTGAACAGTACCATAATTGCGGTTATCAGAAGACCGCCCATCAGGAGCGGGTAGTCTCGACTGCCTGCGGCGGCAACTAAAGTGTGTCCAATGCCCCTGTAATTGAAAACACTCTCGATCAGCACCGCCCCTCCGACCAGCGTCGGCAGGCGCAATCCCGTGATCGTAATTACCGGCAGCAGGGCATTCTTGAATGCGTGCCACATAATGACCGTACGTTCCGCCAAACCTTTGGCCCGCGCCGTCGTGATGTAGTCTTGCCGAACGACCTCCAACATGCTGGACCGGGTGTAGCGGAGCAGCGTGCTGAGGCCGTCATAGGAGAGGGCGACCACCGGCAGAACCATGTGCCATAGCCGGTCACTTATTGAAGGTGGCGCCCCCACAGTGACGATACCACCAACGGGAAACCACTCCAGGCGCAGCCCGGCCACGTAGATCAGCAGTAGCGCGAAGAAAAAACCGGGAACAGCAATGCCTCCAAACGCGATGCCGGTGAGGATGTAATCGAGAAGAGAGTATTGCTTGAGGGCCGAAACGATTCCCAACACGATGCCTGCCACTGTCGAGAACAATAGGGCGAATCCCATCAGGCCAAGCGTGTTGCCGACGTCGCGCACGATGATATGGTGCACCGGCAGACGCATCTGAGTCGACCAGCCGAGATTTCCCCGCAACGCTTCACGTAGCCAGATCAGATAGCGAACGTGCACCGGACGGTTCAGGCCCATTGCCTCTCGCAGCGCCTGCAGATCCTCCTCCTCCAGATAACGCATCGACTCCGGATTGAGCAAGGCGGATACCGGATCACCCGGCGACAGCACATAGATAGTGTAGTTTACGACCGTAATCGCAAACATTAATGGGAAAATCAACGCAATCCGGCGCAAGACATACTGGGACATGCTTCCTGAACTCCGTTTAACAACCGTTCGCCTGACTTAGGAGCCATGACCGACTCCATCAAACGCGGCAGCCAGGCGCCTTTCACGGCATTCGGATGTGTCGTAGGAATGGACACTACGCATCAGCGGGACCGACGGTAATCTCGAATTCACCCACTTGAACCGGCAGTGTCCGCCCGGGATCGCGTTCCACCAGTCGAACTGTCAGCACGTTCTCTCCCACTCTCAAGTGGGAAGATCCCAATGCCGACTGCCAAACTGCATACCGAAATTCCGGCAGGTTGGGCGGCCTGCAATTGTGGAAGTCAAGACTGTCGGCACTGAGCCCACCGTCATTCATACTTACTTCGATTTCGTCACCGTCTCCCAGATCTCTTAGCTTGAACTGAAAATCCGCAGTTGTGCCGCCCAGATCGCTGCCAAATAGGATCGTGTAGGTAAACGCATCCCCGGCATCGCTCAACTCAAAGGGGGTAAACGCCTCCACCTCACCGGGCGCGTATCCATCAGGGAGACCGAATGAGAAGTACTCTGTTGGCAGATATTTGGACCGGCGGGCGTAGAAATAATGCCGGGTCGTAGAAGGGATCCTGGAGGGATCGATCAATTCTCGAAGATCCGAATACAGCCTGCTGCCGAAAGAGCTGGCATGCAGATTGTAGAACATGATCCCGTCGGCTTCCTGGCTGTACGCGCTCTCCGCAAGAGCGCGGATCTTGGGCGGGTCGAACTCCTCAAAACCATCGCCGAGCCAGACACGTTTCCCCGGCGTGACCGCATCGGACGAGTAGACGCAGGACATGAACATGGGGTACACTTTGCAACTGCTTCCTTCGGCCAGGGCCACCCATTCGGAGTAAGGGAGGTTGTAGTCCACGAAAAACCATTCACCCGGACACAGGTAGGACAGCAGCCCTTCATCAATCCATGTCTTTATGTCGAGCCCTTCCTCTGTGCAGTAGTCAATGTCCCAAGGCACCGCGGCCGCGAGCATGAGATGCTGTCCGCGCCTCTCTCCCACTTCGTCCAACATGGTCCGAACCGCGCGCACGAACTGGGTCATGTAGTCCGACTTCTCTCGCTTTGGCTCCCTGAAGAACGGCGCCGATCGTCCGAAGTCAAGCATGAGTCCATCCAGGGGGTATCGGTCGGCAATCTCCCGCAAAATACCCAGGCGGCGCTCCCGCACCTCCTTGACGGCATAGTCCATCTGTCGCAGGTCACCGACCTCCCGCCAGCCGCGGTCGCCCACCTTCTTGTAGGACCTCCAGGTTCCCGTATCCTGTCCCAACGACCATTCCTTGTGTTCCCGTTCCCATTCCGTCCACTGGTCCGGCGAACCGTGATGGTCATTCACCCGGAAATTCGGCACAACCGCGATGCCTGCTTCTTTAAGGATCTCGATAAAGATGCCATAGGGGTCATGGCCCTCGGCCAGAATTGCGTTCATCGGCGTCCCTGAAGCGGTCGTGCCGGCGCTGGACGGGTAGAAGCAGATATCGTTATCGGCGACATCCATCGTATAGATGTCGGCCTGCGATGTGACGGTCAATTCCCCTAAGCGGGTCACCTGCCCAATATCGGCGCAAGCGAGGAGGTTCCCGCTATCCACCGTGATCAGTAGCATCTGGTTTCTCCTGGCTGGCCTGTCGACAGATTAGATGGGGTTCTCTCTCCGGTCGCCGACCGCCGGCGACCGGAGAGTCTCAGATGTTCGGGTAAGGGCGCTGCAAGCGTCCGACCGCTACTCCGACGCTATCCAGCACTGCTCAAGATTCCAGTTGTTGCGATGGTAGTAGTAGCTGGGGATGGTGTCGCAGCCGCGCGTCCGTGTGCTGCGCAGGCTGGGGTTGATGTGGGCGTAAAGTATTACGCCAAAAGGATCGGCACCAATACTTTCCTGGATCTGCCAGACGGCTTCTTTGAGTACAGAATCGTCCGTCTCCAACTCCAGGCTCTTCAACAGGGCCACCTCTTCTGCGTAGTGCGCGGCCCGGTCATACCACGGTTTCGTACTGAGGTGTGTCGTGTCGTATCCCAACAGACCGAACCAGGGAGCCCAATCACCGGCCTGCAGCAGGTCCCATTCGAAAGGCTCCTTGTTGACCACGTTGCCGTAGTCGGCGCCAACCACCTTGAACTCGACCGTTACCCCGACCTCCGCCAGGTTCTGTTGGAAGGTGAGGTGGAGCGGCTCCCAGGCCGGGTGTAGTGACCCGAGCACGAGGATGAGCTTGTCGTTTTCAAAGTCCCATCCACCTTCGGTCAGCTTCTCTTTGGCGAGTTCGGGATCGTAAGTGATGTACTTGGCCCCCTCGGGATTGATCCCCCACTTGCCATCCAGGTAGACGCGCGCCCCGCGGCTCACCCCGCTGGCCATCACCTGATTGAACTGTTCGCCGTTGATTGCATGCTGGATGCCCTGACGGATGAGCGGGTTCTGAATGTGATCCCGCCCCAGATTCCACCAGTAGGCCACCGAGACGTTCGCCGGCGGGTTGAAAATCTCCAGGTCCAGTTCCTCTATGGCTGCCAGACGTTGCAACTCGACCGGCCGGCCTCCGCCTTCGCCAATGACCCAATCGCATTCACCGGCCTCGGTGGCCACCATCATCGCCGTCGGATCGCCGTTGAATGAGCGGTAGATCAGCTGGTCCAGCTTCGGCGCGCCGCGGAAGTAATCAGGGTTCGGGCTGTAGATGATGTACTGGTCGGGGACGTACTCCTCAACCATGAACGGCCCGGTCCCAATCGCCTTTGTTGTCGCAAAGTCTGTCTTCTCGAGACCAAGAACGCCACTCTCATCGGGCCCCCACTGATCCTCAGGCACCTCGCTCAGGATATGCTCGGGCACAAGCCTGATAGCGGCGGCGATCTTATGGATCCCGACCATGCCGTATTCGCCCGTCATTTCGAATACGACGGTGTAGTCATCGGGCGCGGTAATGCCGCTGACCGAATCCGCATTCCCTTCGCGAAACTCTGTGTAGCCGACGATGTAGTCCTTGAGGCCGTTATAGGCCGTGTTGACCATCAGCGGGTGCGGGATCAGCCGGCCGTAGTTGAAGATCACGTCCTTGGAAGTGAAGGGCGTGCCGTCATGCCAGGTTACGTCGTTTCGCAGATGGAAAATGACCTTGTTGCCGTCAAACTCCCAGCTCTCGGCAAGCTCCGGGATATACTCCTTAACGTCGTGGTCCAACTGCACAAGTCCGCTGAAGATGGTGCGGCCCTGGTAGAAGTGCTGGCTGCCCGCACGTCCCACAAACCCCGCCAGATGAGCGTGGCTCGTGGCCTGAATGAAGCACACCTGCAGTGTGCCCCCACCTTCCTTCTCTTCCATTGGGGCTGATGCTTCTTCGGCTTCGGCAGCGGGTTCAGCAGGCGCCTCTACGGCTGCAGGGGCGCAGGCGCTTATGAGGAGAACAACTACGAGCAACAGCGACGAGTAGAACACGGCATTGCGTTTCATGGGTATTTCCTCCCATTTTCTGGCCTATCCACAGGAATCCGTCGCGTATCAACCAACAATAGAGCAATTTGCCCTTAAAGGACAAGCAATTTTCTTTCTACTGATCACCTCCCTCCAATTCGCTCATTTTCAGCCGGGTAAGCCTGTGAACTCTCTTCGACCTGCTCTGGAAAGCAGCCAAATAAGACACTTGGATCGCCCACGATTCGGAGGTCCTGTTGCAGTGGTCCGCCGTAGGCCAGCGGCCATGTAACAACATTTATTTTAGCAGAGCGTCGGAGCCAGAGCAACCCGTTGTTTTCTCTGGCAGTTACCCACTGTACGCCTGTTCCCCGGACGCAAAGCGCAACGCTACCGGCTAGCCAGCCCCCATACCGCGATCATCGCCGATCGGAGTCGCCGTTCTGTGCCGGGACGATGATAACCGCTGGACCCCGCCCACGACTCGCGTGTCGTCTCCCCGGGGTGGGACGCCCCCGGCCCCTGCCGCTTCTCTTGGGGACGACTTTGGCCTGTTCTCTCCTATCCGCCGTTCTCTATTGCATGTTGGGGGTTGTAGGGCGCAACCCAGATTCTTGGACATCCTCCCGGGATCGCGGGCGTCTCGCCCGCACGCAGCGCAGAACACTTGAGGCAATCAGAGACTTGCCGTGAATTTGGGATACACCCGGGTAAAAGGGTGCATCCCAAAATGGGGGCGAACCCCCGTATAACTCCGGCAGAAGATAAACC